>NZ_JBCLVC010000006.1:0-283097 GCF_039548475.1 Luteimonas yanweni | reverse complement strand
TGTGGGAGCGGCTATAGCCGCGATCGGGATCTATCGCGGCTATAGCCGCTCCCACAGCATCCCCCGAGGGCTCCCCGAGGCTCCGGCGGGGCCGAACGGCTATACTGGGCGGCCCTGTCGCCCGCCCGGAGTTCCAGAGAATGAGCATCGAACAGCTTGCAGAAACCGCACTCGCCATGGTCGCCCCGGGCAAGGGCATCATCGCCATCGACGAATCCTCCGGCACGATCGCCAAGCGCTTCGCCGGCGTCGGCATCGAGAACACCGAGGAAAACCGCCGCGCCTACCGCGAGCTGCTCCTGACCACGCCGGACCTGTCCGAGTACATCAGCGGCGCGATCCTGTTCGACGAGACCCTGCGCCAGAAGACGAAGGACGGCGTGCCCTTCGCCCAGTACATGACCGAGAACGGCATGATCCCGGGCATCAAGGTCGACAAGGGCACGCATGCCCTGGCCGGTTTCCCGGGTGAGGTGGTGACCGAAGGCCTCGACGGCCTGCGCGCGCGCCTTGAGGAGTACTACAAGCTCGGCGCCCGCTTCGCCAAGTGGCGCGCGGTGATCAACATCGGCGACGACGTGCCCTCGGGCACCTGCATCGAGGCCAACGCCCACGCGCTGGCGCGCTACGCCGCGCTGTGCCAGGAGCAGGGCCTGGTGCCGATGGTCGAGCCGGAAGTGCTGATCGACGGCAACCACGACATCGAGACCTGCTACGAAGTCAGCGAGGTCACCCTGCGCGCGCTGTTCGACGCCCTGTACAACCAGAACGTGGCCCTCGAGGGCACGATCCTGAAGGCCTCGATGGTGCTGCCGGGCAAGGACAGCGGTGAGCTGGCGCCGGTGGAAGAAGTCGCCGAAGCCACCCTGATGTGCCTGAAGTCGGCGGTGCCGGCGATCCTCCCGGGCATCGTGTTCCTGTCCGGTGGCCAGTCCGACGAGGACGCCACCGCGCACCTGGACGCGATGAACCGCATGGGTCCGAACCCGTGGCCGCTGTCGTTCTCCTACGGCCGCGCCATGCAGTCGGCGGCGCTGAAGCTGTGGTCGCAGGACCTGGTCGGCAACTACGACGCGGCGCAGAAGACCGTGTTCGACCGCGCCAAGGCCAACGGCCTGGCCGCGCTGGGGCAGTGGTCGCGCGGCTGATCCCTATGGCAGCGGCTACAGCCGCGATGCCTTCAGCAGCATGAAAAGGGCGGCCCGCAGGGTCGCCCTTTTTTCATGTCTTGCTGTCCTGTGCTCCGCAGGAATCGCGGCTGTAGCCGCTCCCACGGCGGTGGGCCGGGTCAGGGCAGGCCGGCCAGCCAGTCGTCGTCGCTGCCTTCGGACACGCCCTCGAACAGCGGGGTCGAGAAGTAGCGTTCGCCCGTGTCCGGCAGCATCGCCAGGATGACAGCGCCCTCGGCGGCGTCCTTCGCCACGTCCAGCGCCGCGGCCACGGTCGCGCCGGCCGAGATGCCGGCGAAGATCCCTTCTTCGGCGGCCAGCCTGCGCGCGGTGGCGATCGCCACGTCGTCGGCCACGGACAGCACGCGGTCGGCGGCCTGGCGGTTGAGCACGGCGGGCACGAAGTCCGGGGTCCAGCCCTGGATCTTGTGCGGGCTGAAGTCGCCACCCTGCAGCATCGCGGCCACGGCCGGCTCCGCCGCCACCACCTCGACCCCGGGGCGCGCCAGCTTCAGCATTTCGCCCACGCCGGTCAGGGTGCCGCCCGTGCCCCAGCCGGTGACGAAGTGATCCAGGCGGCGGCCGGCGAAATCCTGCAGGATCTCGGCGCCGGTGGTATTGCGGTGGTACGCCGGATTGGCCGGGTTCGCGAACTGGTCGGCCAGGAACCAGCCGTGCTCGTCGGCCAGCTCCTTCGCCTTGCGCACCATGCCGGTGCCGCGCTCCGCGGCCGGGGTCAGGATCACCCTGGCGCCATAGGCGCGCATCAGCTTGCGGCGTTCGATTGAGAAGCTCTCGGCCATGGTGGCCACGAACCGGTAGCCTCGCGCCGCGCAGACCATCGCGAGGGCCACCCCGGTATTGCCGGAGGTGGCTTCGACCACGGTGTCGCCGGGTTTCAGCACCCCGCGCTGTTCGGCGTCGAGGATGATGGCAAGCGCCAGGCGGTCCTTGACCGAGCCGCCCGGGTTGAAGGATTCGACCTTGGCGTACAGGGTCGCGCCGGCGGGCGCGATGCGGTTCAGGCGCACCACGGGCGTGCCGCCGATGGTGTGGAGGATGCTTTCGTGGATCATGGCGTCGTCCTGCGTGGGTGGGGGACGTGGCCCCGGGTCCGTCCGCGGGGCCAAGGCCAGAATGCGCCGTAACGCACGAGGGCGCCACCGGTTGACCGCAACGGCGCATCCGGCGAACGGGCCTCATGGCATACGTCGCGGCCACACGCGGTCGATAGAATGCACGGCTTCCCTTTGCCGTTGCCCGCCCACGATGTCCGACGCCCCCGTCTTCCGCTCCGGCCCCAAAGCCTGCTGCGCCATCCTGCTCGCCCTGGCCCTCGCGGCCTGTGGAGCGGAGGGCGAGGCGGGCAGCCAGGGCGGTCCGCCCGCGGCGGTGGTGACGACGGGAGTCGTGTCCATCCAGCCCTTCAACGACCGCATCCGCGCGCTGGGCACGGTGAAGGCGCGCGAAGCGGTGGAAGTGACCGCCAAGGTCAGCGAGACCGTGGAACGCGTGCATTTCGAAAGCGGCGACGTGGTCGCCGCCGGTGCGCCCCTGGTCACCCTCAGCGGCGACCAGCAGCAGGCAGCGCTGGCCGCCGCGCGCGCCACCGCGGAGGAAGCCGATCGCATGCTGAAGCGCCAGCAGGAGCTGGCCGCGCAGCAGCTGATCGCGCGTGCGACGCTCGACACCCAGCGCGCCACCCGCGACAGCGCGCGCGCCCAGGTGCGGCAGATCGAAGCCAACCTCAGGGACCGCGTGGTGCGCGCGCCGTTCGCAGGCGTGCTCGGCGTGCGCCAGGTCAGCCCCGGCGCGCTGATCACCCCCGGCACCGTGGTCGCGACCCTGGACGACCTGTCCTCGGTCTACGTCGACTTCCCGGTGCCCGAGGCGCACCTGTCGCACGTGGCCCCGGGCCAGCGCATCACCGGCACCAGCACCGCCTGGCGCGGCCGCGGCTTCGAGGGCGTGGTCAGCAACGTCGGCTCGCGCGTGGACCCCACCAGCCGCGCGTTCAGCGTGCGCGCGGACTTCGCCAACCCCGAGCACCTGCTCCGCCCGGGCATGCTGATGCAGATCGAACTGGAGCGCACCGAGCGCGACGCGCTGCTGGTCCCGGAAATCGCCGTGGTCCAGGTCGGCCGCGAATCCTTCGTCTACCGGGTGCGCCCCGACGCCACCGCCGAACAGGTGGTGGTCACGATCGGTTCGCGCGCCGGCGGCATGGCCGAGATCGTCTCGGGCCTCGAGCCCGGCGACCGCATCGTCATCGACGGCACCGGCAAACTGCGCGACGGCAGCGCGATCGTCGAAGCCGGGCCCGGGGAGGCCGGCACCAGCGAAGGCGAACCGGGCGCGGCCGGCGCGAGCGAGGCCGCCGGACCGGGCGAGGGCTGAGCCATGATGCTGTCCGACCTCTCCATCCGCCGCCCCGTGTTCGCCACGGTGATGAGCCTGCTGCTGATGGTGATCGGCGTGATGGCGTTCTCGCGCCTGACGCTGCGCGAACTGCCGGCGATCGACCCGCCGATCGTCTCGGTGGACGTGAACTATCCCGGCGCGTCCGCGGCCGTGGTGGAAACCCGCATCACCCAGGTGCTCGAGGACGCGCTCTCCGGCATCGAGGGCATCGACATCATCCAGTCGCGGAGCCGCAACGGGCGCTCCTCGGTGACCCTGGAGTTCACCCTCAACCGCGACATCGAGGCCGCGGCCAACGACGTCCGTGACGCCATCAGCGGCGTCGCCGACCGCATGCCCGACGAGGCCGACCCGCCCGAGGTCGAGAAGGCCGACAGCGATTCCGACACCATCATCTGGCTCAACATGAGCTCGGCGACGATGGACACGCTGGAGCTGTCGGATTACGCCGACCGCTATATCGTCGACCGCCTGTCGAGCCTGGACGGCGTGGCCCAGGTGCGCATCGGCGGCCGCCAGCGCTATGCCATGCGCGTGTGGCTGGACAGCGCGGCGATGGCCGCGCGCGGCATCACCCCCAACGACATCGAGTCCGCACTGCGCGCCGAGAACGTCGAGTTGCCCGCCGGCCGCATCGAGTCCGGCAGCCGCGACTTCACCCTCCGGGTCGAGCGCAGCTATGTCGAACCCCAGGACTTCGCCGCGATGCCGCTGCGCAAGGGCGCCGACGGCTACGTGGTGCGCCTGGGCGACGTGGCCGAGATCGAGCTGTCGTCTGCCGAGCGGCGCGCGTACTACCACAGCAACGGCCAGCCCAACATCGGCCTGGGCATCGTCAAGACCTCGACCGCGAACGCGCTGGACGTGACCCGCTCGGCGCGCGCGGCCGCGGTGGAAATCCAGAAGTCGCTTCCCGAGGGCACGAACATCTTCGTCGCCTACGACGATACGGTGTTCATCGAGGAATCGATCAAGCGCGTGTACTGGACGCTGATCGAAGCGATGGCGCTGGTACTGGTGGTGATCTGGCTGTTCCTGGGCAGCTTCCGCGCCGCGCTGATCCCGGCGGTCACCGTGCCGGTCTGCCTGCTGGCGGCCTTCATCCCGCTGGTGCTGTTCGGCTACTCGATCAACCTCCTGACCCTGCTGGCGCTGGTGCTGGCGATCGGCCTGGTGGTGGACGACGCGATCGTGGTGCTGGAGAACATCCAGCGCCGCGTGGACCTGGGCGAACCGCGGCTGGTGGCCTCGCAGCGCGGCACCAAACAGGTGGCCTTCGCGGTGATCGCGACCACCACGGTGCTGGTGGCGGTGTTCCTGCCGGTGGGCTTCATGGAAGGCAACACCGGGCGCCTGTTCCGCGAGCTGTCGGTAGCGCTGGCCGGCGCGGTGGCGTTGTCGGCCTTCGTGGCGCTGACGCTGACGCCGATGATGGCCTCGAAGATGGTGCGCCCGCACACCGAGGAGAAGTCCAACCCGGTCAACCGCTGGTTCAACGCGCGCCTGGCGGCGACCACCGGCGCCTATGGGCGCGCGCTCACGTGGATGTCCGGGCAGCGGCCGCGCCGGGTGCTGGCCGGCGTGGGGCTGGTGATGCTGGCCTGCCTGGCGGCGACCTGGGGCCTTTCGCGCGTGGTGCCGTCGGAGCTTGCACCGGCCGAGGACCGCGGTTCGTTCTTCGTCTCGATCGTCGGGCCGGAGGGCGCGGGCTACGACTACACCGTCCAGCAGGTGCGCGAGGTCGAGAAGGTCTTCGCCCGGCGCGTGGCCGAGGAGGACGGCGCGATCCGCCGCTACAACACCCGTGCCCCGGGCGGCTGGGGCGCGAGCGAGGAAATGCACACCGGCAACGTGATCGTCTTCCTGGAGGACTGGGACAAGCGCGAGCAGAGCACGGCCGAGGTCGCCGACTCGCTGCGCTCCGAGCTGGGGACGCTCAGCGGCGTGCAGGCACAGCCGCGCGTGGGCGGGGGACTCGTGGGCAGCCGAGGGCAACCGATTCAGATGGTGCTGGGTGGTCCGGAGTACGAAGAGATCGCAGCCTGGCGCGACGTGGTCATGCAGCGGATGGAGGCGCACCCCGGCTTCTTCTCCGTTGACTCCGACTACAAGGAGACGCGACCGCAGATGCGGGTCGAGATCGACCGCGTGCGCGCCGCCGACCTGGGCGTCAGCGTCACCGACATTGGCCGCGCGCTGGAAACCATGATGGGTGGCCGCCGCGTCACCACCTTCGTCCAGGAGGGCGAGGAATACGACGTGCTGGTGCAGGCCGGTCGCGCCGGGCGCGCCGATCCCGCCGACCTCGCGGCGATCGAGGTGCGCGCGCGCAGCGGCGAGCTGGTGCCGCTGTCGAACCTGGTCACGCTGTCCGAGCTTGCCGAGGCCGGCAGCCTCAACCGCTTCAACCGCATGCGCGCCATCACCGTCAGCGCCGGCCTCGCGCCGGGCTATCCGATGGGCGATGCGCTGGCGTTCCTCGACGAGGTCGTGCGCACCGAGCTGCCCGACTATGCGCAGGTGGGCTGGAAGGGCGAGTCGCGCGAGTTCCAGAAGGCCGGCGGCGCCGTGCTCCTGACCTTCACCCTTGCACTGCTGGTGGTGTACCTGGTGATGGCGGCGCAGTTCGAGAGCTTCGTGCATCCCTTCGTGATCATGCTGACGGTGCCGCTTGGCGTGCTTGGTGCGCTGATCGGGCTGGCGGCGACGGGGGGCACGCTGAATCTCTTCAGCCAGATCGGCGTGGTGATGCTGGTCGGGCTGGCGGCGAAGAACGGCATCCTGATCGTCGAGTTCGCCAACCAGCTGCGCGACGAGGGTCGCAGCGTGTCGCAGGCCATTGTCGAGTCGTCGACCGTACGCCTGCGCCCGATCCTGATGACCGCGATCGCGACCGCCGCCGGCGCGCTGCCGCTGGTGCTGGCCGGCGGCCCGGGCTCGGCCAGCCGCGCCACGATCGGCGTGGTGATCATCGCCGGCGTGGCGTTCTCGACCCTGCTTTCACTGTTCGTGGTGCCTGCCGTCTACAGCCTGCTCGCGCCGTTCACGCGCTCGCCTGAAGCCGTGGCGCAGGAACTCGCGAAGCAGCAGCGCGAAGTGCCCAGCGTCGGCGGACACGCCTGAGCCACCGGCCGCCTTCGCGCGGCCGGTTCGCATTTGCCCGCCGATCGTGGAGAATCGGGCCGGTTCCGGCCAGGGTGAACATGGCGCCGGTGCACTGCGATCCACCACCGGAGCCAGCACTTGGACGACCTTCTCAACACTTTGAACGGCCTGATCTGGAGCAAGGCGCTGATCGCGCTGTGCCTGGGCGCGGGCCTGTACTTCTCCATCCGCACCCGCTTCATGCAGCTGCGCAGCGTGCCCGAGATGATCCGGCTGCTGCTGTCGGGCAAGTCGTCGGACGCCGGCGTGTCCTCGTTCCAGGCGCTGGCGATTTCGCTGTCGGGGCGCGTGGGCATCGGCAACATCGCCGGCGTCGCCACCGCCATCGCCTTCGGCGGCCCGGGCGCGGTGTTCTGGATGTGGGTGATGGCCTTGCTGGGCGCTTCGACCGCGTACGTCGAATCCACGCTGGCGCAGATCTACAAGGAAAAGGACGACGAAGGCCGCTATCGCGGCGGCCCGGCCTATTACATCGAAAAGGCGATGGGCCAGAAGTGGTACGCGTGGCTGTTCGCGGTCGTCACCATCGTCGCCACCGGGTTCTTCCTGCCCGGCGTGCAGGCCAATGGCATCGCATCGGGCATGGAGAATGCCTTTGGCATGGCGCCTGCCGTCACCGCCACCGGCGTTGTGATCGCGCTGGGCTTCATCATCTTCGGCGGCGTCAAGCGCATCGCGCGCTTCGCCGAGCTGGCGGTGCCGTTCATGGCGCTGGCCTACATGCTGGTCGCGTTCGTGATCCTGGTGCTCAACGTCGAGCAGGTGCCGGAGATGCTGATGCTGATCTTCCGCAGCGCCTTCGGCATGGAGGCTGGCTTCGGCGCCATGCTTGGTCTTGCGGTGGAATGGGGCGTGAAGCGCGGCATCTACTCCAACGAAGCGGGGCAGGGCACCGGGCCACACGCCGCCGCCGCGGCCGAGGTCTCGCACCCGGCCAAGCAGGGTTACGTGCAGGCGTTCTCGGTCTACGTCGATACGCTGCTGGTGTGTTCGGCCACGGCCTTCATGATCCTGTCCACCGGCATGTACAACGTCGGCATGCCCGACGGCGCGATGCTGGTCGAGGCACTGCCCGGCATCGAGGCCGGCCCGGGCTTCGCGCAGGCGGCGGTGGAGTCGGTGCTGCCCGGGTATGGTGCGGGTTTCGTGGCGCTGGCGCTGCTGTTCTTCGCCTTCACCACCATCGTCGCCTACTACTACATGGCGGAAACCAACATCGCCTACATCAACCGCAAGGTGCACCGGCCCTGGATGACCCTGGTGCTGCGCGTGTTCATCCTGCTGGCGGTGATCGTGGGCGCGGTGCGCTCGGCGGGCGCGGCCTGGACGCTGGGCGACATCGGCGTGGGACTGATGGCCTGGCTCAACATCGTCGCCATCCTGATCCTGCAGAAGCCGGCGCTGGTGGCGCTGCGCGATTACGAACGACAGAAGAAGGAAGGCCTGGACCCGACCTTCGATCCGGAGTCGCTGGGCATCCGCAACGCCGCCTTCTGGGCAGGCAGGAAGAAGGACTGAGATGGCGAAGGCCGGTGGCAATGACGAGGTCCGCCTGCATGGCCTGAACGCCGTGCAGGCGGTATTTGCGCGCCGCCCGGTGGCGATCCGCAAGCTGTACCTGGCCGAGGCGCTGATTCCGCGCCTGCAGCCGCTGCTGAAGTGGTGCGTGGCCAACCGCGTTGGCTACCGGGTGGTGGAAGAGGACGACCTGCGCAAGCTCGCTGCCAGCAGCCACCACGAGGGCGTGGTCGCCGACGTGCTGCGCGAAGCGCCGGTCGCGCTGACCACGTGGCTGCAGGACCTCGGCGAAGGCGCGGTCTGCGCGCTGTGGCTGGACGGCGTCGGCAACCCGCACAACCTGGGCGCGATCCTGCGTTCGGCGGCGAACTTCGGCGCGACCGTGATGCTGCCCAAGCACTCGCCGCTGCAGCTTTCAGGCGCCGCCGCGCGCGTGGCCGAGGGCGGTGCGGAAGCCGTGCCGCTGGTGCGCCTGGGGCGCGAGGACAACGCCATCGCCCAGCTGCGCGGCGCCGGCTTCACGCTGGCGGCGACCGTGGTCCGCGGCGGCGGCGACGTGTTCGCGACCGACCTGCCGCCACGGCTGGTCTATGTGCTGGGCGCCGAGGGCGAGGGCATGTCCGAGGCGCTGGCCGACGCCTGCGACCTGCGCGTCTCCATCCCCGGCACCGGCGCCGTCGAAAGCCTCAACGTCTCGGCCGCGACCGCGGTGCTGCTGGCGCGCTGGTGGCAGGTGCGGGGCTGAATTCCGCCGAAGCAGTTGCTGCCGGGAAAAGCGTTTGCCACGGATTTACACGGATGGGCCGCGGATTTACACGGATAGGGCAAAGGCTTTGACCACGGATGACGCGGATCACGCGGATTTACGCGGATCAAGCTGAGGCAAGGCACCCGCATCAGGCGCTGGCCGACGTTTTTTCGGGAGTGGTTTCCGGCAACACCGTTGCTTCGGGCAGATCCGCGTAAATCCGCGTGATCCGCGTGATCCGCGTCATCCGTGGCAAAAGATGCTCCCATCGCACACACGCCTGTGGCCGCAGCTGTACCTGCTCCTGCAAAAGTCAGCGTTTGCTTTATCCGTGTAAACCCGCGGCCCATCCGTGTAAATCCGTGGCAAAAAAAAGCTCTGCGCCGTCACGGCCCCGCGACCGGCGCACTGCCGAAGTCGCCTTCCGCATCCGCGGCCAGGTATGCGAACACGGCGTAGGCGGCCGCGTTCTGGGCCAGGGCGGCCGGGTCGATCTTGTCCAGGGTGTCGTCCGGCGTGTGGTGCAGGTCGAAGTAATCGGTGCCGTCCTGGCCGAGCCAGGCCCAGGTGGCGCCGGCGCGGGAGATGCCGATCACATCCGGGCCGGGGCCGCCCTCGTCGGAGGGTTCGATGCCCAGCGGCGCGAGTGCCTCGGCGATGCGTGCTTCGGCGGCCTGGGCGTGCGCCGGGGCGCCGGTGTTGAAGCCGTAGATGCGGCCGGCGCCGAAGTCGCTTTCGGCGACGAGCTGGTGGCGCGCGACGTCGGCGCCGTGCTTCTCCGCGTAGGCGAAGCCGCCGTGCAGGCCCTGCTCCTCGTTGGCGAAGGCGACCACGCGGATGCTGCGCGCCGGGCGCCGCTCCAGGGCCGCGATGTGCACCGCGGCCGCCATGGTGATGCCGACGCCCGCGGCATCGTCGACCGCGCCGGTGCCGAGATCCCAGGAATCGAGGTGCGCGCCGATCAGCACCACCTCGTCCGGGCGACTGGCGCCGGTCATTTCGCCGATCACGTTCTGCGAGGTGTATTCGCCGTCCCAGCCGCAGTCCAGCGCCAGGTTGACGCGCACCGGACCGCGCTTGAGCAGTCGCGCGAGCTGGTCGGCGTCGGGCACCGCCAGCGCCGCGGATGGCACCGGCGTCAGGCCCTCGTCAAAGCGGGTGATGCCAGTGTGCGGGTTGCGGTGCGAATCCGTCCCGGCCGAGCGCATCAGGAATCCGATGGCGCCGGCGCGGATCGCTTCCGAAGGGCCGCGGCTGCGCACGCGCGATCCCGGGCCGTAGCCGCTGCCGTCGCGGGCGCGCTCCATCGCATAGTCGACGAAGGCGATCTTGCCGGCGAGCGAACCCGCCGGGGCGGCTTCCAGCTCGGCCAGGCTGGCGAAGCGCACGATCTGGCCCTCGACCGTGCCGCCGGGGCTGCCGCCGAGTGCGGTCAGGGCCAGCGGCTGCGCGCTGGCGCCCAGCACCGCGGCGTGCTCGCTGCGGCGAACCCACTTGGGGAACGTCACCGGTTCCGTCCAGACGCGGTCGAAGCCGAGTTCGGCGAACTTCGCCTTCGCCCACTCCACCGCGCGCGCGTCGGCTTCGCTGCCGGCCAGCCGCGGGCCGATCTCGGTGGTCAGGGACTCGGTGATGTCCCAGGCGAGCGGGCTGGCCAGCGCGGCCTCGCGCAGCCGGGCGGCCGTCGCCACGGACGCGTCCGGAATGCGGGTTTCGACCGTCGGCGACGTGGCGCCAGCGGCCGCGCCATCGGCGGCGGCGGTGGACGGGATCATGGCCGCGGCGATCGCCGCGGTGAGCAACATCGGGACCAGGCGCATGACGCTCCGCTGCACTGAAAGGACGAAGCCGCGAGCTTAGCAAGCCGCGGCTCCGTGCCGATGTGCGTGAAGTCCCGCCCGGTGGGCGGACGCGCTACCGCTTCAGAGAATCGCGGATCTCGCGCAGCAGCACCACTTCCTCCGCGGGTGCCTCGGGCGTGGCCGGCTCCTCGGACTTGCGGTTCAGGCGGTTGATCGCCCTGACCACCATGAAGATCGCGAACGCGACGATCAGGAACTGGATCAGCGCGTTGATGAACTCGCCGTAGCCGATCACCACCGCCGGCACCGCTTCGCCGGCCGCATCCACGGTTTCGGCCCTGAGCGTGATGGCAAGATCGGAAAAATCGACGCCGCCGATGAGCAGGCCGATCGGCGGCATGATCACGTTGTCCACCAGCGCGGTCACGATCTTGCCGAACGCGGCGCCGATGACCACGCCGACGGCGAGGTCGATGACGTTGCCGCGCATCGCGAATTCCTTGAACTCACTCATCATGCCCATGGCGCTCTCCGTGTCCTGCCGTTGGTGGCCCTGTCACCCTACACGCGCCGCGGCGATCCGGCAGCGCATCACGATGGCATCGTCCAGCCGGGCCTCGCATTCGTCCCCCGGCGCCAGCGCGGCCACGCCCGCCGGCGTACCCATGAACACCAGGTCCCCGGCGCGCAGGGCGTAGAGCTTCGACAGCTCGTGCAGGATGTCGGGCACGTCCCAGATCAGGTCCGACAGCGGCGCGGCCTGGCGTTCGTCGCCGTTCACGGCCAGCGACAGGCGTCGCGGTGCCAGTTCGCCGATGTCGGCCACGGGCACGAGTTCGCTCAGTGGCGCCGATTCGTCGAAGCCCTTGCCGGTGTCCCAGGGCAGGCCGGCCTTCTTGGCCGCGGCCTGCAGGTCGCGCCGGGTCAGGTCCAGGCCGACGCCGTAGCCGAACACCAGCGCGCCCGCGTCCGCGGGATCAAGCACGCCAGCCGGCGCATCGCGGCCAAGGGCGACCACGAGCTCGACCTCGTGGTGCAGGTCGGCGGTCGCGGGCGGATAGTGGACCACGCCGCCGGTCGCGATGGCGTCCGCCGGCTTGGAGAAGAACACCGGGCTGCCGCGCTCGGCCTTCGAGGCCGGCGCCTGCGCGCCCATTTCGCGGGCGTGGTCGGCGAAGTTGCGGCCCACGCAGTACACGCGGCGCACGGGGAAACTGCCGCCGCCGCGCACGGGCACGCGCACCGGCGCCGGCGCGGGGATCACGTCGGTCATGGAAGGCTCCAGGGACGGGCGCGCGGGGCGCTCAGTAGGGCAGGGTGTGCGCCGGCTTGTCGACCACGCGGTACTCGGCGTCGACCACCGCCCCGGCACTGGCCTGCGGCTTGGCGCCCCGGGTGAGCAGGCGCCGGGCCAGTCCGACCGCGAGCATCGCCGTGCCGACCACCACGCCGAGTACCAGCAACACGGCCAGCAGGGCCACGCCCAGCAGGCCCACGGCCACGCGCAGCAGCGGGTGCCGCGGCTTGCGCGGCGCGAACATGGCGCCGAGCTGGCTCGCGTCGAAACGGGCGTGGAAGGTGCGGAAGCTGCTGTTAATCATGCGGTAATGCCAGAATGTGAGTACTTGGTGATGACGTGAGTATCAGGGCCATGGCGCCGGAAGATGTAAGTGAAGTGTTAACCGATCGCGGGAATTCGCCCCTGCTGGCGTTCGACGCCCTGCCCGCGGGCGGCTTCGCCGAGGCCGAAGCCCTGGTCGACGGCGCGGAGGAATCCCTGATCCTGCATCGCGATGCCGCAGGCGGGGTGCGCGCCTGGCTCAACATCTGCCCGCACGCAGGCAGGCGCCTGGACTGGGCGCCCGGACGCTTCCTGGCGTCGAAGGAGGGGCTGCTGGTGTGCGCGGTGCACGGTGCCAGCTTCGAGACCGTGGGTGGCGTCTGCGAGGCCGGGCCCTGCCGGGGCGAAGCGCTGCGCGCGGTGGCCGTCGAAGTGCGCGATGGTGCCGTCTGGCTGGCAAACGCGCCCGACGCCGCGTAAATCAGGCTTGGGCCGACACCGCCCTGCAGGCCACTCAGAAGATCAGGTTCACCAGCGTCACCACCACCGCCAGGTAGACCGCCGAAAGCGCCGCGCCCACGCGCCACAGGTCGCGGGCGGAGTAGTCACCGGGGCCGGTCACCATCGACACCACCGGGTTGGATGCGGTCACCAGGTTGTTCGAGGCGGACAGTGCGACGATCAGCGCGAACGCGGTCGGATCGCCGCCCGCCGCCAGGGCCAGGTTGATCGCCAGCGGCACCATCACGATGGTCGCGCCGACGTGGCTGATGACCAGCGAGAACACCGAAGTCAGCGCGGCCACGGTGAGCTGGATCACCCATACCGGCAGCCCGCTGGGCAGCTCTTCGATAGTGTGGCCCGCGATCCAGGCCGCCGCGCCGCTGGTGTCCATCGCCCAGCCCAGCGGGATCAGGCAGGCCATCAGGAACACCGTCTTCCAGCTGATCGCCGAATAGGCCTCGTCCATCTTCAGCACGCCGCAGACCAGCATGCCGGCGACGCCGGTCATCAGCGCGATCGAGGTCGGCAGGTCCGAGCCCAGGGCGACCAGGATGGTGACCGCGAAGATCGCCATCGCGACCTTGAATTTGTGGGGCCGCTGCTCGCCCTTGGGGTAGTCGGTGACCACCACGAAATCGCGGTTGGCCGCGGTCTTGGCCAGGTCCTGCCAGATGCTGTGCAGCACCAGCATGTCGCCGGCGCGAAGCGGCAGGTTGCGGATCCCCTCGCGCAGCACGTCCTTGTCGCGGTTCACCGCAAGCAGGCTGATGCCATAGTTCTTGCGCATGGCCAGCTCGGCCTGGGTCTTGCCGATGAACTTCGAGGTTGGCGGCACCACGGCTTCGGAGATGCCGGCGCGGCTGGGGTTGAACAGGTCGCCGAACTCGCGCAGCCGCGTCGACATCCGCAGCATGTTGTTCTGCGCGAAATCCGCGATCTGCTGCCGCGGGCCCATTGCCCCGATCACGCTGCCGACCCAGATGCGGGCATCGGCGGGCGGGGCCAGGCGCGAGTCGTTGCCGGTCTTCAGCGCCAGCAGCAGCGGTGCGCCGTGCAGGCTTTCGGCTTCGCCCAGGGCCATGCCGACCAGCGGGCTGTCGGCGCTGACGGTGAGTTCGAACACGTCGCCCTCGATGCCATAGGCGCGCGCGAAGTAGCTCTGCGTGCGCGCCGGGGTCACGCCGCCGTCGCTCTCGCCGCCGCCGCCCAGCAGCCTGTCGCCGAAGAAGTGGAAATAGGCCAGCGCCAGCACCAGCAGGGTCAGGCCGATCGGCAGTGGCGCGAACATCGGCAGCGGTTCGAGCGTGGCCACGCCCGAGGGCAGGTTGGCGTTGGCCGCGACCAGCAGGTCGTTCAACAGGATCAGCGGCGAGTTGCCGACCATGGTCAGCGAGCCGCCCATGATGATCGCGGCGCAGATCGGCAGAAGGAAGCGTGACAGCCTGAGGCCGGTGCGCGAGGCCAGGCGCGAGGCCACCGGCAGGTACAGCGCCATTACCGCCGGGTTCTGCATGAATGACGAGTTGAGGCCGGCGATGGCCGAGGTGTAGAGCAGCAGCCGCTTCTCCGCGCCCTTCGATCTCCGCAGCAGCCAGGCCGCCAGGCGGTTCAGCGCGCCGGTGCGGTCCAGGCCCATGCCCAGGATCATGGTCGCGATGATGCTGATCACCGCGTTGGACGAGAAGCCGTTGAAGATGTCCTCGGGCGCGACCAGGCCGGTCAGGCCCAGCACCACCAGCACGACCAGTGCCACCAGGTCGGCGCGCACGCGTTCGAACAGGAACAGTCCCATCACCATCGCCACCAGCCCGAGGACGAGCTTCATGTCGGTGGTGAGGGCCAGCGTCTCCATGTCCTGCGTCTAGTCCCCGGTCCTGCCGTGCGGCCTGCGTTCGTGCAGCATTCTGTCGTCGGGCACCCGGTCGTGGGGCACCCTGTCATAGAGCAGGTCCCACACGCCGTGGCCGAGGCGCTGGCCACGGCTTTCGAAATGCGTCTGTGGGCGCCAGGTCGGCCGCGGCACGTGGCCGCGGGCGCCGGCGCGGTTGCGCAAGCCGTCCGTGGCATCGAGCACGTCCCACATCTGCTCGGCATAGTCGTGCCAATCGGTGGCGAGGTGCAAGCGGCCATCGGGCGCGAGCTTGCGCACCAGCAGCGCGGCGAACGCAGGATTCACCAGCCGACGCTTGTTGTGGCGCTTCTTGTGCCAGGGATCGGGGAAGTAGATGCGGACTTCGTCGAGGCCTGCATCGGCGACCTCGTTCTCCAGCACTTCCACCGCGTCGTGGTGATAGAGGCGCACGTTCCCACTGCCGTCTTCGGCGAGTGCGTTGAGCAGGCGGCCGACGCCGGGCGCATGGACCTCGATGCCGATGTGGTCGCGCGCCGGGTCATGCGTGGCCGAATGGCGCAGCGCCTCGCCGTTGCCGAATCCGATTTCCAGGATCAGCGGCGCGGCGCGCCCGAAGGCGGCCTCGAAGTCGCGCGGCGTGCCGGCGTAATCCAACCCGAAGCGCGGCCACTGGGCATCGAAGGCGCGCTGCTGCGCAGGCGTGAACCGGCCCTGGCGCAGCACGAAGCTGCGCACGCGGCGATTGCCATCTTCGATCGTGAACGGCTTGGGCGGTGCCTTCGAACCCGGACTGGAGAACGGGTCGGTCATCAGCCGACGAGGCCGTCGACCGGGGACGAGGCGCTGGCGTAGCGCTTGCGCGGGATGCGGCCGGCGCGGAAGGCGGCGCGGCCGGCTTCGACGGCAAGCTTCATCGCGTGCGCCATCAGCACCGGCTCGCGCGCGCCGGCGATGGCGGTATTCATCAACACGCCGTCGCAGCCGAGCTCCATCGCGATCGCGGCGTCGGACGCGGTGCCGACGCCGGCGTCGACGATGATCGGCACCTTGGCGTTGTCGACGATCTCCAGCAGGCTCCATTTGTTCTGGATGCCGAGCCCCGAGCCGATCGGCGCGGCCAGCGGCATCACCGCCACGCAGCCGATCTCCTCCAGCTGCTTGGCCAGGATCGGATCGTCGGAGGTGTAGACCATGACGTCGAAGCCGTCGGCGACCAGCAGCTCGGCGGCCTTCAGCGTCTGCACCACGTCCGGGTACAGCGTCTTCCGGTCGCCCAGCACCTCGAGCTTCACCAGCTGACGGCCGTCCAGCAGCTCGCGGGCCAGGCGCAGGGTGCGCACGGCCTCCTCGGCGGTGTAGCAGCCGGCGGTGTTGGGCAGGATCGTGTAGCGGTCCGGCGGCAGCACGTCGAGCAGGTTGGGCTCGCCCGGGTCCTGGCCGATGTTGGTGCGGCGGATCGCGACGGTGACGATCTCGGCAGCCGCGGCCTCGGTGGCCAGGCGGGTTTCTTCCAGGTCCCTGAACTTGCCGGTGCCGGTGAGCAGGCGGGAGCGGAAGGGCGTGCCGGCGATGACGAGTGCGTCGCCGCGATGGTTGTCTGGACTGGTCATTGCGCCATTATTGCGCAAGCGTTGCCCGTCAACCGCCCCCCAAGGCGTGCACGACCTCGATCCGGTCCCCGTCCTTCAGCGCGTGTTCGGCGTGCAGGCTGCGCGGAACGATGGTGCCGTTCACTTCCACCGCCACCTTGCGCCCGGCCAGCTCCCGGGATTCAAGCAGGGCGAGGACGGTGCAGGGGCCGGGCAGGGCCTGCGGTTCGCCGTTGAGGATGATGTCCATGGCGCCATTGTCGCCCGTGCGCGGCGCGATTGCATGCCGTCGCCGCGCGGCATGCCGCAGTGCACATTGAGCGCACCGTCGCCGCCGTGGAAGATGGCCGGCCGCGCCAGGCGCGGTCGCCTGCCATCCGCCGCAAGGAATCCCAGATGTCGATGCCCCGCACCTTCCGCCGTACCCTGCTCGCCGCCGCGCTCGCGCTCTCCGCGTTGCCGCTGGCCGCCGCCGCCAACGACCAGCCCTTCTCGGAGACGGTGTTCTTCGGCGACAGCCTCACCGACGCGGGCTATTTCCGGCCGCTGCTGCCGCCGGAAGTGCAGGCGGTCACCGGCCAGTTCACCACCAACCCGGGCCTGGTCTGGGCGCAGTGGCTGGCGCAGTACTACGGCACCGACGCCTCGCCCAACGGCAACGGCCAGTCAGGCGACAACTACGCCGCCGGCGGTGCCCGCAACGGGGTCGACGGCAACGGCGCGCTCGGCTTCACCCCGTCGCTGGCGACGCAGGCCGGGGCCTACCTCGCCGCCAACGGCGGCCGGGCCGACCCGGACGCCCTGTACACGGTCTGGGGCGGCGCCAACGACCTGTTCGCGGTGGCGGCCGACCCGGCCAACGCGCAGGCCATCATCGGTGGCGCGGTGGCCGCGCAGGTCGGGATCATCGGCAGCCTGCAGGCGGCGGGCGCGCGCTACGTGCTGGTGCCCAACATCCCCGACCTGGGCCTGACCCCGGCGCAGGTCGCCCAGGGCCCGGGCGCGCAGGCCCAGGCCACCGCGCTTGCGACCATGTACAACGACGCCCTGTTCGCCGCGCTGGCCGCCAACGGCCTGAGCGTGATCCCGGTCGACACCTTCAGCTTCCTGCGCGAAGTGGCGGCCAATCCGGCGATGTTCGGCATCAGCAACGTCACCGGGACCGCCTGCATGCCGCAGGTGGTCGCGCAGTCGCTGACCTGCAACCCGACCAGCCTGGTCAGCCCGGACGCGCCGCAGACCTACCTGTTCGCCGATGGCGTGCATCCCGCAAGCGGCGCGCACCGCGCGCTGGCCGACCTGGCCATGGCCGCGATCGAGGGTCCGCGCCAGATGGCGGTGCTGCCGCACTCGGCCGCAGGCACCGGCCGCAACCGCGCCGCGCGCGTGGACGCGCAGATCGCCGGTCGTGGCGAAGCCTCCGGTTCGCGCTGGTGGGCCGACCTGCGCGGCGACTTCCAGCGCTATGCCCACGGCGACCACTACGATGGCACCGGCCCGGCGCTGACCGTCGGCATGGACTGGGGCAGCGACAGCCTGGTCTATGGCGGCTTCATCGGTTACGGCGCGCAGGCCAATGACTGGGGCAAGCGCCGCGGCGAATGGGACCAGTCCGAGATCTCGGTCGGCGGCTACCTGGGGTGGAAGAGCGATGCCGGCGGCTGGATCAACGGCCAGCTCAGCTACACCAGCCTGGACTTCGACATCGAGCGCCAGGTGACCATGGGCCCGGCGCTGCGTACGCACACCGGCTCGGCCGATGGCAGCAACCTGGGCCTGGCGGTGCAGGGCGGTTGGGAGTTCGGCGAAGGCGCGCTGCGCCACGGCCCGGTACTGGGCGTGGTCATGCAGCAGATCGAGGTCGACGGTTTCAACGAGAGCGACCCGACGCTGTCGACCTCGCTGGGTTACCTCGACCAGGAGTTCGATTCCACCGTCGGCAGCGCGGGCTGGCAGCTGGCCTACGCGATCCACGACCATCTGCAGCCGTACGCGCGGCTGACTGTCGACCGGGAATTCGAGGACGAGGCCGTGCAGGCCTTCGCACGCTCGCAGTCGATCGCAGGCTCACTGCCTTATGCCGTCCCCGGCGTCGAGTACGACCAGTCCTGGGTGACCCTGACCTTCGGTGCGCGCACGCAGCTGTTCGGGCTGGACGCCAACATCGGCGCCAGCGTCAACAGCGGCGAGAAGCGTGGCAAGCACGCGATGGTCTTCGCCAGCGTCGGCGCCGGCTTCTGAGGACCGGCACGCCGCGCGGCGGGCTCGCGGTTGGCCTGCACGCGCGGCGGGCCCGATCGGCCTGCACTCGCGGCGTTGCCAATCCGCGTGGCCGGGCCCTAGACTTGCGCCAGATGCGGGTGTAGCTCAATGGCAGAGCAGAAGCTTCCCAAGCTTACGACGAGGGTTCGATTCCCTTCACCCGCTCCAACTCCCGGCCCATGGACCGCGCGCGCGACAGCGGTCGCTGACGTGCATGCATCTGGTAATGGGATTCATTATCATCTGCTGTCCCCACGCCCGGAGTCACCATGAAGAACCTGTCGCTGCTGGTTGCCGCCCCCTTGCTTGCGCTGGGTCTTTGCGGCATCGCGTATGCGGATGACCGCCCCGACCATTTCGAAGGCGAGGCCTCGGCCACGCTTGACCAGGCGCTGGCCAACTTCGCCAACTACAACGCGCAGCTGGCCGCGGTCCTTGCCGAGGACGATCTGCGGCCGGAACACACGGCGAAGATCCACGAGCTGACCTATACCCTCGAGAACGCGCTGGAGAAGATCGCGTCGGAGCTCGACGGCCTGGCCGAAACGCTCGAAGCCGTGCACGTGTCGTCGGAGCGCTACGAGGTCGACACGGTGCGGGCGCAGGGCCGGAAGTACCTCGATACCGCGGCCAAGATCGCGCCGTAAGCCACTCCACGGCCACGTCCAGGCGCCACGTCGATGAAGCTCGCCATCCTGTCGCGCAACGGCAAGCTCTATTCGACCCGGCGCCTGGTGGAGGCCGCGCGCCAGCGCGGGCACAGCGCGCGGGTGCTGGATCCGTTGCGCTGCTACATGCGCATCGGCAAGGACGGCTTCGCGCTGCGCTACAAGGGCCAGTCGCTGGCGGGGTACGGCGTGGTGATCCCGCGCATCGGCGCCTCGATCAACCGCTACGGCAACGCCGTGCTGCACCAGTTCGAACTGATGGGCTGCCACACGCCCAATCCGTCGGCGGCGATCGCGGCCGCGCGCGACAAGCTCCGCTGCCACCAGTTGCTGGCGGCCCGCGGCATCGACATGCCGGTGACGGTGTTCGGCGACAACCCCGACGACACCGACGACCTCCTGGCGATGCTGGGCGAGCCGCCGCACGTGATCAAGCTCACCGAAGGCACCCAGGGCCGCGGGGTGATGCTGACCGAAAAGCCTTCGGCCTCGCGCGGCGTGGTGGATGCGCTGCGCGGGCTGTACGCGACCTTCCTGCTGCAGGAGTTCATCGCCGAGGCCGGAGGCGCGGATATCCGCTGCCTGGTGGTGGGCGGCGAAGTGGTGGCGGCAATGCGCCGGCAGGCGCCGGAAGGAGACTTCCGCGCCAACCTGCATCGCGGCGGCACCGCGGAAGGGCTGCAGCCGGATCCGGAGATGGCGGCGGTCGCGGTGAGCGCGGCGCAGGCCCTGGGGCTGGGCGTGGCCGGGGTCGACCTGGTGCCGTCCGCGCGCGGGCCGCTGGTGCTCGAGGTGAATGCGTCGCCCGGCCTGGAGGGAATCGAGCGTTCCACCGGCGTCGACGTGGCCGGCCGGATCATCGAATACGCCGCCGCTTCGGCCAAAGGCGTGGGAATGCCGTCGCGGACGCGCGTGAAGCGAACGGCGCGCCGTTAAAATTGACGGATATTTAACGCCGCTTTAATCAGTGCGCCGGTAGCGTGGTCGACGCGGGAAGTGTTCGCAGGTTCCGGAACTCTCCAGTCGTCAGTAGTGGATT
Source organism: Luteimonas yanweni (assembly GCF_039548475.1). NCBI lineage: Bacteria > Pseudomonadati > Pseudomonadota > Gammaproteobacteria > Lysobacterales > Lysobacteraceae > Luteimonas > Luteimonas yanweni. The sequence continues at coordinate 262,799 of NZ_JBCLVC010000006.1, read as the reverse complement.
GTGGTCATCGGGTCAGTAACGTCCTTGGGCCCGGGCGAAAGGTTCGCCCGGGCCATTTTGTGTCCGTCGCATCCGGATGAATTGCGATTGTGCGACGCTGGGCACACGGGCAGAATCAGGCGGGCACGGCCATGGCGTCGGCCGTGCGCCCGCGCGTTTCCACAAATCGACGAGGTTCCAGAATGCACAAGACGATCCTGCTGTTCCTCCTGGCATTGCCGCTGTCGGCCACGGCTCTGGCCAACACCAGTGCGGACGCCACGAACTTCGCGCCCGACAAGGGCCTGGACCTGAACAGCGGCTTCCACGCCCAGCGCGACGCCATCATCGCCGCCCTGCGCGACGGCGAGACCTACAGCGACATCAGCGATGAGGACGCGCGGGTTGTCCAGGAGTCGCTGCTGCACATCGCCAGCCTGCTGGGCGACGCGCAGACCGTGAAGCAACTCCCCGACGCCACCAGGGTCCGGGTGTTCAACGAGCAGGAGCGGATCAACACCCTGCTGGGCCGCGCCCACGCCGACAGCCGCATGGTCTGCAGGCGCGAGAAGGCGACCGGTTCGAACATGTCCACCAACGTCTGCATGACCGTGGGCGACCGTCGTCGCGCCACGGATTCAGCCAAGGACTTCCTGAGGTACAACCCAAGGGCCATGGGCAACAATCCCAACGGCATGTAAGGGGCTCCAGTGCGCATCCTCGTCATCGAAGACAACCAGGACATCGCCGCCAACATCGGCGATTACCTCGAAGACCGCGGTCACGCGGTCGATTTCGCCGCCGACGGCGTCACCGGCCTGCACCTGGCCGTGGTCCATGATTTCGACGCCGTGGTGCTCGACCTCAACCTGCCCGGCATGGACGGGTTGGAGGTCTGCCGCAAGCTGCGCAACGAGGCCCGCAAGCAGACGCCGGTGCTGATGCTGACCGCGCGCGACAGCCTGGACAGCAAGCTGGCCGGCTTCGACTCCGGCGCCGACGACTACCTGATCAAGCCCTTCGCGCTGCAGGAGGTCGAGGTCCGCCTCAATGCCCTGGCGCGTCGCGGCAAGGGCGTGCAGACGCGCGTACTCGAGGTCGGTGACCTCGAGTACAACCTCGACACCCTCGAGGTGCGCCGCGGCGGCAAACTGGTGCAGCTCAATCCCACCGCGCTCAAGATCCTGCAGTCGCTGATGGAGGCCTCGCCGGCGGTGGTCACCCGCCAGGAGCTGGAAACCCGGGTCTGGGGCGAGGAACTGCCGGATTCCGACAGCCTGCGCGTGCACATCCACGGCCTGCGCGCGGTGATCGACAAGCCTTTCCCCACGCAGCTGGTGCAGACCCGCCACGGCATCGGCTACCGGATCGCCGTGCCCGATGTCCCAAGCTGAAGGCGACGCGCCTGCGCCGAAGAGACTCGGCCGCAGGCGTTACCGCCGGCGGCTGCGCAGCCGCATCATCCTCTCGTTCGTCCTGCTCGGGCTCGGCCTGACCGCGATGTTCGCGATCGCCGCCGTCTTCGTCGGCGCGGTGGTGGAGGACCAGACCGTCGGCAGCGTGCTCAAGCACAACGTCGACGAATACGCCGAGCGCTTCTACAAGGATCGCAGCGCCGAGTGGGCGCCGCTGAGCAGCGTGCGCGCGATCGTCTATGGTCCCGGGCGGTTGCACAACGTGCCGCCGGACTGGGCCGAGCTCGAGACCGGCGTCTACAACATCACCGGCGAGGAGGACGGCGAGCCCTTCGTCTACCGTCTGGTGGTGAAGAAGGACGCCGAATACTGGTTCTTCCTCGCCCAGGACATGACCAGCACCGCCGAGGTGCGCGCCCGGATCAAGCTGATCCTGATCGCCGCGGTGGTTCTGTTCACCGTGCTGGCCGGCGTGATCGGCTGGTGGTCGGCATCGCGGGTGATGCGGCCGGTGTCCGAACTGGCCAACCTGCTGGGTGCGTCTGGCGACAGTGCGCGACCCGGTGCGCTGGCCCCGCACTTCCCCGACGACGAGGTGGGCGAGCTGGCCACCGCGCTGGACGACTATGCCGCGCGCCTGACCGAGGTGGTGCAGCGCGATCGCGAGTTCAACGCCGACGTCAGCCACGAGCTGCGCACGCCGCTGGCGGTGATCAAGGGCGCGGTGGAGCTGCTGCTGTCGCGCCCCGACCTCGACGACAAGACCCTGGCGCGCCTGCAGCGCATCCAGCGCGCCGAACTGCAGTGCACCGACCTGATCAGCGCGCTGCTCCTGCTCTCGCGCGCGGAGCGCGGCCACGGCAACACCGACGTCTGCCGTGTTGCCGAGCAGCTCCTGGAGGCGCACCGCTCGCAGCTCGGCGGCAAGGCGCTGGAGCTGAAGCTGGAGGGCGAGGCCGGGCGCCTGATGGTGGACGCGCCCGAGGCCGCGGTGTCGGTCGCGCTGGGCAACCTGATCGGCAACGCGGTGAAGTACACCGTGGCCGGCACGATCGTGGTCCGCCTGCACGAGGGTGCGGTCGACGTGATCGATTCCGGTCCCGGCCTCAGCGCGGAGGACGCGGCGCACCTGTTCGAGCGCGGCTACCGCGGCAGCCACGCCGAACACACCCACGGCGGCGGCATCGGCCTGTCCATCGTGCGCCGCCTGTGCAGGCTCTATGACTGGCAGGTGCGCGTGGTACCGGGCGCAGAGCGCGGCGTGGTCGCCACGCTGTACTTCGACGCCGGGGACGCGGACGGCTGACCCGGCCTGCGTCGCGTCGCGCGCGGCGGTCCGTGGCCCGCCTGCGCGATGGCGCTATCGGGCCAGCGGGTCCAGCCAGCCGCGGGTGTCGGGCGTGCTGCCCTCGAACAGGCCGAAGAACAGCTCCTGCAGGCGCAGCGTGACCGGCCCGGCCTTGCCGGCGCCCACCTGGCGGCCGTCGACCGAACGGATCGGCGTGATCTCGGCGGCGGTGCCGCACATGAACAGCTCGTCGCACAGGTAGAGGTATTCGCGCGGCAGGTCGCGTTCGACCACGGCGATGCCGGCGTCCTTGGCCAGCTGGATGATCGAATCGCGGGTGATGCCGTTGAGGAGCGCTGCGCTCACCGGGGGCGTGTGCAGCGCGCCGTCGAAGACCAGGAACAGGTTCTCGCCCGCGCCTTCGCTCAGCAGCCCGGTGGACGCCAGCGCGATGCCCTCGCCAAAGCCCAGGCGCCGCGCCTCGCGCGCCACCAGCTGGCCCGAGAGGTAGTTGCCTCCCGCCTTGGCCCCCGCGGGGATGGTGTTGGGCGCGAAGCGCTGCCAGCTGGACACGCAGGCATCGATGCCCTCGGCCAGCGCTCCCTCGCCGAGGTAGGGGCCCATGTGCCAGCTCGCCACCGCCACGTCGATCGGCGTCTCCGCGCTGAGCCCGAAGCCGCCCAGCCCGCGCCAGGCGACCGGGCGCAGGTAGGCCTGTTCAAGCCCGTTGCGGCCGACCACCTCGTGGCAGGCGGCCTCGAGTTCTTCGGGCGAGTAGGGGATCACCATGTCGTAGATGCGCGCCGAGGCGAACAGGCGGCGGATGTGGTCGTGGAGCCGGAAGATCGCGCTGCCGCCGGGCGTCCTGTAGGCGCGGATGCCTTCGAACACCGACGAGCCGTAGTGCAGCCCGTGCGACATCACATGGGTGTTCGCCTCGGCCCAGGGCTTGATGCCGCCGTTGTGCCAGATCCATTCCGGGTACTGCATCGCGTCGCTCCGCCGTGTGGTGCGCGCATTGTGACGCAGGCCACCGTGCCGCTGCGCGCTCAGAGCGTGATCCACCAGCAGTCCATGTGCCGGCGCAGGCCGAAGGTGGTGCTGGACGGCGTGATGCCGTCGGCAAGCGCCTGGTCGATGCGCAGCGCGACCGGGCGGCGCGGAGGCTCAGGCTCGGCCCTCGGTGGAGGCGGGGCGGCCAGGCTCCCCCCGGTGCTCCACGAGGACGACTCGACGGGCGCGACCACGGTCCGGGCCGGGCGCAGCGCGGTGATGTTGAGCAGCGGGCGGCGGACGATCGCATCGAGCCGTTCGATCAGCGCATAGCCGCTGCGCGTGGACGTGCCGGGCCAGTGGTAGCTGCGGGCCAGCCGGTTGGTGTCGCGGGCATCGATGGCCGCGGTGACCTCGGACACGAGCTCGGGAAGGCGGCGCGCACAGCCGCCCCGGTAGCGCAGCGCCGCCGGGGCACCGCTGCCGCCGTCCGCCGGCGGCCGGCTTTCGACGGCGCCCAGCGAATCGCAGCTGCGGTCGGTGTACACGGTCCCGCCATCGGACGTGGTGCAGCGCCGGATCTGCGCGTGGGCGGGCGTGGGCAGGGCTGCAGCCACCGCGAGCAGCGCCGCGGCCGACAGCAGTGCAGCGGCCCGGGCGGGGTGTCGCAGGTACGGCATCGGGCAAGGGTACCCCGCCGGGCTGCCGCGCAGAAGCGCGCGGTGTGGGGGTCAGGCCAGCCTGTCGAGGACGGCCGCGGTCGGGCGCGCGAGGTTGAGCGTGTAGAAGTGCAGCCCGGGCGCGCCGCCGTCGACAAGGCGGCGGCACAGGTCGGCGACGAAGTCCGCGCCCAGCTGGCGGATGCTGTCGACATCGTCGCCGTAGGCCGCCATGCGCTTGGCCAGCCAGCGCGGGATCTCGGCGCCGCAGGCATCGGAGAAGCGACGCAGCTGGCTGAAGTTCACGATCGGCATCACGCCGGGCACGACCGGCACCTCGACGCCCGCCGCCCGGACCTCCTGCACGAAGCGGAAATAGGCATCGGCGTTGTAGAAATACTGGGTGATCGCCCCGTCGGCACCGGCATCGACCTTGGCCTTGAAATGGCGCAGGTCGACGAGGGCGTCCTCGGCCTGCGGATGGGTTTCCGGATAGCAGGCGACCTCGATGTGGAAATGCCCGCCGTGCTCGGCGCGGATGAAGGCCACCAGGTCGGCGGCGTAGCGGAACTCGCCGGGGTGGCCCATGCCCGACGGCAGGTCGCCGCGCAGCGCGACGATGCGGTGGCAGCCGGCCTCGCGGTAGTGCGCCAGCAGCGCGGCGATCTCGGCCCGGGTGCCGCCCACGCAGGACAGGTGCGGCGCGGCGTCCAGCCCGTGATTGTCGATCAGGCCGCGCACGGTGTCGCCGGTGTAGCTGAGCGTGGAGCCGCCGGCGCCGAAGGTGCAGGAGACGTAGTCCGGCGCCCAGGCCTTGAGCCGGGCCGCGGTGCGGTCGAGCTGGGCGCGCTGGACCTCGTCCTTGGGCGGATAGAACTCGAAGCTGATCGCGGTCATGGGCGGGCGTCCATCAGGTGTCGGCGAATCATATCGCTTTATCGCGATGGATGTTAAGAGTTGGGGCGGCTGTTACAGTCGCCGGCCTATTCGACTCGGGGCGGTGAGATGGCGGACACGCAACACTTCTATCCCATCGGCGTGCCTGGCCAGCCCTGGGGCGACGCCGAACGCGTGGCGTGGCGCGAGGCGCAGCGACGCCAGCGCAGCTACCGCGACGAGGTGCAGTCCGCGGTCCAGGATCTCGGCACGGACTGGGAGCTGGTCGAATACGGTGGACTCGCATACGACGCCGGACGCTACCCGCTGCTGGCCCTCCGCAGCCGCGGCTGGGATGACGCACTGCCGGTGATGCTGGTCACCGGCGGCGTGCACGGCTACGAGACCAGCGGCGTGCATGGTGCGCTTCAGTTCGCGGCGGAGCATGCGCAGGACCACGCCGGGCGCGCCAACCTGGTCGTCGTCCCCTGCGTGAGTCCCTGGGGCTACGAGCATGTCCAGCGCTGGAACCCGGAGGCGGTGGATCCAAACCGCTCTTTCCTGGCCGACAGCCCGGCGCCCGAATCCGCAGCGCTCATGCGCTTCGCGGAAGGGCTTGGGGGACGCGTGCTGATGCACATCGACCTGCACGAAACCACCGACACCGACGAGTCCGAGTTCCGCCCCGCGCTGGCCGCGCGGGACGGCAAGCCCTTCGAGCCTGGCTCGATCCCGGACGGCTTCTACCTGGTCGGCGACAGCCACGATCCGCAGCCGGACTTCCAGCAGGCGGTGATCGCCGCGGTCGAGCAGGTGACGCACATCGCGCCGGCCGACGCCGCCGGCGAAATGATCGGTTCGCCGGTCGTTGCCCACGGCGTGATCAACTACCCGGTCAAGGCGCTTGGCCTGTGCGCCAGTCTGACCGATGCGCGCTACGTCACCACCACCGAGGTCTATCCGGACAGCCCCTCCGCCACGCCCGCGCAGTGCAACGCGGCCCAGGTGGCGGCGGTGCGGGCGGCGATCGACTACGCGCTGGCGCATCCCGGCTGAGTACTGATCGGCCGCGGCCGCGGTGTGCGCGGGATGGGCAGCGAGAATCAGGACGGAGCAGCACAAGACGTAACGACTGGTCCCGCGCTGTCGTTGATCGCGGCTGTAGCCGCTCCCACAGGGTTGGGAGACGCCGTTCCCACGGGATTGGCTCCAGGGCGGGGTGCGAGCCCCGGTTGGGGGAAGAACCCAGAAAAAGGGCGCCTCGGGGGCGCCCTTTTTCATGTACCCGCGGACATGTCCGCAGAAGGCTCAGTAGCGGTAGTGCTCCGGCTTGAACGGACCTTCCACCGGTACGCCCAGGTAGTCGGCCTGTTCCTGGGTGAGCTTCGTCAGCTTCACGCCGATCTTCTCCAGGTGCAGGCGCGCGACTTCCTCGTCCAGCAGCTTGGGCAGGATGTAGACCTTGTTCTGGTAGGTGTCCTTGTTGGCCCACAGGTCGATCTGCGCCAGCGTCTGGTTGGCGAAGGAGTTCGACATCACGAAGCTCGGATGCCCGGTGGCGCAGCCCAGGTTCACCAGGCGGCCCTCGGCCAGCAGGAACATCGCGTTGCCGTTCGCGAACACGTACTTGTCCACCTGCGGCTTGATGTTGATGATTTCCACGCCGTCCACCGCCTTCAGCGCATCGACCTGGATCTCGTTGTCGAAGTGCCCGATGTTGCAGACGATGGCCTGGTCCTTCATCGCCGTCATGTGTTCGACGCGGATGATGTCCTTGTTGCCGGTGGTGGTGACGTAGATGTCCGCTTCGCCGAGGGTGTCCTCGATGGTCGCGACTTCGAAACCCTCCATCGCCGCCTGCAGCGCGCAGATCGGGTCGATCTCGGTGACGATCACGCGCGAACCATAGGCGCGCAGCGAGGCCGCGCAGCCCTTGCCGACGTCGCCATAGCCGCAGACCACGGCGACCTTGCCGGCCAGCATCACGTCCAGCGCGCGCTTGAGGCCGTCGGCAAGCGACTCGCGGCAGCCGTACAGGTTGTCGAACTTCGACTTGGTGACCGAGTCGTTGACATTGATCGCCGGCACCAGCAGCTGGCCGTCCTGCGCCAGCTGGTAAAGGCGGTGCACGCCGGTGGTGGTCTCTTCGGAGACGCCCTTCCAGTCGCGGACCACGGTGGTCCAGAAGCCGGCACGCTCCTTGGCGACGCGCTTGAGCAGGTTCTTGATCACCTGCTCCTCGTGGCTGGAGGCGGGGGCGTTGACCCAGCTCTGGTCGCCCTGCTCGAGCTCGAAGCCCTTGTGGATCAGCAGGGTCACGTCGCCGCCGTCGTCGACCACCATCTGCGGACCGAGGAAGCCGCCCTTGCCGTCGGGGAAGCTCAGCGCCTCGAGCGTGCAGTCCCAGTATTCCTCCAGCGTCTCGCCCTTCCAGGCGAACACGGGGGTGCCGGTGGCCGCGATCGCGGCCGCGGCATGGTCCTGGGTCGAAAAGATGTTGCAGGAGGCCCAGCGCACGTCGGCGCCAATGTCCTTCAGCGTCTCGATCAGCACCGCGGTCTGGATGGTCATGTGCAGCGAGCCGGTCACGCGCACGCCCTTGAGCGGAGCGCTGGCGGCGTGCTTGCGGCGGATGGACATCAGGCCCGGCATCTCGTGCTCGGCGATGTCGATCTCCTTGCGGCCCCAGTCGGCCAGGGAGATGTCGGCGATCTTGTAATCACCTTCCATCGAGAAGGTCTTGGCAACGGCATTCATGGTCCAGCTCCGGTTTCTTGTGCCCGCTCCCGCTCGGGAGGGGGTGGGGTGGGGAACCGGGCGCCGTTCGGGTGCGATCCGCCGAGCCTGGCCGTGCTGTTTCCACGGTCGCAGCGCCCCTCGGCGGAGGCTCGGATTATATCGCCTGCGGCGCCCCGGCGAGCCGCCGAGGCTGTCCCTTCGCGAAACGACGGCTGCCTTGAGGGCCCTCGGGGCGGCAACCTAGGGTCGCACCGGGTTCAGGGCGCACGGGGCTTTGACTAGTCTGGCCCCATCCCCCGGAATGATCGGACGCCTGACCATGGCCATCACTGCAGTCGGATACACCCAGCCCGCCACGCCGCCGCCGCCACCCGAGCCGCCGAAGCAGTACGAAATCGCGCGCGGTGACAGCATCGACAGTATCGCCAAGGCACATGGCACCACCCCGCAGTCGCTGATCGGCGCCAACCCGCAGTTGTCCAATCCCGACACGCTGTACCCGGGCGACATGCTCAACCTGCCGGCCACGGCCGCCGAGAAGGCCGACGCAGGCGGCTCCGCCAAGGTCACCGGCGACGAAACCGCGAAGACGGGAACTGAAGCCAACGGCACGAGTTCGAAGAGCGAGGCCAGCGTCGGCGTGTCCGACGACGGCGTCACCGTGGGCGGGAAGCAGACCGACAAGACCACCACCACCGATGCCGAGGGCAACAAGTCCACCAGCGGCACCAGCGTGGGCGGCAGCGTCGCGGTCGATCCCGACAAGGGCACCGTGTCACTGACGGCCAACGGCGGGTTCAGCGAGAGTGTCAAGAACTCGAAGGGCGTCGGGCTGAGCTTCGGCATCGACGGCAGCACCACGGTCGTGACCGGCCAGAAAACCGAAAATGGCGTCACCACCTACACAGCGTCGAGCGACGTGTCGGTGACGCTCAATGCCGGTGTGGACGTGAAGCAGGCAGGCCTGGAATACGGCCGGACAGACGGCATCAAGGCGTCCTACGAAGTCTCGATGCCGGAACAGGCGGCGAAGAACACGGACCTGGCCAGCGTCAATCCGTTCGATCCCTCGTCGATGCCGACCGGCACGATCATCAAGATCGACGGCTCCAGCTATTCCAGCAACGAATTCAAGGCCACCTTCAGGAACATCGCCGCCGAGACCAAGGTGACCAATGAGGAGGGCACCAGCCTTCTGGTGGAGAAGACCGGGGCCGACACCGTGCGCGTGACCGCCGGGCCGACCGAGGCCATCCGGGCGTACAACGGCGTGGGCCTGGACTTCGAGCAGGTCAAGCTCATGCTGGGCAATGACACCAGCCTGAGCGGCGCCACGCTCAAGACCGCGGAGTTCGACCTGTCCACGGCTGAAGGACAGGCCGCGTACAGCGACTTCGTGGCCAACGGCAACATGCCTGCCGACAACGGCACCGGCGTGTCGGAAGTGAAGACCATCGAGAAGATCGACTTTTCCTCGCAGGCCAAGGTCGACGTGAAGCTTGGCCCGGTGGAGCTCGGCCTGGACGGCGCGGCGAACACCGGCAATTCGGTGGTCACCACGTATCCCGACGGCACGAAGGAGCGCACGCTCGACGTGCAGTACGGCGACAACGTGCCGATGACGCTGACCCAGAAATACGATGCCGACGGCGAGGAAATCATCGGCGAGCGGCAGTACGCGTTCACGATGAAGGTCGACGAGAACACCGCGCAGATGATCAACGCCGCGCAGACCGGTGACGTGGACAAGGCGCATGACGGCCCGGTGGAGCCCGGCGACACGGTCACCATCACCTACACCGAAGCCGAAATGGCCGAGCTGCAGGGCTATGCCGAAGGCGCGCTGGAGGCGACCGACGGCATGGATCACGAACTGCGCGTCCTCACCCAGGACTACGATGGAAACCCGGTGGCGACCTTCGATTTCGCGATGGGCCTGGCCCGCAACCTGGGTGGGACGGAGTACGGCAGCGCCGAGAGACTGTTCAACATCTCGAGTTCGGCCGATGGCCACTACGCCGATGGCAACTATGTGCAGTTGCCGGGCACGTTGACAGTGCAGGACGGCTGACCGTCTGCGAGGGCCGTGCCGTGGCGGACATGACCGTCGCCACGGTACGCGGGGGCGGTGCACCGGCTAGGCTCGGGGTTTGCCTCGAGCAGGATCCACGCCTTGCATACGCCCGCACTGAAGTCCCTCGCCGCTCCGTTGCTGCTCGCCTGCCTGGCGATGGCGCCGGCGCCATCGCAGGCCCGTGACACGGCTCCAGGCGCCGCAAGCGCCGGCGACGCCAGCAGCGACACCAATGGCTACCGCCTGCCGGCGCCCGCGCTGCGCGCGATCGTCGATGCGCCGCAGGCCCCGCGCCTGGCGCTGTCGCCCAAACGCGACCTGATCGCCTATATGCAGGTGCCGTCGCTTCCGGGCATCGATGTCGTTGCCCAGCCCGAACTCAAGCTTGCCGGCCTGCGCATCCACCCGCGCACGCAGTCGGCCAGCGCCTTCAGCTTCATCGACGACCTCTGGCTGCAGTCCGTGGACGACGGCGCCGAGCGCCGCATCGCGGGCCTGCCGCAGCCGCTGGCACTGGCGTCGATGCAGTGGTCGCCGGACCAGCGCCACATCGCCTTCAGCCACGTCGACCAGCGCGCCGGGCGCGTCGAGCTGTGGCTGGTCGACGTGGGCGCGGGACGCGCGCGGCGGCTGATCGAGCAGCCGCTGGGCACAGCGGTCGGAAGCGGCTTCGACTGGCTGCCCGACAGCACGGGGCTGATCGCGCTGCTGCGGCCCGAAGGGCAGGGTGCGGCGCCGGAAAGCGACGGCATTCCGCGCGGCCCGAACATCCAGCAGACCGACGGCGGCGGCCAGGTGCAGAGCCTGCGCACCTACCAGGACCTGCTGGGCAACCCGCACGACGAGGCGCTGTTCGCCTATTACATGACGCGCCAGCTGGTGCGGCTGGGGCTGGACGGGCGGGTCGAGCCGATCGGCGGCCCGGAGCTTTACGTGGGCGCATCGATGTCACCGGATGGCCGCCACCTGCTGCGCCAGCGCCTGGAGCGCCCGTTCTCCTACCTGGTGCCGTATTCGCGGTTCCCGCGGCGCATCGACGTGATCGACATGGGTGGCGAACTGCTGCACACCGTCGCCACGCTGCCGCTGGTGGAAGGCCTGCCCACGGGCAATGACGCCGTGGCCACCGGCGTGCGCCGCATCGCCTGGCGCGCCGACGCGCCGGCGACCCTGGTCTGGGCCGAAGCGCAGGACGGCGGCGATCCCGCGCGCGAAGTGGAGGTGCGCGACCGCGTGCTCGCGCACGCCGCGCCCTTCAAGGGCGAGCCCGATGTGATCGCCGACCTGTCGATGCGCTACGGCGGCGTGCGCTGGGGCCATGGCGGGCTGGCGCTGCTGACCGAATCCTGGCGGAAGACGCGGCGGACGCGCGAATGGCGGCTTGCGCCCGACACCGGCGCCGCGCCCGTCCTGCTGCGCGAAGGCTCCTACGAGGACCGCTATGCGGATCCCGGCACCCCGGTGATGCAGCTGGATGATCGCGGCTTCGCGCGCCTGCTGACGACCGGCGGTGGCGAAACCATCTACCGCATCGGCGACGGCGCGTCGCCCGAGGGCGACCGGCCCTTCGTCGACCGGCAGGACCTGGGCGGTGGCGGGACCGAGCGGCTGTTCCAGTCGGAGGCGCCCTGGTACGAGGCACCGTTCGCGCTGCTGGATGCGGAGGCGTCGCGCATCCTCACCACCCGAGAGTCTCCCACCGAGCCCGCGAACATCCTGCTGCGCACGCTCGGCGCCGCCGCGGATGCCGAACCGGTCGCGCTGACCGACTTCCCGCATCCCACGCCGGCGCTGCACGGCGTGAGCAAGGAGCAGATCCGCTATTCGCGCGCTGACGGCGTCGAGATGACCGCCGACCTGTACCTGCCCGCCGGCTACGAGCCCGGGCGCGACGGCCCGCTGCCGATGCTGATGTGGGCCTACCCGCGCGAGTTCAAATCCGCCGATGCCGCGAGCCAGGTGCGCGGCTCGCCGCATCGCTTCAACCGCATCAGCTACTGGGGGCCGCTGGCGTACCTGGCGCGCGGCTACGCCGTGCTCGACGGCCCGACCATGCCGATCATCGGCGAGGGCGACGCCGAGCCCAACGACAGCTACGTGAAGCAGCTTGTCGCGAGCGCGCAGGCCGCAGTGGACGCGGTAGTGGAGCGTGGCGTGGCCGACCGGGAGCGCATCGCGATCGGCGGGCATTCCTACGGTGCGTTCATGACCGCCAACCTGCTGGCGCACTCGGACCTGTTCCGCACCGGCATCGCGCGCAGCGGCGCTTACAACCGCTCGCTGACGCCGTTCGGCTTCCAGGCCGAAGAGCGCAACTACTGGCAGGCCACCGACGTCTATGACGCCATGTCGCCCTTCGACCATGCCGACAGGATCAACGAGCCAATGCTGATCATCCACGGCGAACAGGACAACAACTCCGGCACCTTCCCGATGCAGAGCGAACGCATGTACGCGGCGATCAAGGGCCTCGGCGGCACAGCGCGCCTGGTGATGCTGCCCAACGAGTCGCACGGTTACCGCGCGCGGGAATCGATCCTGCACATGCTGGCCGAGACGGACGCGTGGCTGGAAAAGCACGTCAAGGACGCGGAGCCGAGGTAAACGAAACGACGGGAAGACGACGAGGCCGGTTGAGCCGTCGCGCGTTTCCGTGCATCCATTTCCAACTGACGGGAGGACGGCCATGCCGTTGAACGGGCGTGTAGCAATTGTCACGGGTGCGGGCGGTGGACTTGGCCGCCAGCACGCCCTTTACCTGGCGCGCAAGGGCGCGCGCGTGGTGGTGAACGATATCGGGGTCGAACAGGCCGAGGCCGTGGCCGAGGAGATCCGCGCTGCCGGCGGCGAAGCCATTGTCGCGGCCGGTTCGGTCACCGACGAAGCCGCGGTCGCGGCGATGGTCGCGCGCGCGCTCGGGACGTGGGGACGCATCGACATCCTGGTCAACAACGCCGGCATCCTCCGTGACAAGAGCTTCGGCAAGATGGAGCTGGATGCCTTCCGCCAGGTCGTGGACGTGCACCTGATGGGCGCGGCGATCTGCACGAAGGCGGTGTGGGAAACGATGCGCGCGCAGGGTCACGGCCGCATCGTGATTACCACCTCGTCGTCGGGACTCTGGGGCAACTTCGGCCAGGCCAACTATGGCGCGGCGAAGATGGCGCTGGTCGGCCTGATGCAGACGCTTGCCATCGAAGGCGCCAAATACGACATCCGGGTCAACTGCCTGGCGCCAACGGCGGCCACGCGGATGATGGAAGGGATCCTGCCGGAGGAGCAGTTGGCGGCACTGGACCCGACGCTGGTGAGTCCGGCGCTGCTGCCGCTGGTGGTGGAGGGCGCGCCGACGCGCGCGATCGTCTGCGCCGGCGGCGGGCATTTCGCGCGTGCGTACGTCACGCTCACCGAAGGCCGGTACATGGGTGCCGGGGACGATGCCGGGGAACGCCTGATCGCCGAATGGGAGGCGGTGTCCGATCCTGCAGGCCAGGTCGTGCCCGAATACGGCTTCACCCAGGCCGAACGCGAAGTCGCCAGCGCGCAGGCGCACTCACCGGAGTCCGTGCCGGCCTGAGCGCAAGTAAACCTGTAGGAGCAGCTACAGCTGCGACCTGTGGCCGGTCGCAGCTGTAGCTGCTCCTGCATATGCTGCCGCAAATGCTGCAGCAGCGGGTTGGCAGGGGCTGCGGTCCGCAGCCCCCGGTCCTCAGAGCTTCGCGGCCTTGCGCAGCTCGTCGGCCTTGTCTGTCTTTTCCCAGGAGAACGCCGTGGCCGTATGCGTCTTGCCGGCGGCATCCACGTAGCTCACGTCCTGCGGCTTGCGGCCGAAGTGGCCGTAGCTCGCGGTGCGCTGGTAGATCGGATGCACCAGGTCCAGCATCCTGATGATGCCGTAGGGGCGCAGGTCGAAGTGGCGGCGGATCAGCTTCTCGATCAGGTCGTCGCCGACCTTGCCGGTGCCGAAGGTGGTCACCGAGATCGAGGTCGGCTCGGCGACGCCGATCGCGTAGCTCAGCTGCACCTCGCAGCGGTCGGCGAGGCCGGCGGCAACGACGTTCTTCGCCACGTAGCGCGCCGCGTAGGCAGCCGAACGGTCGACCTTCGACGGATCCTTGCCCGAGAACGCGCCGCCGCCGTGGCGCGCCCAGCCGCCGTAGGTATCGACGATGATCTTGCGGCCGGTGAGGCCGCAGTCGCCCACCGGGCCGCCGATCTCGAACTTGCCGGTCGGGTTGATGTGGTACTTGGTGCCCTTGTGCAGCCACTTGGCCGGCAGCACCGGCCCAAGGATCTCTTCGCGCACGGCTTCGACCAGGTCCTTCTGCCTCACGCCGGGGGCATGCTGCGTGGACAGGACCACCGCGTCGATCGCCACCGCCTGGCCGTCTTCGTAGCGCAGCGTGACCTGGCTCTTGGCGTCCGGACGCAGCCACGGCAGCGGCGACTTCTTCTTCTTGCGCACCTTGGCCTGCTGCTCGACCAGGCGATGCGACAGGTGGATCGCGGCCGGCATGAAGCTGGAGGTCTCGTTGGTGGCGTAGCCGAACATCAGGCCCTGGTCGCCGGCGCCCATCTCCTCGGGCTTCTTGCGGTCCACGCCCTGGGCGATGTGCGGGCTCTGCTTGCCGATCAGGTTCAGCACGCCGCAGGTGGCGCCGTCGAAGCCGACGTCCGAGGAGTCATAGCCGATGTCGAGGATCACCTTGCGGGTCAGCGCCTCGAGGTCGATCCACGCGCTGGTGGTGATCTCGCCGGCGACGATCGCCACGCCGGTCTTGACCATGGTCTCGCACGCGACGCGCGCGCCCTTGTCCTGGCTCAGGATGGCGTCGAGGACGGCGTCCGAGATCTGGTCGGCGATCTTGTCGGGATGGCCTTCGGAGACCGATTCGGAGGTGAACAGGAAGGACGGGCTGGTCATCGCGGCTTATATCCCTTGATGCGGATGAAAGGATGGGCGCGCATGATACACGGGCGCTGGCCCGCGTGCATTGTGCCGGCGCGCACATGATTCCGGCGCAAAAGCGGCGGGCTACCATTCGCGGATGGATTCACTGACCCAGATCGTGCTCGGCGGCGCCGTCGCCGCCGCCATCGCGCCGGCCGCGCACCGCCGTGCCGCCCTGCTTGCCGGTGCGGTGCTCGGCACCCTGCCGGACCTCGACTCGCTGCCGATCAAACTGTTCACCGACGATCCGGTGGCGCTGATGACCCTGCACCGCGGCGCCAGCCATTCGCTGTTGGTCCTGCCGCTGCTGGGCTGGCTGGTCTGGGCGTTCTTCCGCGGTCGCGGCGGGCGCGTGGCGGAGGCGCCGCGGCCGTGGTTCTGGGCGATCCAGCTGGCGCTGTTGACGCATCCGCTGCTCGACGCCTTTACCGTCTACGGCACCCAGCTGCTCTGGCCGCTGCCGCTGCCACCGGTGATGTGGTCCAGCATCTTCATCATCGACCCGCTGTACACGGCGTGGCTCCTGCTGGCCTGCATCGCGGCGTTCCTGCTGCGCGACCGCGCGGCCGCCCGGCATGCGCTCGCCGCGGGGCTGGCGCTGAGCAGCGCCTATCTGGGCTGGTCGCTGCTGGCGAAGGGCATGGTCGAGCGCGAGGCCGGGCGGGCGCTGGCCGCCATGGGCCTGGACGAGGCACCGCGCTTCTCCGTGCCGATGCCATTCAACACCCTGCTGTGGCGGGTCGTGGCGATGACGCCGGACGGCTACGTCGAAGGCCTGCGCTCGCTCGCGGACGACCCGGGGACGATGCGGTTCCGGCACCATGCCTCCGATGTCGCGGCGCTGGAGGCGGCGGCCGGCGTTCCCGCCGTCGCGCGCCTGGCCTGGTTCAACCACGGTTTCATGCGCGCCGCCGAGGTTGACGGCGGACTGGTGCTGTCCGACCTGCGGATGGGCAGCGAGCCGGACTACAGCTTCAGCTTCGTGGTCGCCGAGTTCGCGGACGGGCAGTGGCGGGCCGTCCCGCCCACGCAGTTGTCCTTCGACTGGGGCGACGTGCGCGGCCGCCTGCCGATGGTCTGGGCGCGGATCTTCGACCCGGGCGTGGAGCTGGGCCCGGTGGGCGACTGCCCCGCCACGACCTGCTGAGGACTGCGATCCCGTACCTGGTCCCGACTGTTGTTCTTTGTATAGAACAATCAGTGGTTTTAAGGTGGATATAAGGCCTATTTGTTTCCAATTACCATGGGCTATCCGCTTCTGACCCCTCCCGGAGAGCCACATGAACAACCCCGTCATCCAGTCCCTGCGCAAGCGCCGCAGCCAGTACAGCCTCGGCCGGAAGGTCGGCCAGTCGCAGGCCGAGATCGAAGCGCTGATCAAGGAAGCCATCCGGCTGAGCCCGTCCTCGTTCAACTCCCAGTCTTCGCGCGCGGTGATCCTGTTCGGCGCGCAGAGCGAAAAGTTCTGGGCGCTGGCCGGCGAGGCGCTGCGCCCCCTGGTGCCGGCCGAGGCGTTCGAGGCCACCGCGGCCAAGCTGGCCTCGTTCGCGGCCGGGGTCGGCACCGTCCTGTTCTTCGAGGACCAGGACGTGGTGAAGGGCCTGCAGGAGCAGTTCGCGCTGTACGCGGACAACTTCCCGGTCTGGTCGGAGCAGTCCTCGGGCATCGCCCAGGTCGCGACCTGGACGGCGCTGGCCGAGGCCGGCATCGGCGCCAGCCTGCAGCACTACAACCCGGTGGTGGATGACGCCGTGCGCAGCGAGTGGGACATCCCCGCCAGCTGGAAGCTGCGCGCGCAGATGCCGTTCGGGTCCAACGAGGCACCGTTCGCGGACAAGGCCTACATGGACGACGCGGAGCGGTTCCGGGTCGTCGCCTGACCGTGGCACGGCGGTCACGAACCCCGGGCCTGGCCCGGGGTGCTGTCGGTCGGCCGGCTCAGGCCGCCGAAAGCAAGGGCGGGGCGACGCCCGCGGACAGCGCGTCGAAGTAGGCGCGCGTCAGGTCGAGCTGCGCGCGCGCGCTTTCGGCGCGGTTGACCACGGCGCGGAAGGCGGCGTTCTCGGGGCGGTCCTTCGCGTACCAGCCCAGGTGCTTGCGTGCGATGCGCACGCCCGACTGCTCGCCGTAGAACGCGTGCAGCGCCTCGAGGTGGCCGAGCAGGATGTCGCGCACCTCGGCGAGCGACGGCGGCGGGAGCCGTTCGCCGGTGGCCAGGAAATGGGCGACCTCGCGGAAGATCCAGGGCCGGCCCTGCGCGGCGCGTCCGATCATCACCGCGTCGGCGCCGGTGCGGCGCAGGACCTCTGCCGCCTTCGCCGGCGAGTCGACGTCGCCGTTGGCGATCACGGGAATCCGCAATCGCGACTTGACCTCGGCAATGGTGTCGTACTCCGCCCGGCCGGTGTAATGCTGGTCGCGGGTACGGCCGTGCACGGCGAGCGCCTGGATGCCGCAGTCCTCGGCGATGCGCGCGATCGCCAGCGCGTTGCGCTGCCCGGTCGCCCAGCCGGTGCGGATCTTCAGCGTCACCGGCACGTCCACGGCGCCGACCACCGCAGCCAGGATGCGCGCCACCAGGGCCTCGTCGCGCATCAGCGCGGATCCCGCCCAGGCGTTGCAGACCTTCTTCGCCGGGCAGCCCATGTTGATGTCGATGAGCTGGGCGCCATGGTCGACGTTGTGGCGGGCGGCGTCGGCCAGCTGCGCAGGTTCGGTGCCGGCGATCTGCACGCCCACGGGATCGGGCTCGCCGGCGTGGTCCATGCGGCGGAGCGATTTCTCTGTATTCCAGAAGCGGGGGTCGGATGTCGTCATCTCCGACATGGCCAGGCCCGCGCCCAGCCGCTTGCAAAGCAGCCGGAACGGCTTGTCCGTCACGCCGGCCATGGGCGCGAGGACGACGTGCGGGACGATCGCGTGGAGGCCGATGCGCATGTGCCCATTGTCGCCGATCCCGTACCCGGATGGCCGCGGGCGGCGTGGCGGCAATGGCCGGGGACTGCAGCCCGGATGTGGTGGCTCAGCCGCCGGGGAAGCGCGCGGACACCTCGTCCGCAGACGGCATCGAGGCCGCCGCGCCGGGGCGCTCGGTCGACAGCGCCGCGTAGCGCGTCGCAAAGCGCACGTTCGCCGCGAACGGTCGCGCCGGGGCCAGCGCCAGGGACGCCGCGAGCGCGCCGTTGAAGGCGTCGCCGGCACCGGTGGTGTCGACCACCTTCACCGCCGCCGCAGGGCAGCGGTAGTGCGTGTCGCCGTCGCCGTGCGTGCTGTCCTCGCGATGCGAGACGAAGCAGCCGGCGGCGCCCAGCGTCAGCACCACGCTGCCGCGTGGCAGCAGGGTCCGGCAGAGCCGGTGCAGCTGCCCGCCATCCATGGTGGGGAGCGAGGCAGGCTCGACGCCGCCGCCGCAGTGACGCGCGAGCAGGCCGGCGAATTCGGTTTCATTGGGCGTCAGCACTTCGGCCACCGCCAGCAGCTCGCGGCTGCAGCCGGCGTTGGCCGGCGCCGGGTTGAGCATCGTGCGTGCACCGCTGGCGCGCGCCAGGCGCAGGGCTTCGACGACGGCAACGGGCGGCGACTCGAGCTGGGCGAGCACCACGTCGGCGGCGGCGATGGCCGTGCCCTGCACGGCCACGAAGTCCGCCGTCAGCGCTGCGTTCGCGCCCGCGCCGATCACGATGCTGTTGCTGCCGTCGTCGCCGACGTAGATGCCAGCGGTGCCGGTCGCGGCCCCGCTGTGCGCGGCGCGCAGGTCGATGCCATGCGTTGCCGCGAGGCTTCGGGCCAGGCGCCCGCCATCGTCATCGCCCAGCGCGCAGATGAAGGTGGTGGCAGCCCCGGCCCGCGCCGCGGCGACGGCCTGGTTGAAACCCTTGCCGCCGGGGCCGGTGGAATAGTCCCCGGCAAGCGTCTCCCCCGGCCGCGGCAGGGCCGCGCAGTGCCAGACATGGTCGACGTTGAACGACCCGGCGACGACGACGCGGGACATCGCTGGCCTCAGGCGCCGATGTGGGTCAGCACGCCGGCGATGGTCGCGGTCATCAGCGTGGCGACGGTGCCGCCAAGCACCGCGCGCAGGCCGAAGCGCGCCAGGTCCTGGCGGCGGTCGGGCGCGAGCCCGCCGATGCCGCCGATCTGGATTGCGATCGAGCTGAAGTTGGCGAAGCCGCACAGCGCGTAGGTGGCGATCAGCCGGCCTTCGTCGCCCAGGCTCACGCCTTCCACGCGGCCGTTCACGATGTCCGCCAGCTGCAGGTAGGCGACGAATTCGTTGATCACCACCTTCTGTCCGATCAGCGAGCCGACCGTGCCGGCGTCGGTCCAGGGCACGCCGATCAGCCAGGCCACCGGTGCCAGCACGTAACCGAAGATGGTGGACAGGTCGGTCGGCTTGCCGATCGCGGCCGCCAGGCCGGTCACGTCGCCCAGCCAGGTCAGCGGCGCGTTGATCATCGCGATCAGGGCGATGAAGGCCAGCAGCATCGCGCCGATGTTGAGCGCGAGCTTCAGGCCGTCGCCGGCGCCCGCCGCGGCGGCGTCGATCAGGTTGCTGGTGGTCTTCTCGACCTCCATCTTCACCGTGCCGCGGGTCAGCGGCTCGCCGGTCTCGGGGATCAGGATCTTGGCGATCACAAGCGTCGCCGGCGCGGCCATGATCGAGGCCGCCAGCAGGTGCTTGGCGTAGTAGGCCTGCTGCGCGGGATCGCCCGCGCCGAGCATGCCGACGTAGGCCGCGAGCACGCCGCCGGCGATATGCGCCATGCCGCCGATCATCATCGTGATCAGCTCGGACTCGGTCATGCGCGAGATGTAGGGGCGCACCGTCAGCGGCGCTTCCGTCTGGCCGATGAACACGCTGGCGCAGACGCTGGTGGTTTCGGCGCCCGATACGCGCATCACCTTGGTGATCGCCAGCGCCATCACGCGGACGACGAACTGCATCGCGCCCAGGTGGTAGAGCACCGCCATCAGCGAGGCGAAGAAGATGATGGTCGGCAGCACCTGGAAGGCGAAGATGAAGCCGTAGGTCTGCACGTCCATCAGGCTGCCGAAGATGAACTCGGAGCCCGCGTTGACGAAGGCCAGCACCTGCACGAACAGCTGGCCCAGCCAGTCGAAGACCTCGCGCCCGCCGGGCACCAGCAGCACCAGGGCCGCGAACGCGATCTGCAGGGTCACGCCGGTGCCGACCAGCTTCCAGTCGACGCGGCCCTTGTTGTTGGAGAACAGCCAGGTGATCCCGATGAGCACGGCCAGGCCAAACAGGCCGAAGCCAATCCGCGTCAACACTTCCATCGTGATCCCGATCCCCATGCTACGGCCGCGGGCGCGCGGCGACGGGGCAGCGTAGTGCAGGCCGGGGGGGCGGGCAACAGGAACTCAGGGATCGCGGGCGACGATCCGGTTGCCGCCGGGGGCCTTGGCGGACTTGAGCCGGCGGTCGGCGCAGCCGAGCAGGCCGGACGTGCTGGCGCCATCCTGCGGCCACGCGGCAAGGCCCGCGCTGAAGGTGAATGCGAAGGCGTCCTGGCCGCGCTCGGGCAGGAACGGGCGCTCGGCGAGTGTCCGGCGCAGGCGGTCCAGGCGCTCCCAGGCGCTGCCCGCGGGGCAGTGCAGCACCATCACGAACTCCTGTCCGCCGATCCGCGCCAGGGATTCGTTGTCGGCAAGCATCTCGCTCATGGTCGAGGCGATGTGGCGCAGGGCGCGGTCGCCGGCCTGCGGGCCGGCCTCGTCGTTGACGCGCTTGAAGCGGTCGATGTCGAGCAGCACCAGGGTCAGCGAGGCGCCCGAATTGCGCGCGGTCGCGAACACGTGCGGCATCCGCTGCAGCAGCCACGAACGGTTCGGCAGTCCGGTGAGGCCGTCATGGCCGGACCGCTCCACGAGCGACTGCATGCGGCGCACGATCGCGACCGCGGTGCCCGTGGCGACCACCACAAGCAGCAGGCGCAGCAGGTGCGTGCCCACCCCGGCGCCGTCCAGGTCCGATGGCACGAGACCCCCGGCGGTGGTTGCGCGCGAGGACAGGGCGGCTGCCAATGCCGCGTACTGGACCAGTGCAAGCGCGCCGGCGAACAGGGACACGCGGCCGTCGGCGCGCAGCGCGGTGAGCCCGATCGCGATCAGGTAGAACGACCACGCGGCGACGGTGTCGAGTCCGGCCGCAGGCGCCCCGATTGCCAACACCACGAGCACCGCGGTGACCAGGGTCACGTCCCATGCACCGGTCGCGAACGGCAGCCACGGACGGGGCCGGCGCGCCAGTACCAGCCACAGCAGCGATACCGCGCTGGCCAGCACCACGGCGCCCAGGTAGAAGAGGATCCGACCCATGCCCGCTCCCGACGCCGCGGCCAGCAGCGGCAGCGGCAGTGCGAGCACGGTCAGCAGCAGCCGGATGCGCGCGACCAGGCGTTCGCCGCTCGCGGCCAGGTCGCGCATGACTTCGTCGGGCGGCGCCATCAGCTGCCGCAGCATGTCGCCGAACCTGCCTTCGTTGGCGTGCATCGTGCCGTGTCCCCTTGCCTGCAGGGCGAGGATAGCGCGGCGCGCGCGCGTAGACTGCCGTCCCGGGCACGCAGAAGGAGTGGTTGACGATGGAATACCGCAGGCTCGGCGCCTCCGGACTGGCGCTGTCGGCGCTGTCTTTCGGCGCCTGGACGACGTTCGGCAAGGGTGTCGCGCGCGGCGAAGCGCGCAACCTGGTGGCGGCCGCCTGGGACCACGGCATCAATTTCTTCGACAACGCCGAGGGCTATGCCCACGGCGAGGCCGAGCGGGTGATGGGCGACGTGATCGTCGACCTGCGCCTGCCGCGCGATGGCTTCGCGGTGTCGAGCAAGGTGATGTTCGGCTCGGTCGCCGATCCGCGGCCGTTGCAGAAGGGCCTGTCGCGCAAGCACGTGCACGACGCCTGCCACGGCGCGCTGAAGCGCCTGCGCGTCGACTACCTCGACCTGTACTTCTGCCATCGCCCCGATCCCGACGTGCCGGTGCTGGAAACGGTGGCGGCGATGGACGCGCTGGTCCGCCAGGGCAAGGTCATGTACTGGGGCACGTCGGAATGGCCGGCGGCGCTGGTCCGCGAAGCGCACGCGGTAGCGCGCGCCAACCACCTGCAGCCGCCCACCATGGAGCAGCCGCAGTACAACCTGCTGCACCGCCGGCGCGTGGAGCTGGAGTACGCGCCGCTGTACGCCGAGCTCGGAATGGGCACCACGGTGTGGTCGCCGCTGGCCTCGGGGCTGCTGACCGGCAAGTACGACCACGGGGTGCCCGAAGGCTCGCGGCTGGCGCAGGACGCCTGGCTGCATGACCTGGTGGTCGGCGAGGCCGGCGAGGAGCGCCTGGCGCGTGCGCGGCGCTTCACCGCGCTCGCCGCCGAGCTGGGCGTGCGGCCTTCGGCGCTGGCCATCGCCTGGTGCCTGCGCAACCCGCACGTGTCCACGGTGATCCTGGGCGCGAGCCGCGTGGCGCAGTTGCTGGAAAACCTTGAAGCGCTGGATCTCGCGTCGCGCCTGGACGAGGGCGCCTGGCGCCGTGCGGAAGCGGCCACGGCCGGGTGAAGTCGCCTGTTGACAGGCAAATGAGAATCATTAGCATTGGCTGCTCCCTCGCTGAGGAGCAGTCGATGCTCGCCTCCCGTACCCATCCGTCCAGCTTCGACAGCGACACCGATGCGTCCTCCTGCGAGACGCCGCAAGTTCCGGGCGCCCATCACGACGAGGTGGACAGCATCGCGCTGCTGCATGGCCGGCGCGAGGTGCTCATCCGCCACGGCAGCGAGCTGTATCGCCTGCGCCATACGCGCAACGACAAGCTGATCCTGACCAAGTAGATCCCGCAGCGCGCACATTCCGACGCGCGTTCCGGACGTCCTCCAGGCGCGAGCGCGGGTCACAGTCGCCGCCCACCCCGCGTCTATACTCCAGACCAATGATTGGGGAGTGCGTGGAATGTCCGGAGGAACCTTCATCGCGGCCGTGCTGGTGGTCGCATTCATCGTCTTTTTCTTCAAGATGGTGCGCATCGTGCCGCAGGGCTTCGAGTGGACCGTCGAGCGCTTCGGCAAATACACGCACACGCTGGCGCCAGGGCTGCACCTGCTGATCCCGGTGATGCAGGCGGTGGGCCGCAAGGTCAACGTCATGGAGCAGGTGCTGGACGTGCCTTCGCAGGACGTGATCACCAAGGACAACGCCGTGGTGAAGGTGGACGGCGTGGTGTTCTTCCAGGTGCTCGACGCCGCCAAGGCCGCCTACGAGGTGTCCAACCTCGAGATCGCGACGATCGCGCTGGTGCAGACCAACATCCGCACCGTGATCGGCTCGATGGACCTGGACGAATCGCTGTCCAACCGCGAGACCATCAACGCGCAGCTGCTCAACGTCGTCGACCAGGCCACCGGCCCCTGGGGCATCAAGGTCACGCGCATCGAGATCCGCGACATCCAGCCGCCGCGCGACCTGATCGATTCGATGGGCCGGCAGATGAAAGCCGAGCGCGACCGCCGCGCGGTGATCCTCGAGGCCGAGGGTCATCGCAGCTCGGCGATCCTGCGCGCGGAGGGCGAGAAGCAGGCGGCGATCCTCGAAGCGGAGGGCGAGCGCGAAGCCGCGTACCGCGAGGCCGAAGCGCGCGAGCGCCTGGCGGAAGCGGAGGCGAAGGCGACCGAACTGGTGTCGCAGGCCATCGCCGCCGGCGACGTGCAGGCGATCAACTACTTCATCGCGCAGAAGTACGTCGAAGCGTTCAAGGAGCTGGCGACGGCGTCCAACGCCAAGTTCGTGATGATGCCGATGGAAACCAGCGGCATCATCGGCTCGATCGCCGGCATCGCCGAGCTTGGCAAGGAGGCGCTCGGCAAGCAGCAGGTGGAGACCCGCCGGCGCGTCGACGCTGCACAGCGCCCGGAAGGCTGAGCCATGGCGTGGAGCATGAACACCACCGCATGGGCCGCGATCGCACTGGTCCTGATCGCCGCTGAAACCTTCATTCCCGGCGCCTTCCTGCTGTGGATGGGCATCGCCGCCGCGATCGTATGGCTGGTCGTGCTGGTGTCGCCCGGCCTGGGGCTGCTGGCGCAGGTCGTGCTGTTCGCGGCGCTGAGCGTGGTCGCCGTGCTCGCCTACCTGAAGTGGGGCCGGGGTCGCGAGCGGCCGAGCGACCGGCCGTTGCTCAACCGGCGCGCCGAGCAGCTGGTCGGGCGCGTGGTCGCGCTTGACCGCGCGATCGAGGGCGGGCGCGGGCGGGTGAAGCTGGACGATTCGTATTGGGACGTCAGCGGTCCGGAGCTTGAAGCCGGGGTGCGCGTGCGGGTCATCGCCGCCAACGGCATGGTGCTCGAGGTTCGCAGCGTCGACTGAGCCGCGCCCCCGGCCCGCGCTGGATCCGCGACCCGCCCGCTCCGCGCGCTGGCCCGTGATCGCCGGTGGTCCGGGTCGGCGATAATGGCGGACCGTCCCCCAGGAGCCAGCCGCCCATGACCCGCAAGACGATCCTCAACGATTCCCATCGTTCGCTCGGCGCGAAGATGGTGGACTTCGGCGGCTGGGACATGCCGCTCAACTACGGTTCGCAGATCGAGGAGCACCACGCGGTGCGCCGCGACGCGGGCATGTTCGACGTCTCGCACATGACCGTGGTCGACCTGCACGGCGCGCGCGTGCGCGACTTCCTGCGCAAGCTGGTCGCGAACTCGGTCGACAAGCTCAAGGTCCAGGGCAAGGCGCTCTACACCTGCATGCTCGACGAGCAGGGCGGCGTGATCGACGACCTGATCATCTACCACCTCGGCGACGACTTCCATCGCCTGGTGGTCAACGCCGCCACCCGCGACAAGGACTTGGCGTGGATCAACGCCCAGGCCGAAGCCTTCGGCGTCGAAGTCCGGGTGCGCGACGACCTGGCCATCATCGCCGTGCAGGGTCCGCAGGCGCGGGACAGGGTGCTGGGCCTGGTGCACGGGGATGACCGCGCTGCCGCTGGCAAGCTCGGCAAGTTCGCCAGTCGCGATGTCCGTTCGGTCGATGGCGCACCGCTGTTCATCGCGCGCACCGGGTACACGGGTGAGGACGGCTTCGAGGTCGTGCTGCCGCAGGAGCATGCCGTGGCGTTCTGGGATGCGCTGGTCGCCGCGGGCGTGCGGCCCGCGGGCCTGGGTTCGCGCGACACTCTGCGCCTGGAGGCCGGACTGCCGCTGTACGGCCAGGACATGGACGAGTCGGCCACGCCGTACGAAGCCGGCCTGGGCTGGACCGTGGCGCTGGACGAGGGTCGCGACTTCAACGGTCGTGCCGTACTCGAGGCCCAGCGCGACCGTGGCGACGCGCGCCAGGTCATCGGCCTGGTGATGGACGAGAAGGGCGTGCTGCGCCACGGACAGAAGGTGCTTGCCGCGAGCGGCGAGGGCGAGATCCTGTCCGGCACCTTCGCCCCGACGCTGGGCAAGTCGATCGCCCTGGCCAGGATCCCGGCGGGCGAGGCGGGTGACGTGCGCGTCGACATCCGCGGTCGCGAGATCCCCGTGCGCGTGGTCGACTACCCCTTCGTCCGTGACGGCAAGGCCCGCGAGGGCATTTGATTCCCACCCCCGGCGCTTCGCTACACTAGCCGCCACCCCAGCCACGCTGTTTCCGGAGTACCAGCAATGAGTGATATCCCCGGCGATCTGAAGTTCATGAAGTCCCACGAATGGGCCCGCGTCGAAGGTGACGGCAAGGTCACTGTCGGCATCTCCGACCATGCCCAGGGCCTCCTTGGCGACCTGGTCTACGTAGACCTGCCCGGCGTTGGCGACAGCGTCCAGGCTGGCACCGGCTGCGCCGTGCTCGAGTCGGTCAAGGCGGCCTCGGACATCTACGCACCGGTGTCGGGCACGATCACCGAGGTCAACGCGGCGCTGGCCGATGCACCAGAGACGATCAACGAAGACGCCTTCGGCGAAGGCTGGCTGTTCGTCATCGAGGCAAGCGAGCCCGACCAGGTCGACGACCTGCTTTCGCCCGACGACTACGCCGCGCTGATCGAGGGCGACGACTGACCTGGTGTACGCGTCGCGCGACGCGCGACACGGTCCCAACGAACGCCGGGCACTGCCCGGCGTTCGTGTTTGTGCGAGCAGGAAACGTTGCCGGAGGCGCGCGCAGTTCCGCGCAATTCGGTCATTGGCGCACCACCGCCGTCGCGTTCGTGCCATGTGCGTGCACGCCGCGTGCACATCCTCGCGAACGTCGTATGCGTGGCGTCGCTGCATGGCGGGCGTTCCGCAACGCGTGCGCGCCTGTCCCCCCTCGCATTGCCGATAGTGCTTAAAACAAGTGCTTTCGTGCGTGCGTCGTAATGCGTGGCGATCGCCAGGCCAGGACTTCCCGTTGTTGCACGCTGCGCGTGCGACGGCAGGCACGATGAACGAAACGCCGGTCCACCAAGCCAGGGGCGTCGACGGGTGTTGACAGGAAAAAAAAGCGTGATTAGGTTTCGGCACAACAACACGATGGTCACAGAAGAGAGTGAGTGCGACCCGGACAACAACGCGTGACACAACTCAGTCCTCCGCCCGGATGGTCGCAATGGTGGACTCAGGCGTTGTCTTCTTCGCGAAAACTCCAGGCCGTTACATGCATGCAACCCGCGGCGCGATGCGCAGCGGGTTTTTTCGTGCCAGGCAGCACCCGATCCGGCACGACGCGCCATGCGCGTCGTCGGTTGACCGTGGGTCCGATACCCGCGGTGCGTTTCGTACTGGGCAGTAGTACCTGCAAGTTCCACTGACGAGGAGAGCCATCACATGGCCACTAAAAAAGTCGCAAAGAAGAAGGTCGCCAAGAAGGCGGCCAAGAAGACCGCCAAGAAGGCCGTGCGCAAGGCTGCACCGCGCAAGGTCGCCAAGAAGGTCGCGAAGAAGAAGGTCGCCAAGAAGGCCGTGAAGAAGGTCGCGAAGAAGGCGGTGAAGAAGGCGGCGAAGAAGGCCACCCGCAAGACCGCGAAGAAGGCCACGAAGAAGACGGCCACCAAGGTCGCGAAGAAGGCCACCAAGAAGGCCGCCAAGAAGGCCACGAAGAAGACGGCCAAGAAGTCTGCGAAGAAGGTCGCCCGGAAGAGTCCTGTCCGGAAGGCCGCCAAGAAGGCCACCAAGAAGACCGCCAAGAAGGCGACCAGGAAGACCGCCAAGAAGGCGGTGAAGAAGACCGCCAGGAAGGCCGCCGCGAAGAAGGCTCCGGCCAGGAAGGCGGCCGCCAAGAAGACCGTCCGCAAGGCGGCGGCGACCAAGAAGACTGCCAAGAAGGTGGCGAAGAAGCGCGCCCCGCGCAAGGCCAAGGCGCCGGCCGTGTCCATCCCCGCGGCACCCGCACCGCTGATGTAGCCGATCCCGATCGCCGTGGACTCGACCCTTCCCCCGCAGCCCAGGCGCGGGAGGGGTTTTTCATGCGTGGAGGATCAGTCCGGCCGGGCGGACGAGACGGTCGCACCACCGCTGCCGCGCGGGCCCGGCGTGGATGCGCGGGCCGGGAACGCGGCGGGTTCGTGCGCGGCAGCATCGGCCATCTGCAGTTCGTCCACCTCCTCGAGGTCGACGTCGAGCCAGCGCTGGGGGCTCAGGCCGATGGCGCTGTCGAGGATCGTCGGCAGCAGGCCCGTGGGCAGGCTGCTCTCGCCGTTCCACAGCACCACGATGCCGAGGTCGCGGTCGGGCATCATCGCCATCAGGCCGCGATAGCCCTGGACCGCGCCGGCGTGGAACACCACCCGGTGGCCGGCATAGTCATAAACGCGCCAGCCGAGCGCATAGCCGGCATCGTTGAGCCGTTCGCGCCGCCATGAAGAACTGCGCATCTCGCGCGGCGTCGACACCAGCGGCTGCTGCAGGGTCGCCAGCAGCGGCGGTGGCAACACGTCCGGGCGCCGCCCCGACTGCGCGATCAGCCATTGCGCCATGTCGCTGATGCTGGCGTTGACGCCCGCCGCCGGCGCGATCCGGTAGTAGGTGGGCTTGGGCATGAGCGAGCGCCAGCCGCCGCCGGCCCGCACGTGCGGCTTCGCCCAGCGCGGACTGGCCTGGATGCCCTCGAGCCCGTAGCTGGCGTCGTCCATGCCCAGTGGTTTGAAGATGCGTCCGGTCACCGCTTCGCTGAAGAACTGGCCGGTGGCCGCGAACACCACGTCGCCCACCAGGCTGAAGGCGACGTTCTGGTAGCTGTAGCACTCGCCGACATCGCAGGTCATTGGTGCCTGCGCGAGCTTCTGCACCAGGTTGCGATAGTCCGCGTTGCGCTCGATCTCCCGGTCATAGGTGTTGCGGCCCAAGCCCACGCGGTGGCTGAGCACGTCGGCGACGGTCAGCTTGCCGGCGGCTTCCGGCTGCGAGAAGCGCAGCGCCGGCATGAAGTCGGCGACGTTGCTGTCCCAGCGCAGCGAACCTTCGGCGACCAGCAGGCCGGTCACCGTGCCCGCGAAGGGCTTGGACAGGGATGCCAGGCGGAACACCGTGTGCGCATCGACCGGCTCGGCGGCGCTGACGTCGGTGATGCCGTAGCCGCGCGCACTGATCACTTCGCCCTTGTGGACGATGGCCATCGCGAGGCCGGGCACGCGCTGGTTGGCGACGACCGCCTGCGCCATCGCTTCGAAGCGCGCGGTGTCGAAGCCGCTGGCCAGCGGCATGGAGGACGTGCCGGGCGGCAGCAGCGGCGAGCTGCCGCCAGTGACCGGCGTTGGCTGCGTGGCCGGTGTCGCCGCCGCCGTGGCGGCCGGCTCCCATCGGAGTTCGGACTGGGCCGCGGTCCCGACCGCCATGGGCGTCAGGCATGCAAACAGGCCGGCACCCAGGAGAAGGCGGCGAGACATGCGCGATGCGTCTTTCATCGGGCGTTTTCCCTGCGTATGCTGCGACTGCGGGGTGATCATATGCCCCCGGTTCCGCATTTGCATGAACAAGGGGAGCTTTGATGTCCAGCCTGCTGATCCTGCTCGTGTTTGCCGTGGTGGTGGTCGTCCTGATGTGGGGCGTCGGCATCTACAACGGCCTTGTCGCCGCACGCAACGCGTTCAAGAACGCCTTCGCGCAGATCGACGTGCAGCTGCAGCGCCGCTTCGACCTGATCCCGAACCTGGTCGAGACCGCCAAGGGCTACCTCTCGCACGAACGCGAGACGCTGGAGGCGGTGATCGCCGCGCGCAGCGCCGCGATGTCGGGCCTGTCGGCGGCCAAGGCCAACCCCGGCGACGCCGCTGCGATGGCCGAGCTGGGCCAGGCGCAGGGCCTGCTCAACGGCGCCTTGGGGCGCCTGATGATGGTGGCCGAGGCCTATCCGGACCTCAAGGCCAACCAGAACATGATGCAGCTCACCGAAGAGCTCACCTCCACCGAGAACCGCGTCGCGTTCGCGCGCCAGGCCTACAACGACTCGGTGATGGCCTACAACATCAAGCGCGAAGTGTTCCCGTCCAACATCCTCGCCGGCATGTTCAATTTCGATGCCGCGGCGCTGCTGGAGATCCCGGCCGACAAGGCCGAGGTCCGCGAGGCGCCGAAGGTCCAGTTCTAGCGCTCGATGAACTTCTTCGAGCAGCAGGCGCAGGCCCGCCGCAGCAGCACGCGCCTGTTCGTCCTGTTCGCGATGGCGGTGCTCGGCATCGTGCTGGCGATCGACGTTGCGGTCGCGTTCGTGGTCGGTCCCGACTGGGGCGTGCTCGCGTTCACCACCCTGGCCACGCTGGCGGTGATCGGGCTGGGCTCGATGTACCGGCTGGCCTCGCTGCGCGGCGGTGGCGATGTCGTGGCACTGCAGCTGGGCGGTACGCCGGTTCCGCAGGACTCGACCGATCCGTCGTTGCGGCGGCTGCGCAACGTGGTGGAGGAGATCTCGATCGCGTCCGGCGTGCCGGTGCCCGGCCTCTACGTGCTGGAGAACGAAGCCGCGATCAACGCCTTCGCCGCCGGCTACTCGACCAGCGACGCGGCGGTCGCGGTGACGCGCGGCGCCTTGGACCGCCTCAACCGCGACGAACTGCAAGGCGTCATCGCGCACGAGTTCAGCCACGTCCTCAACGGTGACATGCGCCTGAACATCCGCCTGATGGGGGTGCTGTTCGGCATCCTCATGATCAGCCTGATCGGGCGCAAGGTGCTCTACCTGGGCGGTGGTCGCAGCCGCAATGCCGCGGCGGTGATGGTCGCGGCGCTGGTGGCGTTGGCGGTCGGCAGCATCGGCATGTTCTTCGCACGGATGATCAAGGCCAGCGTCAGCCGCTCGCGCGAGCGCCTGGCCGATGCCTCGGCGGTGCAGTTCACGCGCCAGACCGCGGGCCTCGCCGGCGCGCTGAAAAAGATTGCCGGCCTGCCCGACGGCGCACGCCTGAGCGACAAGGCCGATGCCGAGGAGGCGAGCCACATGCTGTTCGGCGACGGGGTCGGTTTCAGCGGCCTGTTCGCCACCCACCCGCCGATCCTCGAACGCATCCAGGCGCTGGAGCCCGGCTTCCGCGGCGAGCAGCTGGAGCGCATGCGCAGCCAGTGGGCGCTGGCGCCGCCGTCGGGCCTGCAGGAAGACCGCATGATGGGTCTGGACGGGCATGCCGGCGGGCTGCCGGCACGCGACGGCCAGCTCGACGTCACGCCGTCCATGGTGTCCGCCCAGGTCGGCAGCCCCGAAGCCGACGACTACCACCGCGCCGACGCCATCGTCCACGGCATGCCCGAAGCCCTGCGCACGCTTGCGCATTCGCGCGAAGCGGTTCTGCCGCTGGTGCTCGGCCTGCTGCTTGATGGCGACGCCACCATCCGCGGGCACCAGCGCGCCGAGATCGCCGCGCGCCTTGGCGATGCGGTGGCCCAGGGTGCACTGGCGCTGCACGGCGGCGACCTGGTCGCCCTGCACCCGATGCAGCGCCTGCCGCTTGCCGCGATCGCGTTCCCGGTGCTGCGGCGGCGGCCGCGCCCCGAACTCGAGGCCTTCCTCGATACCGTGCACGCGGTCGTCCACTGCGACGGAAAGGTGTCGCTGTTCGAGTACTGCATGGCGCGCCTGCTCGAGGTGCAGCTGCGGGAGTCGCTGGATCCGCGGCGCCATGCGCGATTCGGCCGCCGCAAGCCGGGCAGCGTGCGCCAGGAGTTCGCGACCCTGCTCGCGGTGGTGGCGCAGGCCGGCAACCCCGCCGACCCCGCGGCCGCGCAGCGCGCCTATCTCGCAGGCCTGCAGCGCGTGTTGCCGCGCGACCATGTGGCCTACGCGCCGCCGGCGGCCGGCGTGCTCGCGCTTGACGAGGTGTGGCCCGCGCTCGATGGGCTGGAACCGCTGGCCAAGCAGATGATGGTCGAAGCGGTGACCGCGGCGGCCAGTCACGACGGGCGCATTTCGGTCGCCGAATCCGAGTTGCTGCGCACGATCTGCGGCGTGCTGCACTGTCCGCTTCCGCCCGGTCTCGAAGCAGCCGCCTGAGGCAGGGCGCGGGGCCTGCAGGCGCCGGGGTGGCGGCGGCGGCCACTGATCGGATAACGTGCCGCCACGATGGACGGTAAGTGCAGGGCGGCGGTTTGATGACCAGGGATCAGGCAGGCGCTGACAGGCATCCGGGACGCTTCCGCGCCGCGCTCGCCGCCTCGCCGCCGCTGTGGTGGGCGATGCTGTACTTCTTCAGCCTGCTGTGCGGCTACTACGTGCTGCGTCCGGTGCGCGATGCGATGGGGGCATCGTCGGATGCCGCAGCCGTCTTCCCGCGTGGACTGATCGCCCTGGGGGAGCGCTTCGGTATCGAAGTCGGCGAGTTCACCCTCCAGCTGCTGTTCACCGCCACTTTCATCGCGATGGTGCTGTTGCAGCCGCTCTATGGCGCGCTGGTGTCACGTTTCCCGCGCAGGGTTTTCCTGCCGGCGGTGTACCTGGTGTTCATCGCCTGCCTGCTGGGTTTCTGGTGGGCGTTCGACAGCGGCATCCCGGGGCGCGGCGCGGTGTTCTTCGTCTGGGTGGCGGTGTTCAACCTGTTCGCGGTGACCGTGTTCTGGAGCTTCATGGCGGACGTGTTCGACAACGCCAACGCCAAGCAGTTCTACGGCTACATCGGTGCCGGCGGCACCATCGGCGCGCTGGTCGGGCCGGCGATCACCCGCTTCCTGGTCGGTCCGGTGGGCGTGGCCAACCTGTTGCTGGTCTCTGCCGGCTTCCTGGCCGTGTGCCTGCTGTGCATCATCAAGCTGCGTCCGTGGGCCCTGGCGCGCGAGCGCAGCCACGGCGGCGGTATCGACGGCCGTGCGATGGGTGGTTCGATCCTGGCCGGCCTGAAGCTGGTCTGGCAGCGGCCACTGCTGCGTGCCCTGGCGGTGCTGATGTTCTTCGGCGTCGGCGTCGGCACGCTGCTCTACAACGAACAGGCGGCGATCGTGCGCGCGGCCTTCGAGACCGCCGAAGAGCGCGCGGCGTTCTACTCCATGCTCGACTGGGCGATCAACGGCCTGACCATCGCCATCCAGCTGCTGCTGACGCGCTTCCTGCTGCAGCGTTATGGCATCGCGCCGCTGCTGCTGCTGCCGGCGCTGGCGATCGTGCTGGGCTTCGCGGCGCTGTCGGCATCGCCGCTGCCGATGCTGGTGGCGATCGTGCAGATCGTGACCCGCGCCAGCGAGTTCTCGCTGGCCAAGCCGGCGCGCGAGACGCTCTACACCCGCGTCGACCGCGAGGAGCGCTACAAGGCCAAGGCCGTGATCGACACCGCGGTCTACCGCGGCGGCGACCTTACCTTCGTCTGGGTGCACAAGGCCCTGGCCACCCTGGGCTCGAGCATGGTGTTCCTGGCCGGGCTCGGCATCGCCCTGGGCATGGCCTTCGGTGCCTGGCGCGTGGTGCGCGCCGAGCGCACGCTGCCGCAGGATCCGGTTGCGGGGCCATTGCCCGCAGCCCGCAAACCCACGTGACGTGGTTTGCCGATCCGCGAAATCGCGCGGTCGGGCAGCGTGGTGCCAGCCCGCGCCCGCGGCTACTTGAACAGGATCACGACCGCGCGGGCTTCGGCGAGACCCACATCGCGATGCGTGCGCGGAACACCGCTTCGCCACTGGCATCGCTGACCGTGACCCCCACCGGCAGCGCGTAACCCGCGGTCGCCTCGACAACCGGTGCCGCCGGCATCGCCACGGCGCGCATCGTACCGCTGG
Source organism: Luteimonas yanweni (assembly GCF_039548475.1). Classification (NCBI taxonomy): domain Bacteria; kingdom Pseudomonadati; phylum Pseudomonadota; class Gammaproteobacteria; order Lysobacterales; family Lysobacteraceae; genus Luteimonas; species Luteimonas yanweni. The sequence continues at coordinate 229,671 of NZ_JBCLVC010000006.1, read as the reverse complement.
CCTTCTTCAGGTATTCGACGTCCATGCCCTTCGGGATCCAGCGCATGGACGGCGGCAGGCTGGCGTCGATCGCCAGCCCCCCGGCAAGCTCGGCCAGGTTGCACAGTGCGATCGCATGCACGCTGCCGATGTGGTTGCTGACGCGGCGGCGGTGGCGCAGGCTGGCCTCGCAGCATCCCGGCTCCAGGCGCTCGATGCGCGGGGAGATGCTGGCGAAGTAGGGCGCCTTGAGGCAGACAAGCTTCGAGAACAGCCAGCGTCCGCCGGGCCAACGGGCCATGCGCCCGTGGATGTCGAGGATGGTCGCGCCCATGCGGAATCTCCGGAAAAGGCGAAGGCGCCCTCGGGCGCCTTCGGTGATGGCTCCGGCTCAGGCCGCTTCGCGCGTCCCGTCCGGGCGATGCAGGTCGCGGTAGCCCGCAGAGCGCAGCTCTTCGGTATGGAAGTCGTCGACCGTGATCGCGTCGAGGGTCATCACGCGCAGCTCTTCCAGCTGCGTGCGCTCTTCGGCGGTGATCCAGCCTTCGCGAACGCCCTCGTCAAGCTGGCTGGCGAAGTCCAGGGCCTCGATGCCCTTGTTCTTCAGCGCCTTGAGGAACTTGCGTTCCACCGGCTCGGCGGCAACGGCCGCGGCCAGGTAGCTGTTGATGCGGCCAGCAGGATTGTTCTCGCCGGGCGTGGTGAACACGCCGGACGCGAGCCGGTCGCGCGCTTCGTTCGGCGTCATCAGCAGGGCCGCGACGCGATGTCCAAGGCGATCGCCGGGGGCCTCGGCACGACGGCCGAGCGGGAAGATCAGCAGCCACATCAGCCAGCCCACCGGCCGGATCGGGAAGTTGCGCAGCGCCGCCGACAGCGCGGTTTCGATCTTGTGCACGCTGTCGTGGTACGCCCAGGCGAGCAGCGGACGGTCGGCCACCGGAGCGCCTTCGTCGTGGTAGCGCTTGAGGATGGCGCTGGTCATGTACAGGTGGCTGAGCACGTCGCCCAGGCGGCCCGACAGCGACTCCTTGAACTTGAGCTTGCCGCCCAGCATCAGCATCGATACGTCGGCCATCAGTGCCAGGTTGGCGGAGTGGCGGTTGAGGCGGCGGAAGAAGCGGCGGGTGTAGTCGTCGCCCGGCGCGCGGCCGAAGCGCGAGCCGGTCACGGCAAACCACACCGAGCGCACCGCGTTGGAAATCGCATAGCCGATGTGGCCGAACAGCGCGCGGTCGAAGGCCTCCAGGCCGGCGCGTTCGTCCGGATCCTGCGCCGCCTTCATTTCCTTCATCACCCAGGGGTGGCAGAGGATCGCGCCCTGCCCGAAGATCAGCAGGCTGCGAGTCATGATGTTCGCGCCCTCGACGGTGATCGCGATCGGGGACGCCTGCCAGGCGCGGCCTGCGAAGTTGCGCGGGCCGAGGATGATGCCCTTGCCGCCGATGACGTCCATGACGTCCTTGGCGACTTCACGGCCCATCTCGGTGCAGTGGTACTTCGCGATCGCCGACGGCACCGCCGGCACGTCGCCGCGGTCGACCGCGGCCGCGGTGGCCTGCGACAGCGCACTGATCGCATAAGCCTTGCCGCCGATTCGCGCCAACGCTTCCTCGACACCCTCGAAGCGGCCGATCGACAGGCCGAACTGCTTGCGCATCCGCGCGTACGCACCGGTGGTGATGGCGCCGGACTTGGCGCCGCCGCTGGCGGTGGAGGGCAGGGTGATCGAACGCCCGATCGACAGGCACTCGCTGAGCATCCGCCAGCCTTCGCCGAAGCCGTTCTCCTCGCCGATGATCCGGCTCAGCGGCACGAACACCTCGTGCCCGCGCACCGGCCCGTTCTGGAACGGCGAGTTGAGCGGGAAGTGGCGGCGGCCGACGTCCATGCCCTCGACCTCGCGCGGCACCAGGGCCAGGGTGATGCCGATGTCGCGCACGTCGCCGAGCAGGCCGTCCGGGTCGTACATGCGGAACGCCAGGCCGATCAGCGACGCCACCGGCGCCAGCGTGATGTAACGCTTGTCGAAGGTCAGCTTCACGCCCAGCACCTGGGCGCCGTCCCACTCGCCCTTGCAGACGATGCCGAAGTCGGGGATGGACGTGGCGTCGGAACCCGCGAATGGACCGGTGAGGGCGAAGCAGGGCACATCGCGGCCGTCGGCCAGGCGCGGCAGGTAGTGATCCTTCTGCGCCGGGGTGCCGTAGTGCATCAGCAACTCACCCGGGCCCAGCGAGTTGGGCACGCCCACGGTGGAGCTGACCACGCTGGAGATCGTGGCCAGCTTCTGGATCACCTTGTGGTGCGCGAGCGCGCTGAAGCCCAGCCCGCCGTATTCCTTCGGGATGATCATTCCGAAGAAGCGCTGGTCCTTCATGTACTGCCACATCTCCGGCGGCAGGTCGGCGCGGACGTGGGTGATGTCCCAGTCGTCGGTCATGCGGCAGAGCTGCTCCACCGGACCGTCGAGGAACGCCTGCTCCTCGGCGGTGAGCTCCGGCTTCGGCTGGGACATCAGCTGGTTCCAGTCCGGCGCGCCCGAGAACAGCTCGCCCTCGAAGCCGACCGAGCCGGCTTCCAGCGCGATGCGCTCGGTCTGCGACAGCGGCGGCAGGATCTTGCGGTAGAACTTCAGCAGCGGCGCGGTGAGCAGCGGCTTGCGGATGAAGGGCAGCAGCAGCGGCACGGCGACCAGCGCGGCGATCACGATCGCGACCAGCGTGGCCGTGCGGTCGGCGCCCAGCAGCCAGCAGGCGGCGAGCGCGGCGGCGGTGATGGCCGCCCAGCTGGCCAGGCGCATCCGGTGGTAGGCGGCGAACGCGCCGACCAGCAGCAGGACGAGGAAGGGGACGACGATACTCATGGCACGGTCTCCGCGAGCGTTGCGCTCGCCTTCGGCTGGTTGGGAACCAGTGTGTGCCCGGCGCGCGGCGCCGGGCCTCCCCACTGGCCATACGGGTCAGTATGGATTTTGCGCCGGGGCCTGTCAACGCCATCGCCGGCCGACGCTGTCCCGCACCCCGGCGTATGGATACACTCGGGGAATGAAGAAAACCGCCGCGAAAAGCGAACGCAACCGGCTCAGTGCCGACGACTGGGCCGAGGCCGCGCTCGACCTGATCGCCGAACAGGGCGTGGCCGCCGTGGCGGTGGAGCCGCTGGCCCGCCGGCTGGGTGTCACCAAGGGCAGCTTCTACTGGCATTTCCCCTCGCGCGACGCGCTGCTGCAGGCGGCGCTCGAACGCTGGGAGGCCCATGAGGAGCAGGACGTCTTCGGCAAGCTGGAGGCGGTGTCCGACCCGCGCGAACGCCTGCGCGCGCTGTTCCAGATGGTCGCGCGCGAGTTCAAGTCGCACGTGGTCTACAGCGCCCTGCTCAAGGCGCCGGACCACCCGGCCGTGCAGCCGGTGATCGACCGGGTTTCGCAGCGTCGCCTCGACTATCTCACCGCGTCCTTCCGCCAGGCCGGGCTGGGCCGCACCGATGCCCGGCATCGCGCCCGTCTGACCTACGCCGCCTACGTCGGCTTCCTGCAGCTAAACCTTCAGCTGCACCAGGCGCGGATGCCGCAGGAGGAGTTCGACGAATACGTCGAGCACCTGATGGATACGCTCGTCCCGCGCTGAGCGATGCGGCACGCCCGGCGGGTGCGCGACAGGCCCGTGTTTGATGCAGTGCAGCACAGTGGCGCCGGCCGCGCTGGATAGAATTGCGTGTCCAGACTGAAAAAAGCGCACTTCGGAGGCGCGAGACATGAATGCAGTTCCCCAGCAGGGCGCGAACGCGACGCCCGGCACGCGCCTTCCGTCGCTGCAGCAGTGGGTCGACGAAGTCGCGGCGCTGACCCGGCCCGCGCGCGTGGTCTGGTGCGATGGCAGCGATGCCGAAGCGGCTGCGTTGCAGGAGGCCATGATGGCCGACGGCACCCTGCTGCCGCTCAACCAGGCCACCCATCCCGGCTGCGTGCTGCACCGTTCGAGTCCCGATGACGTGGCCCGCGTCGAGCACCTGACCTTCGTCTGCCACGAGAGGCGCGAGGATGCCGGCCCCAACAACCACTGGATGGCCCCGGCCGAGGCGCACGCCAAGGTCGACGCCCTGTTCGACGGCTGCATGCAAGGCCGCACCCTGTACGTGGTGCCCTATTGCATGGGACCGTTCGACTCCCCGCTCGCGCGCTGTGGGGTCGAGATCACCGATTCCGCATACGTCGTCGCCAACATGCGGCTGATGACGCGCATGGGCGCCGACGCCCTGGCGCGCATCGAGCGCGAAGGCCTCGAACACGCCGCCCGCGGCGAGCCGGACACCTTCGTCCGCGGCCTGCACTCCACCGGCGAGCTCGACCCGGACCGCCGCTTCATCATGCATTTCCCGGACGAGCTGGCGATCAAGTCCTACGGCTCCGGCTACGGCGGCAACGCCCTGCTGGGCAAGAAGTGCCACGCGCTCCGCATCGCCTCGCACCAGGCCCGCAGCGAGGGCTGGCTGGCCGAGCACATGCTGATCGTGGGCATCGAGAACCCGCGGGGCGAAGTGCACTACATCGCAGCCGCCTTCCCGAGCGCCTGCGGCAAGACCAACCTGGCGATGCTGATCCCGCCGGAGTCCTATCGCGAGAAGGGCTGGAAGGTGTGGACCGTGGGCGACGACATCTGCTGGATGCATCCCGGCGAAGACGGCCGCCTGTGGGCGATCAACCCGGAGGCCGGCTTCTTCGGCGTCGCCCCGGGCACATCGGAGAAGTCCAATCCGAACGCACTGCACACCATCGAGCGGGATGCCATCTTCACCAACGTCGCGGTCACCGACGACGGCCAGCCGTGGTGGGAAGGGCTGGACAAGCGCGTGCCCGCGAAGGACTGGCAGGGGCGCGACTTCGACCCCGCCAACGGCCCGGCCGCGCATCCGAACTCGCGCTTCACCGTCAGCGCCCGCCAGTGCCCGACCTGGACGCCACAGGCCGAGGCGCCGCAGGGCGTGCCGATCAGCGCCATCGTCTTCGGCGGCCGGCGCTCCAGCCTGGTGCCGCTGGTGTTCGAGGCGCGCGACTGGGCGCACGGCGTCCTGGTGGGCGCGGCGATGGGCTCGGAGACCACGGCCGCGGCAACCGGCGCGGTCGGCGTCATGCGCCGCGACCCGATGGCGATGAAGCCCTTCTGCGGCTACAGCTTCGCCGACTACTTCGCGCACTGGCTGTCCTTCGACCGGCCGGGCGCGAAGCTTCCGGGGATCTTCCACGTCAACTGGTTCCGCAAGGATGCCGGCGGCCGCTTCCTGTGGCCGGGCTTCGGCGACAACCTGCGCGTGCTGGAGTGGATCATCGGCCGCGTGGACGGCAGCGCCAGGGCGGAGGCCGCGGCGATCGGCCACGTGCCCGCGGAGGGCGCGCTCAAGCTGGACGGCGCGGACGTGTCCGACGCGGACATGGCCGAACTGCTGCGCGTCGACCTGGAAGGCTGGAAGGCGGAGGCCGCCGAGGTCGCGTCCTATCTCGACGGGCTCGGCGTGCCCGGTGACTCACCGCTACGCAGGAGCCTGCGCGACCTCGAAAGCGCGGTGCCCGCGGCCTGATCGGACCGGGCCGGTGCCTGCCGGCGGCGCGACCGTTGCCGGCAGGCACACACCACTTCAGTCGCAGTCGATGCCTGCGTCCTCCAGCATCGCCCTGAGCGGCGCAAGCCGGCGCTCGTAACGCTTCCACCGCCCCAGCGCGGTGGTGTACATCGGTGCCCGGACCTGCACCGCGCTCGCCGTCGAGACCGGCGTGGCGTTCTTTTCGAACGCCAGGCAGGCATCGTCCCACTCGAGCCCGCAATGGGCGATGAGCTCGCGGCTGCGCCGCTCCTGCTCCGTCACCAGGTCCTCGTACCGGACCTCGAGGATCCGACCGGGGAAGGCCGCCTTCCAGTGCGCCATCAGCCTGTCGAACAGGATGTAGTAGTGACCGGTGTCGAGGAGGTCGTAGGAATAGTCGAAGTAGGGCGATTCCGGCGCGAACAGCTGCCTGAAGTTGCTGAGGCAGGTGTCCAGCGGATGCCTGCGGACGCAGACGAGGGTGGCTTCCGGCAGCGCGCGCGCGATGTATCCGAGATACAGGAAATTGTGCGGCAGCTTGTCCGTGAAGCGGGGCGCCTGGTTCCTGAAGGCGCGGGTGCCGGCGGTGTAGTCGTCACCGAGCTTGCGCCAGTCCAGCTCCCCGGCGTTCGCGCGCGCGATGTGCGCGGGGTTGAACATCTCGAACCCGGGGCCGCCCATGGCGCGCTTCCAGGCGGAGGCGAAGTTGTGCAGCTCGCCCGCGGACTGCACCTGCGGGTGGCTGGAGACGATGCGGTCCACCAGGGTGGTGCCGGTGCGCGGCATGCCGACGATGAAGATCGGGTCGGCTGCCGCGCTGCCGCGGGCGGCGGGTTCGGCAGGTTCTGCAGGTTCGGCGCAGGGAATGGGGAAGCCCGAAGCCAGCGCCTGGAAGAGCGCCTCGTCCTTCTTCCTCGAGTATTGCAGCAGGTGCCCGGGCGCGCCCTTGCCGGCGACCCAGTGGTGGAATGCGCCGTCGTGGTCGCCGATGTCCTCGAGCTCCTTGGCGAGCGCCATGTTCAGGAACGTGGTGGCGGTGACCTTGCCCGTGGCCGCCCGGGCCAGCGTCTTCAGCCGCTCGATGTGGTTGGATTCCGGCGTCTGCCGGCGCAGCTGGGAGAGCGAGTGGTGCGCCCGCCAGTGATGCGGGTCCAGGCGCACGCTGGCCTCCAGCTCGCGCTCGGCACCATCGAGGTCGCCGAGGAAAGTAAGGGCGGTGCCCAGGTTGAAGCGGAGCCCGGGGTCGTCCGGATCCAGGCCGACCGCGTGCCGGAACGCGGCCGCCGCGCGCTCATGGGCGTTGCACTGGGCGAGCACGACGCCGAGTGTGTCGAAGCCGACGGCGTGCCCGGGATGGAGGAGCTGCTCGGCGTGGTCGGCGGCAACCAGGGCCGCATCGTAGTCCTGGGACGACGCGCAGGCCCTTGCCAGGTACAGGTGGAAGTCGGGACGCCGCGGTTCAAGGGCGATGGCCCGCCTGAAATGATCCTGCGCGCCGAGTGCGCCATGCTGTTCCAGCAGGGCCACGCCGGCGATGAAGTGGATTTCGGGGTCGGTTGCGCCAAGGTCGATCAGGCGCGTGGCATGCGAATGCGCTTCGCCCCATTGCCGGCGGTTCAGCGCGGCAATCATCTGTTGCTTGGGGACGCCGGTGTCCATGGATGGTCGTGAACCTCGTGGTTTTGCGAAGGCGGAAAAAACTACAGCCCCTTTCGGGGCTGTAGCGTCAAGCGTAGCGGATGTTCAGAGGATCAGAACTTCTGCTGGTAGCGCATGTAGATGAAGCGACCGATGTCGTGGCCACCGTAGAACGAAAAGCCCGAGGCCCGGCCGTTGGAGTTGTAGTACAGCGGCGGATCCTTGTCGAGCACGTTGTTGGCACCCAACGCGATGCGGGCGTTCCACGGCGCATTCCAGCTCACCTGCAGGTCATTGAACGTAGTCGAACCGACTTCGTTCTGCGGCACGATCTTGCCAAGCGTGTCCGGTGCCTGGTAGTTCGGCAGCGAGCAGTGCTCCAGATTCCCGTCCGCGTCCTCAAAGCCCATGCAGCCTTCCTTGGCACCCGAGGTGTAGCGCATGCCCCAGGTGACTGCAAAGTCGTTGAGGGCCCAGCTCAGGTTGAGATTGGAACGTACGCGGAAGTTGCCGCTGAAGCCGTTGGCCGGACCCGGGACGGCTTCCGGATCGTCGGTGGACTTGACGTCGTAGCTGCTGACATAGGTCGTGGCCCAGCGGGCGCCGAAGCGGCCCATGTCCGTATCCAGGCTGTAGTTCACGTCAAGGTCGAAGCCCTCGGTTTCGGCCCAGCCCGCGTTGCGCATGCCATATCGCAGCTGGCTCACGATGTTGCCGAGGCTCGCGTCACGCGAGAACAGCCCGCAGCGGCTTTCGATCAGGCCGACGTAGCAGTCGCTCATGATGTCGTTCGGGCTGTCCGACACCACCGTGTTCTCGATCTTGATGTTCCACCAATCCAGCGCCACGCTCAGGCCCTGCATCTGGCTGGGGCTGTAGACGAGGCCGATGGTCTTCGAGGTGGAGTACTCCGGCTCGAGGAGCGGGTTGGAGCCTGCGGTGAACGGCACCGGGCTCTGGGCGCCAGCTGCGTCCGTGGGTTCGAAGCCCTGCTTCAGCTGGCGGTAGTCCGCGGGGACGTCCTGCAGGCAGCGGGCCGAACCCGCGGCGACACCATAGACGCTGTCACAGGGGTCGCGGAAGCCGGTGGTGAAGGTCTCCGAGGTACCGCCGTACAGGTCACCAATGGTCGGGGCACGGAAGCCCTCGGCCCAGGTGCCGCGCACCAGCAGGTCGTCCATCGGACGCCACTTCACGCCGAACTTGTTGTTCGTCGTGTCGCCGAAGGTGTCGAAGTCCGAGTAACGCGTGGCAACGCTGAGGCTCAGCTCCTTGGCGAAGGCGGCATCGGCGAGGATCGGGATGTTCAGCTCGGCATAGACCTCGTCCACCGAGTACGAGCCGTAGGTCGGACCGGACGCGAGGTTGGTGGAGTCACCCGACTGCGCGATGGCATCCGGGCTGAAACCGCCTTCTTCCTTGCGGTACTCGTAGCCCACAGCGAAGCCCAGGTCGCCGGCCGGCAGCGCGAACAGCGAACCCGCCAGGTTGGCAAAGTAGTTGTTGGTCTCGGTCTTGCCAGTGGCATGCTCTTCCTTGAACAGGTAGGCCTGCACCGCCGGATCGGCCAGCGAATTTGCCACCGCGCCGGTGCCGAAGCCCGCGAAGGGGTTCCACGGCACGCAGCCGGCAATCACCTGGTCGCTGCCGTTGGGGCCAGTGCCCTGGGTACCGCAGACAAGCTGGCCCTGGTCGTTCATGAACGAGGAGCCCACCGACCTGCGGACGTTGGGGATGAAGAAGTTGCCGTTGTTGGTGATGAGGGTGTCGTTCTCGTTGAACATGTAGCCGACATCCCAATCGAAGTAACGCTCACCGACTTCGAACGAGCCTTCCAGAGCGGCGGTCAAGCGCCACGTGGTCTGGTCGGTGTCGGTGGTGCGTGGCACTTCCCAGCCGCGACGACGCCAGTCGACCGCAGATACCCCTCCAGTCGGATTGAAGTAGCTGTCCGCGGCCATCGGGGCCCTGACAGCCGCCGCCCCGGACTGGGTCGGATAACCTGCGATCTGGCGGAACGACTCGCGCTTGGTGTAACCGAGGTCGGTGACAAAGCGGATATTGTCGGTCAGGTCGTAGTTGGCGTTGACGAACAGCGAACGACGCTTGAGCGGCGTCATCACATGCATCTGGTCGGACGGGATGCTGGTGTCGGCACCTGTCTGCGTGTGCCAGCCGTCGGTACCCAGGGCGTCACTCCCGCGATCCGCTACGAACCACGGGTCGGAGGGGGCTGAGCCCGGGAGGCGCCAATTGCCCCACTGGCCGACTGCGGTGGTGCTGTACTGCGGATAGCCGGGGTAGCTGTCCTTCGAGAACCAGCGGTTGCGCGCCCAGACGCCTTCTTCGTCGTGGGACTCGGCACCGATGGTGACCGAGCCGCGATCGCCGGCCATGCCGACCACGAAGTCGTAGGTCTGCTTGGTGCCGTCGCCTTCGCCGTACTGGCCGAAGTAGGCGTTGGCTTCCGCGCCTTCGAAGTTCTTGCGGGTGATGATGTTGATCACGCCGGCCATGGCGTCGGAGCCGTAGATGGACGAGGCGCCGTCCTTCAGGACGTCAATGCGCTCGACCATGACGGTCGGGATGGTCGACACGTCCTGGAAGCCGTCCGGGCTGATGCCCAGGCGCTTGCCGTTGAGCAGGACCAGGGTGCGCTGTGCACCGAGGTTGCGCAGGTCGATGTACTGGCCGCCGGCTTCCTGGTTGGCGGTCAGCGGCGAGGTGCGGCTGAACGTCGGAGCGCCCGCCGACGGGATGTTCGACAGGATGTCGGCAACGGTGTTGAAACCACCGGCCTGGATGTCTTCGCGGCTGATCGTCATGACCGGCTGGGCGGTTTCAACGTCAACCTGGCGGATGCGCGAACCGGTAACTTCGATGCGGTCCAGGGTCGTCGCCTGCGTGGAACTGGATTCCTGTGCAAACGCCGCACCAGTGCCCGCGATCGAGGCGGTGCCCGCGACGAGCGCGAAAGTGATCGCGTCGCGGAGCTTGGTGGTCTTAAGGGTCATCTCTCTCTCCAGTGAGTCTTGGGTAAATCCCATGGGAACCCCACCGGTGGAATCAAGAAAGACGCCAAGCCCGGCAAGGCCGATGCCGATAGTAGCCCCGCCGGAGGAAAAATTAAAGTGTTGTTAATAATCGCGCGCTTCGCCAAGGAAGCCCGCAAAAATCAAGGACTTAGAGGTCCTGCTCGTACCTGATATAGGGCACGGTGCCTTCATCGTCGCGGCCGTTGAGGCCCGGAGCGAAGGGATTGCGGCCCTTTGTCACGAGATTGTCGGCGCCCACGGTGAGCTGACCGCTCCACGGCGTACGCCAGGTCAGGCCCAGTCCGACGCCTTCCCACTTGGGCTGGCCGGGCGTCTCCACGACGTGGCCCACGATGCTGGCGCCGAAGCGGCCATAGCCGCCGCCGATGGTCAGGCTGTGCGAGGTCCAGGCGTCGCCGATGCCCAGGTGGGTGGCTTCGGCCGGGGTCATCAGCGTGGCTTTCGCCATCGTGCCGGCGATGGCGACCACGCCCTCGCGGCCGATGTTGTGCTGCGCGAACACGGTCAGGTCGTTGAGGTCGACCGTGGCGGCGGTGCCGCGGTTGCCGGTGGCAAGCCAGGGCGGAAGGGTGCCGCTGCCGCTGCCGGCGCTGAGCCCCAGGCGGGTGTTGTCGCCGGCCCGGAAGGCCGCGGTGCCGCTGGCATGCCCGCCGGCGCCGTCTTCGAAGCTGGCGAGCATGCAGTTGTTGGCGAGGTTGCCGAGGGCGCTGGCGATGCCGGTCTTGCGGTCGCAGAACACGCCCAGCGAATTGCCGGCATCCAGGCCGAACGCGGCATCGAGCGCGCTGTCCCCGAACACCGAGGCCTGGTCGGCCCGGGCGGGTTCAAGCAGGAGCAGGGCCTCGATCTTGCCGCTGGACTGGTTCCATACCGGCAGCACGGCCTGGCCCCGCTTGCCCTGCAGCGTCTGTCCATGCGCGCCCGCTGCCACGCCAAGGGCGAGGATCAGGGAGAGCGACAGCTGTGCAAGGCGCGTCTTCATGGCGTGCCGTATAGACCCCTGACAGGTGGCGGAAGTTCCGCCCCGATGATGGTGCCGACTCTAGTCGATTCATGTTTTCTTAACAATCCCTCCGCGTCACTGCAGTCCCGGCGGGGCCTCCATTGGGCTCAGGCGGGTCGTGAAGAGGGCGTGCAGGGCCCCGGCGTCGAATGTGTAGGCCTGCCCGCAGAACTCGCAGTGGATCCGTGCCGTGCCGTCGATCAACGCGGCTTCCGCCTCCTCCCGGCCAAGGGACACCATCATCGCCTCCACGCGCTCGCGCGAGCACGAGCATGCAAACGACAGCGGCCGGCCGCCGACCACCTCCGGCGATTCCTCGTGGAACAGGCGGTGCAGCAGCTCCGGCCCCGGCGTGGCCAGGAGCTCGTGCGTGCCGAGAGTGGAGAACAGCGCACTGGCCCGGTCCCAGCCGTCATCGTCGCCTTCGTCGGCGGGGAGCTTCTGCAGCATCAGGCCGGTGGCCGCGTCCTCCCCGGCCGCAAGCAGGATCCTGGTCGGCAGCTGCTCGGACTGGACGAAATAGTCCTCGAAGGCCCGCGACAGGTCTGGGGCGTCCAGCGGCACCAGGCCCTGGTAGCGCGCCGCGTCGCGGCTGCCGATGCCGGGGTTCTCGATGGTGATCGCAAGCAGGGCGTCCCCGCCCAGGCCGCCGACGCCGCTGGCGTCGCCGGCATCCCCGGCCAGGCGCGCGATGCCGCGCAGGGTGCCGGCGGCCGTGCATTCGGCGAACAGGGTGCGCAGCGCGCCCTCGCCGCGCAGCTGCACCGACAGGCGGCCGTCGACCTTGACGTGGCCGGTGAACAGCGCCGATGCCACCGCGGCCTCGCCGAGCAGCGCACGCGCCACCGGCGGATAGTCGTCGCTGGATGCGATCTGGCGCCAGGTGTCGCCCAGGTGCACGTGCACCCCGCGCACGCCGGCACGCGGCAGCAGGAAGCGGGTCAGGTGGTCGTGGGACTCGGGGGCGTTGGCGGCATCAGTCATGCGGGGGATCCGTTGCGCGTTGTGGTGGGGCCTTGCGGCTGGATAATCGTCGCATCGACCCGTGCGGGCGAATCGTGGAGATGGGGATGGTGCCGGGAAGGAACAAGGATGACGGGCCGTCGTCCGCGCCGGGGCGCGGCCGTCGCCGGCGCAGCCGCTGGCACTGGCTGTGGAAGCTGCCGCTGCTGCTGGCGCTGCTGAGCGCGCTGCAGGTGCTTGCGTTGCGCTTCATCGACCCGCCGTTCTCGATGTTCATGGCCCTCCGCCAGGTCGAAGCCCTGCGTGCGGGTGATGCCGGCTTCCGGGTCGCCTACGACTGGCGTGACCTCGACCGGATCGCCCCCTCGCTGCCGCTGGCGGCGGTCGCCGCCGAGGACCAGAACTTCGCCCGCCACCGGGGCTTCGACCTCGAGGCGATCGAACGCGCGCGCGCGCACAACGCCCGCGGCGGGCGCACGCGCGGCGCCAGCACGATAAGCCAGCAGCTGGCCAAGAACCTGTTCCTGTGGGGCGGGCGCAGCTGGGTCCGCAAGGGCGCCGAGGCCTGGTACACGCTGCTGGTCGAAGCGCTCTGGCCGAAGCAGCGGATCCTCGAGGTGTACGTGAACGTGGCCGAGTTCGGCGACGGCATCTACGGCGCGCAGGCGGCGGCGCGCAGCTACTGGGGCAAGGACGCCGACGCGCTGAGCGAAGGAGAGAGCGCGCGCCTGGCGGCGGTGCTGCCCAGTCCGCGCCGCTACAGCGCGCATCGCCCCGGGCCATACGTGCAGCGCCGCGCACAGTGGATCCAGCGCAACATGCGCAACCTGGGCGGCGAGGCCTGGCTGGAGGCGCTGGAGTGAGGACGGCGCAGGCTAGGATGGCGGCATGAGCCCTGAGCGACTGACCGTGGTGGTGGCGGCCTTCAACGAGGCCGCGGCGCTGCCCGAGCTGCACCGGCGCGTGGCCGCCGTGCTGGCGCGGCTTGCGGCCGATGGCGGCGTCGAGGGTGGCGTGCTGTACGTGGATGACGGCAGCAGCGACGGGACCTGGGCGGTGATGCGGGGCCTCGCCGCCGCGGACCCTTCGGTGTCGCTGCTGCGGCTGTCGCGCAACTTCGGCAAGGAGGCGGCGCTGACCGCCGGCCTGGACCGCGTGCTCTCCGGCGCCGCGGTGATCCTCGACGCGGATGGCCAGGACCCGCCGGAACTGATCCCGGAAATGGTCGCGCGCTGGCGCGAAGGCTTCGACGACGTGCATGGCACGCGGCTGGCGCGCGAAGGCGACGGCTGGTTCAAGCGCGCCTCGGCACACCTGTTCTATCGCGTGATGCAGCGCCTGTCGAAAACCCCGGTGCCGGCCGACACCGGCGATTTCCGCCTGCTTTCTCCGCGTGCGCTGGCCGCGCTGCGCGAACTGCGCGAGCGCCACCGGTTCATGAAGGGCCTGTTCGGCTGGATCGGCTTCAAGCGCGTCAGCGTGCCCTACCGGCGCGAGCCGCGGCTGGCCGGCCGCAGCAAGTTCAACGCGTGGCGACTGTGGAACTTCGCGCTGGAGGGCATCACCAGCTTTTCCACCGCGCCGCTGCGGCTGGCCACCTACCTGGGCATCGCCACGGCGCTGCTGGCGTTCGGCTATGGCCTGTGGATCATCGCCAAGGCCCTGGTCTGGGGCGACGCGGTGGCGGGCTGGCCGACAATGATGGCGGTGATCCTGTTCCTCGGCGGCGTGCAGCTGATGGCCCTGGGCCTGATCGGCGAATACCTCGGCCGCCTTTACGAGGAATCGAAGCAGCGGCCGCTCTACCTGGTCGACGCCTGGTCGCCGGCCGAAGGGGTATGCTCGGGCGTGCCCCCCACGATCGACGAGCGAGGTCGCGATGCGCACGGTACGGCAGCTGCTGGAATCCAAGGGACCTGAGGTCCATGCGATAGGCCCGGACGCGGCGGTGATCGACGCCATCCGGCTGATGGCCGAGAAGGGTATCGGCGCACTGGTGGTGCTGGATGCGGGAGGCGGGCTTGCCGGGATCGTTTCCGAACGCGACTACGCGCGGAAGATCGTGCTCGCCGGGCGCTCGTCCAGGGACACGGCGGTGCGGGACATCATGACCGCCGACGCGGTGACGGTCGGCCTCGACGACGTCGCGCCGGCGTGCATGCAGCTGGTGACCGATCGCCGCATCCGCCACCTGCCGGTGGTGGCGGAGGGCAGGGTGGTGGGACTGGTCTCGATCGGGGACCTGGTCAAGGCGGTGATCGAGGAGCAGCAGCTCGAGCTGGACCACCTGCAGCGCTACATCACGTCCTGACCGTCATCGCCACACCTGCGGGAGCGGCTATGGCCGCTCCCAAAAATGCAGCTGCCACGAATGCCGCTCCTGCGAGTGCGCGCTACCGCGCGTACTCGCCGCCGCAGTCGCTGTCTTCGCCGCCGCCGAGCTCCAGCGTGGCCAGCAGCGCCGCCGGTGGTGCGATGCTCGCGAGCGTGAGTGCGATCGCGCCGCGCAGGCCGAGCCTGGCCATGTCGGGGCGGAAGCCGGGGTCGCGGAACGTGCCGTCCACCACCAGCGGCGAGCGCAGCGCGAGGATGCTGCGGTCCTTGGGCCTGGGCCTCAACTCCAGGTCCAGCTGCTCCTCGCCCAGGTCGACCGTGCCCTTGCCAATGATGATCGTGTCGCTGGTGTCGAACGCCAGCGCGCGCGCCGTCATCACTCCGTCCTCGACCGCGAAGTCGCCGAAGGCGCAGCGGATCGCCACCCTGCGGTCCTTGCCGATGAGGAACTTGAGGGCTTCATAGATGTCGAGGCCGGCGAGTTCGAGCAGGAGGTTGCTGATCTCGCCGCGGCCCATGCCAAGCGCGATGTCGCCGTCGGCGGTGGCGAGCATGCGGGCCACGGAATTGCCGCTGCCGGCGATGTCGATATCGCCGCTGATGCTGCCCACTGCGTCGGCGGCGAGTTCGGAGTCGGGGAACAGCCGGCCCAGCTCGAGTCCGCGGGCACTGATCGCGGCGTCGGTGCGGATCGCTTCCTCGCGTGCGTCCATGCGCACGGTCGAGCGCACGCGGCCGCTGGCCACGCCGAAATCCAGCGGCGCCAGGCGCAGCAGCCCGGCCTCGAGCACCAGATGCGCGTCCATGTCGTCCAGCGGCCAGCCCGGCGCCTCGATGCGCGCCGCCTTCCAGCGGACGTCCGCATCCATCGTGCGCAGCTTGTGCAGGTCGTAGGGCGTGTCGGGCAGCAGGCGGCCCCGTGCGGCGCGCGCCGAGGCCTGGGCCTCGAGCTCGGCATTGCCGCTTTCGTCGCCATCGCTGTCCGGGGGGGCGCCGACGAAGCCGCCCAGGTCGTCGAAGTCCAGCAGGTCGGAGTGCAGGTCGCCTTCGAACAGCAGGCGCTCGCCGCCGGTCGTGACCTTGGCGGTGCCGCCGAGATCACTGTCGCCGACCGTGCCGCTGAAACCTTCATAGCGCCAGACCGCCCCGTCGCGCACCAGGCGCCCGTCAAGCGCATAGCGCGGCGTGTGCGGCAGCGCGATCCCGAGCAGGGGGTAGAGGTCCTCGAGGTCCTTGCCGGAAAGCGCCATCTGCACGTTGAAGGCGCCCAGCCCCAGCAGCCGGGTGATGGCGCCGCGTGCATGCGCGCGCGTAGCGCCCGCGGTCGCGCGGAGGTCAAGCGCGAACGGCGTATCGCTCGAGCGCAGTTCGAGCGGTGACGCGACGGCGCCGCTGAGCTCGAAGGCCTCGCCGCGCCAGTGGCCATCGCCGTGCAGGGTCAGTGGGCGTTCGCCGGCCGCTTCGCCCTCGTGGCTGGCCACGGCGAGGTCGATGTCGGTGTCGTCGCCGGCGTCGATGAAGCGCAGGCGGCCCTGATCCACCAGCAGTCGGTCGATCCGGGGGCCGTCGCCATCGCCCGGGGTGTCCTTGAAGATCCAGTTGCCGCCCTTGGCGCCCGTCTCCAGCAACAGGTCGGGCCGGGCCAGGCGCAGCTCGGGAATGTGCGCGCTGCCGGTCAGCAGCGAGAGCGGGCGCACGTGCAGTTCGAGCGAGTCGGCGGTCGCCATCTCGGGCGTGTCGGACCAGTCGGCGTTCCCCAGGACCAGCCGGTCGGCGCGGACGATCGTGGTGAGGCCCAGGTCGACGTCGAGGTCGCCGCCGATGTCGAAGCTGCGCCCGGTCTGTGCGTATACCATGCGCTCCACCGGGCCCTTGAACCAGTTCCAGTCCCACAGGAGGACCAGCACCAGCAGTGCGATGGCGACCACTGCGGCCGCGATGCGCCAGGGGTGCGCGCGGGCGTTGGCCAGCGCCTTGCCATGCGGCGTGTGCTGCTGGGGCCCGCGGTGCTGGGGATGTGCCGTCGGCATGCGGCGTTCCGGTGTGGATGCCGGGCCACCTTCCACCGCAGCCGGTAAAACGACGGTGAACGGACGCGGGGATGTTCAGCCGGGCAGCGTGACCTGGGCCATCACCGCGACGTAATGGCAGACGCTGCCGGCGATGCAGAACAGGTGCCAGATCGCGTGCGAAAAGGGCAGCGATTCACGGTGGTAGAAGACGGTGCCCAGCGTGTAGAACACGCCGCCGGCGACCAGCCAGCCGAAGGTCCACGCGTCCAGCGCCGCGAGCACCGGCTTGATCGCCACCAGCACCAGCCAGCCCATGGCGACGTACACCAGGGTGGAGAGGCGCTTGAAGCGACCTGTGTAGAACAGCTTGAACACCACGCCGGCAAGCGCCAGCGTCCAGATCGCGGCGAACAGGCCCCAGCCCCAGGGCCCGCGCAGGCCGATCAGCGTGAACGGCGTATACGTGCCGGCGATCAGCACGTAGATCGCGCAGTGATCGAACACCTTGAGCCGCCCCTTGAGCACCGGATTCTGGAAGGAGTGGTACAGGGTGGATGCGATGTACAGCAGGAGCAGCGAAACCCCGAACACGATCGCCGCGCCAAGCTGCCAGCCGTTGCCGTACAGCGCGGCCAGGGTGATCAACACCGCGCCCCCTGCCAGCGCGGCGGTCGCGCCCAGGCCGTGGGTCAGCGCACTGGCAAGTTCCTCGCGCCTTTCGCGCATGCTCATGGTGGACACGATGGAATCCCGGGGGGAGGAGCGGGACCGATCATGCCATGCGTTGCGGTGGTAAGGATGCGGTAGAAGCGAAAACGCGCTTCAAGTCACGCCCCTGCGCCAGCCAGCGGCCTACGTGTGGGCCTGCTCGCGCGTGGCCAGGAATTCGACGTCGGGCCAGCGTTCGACGGCGAGCTGGAGGTTGACGCGGGTGGGGGCGAGGTAGACCAGCTGGTCGGCGGCGTCGATGCCGAGGTTGGTCGCGTTCTTCTCGCGGAATTCCTCCAGCTTGCGCTCGCTGGCGCAGCGCACCCAGCGGGTGGTCGTGACGCCGACCGGTTCGAAGATCGCGTCCACGCCGTACTCGGCTTTGAGCCGGTAGGCGGCGACCTCGAACTGCAGCACGCCGATCGCGCCCAGGATCAGGTCGTTGGACATCAGCGGCCGGAAGAACTGGGTGGCGCCTTCCTCCGACAGCTGTGCCAGGCCCTTCTGCAGCTGCTTGAGCTTGAGCGGATCGCGCAGGCGCGCGCGGCGGAACAGCTCGGGCGCGAAGTTGGGGATGCCGGTGAACGAGAACTGCTCGCCCTCGGTGAAGGTGTCGCCGATCGAGATCGTGCCGTGGTTGTGGATGCCGATCACGTCGCCCGGATACGCCTCGACCGCGATCTCGCGGTCGCTGGCCATGAAGGTCAGCGCGTTGGCCAGCTTCATGTCCTTGCCCGTGCGCACGTGGAAGGCCTTCATCCCTGCCTCGAAGCGGCCCGAGCACACGCGCATGAAGGCAACGCGGTCGCGGTGTTGCGGATCCATGTTGGCCTGGATCTTGAACACGAAGCCGCTGAGCTTCGGTTCACCCGGCGCGACGTCGCGCCCGGTGGTCGCGCGCGGCTGCGGCGAGGGCGCTTGGCGCACGAAGAAGTCGAGCAGCGGCTGCACGCCGAAATTGTTCACCGCCGAGCCGAAGAACACCGGCGTCTGGCGCCCCGCCAGGTATTCCGCGGAATCGAAGCCGTGGCTTGCGCCCTGCACCAGTTCCAGTTCGTCGCGTACGTCGCGCAGCATGTCCGCGCCGATGCGCGCCTCCACGCGCGGGTCGTCCAGCGACGGGAAGATCGTCGAGTCCTGGCGGGTGAAGTTGCGGCCCTGCTCGTACAGATGGACCTCGCCGGTCAGCAGATGGACCACGCCCTTCAGCCGCTTGCCCATGCCGATCGGCCAGGTCACCGGCGCGCACTGGATGCCGAGCACGCTCTCGACCTCGTCCAGCAGCTCGATCGGCTCGCGGCCTTCGCGGTCGAGCTTGTTGATGAAGGTCATGATCGGCGTGTCGCGCATTCGGCACACCTCCATCAGCTTGATGGTGCGCTCCTCCACGCCCTTGGCGACGTCGATCACCATCAGCGCCGAATCCACCGCGGTCAGCACGCGGTAGGTGTCCTCGCCGAAGTCGGCGTGGCCGGGGGTGTCCAGCAGGTTGACGATGCGGCCCTCATAGGGAAACTGCATCACCGAGCTGGTCACCGAGATGCCGCGCTCCTGCTCGAGCTTCATCCAGTCGGACGTGGCATGGCGCGCGGCCTTGCGGCCCTTCACGCTGCCCGCCATCTGGATCGCGCCACCGAACAGCAGCAGCTTCTCGGTCAGCGTGGTCTTGCCGGCGTCGGGGTGCGAGATGATCGCGAACGTGCGGCGGCGGGCGGCTTCGGCGGAAACGTCAGGCATGGCGGTACGCGCCGTGCTGGCGCCGGGAGTGGGCGGGAAGCGCGTAATTATACGGGGGCGGCGTAGGTCCGTGGCTGAAAAGCATCTGTCCTGTCTGCGTCCATCCGCCCCAATCCGTGGCAAAAAAGCGCTCCGCTCTCACTCCACCCCCGCCGCAGCCTCACTGAAGCGGAGGATCCCGGCCGGGCCGAACATCCTGAAGGGCAGGGAGACCAGGCGCATGCCGCGGTTTGCCTGGATGGCGAAGTGCAGGTGGGGGCCGCCGCTATAGCCGGTGCTGCCGGAGCTCCCGATGCGCTGGCCGCGGCGCACGCGTTCGCCTTCGCGGACCTGCGCACCACCCGGGGCGAGGTGGGCGTAGACGGCCATGGTGCCGTCCGCGTGCAGGATGCGGATGAAGTTCGCGCGGTCGACGTCGGCGGCCGAGTCCAGGCCACCGTTGCGGAAGCGCACGTCGACCTGCATCACCAGGCCGTCGCGCGCGGCCAGCACCGGCGTGCCCTCGGGGACGGCGAAGTCGACCGCATGGCGGTTCTCGTCGTCGCGGTGGCTGAAGGCGCCGCCCCAGCCCTGGCCGATGTCGAGCACGTGCGTGGCCAGTGGCCATGCGTATTCGACGTCGCCCGGGCGGGCGCCCGGGTGGCCGGGCACCACGTCCAGCAGGAGCAGGGCGTCGGCCCGGTCCATGCGCGACACCAGCACGCGCCCGCGCGCCGGCACGGTGGCGCGCGCGGGCAGCGCGGGGCGCGCCGCGGGCACCTGGCCGCGCGCGCGCAGCCTGACCTCGACGGGGCCGGAAAGCAGGTTCTCCGCCCAGGCCTCGGGGCCGTGGCCGCGGTCCACCACGTCCAGTCGAGCGAGCGGCGCGGGAGCGGGCTGCCCGGTGTCCACGGGCCCGGTGGCCTGCGCCGCGGCGGTCACGCCCCGGCCGGCGGGCAGTGCGATGCATCCCGCCAGCAGCAGCGCAACGATGAAGGGCTTGCGCATCGGGTCAGTGCAGGCAGGCGCGGTCCAGGTCCAGCGCTTCGACGATGTCGGCCAGGTCGAACGCGGTCACCGCGCGATCGTCGTGCACCGCATACAGCGCGCCTCCCGCGAACCGCGACGTGGCCGCGGCGTGCAGGGCGATGCCGTCGGTGCGCGCGGTGGCCCCGCCGTGGAAGCTGCCCACCGGTTCCAGGCTCTCGCGATCGAAGAGGTGGAAGCGCGTCAGCGGCGCCTGCTGGTCCACCGCCAGCCAGTAGCCGCCCGTGGCGCTGCAGGCCCAGAGCACCACGCCCTCGGCTTCGCCGGTGAACGTGCCTTCCGGCAGGCTGCGCCCGCTCCAGCGGCCGGCAAAGTCGTAGACGTGGATGTTTGACGGGCTGGTCTGGTCTTCTTCGGCGACCAGCAGGCGGTCATGCGCCGGGTCGCCGGCGATTGACTCGACCATGTTCAGGCGCGCCGGGCCCGCGGTCTCGCCGAAGGATCCGAGATGGGCGGCATCCAGATGGCCCTGGTCGTCGAAGCGCAGGCGGTAGCGGCGTACGCGCTGCGACAGTTCCTCGGCCGGCGGCACCACGTCATGGCGCTCGCCGTACATGAAACTGTCGGTGACGAAGGCCTCGAGCTCCCGCGGCGCGCTCTCGTGCAGCCAGATGCCATAAGGGCTGCGCAGTTCGTCGTGGCCGAAGCTGGCGACCGGCGCGAAGTCCGGCAGCGACAGCAGCTGCACGCGATGGTTGTCGCGCTCGACCACGAACAGGATGTCGCCGAACACCGCGAGGCCATTGGGACGGTTGAACGCGCCGGGCGTCTTGCCGGGCGCCCCGACGGTCCGCAGCGGCTCGCCGGAATCGCCGTTGAACACCGTCAGGCGATGCGTGGACTTGCCCGTGGCCAACAGCCAGGTGTCGTCCTCCGCAGAAACCCAAACGACTACGGAGTCCAGTTCTTCCCCAGGGACATCGGGCGAGATCCACGCTTCCGTGACCAGGGTGGAGGCGGGTGGCGGGGGAGGTGCCGCGTGGGTCGACGGGTGGGGCGTGCTGGCGCAGGCGGCAAGGAGGAGGGCGAGTGCGCTCGCAACGATAGTTCTCGACATGGCGTGATTATGCGGTGCGAAACATGCATGCGGCGATTCCCGGGTAACGTATCGCTTCATCCGCATGAAGCGATTGACATGGCGCCCGGGCGCTGGCAGGCTGCGGGCCATCCATCGAGACCGGCCGAGGGACAGGCCCGACGACGCCGGGGCAACTGGATGGGGCGCAAGCCCCGTCCGCTGTGCCAAGTCCTGCGGGGACCTGTGCGTCCACCGGAAGATGGCTGCGGACCGCCCGTAAAGGGGTGGCCGTCGCATATCGCCGCGGCTGCGGCGATACCTATCGTCCGGCATGCCCCGCGGCATCGATGGCCTTGTCCACACACGGATATCGCCATGAGCCTCGAAGACCGCGCCGCCCCCGCCCCCACGCTTGCCGAAGCGTTCCCCGTCCGCCGCCACCAGGCGCCGGCGTCCACAGAGGGCACCACCACCACGCGACAGCCCGCCCTGCGCGGCGCGGTCGACGTGGTGCTGCCGATGCGCCACGCCGGTGCCCGCCGCCTGCGCCTCGCCTGGGAGCTGCTTGGTCCGGAGGGCGCGCCGGTCGTGCTGGTGTCCGGCGGCATTTCGGCTGATCGCCACCTCGCTGCCAGCGTTACATTCCCGCAGCGGGGCTGGGCCGAGGCGGCGGTTGGCCGCGACCGCGCGCTGGACCCGTCACGGCTGCGCCTGCTCGCCTTCGACCACGTCGGCGCAGACGGCGGGCTTGATGCGGTGATCGACACCGGCGACCAGGCCGACGCGGCGGCGGTGCTGCTGGATGCTCTCGGCATCCGTCGGCTGCATGCCTTCGTGGGCTACTCCTACGGCGCTGCGGTCGGGCTGCAGTTCGCGGCGCGCCATCGCGCACGGCTGGAGCGCGTGGTGGCGATCAGCGGCGCGCACCGGGCGCACCCATGGGCCGCTGCCTGGCGTGCGCTGCAGCGCAAGGCGGTGGCGCTGGGCGGACTGCAGTGCGCGGAGGGACAGGGGCTGGCCCTGGCCCGGCAGTTCGCGATGCTCGGCTACCGCAGCGGCGACGGTTTCGCGGAGCGCTTCGACGCGCCGGCGGAGGTGGTGAATGGACGCGTCCGGGTGGCCTCGGAGGAGTACCTGGATGCCGCCGGGGTGCGCTTCGTGGCCCGGACACCCGTACTGGCGTGGCAGCGGCTGTCGGAGTCACTCGACCTGCATCGGGTGTGGCCCGGTGACGTTCGCGCCCCGGCGACCGTGGTCGCGGTCGAGGGTGATCCGCTGGTGCCACTCTCCGACGCGGTGGCGCTGGTGGAGGGCCTGGGCGGGCCGGCCAGCCTGCGCGTACTGCGTTCGCCGCACGGCCACGACGCCTTCCTCAAGGACGACGGCCGCATCGATGCGATCCTGCGCCGCGCGCTGTCCGCGGAGGTGCCGGCATGAGCGGGCATGGCCCCCGCCCGTGCCAGGGCGATGCCACCCGCGCGGTGCGCGCGGGCATCGACCGCGACCCGGCCTTCGGCGCCGTGGTGCCGCCCCTGGTGTTGTCGTCGAACTTCAGCTTCGAAGGCATCGGCGGCAAGCGCGAGTACGACTACACCCGGAGCGGCAACCCCACCCGCGACCTGCTGGGCGCGGCGCTGGCGGATCTCGAGGGCGGCGCCGGCGGCGTGGTGACCTCCAGCGGCATGGCCGCGATCACGCTGCTGCTGCACGCGCTGCTCGAGCCGGGCGACCGGCTGGTCGTGCCCCATGACGCCTATGGCGGCAGCTGGCGGCTGTTCGATGCGCTCGCGCGCAAGGGCCACTTCGAGCTGGTCACCGCGGACCTGACGGACCCGCGCGCGTTGGCCGATGCGCTGGCGGCGAAGCCGAAGCTGGTGCTGGTCGAAACGCCGTCCAATCCGCTGCTGCGCGTCACCGACCTGCGCTTCGTGGCCGAGGCCGCGCACCGCGCGGGCGCCCTGGTCGCGGTCGACAACACCTTCCTGTCTCCGGCGCTGCAGCAGCCGATCGCCTTCGGCGCGGACGCCGTGCTGCATTCGACGACCAAGTTCATCAACGGCCACAGCGATGTTGTCGGCGGCGCGCTGGTGGCGGCCACGCCGGAGCTGCACGAACGCTTCGCCTGGTGGGCGAACGCGCTGGGCATCACCGGTGCGCCATTCGACAGTTTCCTCACCCTGCGCGGGCTGCGCACGCTGGACGCGCGAATGCGCGTGCACCAGGAGAATGCCAGGGCGATCGTGCACCGTCTTGCGACGCACCCGCTGGTGGAGCAGGTGTACTGGCCGGGCCTTGCCTCGCATCCCGGACACGCGGTCGCGGCCCGGCAGCAGAAGGGGTTCGGCGCGATGCTGAGCGTCGAACTGCAGGGCGGTGGGGAGTCGGTGCGCGCGTTCGTGGACGGGTTGCGATGCTTCACGCTCGCGGAGTCGCTGGGTGGGGTCGAAAGCCTGGTCGCGCACGCGGCCACGATGACCCATGCCGCCATGGCACCTGCGGCCCGCGCGCGGGCCGGCATCGGCGACGGACTGCTGCGGCTTTCGGTGGGCATAGAGTCGGAGGCCGACCTGCTTGCCGACCTCGAGGCCGCGCTGGGGCGCGTCGGCGCGCTGTTGGACGCGATTGCGCGCCAGCGGGTGGACGCATGAACGCCGTGGCCGCAAATGCCTCCGCGGGCAGGGGCGTGCGGGCCGCGGCCACCGCGCCGCCGGCGCCCAGGCTGGCGCTGCTCGGCACGGGCACGGTGGGTGGCGCCTTTGTCGCGCGCTGCGAGCGGTTGCGTGGCGAGGGCGTGGACGTCCCCGCGTTCGCCTGGCTGGCGAACTCGCGTGCCATGCGCGGAGGCGGTGGGCGGCCGCTGGACGCACTGGCCGGCCTCCGCGCCGCGCCAGGGACCCCGGCGGAGCGCTCACCCGTGGCCGGGTGCGACGGCCTGCGACGCGGCGACGTGCTGGTGGACGCCACGGCGAGTGACCGCGTGGCGGCAAGGCACGGCGAGTGGCTGGCGCGGGGGATCAACGTGGTCACCGCCAACAAGCTTGGCAGGGGCGCGGACCTGGCGCGCGCGGAGGCCATCGCGGCTGCGCAGGCCGGCGGCGGCGCGCGCTATGGCAACAGCGCCACTGTCGGGGCGGGCCTGCCGCTGTTGCATGCGATCACGGGCCTGCGGGCCGGCGGCGACCGCATCCACGCGGTGGAAGGCGTGCTGTCGGGCACGCTGGCCTGGCTGTTCGGCGGCTACGACGGAACGCGCCCGTTCTCGGCGCTGCTGCGTGACGCGCGCGGACGGGGCCTGTGCGAACCCGATCCCCGCGTGGACCTCTCCGGACAGGACGTGCGCCGCAAGCTGCTGATCCTCGCGCGTGCCGCCGGGCTGCCGCTGGAGGCGCATCATGTGCGGGTGGAGTCCCTGCTCGACGACACGCTGGCCGCGGCCGGTGCTGGCGACGCCGAACGCCTTTTCGCCAGGCTCGACGCGCCGCTGCGCCGTCACCTGCTGGACGCGCAGCGCAGCGGCCGGAAGCTGTGCTTCACAGGGCGCTTCGATGCGGGCGGTGCGGAAGTGGGCCTGCGGTCGCTGCCGGCATCGCACCCGCTGTGCACGGGCAACGGAACCGACAACCTGGTGGCGATCAGCAGCTGCCGCTATGCCACACAGCCGCTGCTGATCCGCGGCCCGGGAGCCGGTGCCGGCGTGACGGCCGCGGCGCTGCTGGATGACGTGCTGGGCATCGTGCGCAGCGAGAGCCGGGCGTCCGGGCGCTCGGGCGCGGCGCGCGCGCTCAGCACTCGATGACGTTGACCGCGAGGCCGCCGCGCGAGGTTTCCTTGTATTTGTCCTGCATGTCGCGGCCGGTGTCGCGCATGGTCTTGATGACCTCGTCCAGCGTCACCTTGTGCTTGCCGTCGCCGCGCAGCGCCATGCGTGAAGCGTTGATCGCCTTCACCGCGCCCATCGCGTTGCGCTCGATGCAGGGGATCTGCACCAGGCCGCCGATCGGATCGCAGGTGAGCCCCAGGTTGTGCTCCATGCCGATCTCCGCGGCGTTCTCGATCTGGCTGGGCGTGCCGCCGAGCGCGGCGGTCAGGCCTGCAGCCGCCATCGAGCAGGCCACGCCCACTTCGCCCTGGCAGCCGACCTCCGCGCCGGAGATCGATGCGTTTTCCTTGTAGAGGATGCCGACCGCGGCGGCGGTGAGCAGGTAGTCGAACACGCCCTGCTCGCTGGCGCCCTGGCAAAAGCGCTCGTAATAGCGCATCACCGCGGGAAGGATGCCGGCCGCACCGTTGGTGGGCGCGGTGACCACCCGGCCGCCGGCGGCGTTCTCCTCGTTGACCGCCAGCGCATACAGGTTCACCCAGTCGAGCGTGGTCAGCGGGTCGCGCATGCCGGCCTCCGGTCGCTCGGACAGTTCGGCGTACAGTGCCGGCGCGCGGCGCGACACGCGCAGGCCACCGGGCAGGGTGCCGCCGTTGGCGATGCCGCGCTGGATGCAGGCCTGCATGGCGTCGTGGATCTCGCGCAGGCCGGCGCGGACCTCGTCCTCGCTGCGCCAGGAGCGCTCGTTGGCCATCATCAGCCGGGCGATGGAGAGCCCGTGTTCCGCGCACTGCGCCAGCAGCTCGCGGCCGCTGTTGAACGGGTACGGCACCGGCGTGGTGTCGGCGACGATGCGATCTTCGGCGGCCTCGTCCTGGTTGACCACGAAGCCGCCGCCGACGGAGTAGTAGTCGCGGGTGGCGATCACCTCGTCGTTGGCGTCGTAGGCGGTGAAGCGCATGCCGTTGGTGTGGTGCGGCAGCTTCTGGCGCTTGTTCATCACCAGGTCGCGCTTCTCGTTGAAGTCCACCGCGTGGCGGCCCAGCAGCAGGACACGCTTTTCACCGCGGATGCGGTCGAGCGCGGCGGGGATGATGTCGGGATCGATGGTGTTCGGGTGCTGGCCCTCCAGGCCCATCAGCACGGCCTTGTCGGTGCCGTGGCCACGGCCGGTCAGGGCGAGCGAACCGAACACCTCCGCGCGGATGCGGGCGACGTCCTGCAGGCGGCCGGGCTCGTCGAGCCAGTGCTCGACGAAGCGTGCCGCGGCACGCATGGGGCCGACGGTGTGCGAGGAGCTCGGCCCGATGCCGATCTTGTAGAGGTCGAACGTGCTGACGGCCATGGCGTCCCGAAGGGGCTGGATGTATTGCCTATGATAGCCGTCGCCGCGCGCGGGCCCGTGCGCCGGCGTACCCGCGAGCGAGGCCTGCGAGATGCCCCTGATCCTGTTCCAGCGCGACGATTGCCACCTCTGCGACCTGGCCCTGGAGGTGCTGGCCGCGGCGCGGGCGCCGGCGTTCGAAAGCGTGTTCATCGACGGCGACGACGGCCTGGAAGCCGCCTATGGCGACCGGGTGCCGGTATTCCGCGACGACGCCGACGGCCGCGAACTGGACTGGCCGTTCGATCCGGCGACGCTCGGGGAATTCCTGCGCCGCTGAGGCACGCGGCTCAGCGGCTGGCTTCGAGCTCGATCCGCACCTCGACCGCGTCGCCGACCATCGAATCCCAGGCGGTGCTGCCGAAGTCCGCGCGGCTGAGCGTGGCCGTGGCCGAGAACCCGACGGCGCGGCGGAAGGGCGGCAGCGGGTAGCGGCGCTCCGCGTTGCGGACGGCGTCCAGCACCACCTCGCGGGTGTTCCCGCGCAGCGTGAGCAGGCCGTGGATTCGGGCGCGCCCGGCGTCCACCGGTTCGACGCGGGTGGAGTGGAAGGTCGCGACCGGGTGCTGTCCGGTATCGAGCAGTCCACGCGCGGCTACCGCGCGGTTCCACGCGGCGTCGCCGAAATCCAGCCGGTCGAGCGGGATTTCCACATCCACCCGCGCGCCCTCCCAGGAGCCCGGCGCCAGCTGCAGGGTGCCGGTGGTCCCCGACACCGTGGCGATGGCCCTGGAAAACCCGGCGTGGTCGATCGCGATCGCGATCCGCGTATGCACCGGGTCCAGCGCGTAGGAAATGGCTTCGGGATGGGGTGGCGGCGCCGCGGGCCGCCCAGCCTGGCCGGCGCCGTGAGGCTGGCCGGCGGGCGCCTGCGTGGCGGCCGGCGGCACATCGCGAGGCGGGGCCTGGGCGCACGCGGCTGCGAGCGCGCAGAGCGCGGCCAGTGCAGCCGATCGCAGGCCGGGTCGCTGTCGGCTGGCACGCATGGGATCACCGGGGAGTTGGCCGCATGGCCGGTGGCCCGATTCTAGGCAGCTCGGCCGCGTGGTGAAACTTGCGCCGGCGCGCGGGCATTGCGAGGATGCCCCCGGGGTCGATCGGTGCCATGGGCGCCGTGGACATGGGGAGTTCGATGCGGGCTTGGGGAACGGGCTGGTGGCTGTGCCTGCTTTGGCTGCTGGCCGGCGCGGCGGGCGCCAGCGTGCCGCAGCTGCCGCTGCCGCGGCAGGTCAGCGTGATCGACGGGCTGCCGTCCAACCGCGTCAATGCGCTCGCCGAGGACCGGCAGGGCTACCTCTGGATCGCGACCCGCGATGGCCTGGCGCGCTACGACGGCGTCGGTTTCCGCATCTGGCGAGTCGGCGACGGGCTGCGCGACAACTTCGTGTGGTCGGTGCACGTCGATGCCCGGGACAGGGTGTGGATCGGCACGGCATCGTCGGGCCTGGCCATGCTCGATGTCGAGCGCGAACGGTTCACCTGGTACGACCGCGACACGCAGCCGGAGATGGCCAGCAACGACATCTGGTCGATCAACGGCACGCCCGATGGCGACATCTGGTTCGGCACCTCGGCCGGCGGCCTGCACCGGCTGTCGGCGGACGGCGTGCTGCGGCGCTACCACCACGATCCCGGCGACGCTTCGAGCCTGCCGTCCGACGGGGTCTCGCACCTGGTCGTGGACCGCGGCGACGGCAGCCTGTGGGTCGGCACCAAGGGCGGCGTCGCGCGCTGGAACGGGAGTGGCTTCGACCGTCTGCCGTCGGAACTGCTCGGCACGCGGATGGTCGACGGCATGACCATGGACGATGCCGGCAGCCTGTGGATGGGCATCCATGGCGGTGGCATGGTGCGCCACGCCGACGGCCGCCTGCAGCAGCTGCCGTGGATCGACCCGATGCTCGGCGAGCCGGCGCTCAACATGCTCATCCAGGATGCACAGGGCGCACGTTGGCTCGACACCCGCAGCGGCCTGGCCTGGGTCCACGAGGGGCAGGTCCGGAACGTGCCGCTGTACAGCACCACCAGCCGTGGCATGGTGCGCCCGGCCTGGTCGAGCGCGTACGAGGATCGTGAAGGCGGCCTGTGGTTCGCCAGCTCCGACTCGGGCCTGTGGCACCTGCCGGCCAACTGGCGGAACTTCAGCGTGCTGCAGCGGCGCATGGGCGATCCGTCCTCGCCGGCCAACGCCTTCGTCTACAGCGCCGCGCCCGCGTCACCGGGTGCGGGCAACGGACTGTGGCTGGCCGGCAGCGGCGGCGCGCTCGACCACCTCTCGCCCGAAACCGGCGTGATCGAACACCGGCTGGTCGAGGCCTGCGGCGCGCTGTTCATCACCGGAGTGATGGAGGCCGCAGATGGCGGGGTCTGGCTCGGCTGCCAGGACCAGCTGGTGCACTTCGACCCGGACACCGGGAACGTGCGCCGCTGGCATGCCGACGGCAGCCCGGATGCGGCGCCCCCGGGGCGCATCGCGCAGTTCGTCGAACAGCGCGACGGCAGCCTGTGGCTGGCGAGCCACCAGAGCATCCAGGTGCGCGACGCGGACGGGACGGTGCTGGACACCATCCATCGCGGCGAGGGCCGCGGCCTGGCCGCATCGACCCTGGTCGAGCACATGGTGCGCGCGCCGGACGGCGGGGTTTGGCTGGCCACCACCGACGGCCTGCTGGCCTGGAACGACGGCGCGGCGCGGTTCGAGCGCGTGCCGGGCGCGCCGGAGGCGGCGCTCTACAGCATCGCCTTTGATGGCGACGGCGTGGCCTGGCTGGCCGGCTACGGCGAGCTCGGCGCCTATGCCTGGGACGGTGGCGCACTGGCCCGGCTGCGCGGCTTCGGTGCCGCCGAGGGCCTGCCGATGGTCGCCCCCGGCGGCGCGGTGGTGGACGAGGCGGGCGTGGTCTGGCTGACCACCGTGCGTGGCCTGGTGCGCATCGATCCGGAGAGTGGCCGCCTGCGCGTCTATGGTGTGCACGACGGATTGCCCAGCCACGAATTCAGCGAATACCCGGTGGTGGCATCGACCCGGGGCTATGTCGCCGCCGGCACCGCCGACGGCCTGCTGCTGTTCCAGCCGGGCCTGGTGCAGTGGAGCCAGCGCACGCCGACGCTTGCGATCGAATCGGTGGACCTGAGGCGCGGCGACGAGCGCATCGTCATGCCGCCGCAGGCCGCGATGTCGCTGCGCCACGACGACCGCGACCTGCGGGTGGTCGCGCGCCTGCTGTCGTTCACCGATGCCCATGCCCACCGCTACCGCTTCCGCCTCGACGGCTACGACCCCGGCTGGGTCGAAACCGGCGCCAGCGGCGAGCGCATTTTCGCGCGGCTGGCGCCGGGCAGCTACCGGCTCAGCGTCCAGGCGCGCACCGCGGACCAGCAGTGGACGCCCGTGCAGGACCTGCAGCTGCGCGTGGAACCGCCATGGTGGCAGGCCCCCTGGGCGGTGGTGGCGTTCGCGACCCTGGGCGCGCTGCTGCTGCTGTGGGTCGTGCATGGCTACCGGCATCGCCTGAAGCGGCGGCACGCCTGGCAGCTCAACGAGCAGAAGCGCGAACTCGCCGAGCACGCGTCACAGGCCAAGACGCGCTTCCTGGCCACCCTGGGCCACGAGGTGCGCACGCCGATGACCGGCGTGCTGGGCATGAGCGAACTGCTGCTGGGAACGTCACTGGACACGCGCCAGCGCAGCTATGCCGACGCCATCCGCCGCGCCGGCGAGCACCTCATGCGACTGGTCAACGATGCCCTGGACCTTGCGCGGATCGAATCCGGGAAGCTGGAGCTCATCGTCCAGCCGTTCGATCTCGTGACCCTGCTGGAGGAGGTCGGCGGCCTGGTCGAGCCGATGGCCCGGCAGCGCGGGCTCCGATTCCGCTGCCACGTCGATGCGGACACGCCGCGCTGGCTGCTCGGCGACGCCGGGCGCGTGCGCCAGATCCTGCTCAACCTGCTGGGCAACGCGGTGAAGTTCACCGAAGCCGGCAGCGTCTCGCTGCAGGCCGCGCCCATCGCCACCGGTGGCGTGCGCCTGGTGGTGTCGGACACCGGCCCCGGGCTCAACGAAGAACAGCAGGTGCACCTGTTCCGCCGCTTCGAACAGGCCGAGGGCGCGCGTACCGCCGCGCGCTATGGCGGCAGCGGCCTGGGCCTGGCGATCTGCCAGGAACTGGCGGTGGCCATGAAGGGGCGCATCGAACTCGACAGCACGCCGGGGCAGGGCACGGACTTCACCGTGGACCTGCCGCTTCCGGGTGCGGCGCCGCCGGCCGGGCCGACCGCCGATGCCGCATCTCCCGGCCCGCGGAACGCGCAGGTACCGCTGTCGCTGCTGCTGGTGGAGGACGATCCGACGGTGGCGCGCGTGATCGCCGGGCTCCTGCGAGCCCAGGGGCACGAGGTCGTGCAGGTGCCGCACGGACTGGCGGCACTCGGCGAAGTGGCGCGCACGTCGTTCGACATGGCGCTGCTGGACCTCGACCTGCCCGGGATCACCGGGCTGGCGCTGGCCGGCCAGCTGCGGGCGCGCGGGTTCGTCGCGCCGCTGCTGGCGGTCACCGCGCGCGCCGATGCCGAGGCCGAGCCGCTGGCGCGCGAGGCCGGCTTCGACGGCTTCCTGCGCAAGCCGGTGACCGGCGCGATGCTGGCCGGCGCCGTGGATGCGCTGCGTCGCCCGCACGCGGCCGGCCATGCGGCGGTTCCGGAGTCCGGGCCTTCCGCGCCGGGGTGACTTGCGCCACGGACGCGGGGGCCGTGGCGCGCTATCGTCGGCGTTCCATCCAAGCAGCCGCAGGAGTTCCCATGTCTGATCGAGCCACGCCCGGCGTCCACTGCGTGATCGCAGCGGCGCTCGCCGCCGCGGCAGCGTTCGCTCCCCTGCCGGCCGAGGCCACCCGGGTCGTTGCCCAGGCCACCGCTATCTGCCAGGGCGCGCTGCCCGCCTTCGAGACCCGGATCCGCAAGCGCCCGCTGGCGTTGCAGAACGAGGGCGGCACCAACGCCTTCGTGACCTGTTCCTTCAACAACCCCGGCAACAACAGCGGCGGCAGCCGCGTCACTGGATTCACCGTGTACCTGCAGAACACGTCGTCCGCGCGCACCGTCTCCTGCACCGGCGTCAACTCCGACGCCGGGGCGAACGGCAGTGATGCCCTCTACGCTACGAAGTCGATCCGGGTGCCACGCGACCAGGACGGCAGCACCGCCCTGGACTTCGAGCCCGGCGACTTCGTCGCGGGCGCATTCGTGCTGCCGGGTGATGCGGTCAGCGTCTCGTGCAACCTGCTGCCGGGAATCGGGATCACCAGCACGGTGCTGGTCAACAACGAAAACTGATCAGCGCCGGCTGTGCGCGTGCACCTCGTCCACGAGCACGCGCACGTGCTCCGGGTCCATGCCCGGCGACATGCCATGGCCGAGGTTGAACACGTGGCCCTCGCGCGAGCCGCCGTTGCCGTCGCGGTAGCTGTCGAGTGCGCGGCGCACTTCGCGGCGGATGGCGTCCGGCGTCCCGTACAGCGTGGTCGGGTCGAGGTTGCCCTGTAGCGCGACCTTGCCGCCGGTGGCGCGCGCGGCGTCGCCAAGCTCGATCAGCCAGTCGACGCCGAGGCCTTCCGCGCCCGAGTCGGCCAGCTCGCCGAGATAGGCGGCGTTGCCCTTGCCGAACATGATCAGCGGCGTGCGGTCCGCGCCTTCGCCACGCTCCAGCTCGCGCGCGATGCGGTTGAGGTAGGGCAGCGAGAATTCGCGGTACATCGCCGGCGACAGCACGCCACCCCAGGTGTCGAACACCTGCAGCGCCTGGGCGCCGGCGGCGCGCTGCGCGGCGAGGTAGGCGATCACCGCCCGGGTGTTGACCTCGAGCAGGGCATGCAGCGCCTTAGGGTCGGTGTGTGCCATGGCCTTGATGCGCGCGAAATCCTTGCTGCCGCCGCCTTCGACCATGTAGCAGGCCAGGGTCCACGGGCTGCCCGAGAAGCCGATCAGCGGCACGCGGCCGTCGAGCTCGCGGCGGATCACGCGCACCGCGTCCATGACGTAGCCGAGCTCGCTTTCCATGTCCGGCACGCCGAGCTTGGCGATGGAAGCCGCGTCGCGCACCGGCCGCTCGAACTTCGGGCCTTCGCCGTCGACGAAGTACAGGCCCAGGCCCATCGCATCGGGGATGGTGAGGATGTCGGAGAACAGGATCGCGGCGTCGAGTTCGAAACGCTCCAGCGGCTGCAGCGTGACTTCGCAGGCGAGCTCGGGGTTCTTGGCCATGGCCAGGAAGCTGCCGGCCTTGGCGCGGCTGGCACGGTATTCGGGCAGGTAGCGGCCGGCCTGGCGCATCAGCCAGACGGGCGTGTGGTCCACGGGCTCGCGGCGCAGTGCGCGGAGGAAGCGGTCGTTCTTCAATGCTTGGGTCACGTCGGGATCCTGTAGTGCCGGCGCGCGGGGCTGCTCTAGGGGCGGGGAACGTCCGCGCCCTGCGCGAACGTGACCTGGAACCCACGCTTGAGCTGCTGGTCGCGCGCCTGTTCCAGCGCGTGTGTCGCGCTGGCCTGGTCGAGGAACTGCTCGCGGCGCACCGTGCTGCGGCCACCGATCTGCCCGCTTTCGCGCACCAGCATCCAGCCACCCAGGAGGTCGGGCTGGAGCATGAGCTGCACGAAACGCGGGGCCTCGGGGCCGCCGGGTCGCTGTTGGAGGAGCAGGCGCATCCGGAGATTGTAGCCGGGGCGCGGGGTTGCGGACGCTGGCCGGGCCCTGGCAATCGCGTGCCCGGGGCGACTGTTCAGCCCGCCCGGAGCACGTCCAGCACCCGCGCCTCGGGAACGCCGGCCACCAGCCGGGCCCGGCCCGGCCCGTCCCAGAGCACGAAGCGCAGGCCGTCGGACTGGGCCTTCTTGTCCAGGCGCATGCGCGCCACCAGCGCGGCCGGGTCCAGGCCGCGGGGAAGCGCCACCGGCAGCCCGAAGCGCTCGAGCACGCCGCACAGCGCATCGGCATCGGCCGCGGCCGCGAGTCCCAGCCCGGCCGACAGCCGCGCCGCCAGCACCATGCCCACGGCCACGGCCTCGCCGTGGTTGAGGCCGTCGTAAGCCTGTTCGGCCTCGATCGCATGGGCGAAGGTGTGTCCGAAATTCAGCAGCGCGCGCTCGCCGTGCTCGAACGGGTCGCGTTCGACGATCGCCGCCTTGTGCGCGCAGCTGCGCGCGATGGCCGTCGCCAGCGCGGCGTCTTCGCGCTCCAGCAGCGCGCCGGCGTGGGCGCACAGCCAGTGCAGGAAGCCCTCATCGACGATGGCGCCGTACTTGACCACTTCCGCCAGTCCGGCGCGCAGCTCGCGGTCGGGCAGGGTGCGCAGCACGCCGGTGTCGGCGAACACGGCGCGCGGCGGATGGAAGGCGCCGACGAGGTTCTTGCCCGCGGCAAGGTCGACCGCGGTCTTGCCGCCCACCGACGAATCCACCATCGCCAGCAGGCTGGTCGGCAGCTGCACGCAGTCGATGCCGCGCATCCAGCAGGCCGCGGCAAACCCGGCCAGGTCGCCGACCACGCCGCCGCCGAGGGCATAGACGCAGGCGTCGCGGGTGGCGCCAAGGGCCGCCAGGGCATCGATGGCTGCGCTGAAACCGTCCAGCGTCTTGCTGGCCTCGCCGGCGGGAAGCAGGAAGACGTCCACGCGCGCATCCGGGCGTGCCGCCCGCAGGGCGTCGCAGACCTGGCGCGCGTATAGCGGGCCGACGTGGCTGTCGCTGGCCACCAGCACCTGGCGTCCGCGCAGCGGCGCCGCCAGGGCCGCGCCGTCCTCCAGCAGGCCGGGACCGATGGTGATGGCGTAGGGCGCCGGCCCGCCCACGGCGATGCGTTGGCTGGCACTCACGCGGCCGGCTCCGGCGTGGCCTGCGACGACGCGGCCATCGTGCCGCGTCGCCAGGTGGACTCCAGCAGGGCCGCCAGCCGCTGCGCGGCGTCGGCGGCCGGGGCCGGGGCGGGCTCGAAGACGAGATCCGCCACCTCCGCATACAGCGGATCGCGCCCGGCGGCCAGGCGCGCCAGGATCGACGCGCGATCGCCGCGCGCCAGCAGCGGCCGGCTGCGGTCGCGGACGAGGCGCTGCAGCTGCGCGGGCACGTCCGCATGCAGGTGCACCACGAAGCCGCCCCCCGCCAGGTTGCGCCGGTTCCCTGCATCGAGCACCGCGCCGCCGCCGGTGGAGATCACCGCATCCGGCCCGGCCAGCAGGACGGCAAGTACGTCGCGCTCGCGCGCGCGGAAGCCGGCTTCGCCTTCGCATTCGAAGATCGTCGCGACGCTGGCGCCGGTGCGCCGTTCGATTTCCTGGTCGCTGTCGACGAAGGCGAGCTCGAAATGCCGCGCCAGGCAGCGCCCGACCGAGGTCTTGCCGGCGCCCATGGGGCCGACGAGCACGAGGTGGCGGGCGGGATTCATGGGCGTTGGCGTGGAGGCGTCCGGGGTGTGACGATGCTAGCAGCCGGCCGCAGGCGAAGGCATGGCCTTAACGGCCGCGCCCCGAGGATGGTGTCCGCCACCAGTCCGGTGGCCACTGCGAAAGGAGAACACCATGTCGGTCGCCAAGGTCATCGAGATCAATTCGTCCTCGCCCACCAGCGTCGAGGACGCCGTGCGCAAGGGGCTGGCAAAGTGCGCGGAGTCGGTGAAAGGCATCAAGGGCGCCTGGATCAGCGAAACCAAGGTCGTCACCGATGGCGGTGGCAACATCACCGAGTGGCGGGTGAACCTGCGCATCAGCTTCGTGGTCGACTGAGCCCGGAGGCCGCCGCGGCCGGCTGCCGCCGTGCGTCCAGCGCGATGACGCGTCCGGCGATGCCGGGCAGGGTGCGCAGGGCCTGGCGGCTGGTCCGTTCGTAATGCTGGACGAAGCGCTCGACGCCTGCGCGGTCCATTCCGCCGCCGGCGGGATGCGCGGCGTGCAGCGCCTTCTCCGCCTGCCACCGCCATTCCGGTACCACCTCGAACGACGGCGCCTGCAGCAGGAGCAGGCGATCGATGCGCCGCCAGAGTGCAGGGTAGTCGCGCGCCAACGCGTCGTTGCACCAGCGCCGCCAGCGGCCGTCGGCGTCTTCCTCGCGCTCCAGGGCGTTGAGCGGCGCGGCCAGGGCCGCGTCCGCTTCGGCAGGCGTGCCCAGGAACCAGCCCTCGAACACGACCAGGTCCACCGCCCGCGCCGTCGGCCACCGGTCGCGCGCGAGGCGGTTGTCGGAGCGCTTGTCGAAGCGGGGGAGCGCCACGTCGCGTCCCGCGCGCAGTGCGTCCAGCAGCTCGATCGCCAGGCCGACCTCGTGCGTGCCCGGGGGGCCGCGCGTGGCCAGCAGCGGATGCACTTCGCGCGCCATGCGCTGCCGGTCCGCGTGGCCGAGGTAGACATCGTCGATGGACAGCACCGCGCAGCGCAGCCCGCGGCCCCGGGCTTCGGCGGCCACCTGCGCCGCGAAGGTCGATTTGCCGCTGCCCTGCAGCCCGCTGATGCCGTAGACGCGGGCGCCCGACCGCAGCGCGTCGTCGAGCGCCGCGGAAACGACGCCGGGGCCGAATCCCGCAGCGGGCTTGTGCATCGGCGTCGCCATCCGGGCACGATAGCGCAGGTGCGCACGCGTCCCGCGCACGCCCGACGCCAGCAGAACCGCGGAGCCCCCAGCTGATGACCGACCTTTACGCCGAAGCCCTGCACACATTCGACGCGCTCTTTGACGAAGCGCTGGCCGCCGGCGAACCCGATCGCACCGCCATGCAGCTCGCGACCGCGACCGCCGACGGCCGCCCATCCCTGCGCACCGTGCTGCTGAAGGCGCACGACGCGCGCGGCTTCGTGTTCTACACGCACCTCGATGGCCGCAAGGGCCGCGAGCTGAAATCCAATCCGCGCGCGGCGCTGCTGTTCCATTGGCCGCGCGTGCGCCTGGGGGTGCAGGTGCGCATCGAGGGTGGCGTGGCGATCGTCGACGAGTCCGAGGCCGACGCCTATTTCGCCAGTCGGCCGCGGGGCAGCCAGCTTGGCGCCTGGGCATCGCTGCAGTCGGAGCCCCTGGAGTCGCGCGAGGAGTTCGATCGCCGCCTGGCGGACTGCGAGCGGGAGTTCGAAGACCGCGACGTTCCGCGGCCGCCGCGCTGGACGGGCCTGCGCGTGGACCCCGAACGCATCGAATTCTGGTACGCCGCCGAGTACCGGTGGCACGAGCGCTGGCTGTACGAGCGCGACCTGGCCGGCGACTGCAGCAAGCGGATGCTGTATCCGTGAGGCCCGCCGCCACGGCCATGCGTGGCCCCCGGCGCATCGTCTGCCTCACCGAGGAGCCCACCGAAACGCTCTATGCGCTGGGCGAACAGGACCGGATCGTCGGCATCAGCGGCTTCACGGTGCGCCCGCCGCGGGCGCGCAGGGAGAAGCCGAAGGTCAGCGCCTTCACCAGCGCGAAGATCGACGCGATCATGGCGCTCGCGCCCGACCTCGCGATCGGCTTTTCCGACATCCAGGCCGACATCGCCGCCGAACTCGTGCGCCGCGGCGTCGAGGTCTGGATCAGCAACCACCGCAGCGTGGACGGCATCGTCGACTACGTCCGCCGGCTGGGGGCGCTGGTCGGGGTGCCCGGGCGCGCCAACGACTATGCCGATGCCCTGCAGCGCGGCGTCGAGGCCGTCGAGGCCCGGGCGGCAACGCTGTCGCAGCGCCCGCGCATGTATTTCGAAGAGTGGGACGACCCGCCGATCACCGGCATCCGCTGGGTGGCCGAGCTGATGCGCATCGCGGGTGGCGACGATGTGTTCCCCGAGCTGGCCGCGGAGCCGCTGGCGAAGCAGCGCATCCTGGCCGATGCCGGCGAGGTGGTGCGCCGCGCGCCGGACATCATCGTCGGCTCCTGGTGCGGCAAGAAGTTCCGCCCCGACAGGGTCGCGGCGCGGCCGGGCTGGGACGCGATCCCGGCGGTCCGCGATGGCGAACTGCACGAAGTGAAATCGCCGCTCATCCTGCAGCCCGGCCCTGCGGCGCTGACCGATGGCCTGGCGGCGCTGGCCGGCATCGTGCACGGCTGGGCGGAGCGACAGCAGGAGCGTGCCCGCCAAGAGCACGCTTGACAGGAGCACCCTTGACAGGGGCACGCCCTGCGCGTCTCTGCCATGATCCGCGATCCCAGACAACCGGACCCGCCCATGAACCAGGCTGCTATGCACGACATCGCGCGGCTGCTGCTGCGCGTCACCCTCGGCGTGTTGATACTGCTGCACGGCATCACCAAGCTGCGCGGGGGCATGTCCGGCATCGAGGGCATGGTGGTGGCGCAGGGCCTGCCCGGCTTCCTTGCCTATGGCGTGCTGGTGGGCGAGGTGCTGGCGCCGTTGATGCTGCTGGCCGGCTTCCATGCCCGCATCGGCGCCGTGCTGGTCGCGATCAACATGCTGTTCGCGATCGCGCTGGCGCACATGGGCGAACTTGGCCGGCTGAATTCCAGCGGCGGCTGGGCGCTGGAACTCCAGGGCATGTTCCTGGGCACGGCCATCGCCATCGCGCTGCTTGGGCCGGGCCGCTACGGCATCAACCAGCGCTGAGCCGAGGCTTCAGCCGTTGGCGGCCGAGAGTTCGCGGCCGCGGGTGGCGGCGGCCCCGATCGCCGCGGCGACCAGCGTGCGCAGGCCGCCGGCCTCGAAGGTCTCGATCGCAGCCTGTGTGGTGCCGCCGGGCGAGGTGACGCGGCGGCGCAGCTCCGCCGGCGCGTCGTCCGAACCGGTCAGCATGCGGGCGGCGCCGAGCAGGGTCTCCTGCACCAGGATGCGCGCGGCCTCCGCCGGCAGGCCCTGTGCGCGCGCCGCGTCCTCCATCGCTTCGGCCAGCAGGAACACATAGGCCGGACCGCTGCCGGAAACCGCGGTGACGGCGTCCATCAGCGCCTCGTCCTCGATCCACACCGTCTTGCCGGTGGTCGCCAACAGTGCCTGGGCGCGGTCGCGGCCGGCGGCATCCACCGCGGCATTGGCGTGCAGGCCGGTGACGCCCGCGCCGAGCAGGGCAGGGGTGTTGGGCATGGCGCGGACCACGGCGGCATCGCCACCGAGCCAGGACGCGAGCTGGCCCGCGGTAATGCCGGCGGCGATCGAGATCGCGAGCGGGTGCGAGGCGCGGGCCTGGCCCGCCAGGCTTTTACACACCTCGCGCATCACCTGCGGCTTGACCGCGAACACCCAGGCGTCGGCGGCGGCCACGGCATCGGCCGCGTCGGCGTGGACCTGCACGCCGTAGTCGCGGGCCAGCGCATCGCGCAGCGCGTCGACCGGTTCGGCCACGTGGATGCCAAGCGGATCCGCGCCGCGGGACACCATGCCGCCGATCAGGCTGCGCGCCATGTTGCCGCCGCCGATGAACGCGGTGGCCCGCGGCGTGGTGGATCGAACGTCGGTCCGTGGATCGGTCATGGCGTGGCTCCTTCAGCAACGGGGCCGGCCATTGTCGCCGAGCGCCGTCGCTGTCGCGACCGCCGCACCCGGACGGGCGTGGCGCGGCTCAGGCCGGCGCGCGCGGTCCGAACAGCGCGGTACCGATGCGGACCATGGTCGCGCCTTCGGCGATCGCGAGTTCGAAGTCCCCGCTCATGCCCATCGACAGGGTGTCGGCGCCGGGATGCGCGGCCAGCAGTTCATCGTGCAGCGCGCGCATGGCCGCGAAGCCGGCGCGGCGGTGCCCCGGGTCGGGATGCGGCTCGGGGATCGCCATCAGTCCGCGCAGTGCGAGCGCGGACTGCGCGGCAATGGCGCGGGCGAGCTCCGGCACGTCGGCAGGGGTGCAACCGTGCTTGCCGGCTTCGCCATCGATGTTGACCTGGATGAGCACCTTCAACGGAGGCCGCCGTGGATCGCGGGCCGCGGCCAGCGCCGCCACCAGTTTCGGGCGGTCGACCGACTGCACCCAGTCGAACAGTTCCGCCGCCTGTTCCGCCTTGTTCGACTGCAGGTGCCCGATCAGGTGCCATTCGATCCCGGCGCCGTCGAGGGCCGCGACCTTGGCCGACGCCTCCTGGACGTAGTTCTCGCCGAACGCGAGCGCCGCACCGGGGCGCAGGGCCGCCCACTCCGCGGCCAAGGCCGCGATCTCGCCGGCCTCGCGGGTTTTGCCCACCGCGACCAGGCGCGGCCGCGTGGCGCCGCGGATGGCGTTCTGTTTCGAGGCGCCATCCATTGCTTCAAGGACGCGCGCAAGGGGTCCGTCCGGCATCTGCCTGCTCCTCCAGCACCGCTGGTTCTGTGACGCGGATACGGGGCTATACTGCCCCCGGGGAGTACTCTGGCGCCAGCCGCGACGCGGTGGGGCGTCCCGCAATCAACTTGTGCACTGCCGCTGGGGAGCATGCATGGATATCGCCGAACTTCTGGCGTTCTCGGTCAAGAACAAGGCCTCGGACCTGCACCTGTCGGCAGGCCTGCCGCCGATGATCCGCGTCGACGGCGACGTCCGCCGGATCAACATCCCGGCGCTCGACCACAAGCAGGTCCACGCGCTGGTCTACGACATCATGTCGGACAAGCAGCGCCGCGACTACGAGGAATTCCTCGAGGTCGACTTCTCGTTCGAGATCGCCGGCCTGGCGCGCTTCCGCGTCAACGCCTTCAACCAGAATCGCGGCGCCGGCGCGGTGTTCCGCACCATTCCGTCCGAGGTGCTGACGCTCGAGGACCTCGGCACGCCGCGGATCTTCAAGGAGCTGATCGACCAGCCACAGGGCCTGATCCTGGTCACCGGCCCGACCGGTTCCGGCAAGTCGACCACGCTCGCGGCGATGGTCGACCATGTCAACAAGACCGAATACGGGCACATCCTCACCATCGAGGATCCGATCGAGTTCGTGCACACCGCGCAGAAGTGCCTCATCAACCAGCGCGAAGTGCATCGCGACACTCACGGTTTCAACGAGGCGCTGCGCTCGGCGCTGCGCGAGGACCCCGACTACATCCTGGTGGGCGAGCTGCGCGACCTGGAAACCATCCGCCTGGCGCTGACCGCCGCGGAGACCGGCCACCTGGTGTTCGGCACCCTGCATACCTCGTCGGCCGCCAAGACCATCGACCGCATCATCGACGTGTTCCCCGCCGGCGAGAAGCCGATGGTGCGCTCGATGCTGTCGGAGTCCCTGCGCGCGGTGATCTCGCAGGCGCTCCTGAAGAAGGTCGGCGGCGGGCGCACCGCGGCCTGGGAAATCATGGTCGGCATCCCGGCGATCAGGAACCTGATCCGCGAGGACAAGGTCGCGCAGATGTATTCGTCGATCCAGACCGGCCAGCAGCACGGCATGATGACGCTCGACCAGCACCTGCAGGACCTGGTCAAGCGCGCCATGGTCACCCGCCAGCAGGCGCGGGACTATGCCAAGGACAAGCGGCTGTTCGAGTAACCGGAGCATCACATGAGCGCCATCGACTTCACCTCCTACCTCAAGCTGATGGCCCACCAGAAGGCCTCGGACCTGTTCATCACCGCCGGCATGCCGCCGTCGATGAAGGTCCATGGCAAGATCTCGCCGATCACCCAGAACGCGCTGACGCCGCAGCAGGCGCGCGACCTGGTGCTGAACGTGATGACGCCGCCGCAGCGCGAGGAGTTCGAACGCACCCACGAGTGCAACTTCGCCATCGGCGTGTCCGGCGTCGGCCGCTTCCGCGTGTCGTGCTTCTACCAGCGCAACCAGGTGGGCATGGTGCTGCGCCGGATCGAAACCCGGATCCCGTCGATCGAGGAGCTGAACCTCCCGCCGATCATCAAGACCCTGGCGATGACCAAGCGCGGCCTGATCATCTTCGTCGGCGCCACGGGCACCGGTAAATCGACCTCGCTCGCGTCGATGATCGGCTACCGCAACCAGAACTCCACCGGGCACATCATCACCATCGAGGACCCGATCGAGTTCGTGCACAAGCACCAGGGCTGCATCATCACCCAGCGCGAGGTCGGCATCGACACCGACAACTGGGAGAACGCGCTCAAGAACACCCTGCGCCAGGCGCCGGACGTGATCATGATCGGCGAGGTGCGTACCCGCGAGGGCATGGACCACGCCATCGCCTTCGCCGAGACCGGCCACCTGGTGCTGTGCACCCTGCATGCCAACAACGCCAACCAGGCGATGGACCGCATCATCAACTTCTTCCCCGAGGATCGTCGCGGCCAGCTGTTGATGGACCTGTCGCTGAACCTCAAGGGCGTGGTCGCGCAGCAGCTGCTGCCGACGCCGGACGGCAAGGGGCGCCGCGTGGCGATGGAGATCCTGCTCGGCACGCCGCTGGTGCAGGACTACATCCGCGATGGCGAGATCCACAAGCTGAAGGAGGTCATGAAGGAGTCGACCAACCTCGGCATGAAGACCTTCGACCAGAGCCTGTTCGAGCTCTACCAGGCCGGCGAGATTTCCTACGAGGACGCACTGCGCTACGCCGACTCCGCCAACGAAGTGCGCCTGCGCATCAAGCTCGCCCAGGGCGGCGATGCGCGCACGCTGTCGCAGGGGCTGGACGGCGTCGAGGTGGCCGAAGCCAACTGATACGCAGCATTTCGTCGCTTACAGGAAGGGCGCCGGCGACGGCGCCCTTTTCTTTGCGTACTTTTTACCTTGCAGCCGCCACAATGGCCGGCCTCCCATTCATCCTTGGAGATTCCGATGGCTTTCACCCTGCCCAAGCTTCCCTACGCCTATGACGCGCTCGAGCCCCACATCGATGCGCAGACGATGGA
The DNA here is from genome assembly GCF_039548475.1 of Luteimonas yanweni. NCBI lineage: Bacteria > Pseudomonadati > Pseudomonadota > Gammaproteobacteria > Lysobacterales > Lysobacteraceae > Luteimonas > Luteimonas yanweni. Next base: position 187,674 of record NZ_JBCLVC010000006.1, on the reverse strand, counting down.
AATCCATCACACCAAGCACCACCAGACCTACATCAACAACGCCAACGCCGCGCTCGAGGGCACGGAGTGGGCCGACAAGAGCGCCGAGGAGATCATCGCCAACCTCGACGCGCTGCCCGAGGACAAGCGCGGCCCGCTGCGCAACAACGCCGGTGGCCATGCCAACCATTCGCTGTTCTGGACGGTGATGTCGCCCAAGGGCGGCGGCAATCCGACCGGTGACGTGGCCAAGCGCATCGACAGCGACCTCGGCGGCTTCGACGCGTTCAAGGAAGCCTTCACCAAGGCCGCGCTGACCCGCTTCGGCAGCGGCTGGGCGTGGCTGTCGACCGACAAGGCCGGCAAGCTGACGGTCGAGAGCAGCGCCAACCAGGACAACCCGCTCATGAAGGGCATCGGTTCGGGCAACACCCCGATCCTGGGCCTGGACGTCTGGGAGCATGCGTACTACCTGAAGTACCAGAACCGCCGCCCGGACTACATCGGCGCGTTCTATAACGTGGTCGACTGGAACGAGGTCGAGCGCCGCTACCAGGAAGCCATCGCGGGCTGATGCAGGCGAACCTGCCCCGCCCTGCGGGGCGGGTCGCTCCGGACAGGAAGACCCCGCCGCGATGCGGGGTTTTTTGCGCCTCGAACCTGCACCGCCTCGCATCATGTCGGCGCCGCCCGTCACGCCGCTGCATGCCCGGGCTTGCGCGGCGGCGCCGCGCTGGCGACGATGCGGCGATACCCCATGAGGACAGCACCGACGATGGATATTGCCGACCGCCGCATCGCCACCGTGCACTTCACGCTTACCGACGCCGACAGCGGCGAACGGATCACCAGCACGCGTGGCCACGAGCCGCTGACCTACATGCATGGGGCCGGCGGCATCGCCCGGGGCCTGGAGCAAGCGCTGGAAGGCCGCAAGGCCGGTGATCGCTTCGACCTGGTGGTGGCTCCGGAAGACGGCTTCGGCCCGCGCCACGAGGCGCTGGTGCAGACGCTGCCGCGCGCGATGTGGCGCGCGCCTTCGGAGCCCAAGGTCGGCGACCGGCTGGAGACCACCACCGCGAAGGGTCCGCTGGACGTGGTGGTGACGGCGGTGGACGCCGAGACCCTGACCGTCGATGGCAACCATCCGCTGGCCGGGCGCCGCGTCCGCGCCGAGGTCGAGGTGCTCGCGGTCCGCGTGCCGACGCCCGACGAGGTGCAGTTCGGCCTCGGCTGAAACGCCTCGTCAGCGGTCGGTGGACGCCTCGACCGCGTCGAGCTGCCGCGGCGGGTCGTTGCCGATGCGCAGGTCCGGCCAGCGTCGCGGTGCCGCCTGCACGCGACCGGCCAGGAGGTCGCGGCGCAGGGCGCGGCGCCAGGCCTGTTCCGATGCCCCTTGCGGCCACATCTGCAGATTGGCGGCGACGGTCCAGCCACCCGCGTCATCGCGCGCGAACAGCGCGCAGCGCGCGCCATAGCCATCCCCGAGCGTGCACAGCAGCGGATCGGCGATGCCGTCGCCATCCAGGTCCGGCGTCAGCAGGATGCAATCGTCGGCCGGGCCCACGCACTCGCCACCGCCCGGTCGCCCGTTGGCCAGCGCGTCCCACCAGTCGGCATCGGGCGCGTCGGCGCCCTCGGCCAACCGCACCTGCGCGCGCAGCCGCGCGGCGTCGCGCGCGGGACGCCCGGCCTCTTCACCGCGCGGCGTGCCCCAGCGGCTGGTCCGCGCGAGCACGCGTTCGAGTTCGGCGAGCCGCTCGGAATCGCCCGCCCATGCGTGGTGGTGGCGCAGGGAGAGGGTGGCCTCGTAGCCGCGACGCCCGCTGTCGTGGCGCAGCCAGTCCAGGTCGAAGTCATCGGCACCGGTCCGGCCGTCGGCGAGGCGCTGCATCTGGCTGCCCACGGCGATCCGCTGCGCATCCAGGAGCGGCGTGTTGGCAAGCACGGCCAGTGCCACCACCACCAGCGACATCGCCCGGTTCACCGGCCGGATCCTGGCCAGCCAGCCGTCGCCACGGCGCAGCACGGCCCAAGCGTAACCTGACGCGTAGCCGGCCACGATCAGCGCCAGCAGCACCGCCCACACGCGGTCCGCAGTCCAGCCGTGCTGGTGGATGCGCAGCCACAGCGCATACAGCGCCAGCAGCGCGTATACCGGCAGCACTGCCAGGCCGGTATCGACCAGGCGTCGCAGCCAGCCGGGATAGGGCCGTTCGCCCTGGCCGTCCTGCAGCACCGAGTTGGTGAACGCCACCAGCAGGGCGACCACGGCGACCAGCGTGGACGCCGCCGAACGCATCTCCCACAGCGGGGCAAGTCCGGTGAACGGCAGGCTGGCCACGAACAGCACGGCGATGAAGGCCAGCAGCGGCAGCAGGCCGGTGAAGATCGCGAACAGGATCTGCCGCGCCACCTGCACCGCGCGGTGCTGGGTGCGGCCTATCAGCACGCCCAGGCCGGCCATGGCGCCGGTCGCAAGGTAGATGAAGGCGTCCTCGCGGAACAGTTCGCGGAAGAAGTCGATCTTCACCAGCGCGAACAGCGCGCCCCAGAGCCACAGCACCAGCCAGCAGATGCCGGTGAACAGGGCAGCCAGCGCCAGCGTCAGCGCGTTCTGCCAGGCATGCTCGAACAGGCAGGGGTAGGGTGCGCGCCAATGGCCGTGGGCCAGCCGGCACTGCAGCCAGGGCAGGGCGACGAACAGGCCGATCGCCACCGAAGCACCGAATGGCCCCAGCACGCTGCCGGCGCTGATCCCGGGCCCGCCGGTGGCATTCCACGACGCCCAGGCGGCCAGCCCGGCGACCACCACGGCCACCGCGACCGCGTGCTGCCAGAAGCGGGCGTCGCGCAGGCGCACCACGCTCAGCGCCATCATCGTCGGCACGGCCAGCACCAGGGTGTACCAGCAGACCCGTCCGCCCAGCTCCGCAAACGGCCACCAGCCCGCGTCGTGCCCCGTCTGCGCCAAGTACATCAGGCCGCCCTGGAGCACCGCCAGCAATACGATGAAGGCGCGCTCGTTGCGCGGCAGGGGAGCGTCTACGGACATGGCGGTTCCGGCGGCGGTGGCGATGGCGCCATGGTAGCGGGCACCGGGCGCGCCGCGCCGGCACTGGATAGAATGGCGCCATGTCCGTGACGCCCACTCCACTCGCCAACCAGCTCCTGGTCGCGCTGCCCTCGCTGGCCGACGGCAACTTCGCGCGCACGGTGTCGCTGCTGTGCCAACACGATGCCGGCGGGGCCATGGGCGTGGTGGTCAACCGACGCTCGGATTACACGCTCGGCGAGATCTTCTCGCAGATGGGCATCGCCTGCGCCGACGAGGCGCTGTGCGCGACCCCGGTGCTGGCCGGCGGCCCGGTGCACCCGGAGCGTGGCTTCGTGATCCACGATGGCGATCGCGGCTGGGATTCCAGCCTCACCGTGGCCGAAGGGCTGCGCGTTACTACCTCGCGCGACGTGCTCGAGGCGATGGCGCGGGGCGATGGTCCGCGCAAGGTCGTGGTGGCGCTTGGCTGCGCCGGCTGGAGCCCGGGGCAGCTCGATGCGGAGCTGGCCGATAACAGCTGGCTGACCGTGCCGTCGGATGATGAACTTCTGTTTGCGCTGCCGCTGGAAGCGCGCTGGCAGGCCGCGGCGGGCCGCATCGGCGTCGACCTGGCGCACATGCCCGATTACGCCGGGCACGCCTGATGGCCAGCATCCGCCACGACGGCACGGTGCTTGGCTTCGACGTCGGCGCGCGCCGCATCGGCGTGGCCGTGGGCAGCGCCTTCGGGCACGGCGCGCGTGCGCTGGAAGTGGTCGACGTGCATGCGGACAAGGTCGACTGGGCCGCGATCGACAAGCTGCAGAAGGAATGGCGCCCCGACGGCTGCGTGGTCGGCGATCCGATGACCCTTGACGGCGGCGACCAGCCGATCCGGCTGCGCGCGCGCGCGTTCGCGCACGAACTGGCGCGCCGCTATTCGATCCCGGTGGTGATGGTCGACGAGCGATCGAGTTCGATCGAGGCCGCGCAGCGCTTCGCCGTGGACCGCGCCGAGGGTCGCCGCCGCCGCCGCGACGCCGCCGCGCTGGACGCGGTGGCCGCCGCGGTCATCGTCGAGCGCTGGCTGGCCGCGCCCGGCGATGCGGTCGTGGTCGATCCCGACGCCGCCGGACCGGACGCATCCGCATGACCCTGCAAGCCACCGGCGACGGCCGCCTGCGACACCTGCTGACTCTCGAGGGCATGCCGCGCGCGACGCTGGTGGCGCTGCTCGACCGCGCCCAGGCCTTCGTCGAGCACGGGGGTGGCGCCGATCCGCGCACGGCCCTGGCCGGCACCGCGGTGTGCACGCTGTTCTTCGAACCCTCCACCCGCACGCGGCTATCGTTCCAGCGCGCTGCGCAGCGCCTGGGCGCGGACACCCTGGCCTTCGACGCCTCCACCTCGTCGACCAGCAAGGGCGAGACGGCCCTGGACACCCTGCGCAACATCGAGGCCATGGGCGTGCGCGGCTTCATCGTCCGGCATCGCGAGGACGGCGCGGTGGCGATGCTCGCGGCCTCGGCGCAGCCGGGCACGGCCCTGGTCAACGCCGGCGACGGCCGCAGCGCGCATCCCACGCAGGGCCTGCTCGACGTGTTGAGCCTGCGCCAGGCGAAGGGCGCGGACTTCGCGCGGCTGAAGGTCGCGGTGGTGGGCGACATCCGGCATTCGCGCGTCGCGCGTTCCGAACTGCACGCGCTGCGCGCGCTTGGCATCGGCGAGATCCGCGCCTGCGGGCCGGCGAACCTGCTGCCCGACGACGCGACCCTGGCCGGCTGCAGCGTCGGCAGCGACCTCGACGCCGCGCTCGAGGGCGTGGATGCGGTGTTCATGCTGCGCCTGCAGCGCGAGCGCATGGAGGAGGGCCTGGTGCCCTCGCTCGAGGCCTACCACCGCGACTACGGCCTGACGGCCGCGCGTCTGCGCCGCGCTGCGCCGGATGCCGTGGTGCTGCACCCCGGCCCGATGAACCGCGGCGTCGAGATCAGCGACGACGTGGCCGACGGCCCGCAGTCGATGGTGCTGCGCCAGGTGGCGAACGGCGTGGCCGTACGCATGGCGGTCCTGGAAGCGTTGCTCGCCTGAGCCGGCGGCAAGCCCGAGCGGCTCTGGAAGCCTGTGGGAGCGGCCATGTCCGCTCCCATGGGTGGGCTTCCTGCTGCAATCAGCGGAGGAGGATGACCGTCGCGAGTCCCAGGAAGCTGAAGAAGCCCACCACGTCGGTCACCGCGGTGACCACCACGCCGCCGGCCACCGCGGGGTCGACGTCGGCGCGCTTCATCGCCAGCGGCACCAGGACCCCGGCCAACGCGGCCGAGGCGAAGTTGATCACCAGTGCCGCGGTGATCACCAGGCCCAGCATCCAGTCCTGGAACCAGGCAAAGGCCACCAGTCCGACGAAGCCGCCGATCAGCAGGCCGTTGATCAGCGCAACCCGCAGCTCCTTCCACAGCAGCACGCTGGCGTTGCTCGCGCCCACCTGGCCCAGCGCGAGGCCGCGCACCATCAGCGTCAGTACCTGCATGCCGGCGTTGCCGCCGATGCCGGCGACGATCGGCATCAGCACCGCCAGCGCCACGATCTGCTCGATGGTCGCCTCGAAGCGCCCGATCACCCCCGCCGCAAGGAAGGCCGTGGCCAGGTTCACGCCCAGCCAGACGATGCGTCCGCGCACCGCGCGCTTCACCGGCGAGAACAGGTCCTCGTCCTCGTCGAGGCCGGCGGCGCCCAGCGCCTGGTGTTCGGCCTGCTCGCGGATGATATCGACCACGTCGTCGATGGTGATGCGGCCGAGCAGCACGTTGCCCTCGTCGACCACGGGCGCGGACACCCAGTCGTGGTCGGAGAACTGGCGCGCGACCGACTCCGCGGACTCGCCGACGTGGATCGCGGTCAGCGCGTCGTCGATCAGCTTGTTGATCGGACTGCCCGGGTCACGGGTCACCAGGTCCTGCAGGGCCACCCAGCCCAGCAGCTGGTGGCGGCGGTTGACCACGTACAGGTGGTCGGTGTGCTCGGGCAGTTCGCCGCGCAGGCGCAGGAAGCGCAGCACCACGTCGACCGTGGTGTCGGCGCGTACCGTGACCACGTCCGGGTTCATCAGGCGGCCGGCGGTGTCCTCGGCGTAGGACAGGGCCTGCTCCAGGCGCTCGCGGTTTTCGCGGTCCATCGACTTCAGGACTTCGTCGATCACCGTGTCCGGAAGATCCTCGACCAGGTCGGCGAGGTCGTCGATGTCGAGGTCCTCGACGGCGGCCACGATCTCGTCGGGATCCATGTCCGCGAGCAGGCTTTCGCGCACCTCGTCGCCGACGTGGACCAGGACCTCGCCGTCGTCCTCTGCATCGACCAGGCCCCAGACCACCATGCGGCGGTCGGGCGGGAGGGACTCGAGCAGGTTGCCGATCTCGGCCGGGGCCAGCGTGTTGACCAGCCGCCGCACCGGGCCCAGCCGGCCGCTGTCGAGTGCATCGGACAGCAGGCGCAGCTGGCGCGCGGTCTTGTCGTGGCGGACGGCTTCGGCCATGGAATGCTTCCGAGGGGGCGCGTCGCGCGACGGTGATGCGCGACAGGGTCAGGCGTTCATGCCTGCATTATCGCCCGCGCCGATCGCGCTGCCCACCCCGTTGCCACCCGCGTCACGCTCAGCGCCGGAAGCGCGCGCGCACCCGCCGGGCGGCGGCAAACAGCCGGCCCGCAAAGCTGCGGTCGAGCTCCGCCTGCAGGGCACGCATGTCGGCGTACAGGCGACGGTTGTGCGCGTCGCGACGGGCGAGCAGCTCGCGCAGCTCTTCGACGTCGCGCCCGGTCAGAACGCGCCCCGCTGTGACATGGGCAGGCAGCGGGCGATCGACATACACGGTGGAGTGCGACGACGCGACCTCGTCCGCGGGGCGTTCGCGCGTATAGAAGTACAGCGCGATCGAGCGCCGCGTCAGTCCGGCGCGTTCCGGCGGCAGGCGGATCGGCGGGAAACCGTGCCAGCTGTGCTCGGTGGTTTCGAAGATCACGCAGCGGTTGTACGCCGGCGCGAGCGACACCACCTCGTCGGCCGCCGGGTCGTGCGGATCGCGATGGAGCTCGAGCGCACCGCCCCAGTCGTCGTGCCAGTCCGGGTTGAGGTACACGATCAGGTTGAGGCGCCGGTGCCAGCCGGTGGCGGGGTGGTGGTTGAAGTCGATGTGGTTGTCGAGGCTCTGGCCGTCGCGGTTCTCATGGGTGCCGCCGCCGAAATAGCCGGGGTCATAGAGCAGGTCGTCGATGCCGGTCAGGCGCCCGACCAGGTCGAGGAACGCGGGCGACTGGATGCAGGCGTCCAGCCGGGCGTAGGCCTCGCCCAGTCCGCGGATCCGCTCGACGGTCGACTTGCCGCTGACGACCCCGTCCTCGTTGACCGCGTTGCCGCGCTCGAAGGCCGGGAACTGCGCGAGCAGCGCATCGACGAACTCAGGCGCGAAGAAGCCTTCGATCACGCAGTGGCGGAAGGGTGCGGCCGTGAGGAAGCGTTCCCGGATCGCCACTGCCTGTGCGCCGACGCCGGGCGCGACGATCTCCGTGAAGGCGTTGCCGGGCGTCACGGCGTGGCCACCGTCGCCGCCAGCCAGCGCGCGATGCCGGCCTGGTCGCGTGCGCGCAGCAGCGCGGGCGCGCGCTGGCGCAGCGTGGCAAGGTCGAGCCCGCGGATTTCGCGGCGCACTTCCAGGAGCGTCGACGGATGCAGGCTGAACTCCTCCAGTCCCAGTGCCAGCAGCAGCGGAGTGAACAGCGGGTCGCCGGCCATCTCGCCGCAGATCGCCGCCGGCCGGCCGTGCGCGCGCGCGGTGGCCAGCACCTGCTGCAGCAGCTGCACCACCGCCGGATGCAGCGGACTGTGCAGTTCGTGCAGTGCGTCGTTGCCGCGGTCGGCGGCGAGCAGGTACTGCACCAGGTCGTTGGTCCCGATCGAAATGAAATCGATCATGTCGATCAGCGCCGGCAGGGCGATTGCGGCCGCCGGCACCTCGATCATCGCGCCCAGCGGGATGTTGTCGGCCACCGCGTGCCCCTCGCGACGCAGGCGCGCCCCGACCTGGCGCACCAGGCGGCGCGCGGCGACCAGCTCTTCGCGCCGCGCCACCATCGGCAGCAGGATCCGCAGCGGGCCGTAGCCTGACGCGCGCAGGATCGCGCGCAGCTGGCTGGTGAACACCTCGCGCCGGCGCAGCGCCAGCCGCACGCCGCGCACGCCGAGCGCGGGGTTGGGTTCGCCGGGCAGGACCAGGCCGCTGTCGTCGGCCTTGTCGGCGCCGACGTCGAGCGTGCGGATGGTCGCGATGCGCCCGGTCATGCCGAGGACCAGGTCGCGGTAAGCGACGAACTGCTCGTCCTCGGATGGCAGCTCGCTGCGCTGCAGGAACAGGTACTCGGTGCGGTAGAGGCCGATCCCCGCCGCGCCCAGGGCGTGCGCCTCGGCCACGTCCTCGCGGGTCTCGGCGTTCGCGTACAGGCGGATGTCGACGCCGTCCAGGGTGCGTGAGGGCTCGCGGCGCAGGCGGTGCAGCTGGCGGCGTTCTCTCTTGCCTTCCCGCAGGCGCTCGCGGTGGGCGAGCAGGTCGTCGGCGCCGGGGTCGACGATCACGAGCCCCGTCGCGCCGTCGATCATCAGCACGTCGCCGTCGTTGACCTGGGCCAGCGCCTGCGGCGCGCCGACCACCAGCGGGATGTGCAGGCTGCGCGCCAGGATGGCGCTGTGCGACAGCATGCTGCCGCCCGCGGTCACGATGCCGATCACGCCGCGCGCGTGCAGCCGCGCGACTTCGGACGGCGCCAGGGCATCCGACACCAGGATCTCGCCGGCCACGCCGGTCGGCTGCACGTCGTGGCGGTGCAGTGCCGCGTGGATGCGGCCGATGACGTGGTCGATGTCCTCGATGCGGCTGCGGAAGTACGGATCGTCCATGCCCTCGAACACCGCGGCCAGTCGGTTGCGCTGCATGCGCAGCGCGTAGTCGGCGCCGTACAGGTCACGGGTGATGAGGTCGTCCAGGCCCTGCAGCAGCTCGGGGTCGTCGAGCAGCAGGGCGTGCAGGTCGAGGAACTCGCCCACTTCCTTGGCGAGCGCGCCGTGCAGGCGCGAACGCAGGTCGCGGAGCTCGTTCCGCACCATGTCGATGGCTTCATGCAGGCGCGCCACCTCGCCCGCTGCGGCGGCGCGGGTGATGCGCTCCTCGGCGACTTCCAGCGCGTGCGGCTGCCGCACCCGGGCGCGGCCCAGGGCGTTGCCCCGCGATGCGCCGTGGCCGGGCAGCAGCTGGCGCATCAGCTGTCCTCGTCGAATCGCCGCTCGAACAGCCCGCACACCGCCTCGGCCGCCTCCGCTTCGTCCGGGCCTTCCACGCGCAGCGTGACCGCGGTGCCGGTGCCGGCGGCGAGCAGCATCACCCCCATGATGCTCTTCGCGTTGACCTCGCGGCCCTTGGCGTTGAGCGTCGCGTTGACATCGTAGCTGGACAGCAGCTGGACCAGCCGCGCGGTGGCGCGTGCGTGCAACCCCAGCCGGTTGGACACCGTGAGTTCTCGTTCGATCATGGCTGCCTCGCCTCAGGCGTCATCGTGTACCACTCCATTGCGCGCACCCGCCGCCGCCACGGCGGGCAGCTGGTCGAGCCCGAGTTCGGGATAGTTCAGCACCCGCAGCAGCATCGGCAGGCTCAGCGCCGACACGCGGCGCACGGGGGTGCCCAGGTGTGCCAGGCGCGCGGCCATGTTGGCGGGCGTGGCGCCGTACAGGTCGGTCAGCAGCAGCACGCCGTCGCCGCTGTCGGCGCGCCGCAGGGCCGCGCTGGCGGCGGCCAGCATCGCGTCCGGGTCGGCGTCGTAGGACATCTCGAAGACTTCTACCGCCAGCGGCAGGGTGCCCAGCAGCCGGCCCGCCACCGACCTGAGTGCGGTGCCGATGCCGAGGTGGGTGACGAGGAGGATGCCGGCGGCCATCCGCACACGCTAGCAGAGCCGCATCACCATCCGGAAGCGCCGCGTTCGGGACGCGGCGCTTGCGCGTGCCGGACCGGGTGCGCGCAAGCGCCCTCCGGCGATCAATCCAGGCCGCGGTGGTGCGTGGCGACTTCCTTCCAGCCCTGCTCGCGTGCGTGTTCCGCCGCGGCTTCTGCCAGGAAGACCGAGCGGTGCCTGCCGCCGGTGCAGCCGAAGGCCACGGTGACGTAGCTGCGCGTGGACGAATGCATGCGCGGCAACCAGGTGTCGAGGAAGCCGTTCACGTGCTGCAGGTATTCGACCACCTCCGGCTGCGATGCGAAGAACTCGCGCACCGGGCCGTCGCGCCCCGACAGCGGCCGCAGGCGGGCATCCCAGTGCGGGTTGGGCAGGGCGCGCGCGTCGAACACGAAGTCCGCGTCCGGCGGCACGCCGCGGCGGTAGGCGAAGGATTCGAACAGCAGCGACAGCGAGGAATCCATGCTCAGCCCGAGCTCGGTCAGGACGCGGCGGCGCAGCTGGTGCACGTTCAGTTCGCTGGTGTCGATGGTGACGTCGGCCAGCGAGACCAGTGGCCGCAGTACCTGGCGCTCCAGCGCGATGGCGTCGGACAGGGCCAGGCCGAGGCGGGTCAGCGGGTGCCGGCGACGGGTGTCGGCGTAGCGTTTCAGCAGGACGTCGTTGACGGTGTCGAAGAACACCAGCTTGGGGTCGAAGCCCATCGCGCCGACCGCGGAGAGCCACTCGGGGATGTTGGCCAGGTCGCCGCGGCTGCGCACGTCGACCCCCACCGCGAGCTTCTGCGAGGCGCGCTCGGGGTGGGTGGCGCTGCGCACGAAGTCGGGCAGCAGTTCGGCCGGCAGGTTGTCGACGCAGTAGAAGTCGAGGTCCTCCAGCGTGTTGAGGGCAACGGTCTTGCCGCTGCCCGACATGCCGCTGACGATGATCAGCGAAGTGCTGGCGGTGCTCATGGATGGCCCCGTTCGAGGAAGTGGGAATGGCGGGCCAGGAAGGCCGTGGCCGGGTCCACGCCCTTGGCGCGCAGCACGTGCACGCGGGTGGCGGCTTCGGTCAGTACCGCGAGGTTGCGGCCCGGCATCACCGGCAAGGTGATCATGGGCACGTCCAGGTCCAGCACGCGGCGCGCGCCCAGGTCGCCGGTCAGGCGCACCATGCCGCTGGGGTCGCGCGCTTCCCGGGTGTCCTCGGGACGCGCGAGGTGGACGATCAGGCGCAGGTATTTGTTCCGCTTCACCGCGGTATCGCCGAACATCTCGCGGATGTTGAGCACGCCCAGGCCGCGCAGTTCCAGCAGGTCCTGCAGCAGCTCGGGACAGGTGCCGTCGAGGACGTCGGGGGCGATCTGCGCGAACTCCGGCGCATCGTCGGCGACCAGGCGGTGGCCGCGGGTCACAAGCTCCAGCGCAAGCTCGCTTTTCCCGGTCCCCGACTCGCCGGTGACCAGGACGCCGATGGAATAGATCTCCATGAACACCCCGTGCAGCGTGACCCTGGGGGCCAGGGCGCCGGCAAGGTGGTACTGCAGCACGTTGTACAGCTCGTGGCCGCGGCGCTGCGACGACCACAGCGCGATGCCCGATTCCCCGGCCATCTCCACCAGGTCTTCGGGGCAGGGCTGGCCCTTGTTGACCACCAGCGCCAGCGGTCCGAACTGGAGGATCTTCTCGAGCGTCTCCCAGCGCTGGCGGGGTTCCAGCCCGTCGAGCCAGGAAAGCTCCTCGCTGCCGAGGATCTGCACCTTGTTCGGATAGATGATGTTGAGGTAACCGGCCAGCGACGGCCGGCGCGACACCGTGTCGACCGATTCAAGCTGGCGCGAGGCGCCGGAGCGGCCCGCGAGCCATTTGAGTTCAAGCCGGTCGCGCAGCTGGTCGAACAGCGCCTGCGCGGTGATCGCGGCCTTCATGCCGAGCGTGCCGCCACCGGGCCGTCCGACCGCAGCAGCAGCGCGCGCAGCGCGGTGATGTCGCGCGCATGGCGCACGGCCTGGCGGAAGCCGGGATCGGCGAACCTGCCGGCCAGTTCCGACAGCGTGTCGAGGTGCTGCTGGGTGCGGTCGCCTGGCACGGCCATGGCGAAGACCAGGTCCACCGGTTCGCCATCGCGGGCGCTGAAGTCCACCGGCGTGGCCAGCCGCAGGAAGGCCGCAAGCGGTTCGCTGCAGGCTTCGTTCCTGCAGTGCGGGATGGCCACGCCGTGGCCGATCCCGGTGCTGCCCACGGCTTCGCGCCCGCGCAGGCCGGTGGCGATGGCCTGCGTCCATTCCAGGGAACCGCCGCCCAGCAGGCGGGCGGCGACATCCAGGACCTGGTCACGGTTGCCGGGCGCCACCACCTGCACGATGCGGCTGGCGGAGAGCATGTCGGTGTATGGCATCCCCCGGGCCTTGTGCCGGCTCAGCCGAACTCGCCGTCGCGCACCGGATTCCCGCCGCGACGATGGTGGTCGATCATCTTCTTCTTTTCCTTGACCAGCATGCGGTCGAGCTTGTCGGCGAGCAGGTCGATGGCCGCGTACATGTCGGCTGCGCGGGCGTCGGCGTGGAGCGTCTTGCCGGCCACGCTGACGGTGGCTTCGGCACGGTGGTCCGGCTTGTCGATGCTGAGCTGGGTGCGGACCTGGAGCGGCGGGTCGTACAGCCGCGACAGCCGGCCAAGCTTGGTTTCGACGTAGTCGCGCAGCGCGGGGGTGACGTCCATCTGCTGGCCGTGGGTCTCGATGAGCATCGCAACCTCCTTCTCGGTGGGAGCCACAGCATCGCGCATCGCGGCGCAGTGGGTGTCACGGACAGGTTAACCCAGCCCCCCGGAGGCGTGAAGCATCCACGGGGCGTTCAGGCGATCCGCACGCGCTCGTGCGAGGAAGGAATGTTCAGCGCTTCGCGGTACTTGGCCACGGTGCGTCTTGCGACGGGTACGCCGCTGTCCTTGAGGCGTTCGGCCAGGCGCGCATCGGACAGCGGCTTGCGCGGGTCCTCCGCGTCCACCAGCCGCCGGATCATGTCCTGGATCGCGGTGCTGGACGCTTCGCCACCGCCGCCGGTGTCGATGCCGGAAGCGAAGAACGCGCGCAGCGGGATGGTGCCGCGCGGCGTGTGCACGTGCTTGCGCGCGACCGCGCGCGACACCGTGGACTCGTGCATGCCGATCTGCGCAGCGACTTCGCGCAGGGTCAGCGGACGCAGTGCCTGGGCGCCGAACTCGAGGAAGCCGGACTGTTCGCGCACCAGGCAGTGCACCACCTTGAGCAGGGTCTCGCCGCGGGCGGCGAGGTTCTTGAGCAGCCAGCGCGCTTCCTGCAGCCGTCCGCGCAGGTAGCCGGCATCGGCGCCCGCGGCGTGCTGCAGCATCAGTTCGTAGCCGCGGTGGATGGTCAGGCTGGCGTGGCGGCCACCGGCCAGCGACACCTTCCAGAGTCCGTTGTCGCGGGTGATGCTGCAGTCCGGCACCACGTAGGTGTCGTGCGGCATGCCGCCGATGCTGGAGCCGGGCCGGGGATCCAGGCTGCGGATCAGCTGCAGCGCCGTGGTGGCCTCGCCCTCGCTGCAGCCCAGGGCGTCGGCAAGCCCGGATGCGCCAAGCCGGGCGATCCGTTCGATCAGCGTGGATACGGCGCGCCGCGCCACGGCGTGCCCGGGGGTGTCGGCCGGCAGTGCGTCCAGCTGCAGCAGCAGGCACTCGCCAAGGTCGCGCGCGCCCACGCCGGTCGGGTCCAGCCGCTGCACGCTGCGCAGCACGGCTGCGATCTCGGCTTCGCTGCACTGCAGGCCCGGCGGCAACGCAGCGGCGATCGCCGACAGTGGTTCGCGCAGGTAGCCATCGTCGTCGATGGCGTCGACCAGGACCTCGCCGATGGCGAGTTCGCGGGGCGACACGTGGCTCAGGTTGAGCTGCCAGGACAGGTGGTCGCGCAGGGTTTCGGACTGGGCGATGCGCTCGGAGGCGTCGCCGTCGGGGTCTCCGTCGCCACCGCCACGCCCGCCGCCGCCGTCGGCCCATGCAACGTCGCGCTGGTCGTCCCAGTCGTGGTCGGACGCGATGCCGTCGGCGTCGGCCTCGGTTCGCTGATCGTCGCCGCCGGAGCCGTCTTCGCCGGATGCGGACAACTGCGAGGATTCGTCCCACTCCAGCAGCGGGTTGCTCTCGACCGCCGCGGTGATCTCGGCTTCGAGTTCGGGGATCGGGAGTTGCAACAGGTGCAGCGCCTGACGCAGCTGCGGCGTCAGTACCAGGTGTTGTCCCAGCGATGTCTGCAGGCGAGGCTTCACGGCGTTCCCGATCAGGCGGGGACGCGCCCCCCGCTCACAGGCGGAAGGACTCCCCGAGGTAGACCCGGCGCACGTCCGGATCGGCCAGCAGCGCGTCCGGAGCCCCCTGCGCGAGCACGCCGCCATCGTTGAGGATATACGCGCGGTCGCAAATGCCCAAGGTCTCGCGCACGTTGTGGTCGGTGATCAGCACGCCGATGCCACGGTTCTTGAGGTGGCGGACGATGCGCTGGATCTCGCCGACCGAAATCGGGTCGACGCCGGCGAAGGGTTCGTCAAGCAGGATCAGGCGCGGGCGCGCGGCCAGCGCGCGGGCGATCTCGACGCGGCGGCGCTCGCCGCCGGACAGGCTGGCGCCGTGCTGGCCGGCCACGTGGGTGACCTGCAGTTCGTCCATCAGCGAGGCGAGCTCGGCCTCGCGGCCCTTGCGGTCCAGGTCCTCGCGCAGCTCGAGTACCAGCATGATGTTGTCGGCCACGCTGAGCTTGCGGAACACCGAGGGTTCCTGCGGCAGGTAGCCCACGCCCAGGCGCGCGCGGCGGTGCATCGGCTCGCCGGTGATGTCGCGGCCGTCGAGCACGATGCGCCCGGCGTCGGCCGGCACCAGGCCGACGATCATGTAGAAGCAGGTGGTCTTGCCGGCGCCGTTGGGACCGAGCAGGCCGACGACTTCGCCGGCGTCGAGCGTGAGCCCGAACTCGCGCACCACCTCGCGCTGGCGGTAGCTCTTGCGAAGCCCTTCGGCGACCAGCATCAGCCGCCGCCCTGGCTGGCCTTGGCACCCTTGGGCAGGATGCGGGTGCGGATCTGCTGCCCGTCCTGGCCGCCGCCCTGCACCCGCCCGGTGCTCATGTTGTAGACAATGCGGCCGCCGGCCATGGTGCCGCGGCCGGGCTGGTTGATCTCGACGTTGCCGGTGAAGACCACGGTCTCGGTCTGCAGGTTGTAGTCGACGTTGCTCGCGGTGGCGTCGATCGAGCCGCCGTCGTCCAGGTCCTGCCGCAGGCGCACGGGCGAGCCGGTCAGGACGACGCGCTGGATGTCGCCGTCGCCGCGGCGGACGTCGGCCTTGGCGGCCTGCACGTCGAGCGTGCCCTGCACGATGCGTACGTTGCCGGTGAAAACGCAGGGGCTGCCGTCGTCGGCCAGCGAGCAGTCCTGGCTGTTGGAGGCCAGGTCCATCGGCTGGTTGCGGTCGCTGGATTTCGCCCACGCCGGCGCGGCGGCCAGGGCCGCGGCCAGGGCGAGGAGCATGGTGAGGCTAGCGGCGCGTGGGGACATAGCGGGTCTGGACCTTGGAGGTGAGTCGGAAGCGCTTTTCGGCCAGATCGGCTTCCATGCCGGTGCCGCGCATTGTAGTGCCGGGCTGGGTGATGGTCACGGCGTCGTCGCTGCGGGCCACGCGCTGCTCGGGGAACACGTCCAGGGCACCGGTTTCCATGCGCATGCCGCGCGCGCCGGCCGGGTCGGAGACCACGACCACGTCGCCGCGCAGGCGCATTTCCTCGCTGTCGGCGCTGATCCAGCCGGTGGCCGCGCGCAGGTCCCAGTACAGCCCGTCTTCCTCTTCGGGGAGCAGGAACAGGGGTTCGCGCAGCGACATGGTCCCGTCGACGGGGTCGCGGTGCAGGTGCGGAGCGCGCAGGGTGAAGGCTTCCTGGCCGCCGCTGTCGAGCGAGACCAGCTGGAAATCCTCGAGTACGTAATCCGAGCGGTCGCTGGTGGCGGTGGCGCCTGCGACCTCTGCGCGCTGCTTCCAGGCCGACCAGCCACTGGCGATCGCGGCCGCCAGCAGCACGGCGATCATCGCGGCGCGCCAGCTCACTGCCGCGCCGTCCCGGCGTCGGCACCGCTGCGTTCGCCGCGCGCCGACAGCAGCAGGTCGCAGAACTCGCGCGCCGCGCCGCGGCCACCGCGGGCCGAGGCCTGCCAATGCACGCTGCCGAGGATCGCGGGATGGGCGTCGGCCGGCGCCGCGGCCAGGCCGGCGCCGGAAAGCACGGCGAGGTCGGTCAGGTCGTCGCCCATGAACGCGACCTCGTCGGCCGCCAGCCTCAGGCGCGCGCGCAGGCCGTCCACGCAGGCCTGCTTGTCCTTGATGCCGGTGTGGGCCTCGACGCCGAGGTCGCGGGCGCGGATTTCCGCGGCCGGGCTGGTGCGCGCGGTGACGAACGCGACCGCGATGCCGGCGCGGCGCAGCAGCGAGATGCCCAGGCCGTCATGGACATGGAAAGCCTTGGTCTCGGTGCCATCGCTGGCGATGTACAGGCGGCCGTCGGTCAGGGTGCCGTCGACGTCGAAACAGACCAGCCGGATGCGCGCGGCGCGCGCGAGCAGCCCGGGGGAGGGGGAGGCGGGAGGCGAGGTCGACATGGACGCGCGATCACACCACGCGTGCGCGCAACAGGTCGTGAATGTTCAGCGCGCCGACCGCGCGGCCATCGCCGTCCACCACCACCAGCCCGCCGATCTTGTGGGCCTCCATCAGCTGCGCGGCTTCAACGGCAAGCGCGTCGGCGCCGATGGTTCGCGGGTCGCGGGTCATCACGTCCGCGATTGGCGTGGTGCGCACGTCGATGCCTGCATCCAGGCTGCGGCGCAGGTCGCCGTCGGTGTACAGGCCTAGCAGGTGGCCGTCGCCATCGACGACGGCGGTCATGCCCAGCATCTTGCGGCTGATCTCGGCCAGCGCTTCGCTCACGGTCGCTTCGGCGGACACGCGGGGCACGGCGTCGCCGCTGTGCATGACGTCGGCGATGTGCAGCAGCAGGCGGCGCCCCAGCGCGCCGGCGGGGTGCGAGCGGGCGAAGTCGTCGGCGGTGAAGCCGCGCGCCTCGAGCAGGGCCACCGCGAGCGCATCGCCCATCGCCAGTGAGGCGGTGGTGCTGGAGGTCGGCGCCAGGTGCAGCGGGCAGGCCTCCTCGGGCACGCTGACGTCGAGGTGCACGGCCGCCGCGCGGGCGAGCGTGGAGCCTGTGCGGCCGGTCATCGCCAGCAGGGCGTTGCCCTGGCGCTTGAGCACCGGCAGGAGCTGCAGGAGCTCGTCGGATTCGCCCGAATACGACAGCGCCAGCACGACGTCGGCGTCGGTCACCATGCCAAGGTCGCCGTGCCCGGCCTCGCCGGGATGCACGTAGAACGCCGGGGTGCCGGTGGAGGCGAGGGTGGCGGCGATCTTGCGCGCCACGTGGCCGGACTTGCCCATGCCGGTGCAGACCACGCGGCCGCGGCAAGCCAGGAGCAGGCCGCAGGCGCGCGAGAAGTCGCCGTCGATGCGCGCAGCGACGGCCGCGAGGCCGCGGGCCTCGATGTCGAACACGCGCCGGCCGCTGGCGGCGAAATCGGTCGCGGCCGCGGCGTTCCCGGGCTGTGTGCTGTTGGCGGACATTCCGGGCCGGGCCCTTATTCGCTATGCTAAGCCGTTCATCTTACGCGGATTTGTCCCCCGGCCTGCGGCCCGCCGCGGCGGTGGCGGCAGCCCGCTTACATGCCCTTCATGACCGGAACGACGCCTTGAACGCAGACACCATCCGCAATCTCATCGAACAGGGCCTGCCCGGCGCGGAGGTCGAGGTGCGCGGCGATGACGGCGTGCACTTCGAGGCGCTGGTGGTGCATCCGGACTTCGCCGGCCGCCTCCCGCTGGCGCGCCACCGCATGGTCTACGCCACCCTGGGCGCGCTGATGGGCAACGAAATCCATGCCCTGGCGCTGCGCACCGTGACGCCGGACGAGCAGCGGCCGGCCTGATGCAGAAGATCGTTGTCGAAGGCGGGGTGCCCCTGGAGGGCGAGGTCCGCGTGTCCGGTGCCAAGAACGCCGTGCTGCCCATCCTGTGCGCCACGCTGCTGGCCGACGAGCCGGTGGAGATCGGCAACGTCCCGCACCTGCACGACGTGGTTACCACCGCGCGCGTGCTCGATGGCCTTGGCGCCGGCGTCAGCCACGACGCCGACGGCAGCCACATGGTGGTCGACCCGCGCAGCGTCGACAGCCACGTCGCGCCCTACGAACTGGTGCGCACCATGCGCGCCTCGGTGCTGGTGCTGGGACCGCTGGTCGCCCGCCACGGCGCCGCAGAGGTCGCGCTGCCGGGCGGCTGCGCCATCGGCTCGCGCCCGGTCGACCTGCACATCCGCGCGCTGGAAGCGCTGGGGGCGCGGATCACGGTCGAGCACGGCTTCATCAACGCCCGTGCCGGCCGCCTGCAGGGCGGGCACGTGGTTTTCGACACGGTGAGCGTGGGCGCGACCGAGAACCTGCTGATGGCCGCCACCCTCGCGCAGGGCACCACGGTGATCGACAACGCCGCGCGCGAGCCGGAAATCGTCGACCTTGCCGACTGCCTGACGGCGATGGGCGCCGACATCGAGGGCGCGGGCGATTCGCGCATCGTCGTGCGCGGCGTCGACCGGCTGCACGGCGCGCGCCATGACGTGGTCGCCGACCGCATCGAGGCGGGCACGTTCCTGGTGGCCGCGGCCATCACCGGTGGCCGGGTCACGGTCACCCATGCGCGCCCGGACACCATGGACGCTGTGCTGGAGCGCCTCGCGGCCGCCGGCGCCGACATCGCCATCGACGGCGATCGCATCACCGCCGACATGCGTGGCCGCCGCCCGCGCGCGGTCGACATCACCACTGCGCCGCACCCCGGTTTCCCCACGGACATGCAGGCCCAGTTCATGGCCATGGACTGCATCGCCGAAGGCGTGGCGACGATCGACGAGACGATCTTCGAGAACCGCTTCATGCACGTGAACGAGCTGATGCGCCTGGGCGCGGAGATCCACGTCGACGGCAACCGCGCCACGGTGACCGGCGTCGCGCGCCTGGGTGGCGCGCCGGTGATGGCCACCGACCTGCGCGCGTCGGCGTCGCTGGTGCTGGCCGGGCTGGTGGCCGAGGGCGAGACCGTGATCGACCGCGTGTACCACCTGGACCGCGGCTACGAACACATCGAGCGCAAGCTGTCGGGACTGGGCGCGCGCATCCGCCGCATCGATTGAAGCCGATGCGCAAGGGCCCCGCGATGCGGGGCCCTTAGCCGGGTTCATGCCGCGGGTTGCGGGTCCGGCCGCACCGCTCAGTTGACCGCTTTGAGCCGCAGGTCCACGTGGTCGCGCCCGTCGCGACGCTGCAGCACCCGCGCCGGGACCGGCAGGCCATCCACGACCCAGGCGATGATCTCGCGCTTGCCGTCCTTGCGCTCTACGCGCGTGGCCGTGTGCGATTTGCCGCCGACCTGGATGGTCTCCTCGCCGGCCACCTTGAAGCTCTGGCGCTTGACCCGGCCATCCTCGACCAGGCGGTAGTCCAGAGGCTTGCCCGCGGCGACGTCGCGGACCAGCACGAGGTTCATCAGCATGCCGTCCAGGTCACCGGCGCGCAGCGCCACGGGCCCGGCGCGGTCGGCCTTCACGTCGCCGGACCAGCGCGCTTCGCCGCGGTCCCAGTCGTACTCGGCCGTGACCGTCTTGCGCTTGACCAGCATCGCCGCCAGGCCGTTGGTGCCGCGCTGGCTGTCTACGCTCCTGATCGGGCGCCACTGCGCGCCATCCACTTCGAACGTGGTGCTCTGTTCGAGCTCGGCGCCCATGCCGCCTATGTCGATGCGGTATTCCCAGCGATCCTTGCCGACGCTTGCGAGGCTCATCTTCGCCGTCGCTTCCATGCCCATGTAATTGGCCTGGTAGTCGGCGCTGAACGCTTCGATGGCGAGGGCGGGCATGGCGGCCAGGGCCAGCAACAGGCCGGCACCGGCGGTCGCGGCACGGCCGCGCAGGGTGTTCATGTGCAGCATCTAGTGAGCTCCTTGGTATTCGACCAGGCGCAGGTCGATGGCGTCTTCGCCGTTTTCCCTCTGCAGGATGCGGATCGGCGTGGGGACGCCGCGCGCCACCCAGAAGATCGTTTCATCATTGCCGCCGTTGGTGCGTGAAACCCGCATTGCGTCGTACGACAGTCCGTCGACCTCGACGTACTCGGTGGCCTCGGCCACCGCGTACCGGTGGTCGCGCACGCGTCCGCCATCGACGAACCGGTAGTCCAGCAGGCGCCCGGGCTCCGCGTCGCGGACGATCGCGAGGTTGATCAGCAGGCCGCTCATGTCACCCGCGTGCAGCGCCACCGGCTCGCTGCGCGCGTCCTTGATGTCGCCGCGCCACTGCGCGACGCCGGCATCCCAGTCGTAGACGCCGTGGACCTCGCGGCCCAGGAACAGTGCCTTGCGCCGGGTGTCCTGGCGGAGCGGGCGGTATTGGCCGGCGACCACGTCGAACAGCGTGCCCTGGTCGATGTCCAGGCGCACCCAGCGCGCAAGCCCGCGATTGCCGGTGACGTCCAGGTCGATCCGCCAACGCCCGTCCAGCCGCGCCAGGCGCATGCTGGCGGTGCCGGCGGGCTTGCCCTTGTTCCAAGCGTCGTATGTCGCCACGAAGGGCTGCAGCGGGACGGCGCCTTCGGCATCGGGGGCGGCGGTCACACCCGGCGCAGGCGGTGGTGCCGTTTCGGAGGCGGGAGCCGGGTCCGCCACCGCGGGTGCCGAGGCGAACGCCGAAAGCAGGACCGCCAGCCCGATATGGAAGATGGTCTTCATGACCGGCGGATCATGCCCGCAGGCGGTTGGATGCCAGCTGAAGCGGCTCCCGGAGCGGGTCTCCGTCGAACTCCACCGTTGCGCCGCGCAGGCGGACGCGGCCGCTGCACAGCAGTTCCAGTGCCGAGATCATCAGCGGATGCTCGACCCCCAGCACCCGCGCGGCCAGGCTGTCGGGGTCGTCCCCCGGCAGCACCGGCACCCGTGCCTGCGCGATGACCGGACCGCCGTCCAGGTCGGCGGTGACGAAGTGCAGGCTTGCGCCGTGCTCCGCCGCGCCGGCCTGGAGCGCCCGCGCATGCGTGTCCAGGCCCTTGAATTCGGGAAGCAGCGACGGGTGGATGTTGACGATCCGCCCCTCCCAGGGCGCGATCGCCGCGGCGCCAAGCAGGCGCATGTAGCCGGCGCAGACGATGAAGTCCGGCTCGGCCTCGGCCACCGCGGCGAACAGGGCCGCGTCGAAGTCGTCGCGGGTCGCGAAGTCGCGGGGCCGCAGCCCGCCCGCGGGAATGCCCGCGTCGCGCGCGCGCTGCAGCGCCAGCGCCTTCGGGCGGTCACCGAAGACGCCCGCCATCCGCGCATGCAGACGGCCGTCGGCGATCGCGTCGAGGATCGCCTGCAGGTTGCTGCCGCGACCCGAGGCCAGCACCGCAAGGCGCGGGAGGGCGGCCGCGGCCATCGTCGCGCTCAGCCGATGCGCACGCGGGGCGTGCCGGCGCTTTCCGGCGCCACCGAGCCGATCGTCCAGTGCGCCAGCGACAGCGCGTCGAGCGCGGCCGACACCGCCGCCGCGCGCGCGGGATCCACCACCAGCACGAAGCCGATGCCGCAGTTGAAGGTCCGCCACATTTCTTCCGGCGCCACCGCACCTTCCCGCTGCAGCCAGGCGAACACCGGGGGCAGCGGCCACGCGCCCGCGTCGATGTCGACGCCCAGGCCGTCGGGCACCACGCGCACGATGTTTTCCGTCAGGCCGCCGCCGGTGATGTGCGCCATGGCGTGGATCGCCGCGCCTTCGGCGCCGCGCAGCAGCTCCAGCACCGGCTTCACGTACAGCGCGGTGGGTGCCATCAGCGCGTCTTCCAGGCGTACGCCGCCGAGGTCAGTGTCGCCGGGGCGGCCGGCGCGGTCGTAGATGCGGCGGATCAGCGAATAGCCGTTGGAATGCGGGCCGCTTGAGGCGATGCCGACGAGCACGTCGCCGGCGGCAACGCGGCCGCCGTCGCGCAGTTCGGACTTCTCGACCGCACCCACGGTGAAGCCGGCCAGGTCGTACTCGCCCGGGGCGTACATGTCGGGCATCTCGGCCGTCTCGCCGCCGATCAGCGCGCAGCCCGCCAGTTCGCAGCCCTTCGCGATGCCGCCGACCACTGCCACGGTGGTGTCGATGTCGAGCTTGCCGGTGGCGAAGTAGTCGAGGAAGAACAGCGGTTCGGCCCCCTGCACCAGCACGTCGTTGACGCACATGCCGACCAGGTCGATGCCGATGGTGTCGTGGCGGCCGAGTTGCTGCGCGAGCTTGAGCTTGGTGCCGACACCATCGGTACCCGAGACCAGCACCGGCTCCCGGTATTTGCCCGACAGGTCGAACAGCGCGCCGAAACCACCCAGCCCGCCCATCACCTCGGGGCGGAAGGTGCGCTTCACCAGCGGCTTGATGCGTTCGACGACTTCATTGCCCGCGTCGATGTCGACGCCGGCGTCACGGTAGGTCAGCGGAGTGGGGCTGGTCACGATGCTTCGCCGCGCAGGAAAACGTCGATTTTAGCAGCCTCCGGGCCGTCTTCATGGACGCGGCGACGCCGCTGCGGCACCATTCCGCTCTACACCGGTCCAGGGAACGACGATGCCCAAGGCGTTGCTGCTCGCGCTGCTCCTCGCACTTCTGCTCCCGGGCTGGGCCCATGCCCAGCGCGTCGAGGGCGATCGCGCCGGGGCCAGCGGCCTGTATTCGGCCGAGGTTACGGTCGGCAGCCAGACGGAATCGGCCCGCCAGTCGGGCTTCGGGCGCGCGCTGGCGCAGGTCCTGGGCAAGCTGTCCGGCGATGCCCGCGTGGCGAACCGCCCGGGCGTGGCGCGCGAACTGCGCCGCGCGGGCGATTTCGTCGAGGGCTACGACTATCGCCAGGACGAAGGCCGTTCGGCGGCCGGCTCGCCCACCTACAGCACGGTGCTGGTGGTGCGCTTCCGCGAGGACGAGGTCAATGCCATCGCCGGTGCGCTCGGCCTGCCGGTGTGGCCGGAGCCGCGGCCCAAGCCGGTGCTGTGGCTGGCCATCGACGATGGCAGCGGCCCGCGCCTGGTGGCGCTGGGGCAGAACAACGTCGCCCGCCCGGTGCTGGACCGGGCGATCGAGCGCGGCTACCGCCTGGGCCTGCCCAACGGCACGGCCGCCGAACAGGCCGCGGTGGGCGCGATCTGGCGCGGCGACACCGCGGCGATCTCACGCATTTCCGCGCGCTACAGCCCGCCGATGCAGCTGGTCGGCAAGCTTTATCGCGCCGGTGGCGGCTGGAAGGCCGACTGGACCTTCATCGACAACGGGCGCGTGCTCGCCAACTGGTCGGAGGAGGACGGACAGGCACGTCGCGCCATCGCCTCGGGCGCCGACGGCGCTGCGAACGCGCTGGTGCGCCGCTATGCCAAGGCCAGCCCCGTGGGCGAGCCCGGCGTCGAGCGCGTGGTGGTGACCGGCATCAACAGTGCCAACGATTACGTGCGCCTGTCTTCGTGGCTGCAATCGACGTCGGTGGTGCGCGGCATCCGGCCGCTGCGCGCAACGCCCAACAGCCTCGAGCTCGAGCTCGACCTGCTGACGGGCCTGGCCGGCTTCCGCCGCGTGCTCGACGAAGCGGTGCTGGTCGAGTCGGGCGCCAACATCGAGGGCGTGCCGCCCGAGTTCTACCTGCGCTGAGGCCCGGATCCATGACTGGTCACGCCGACGACGTGGTTTCGCGCTTCATCATGCGCCTGCAGTGGGCGCTGATCCTGGCCGCGGTCGGCTGGCTGGTGTGGCGGCTGGGGCCGGTACTCACGCCGTTCGTGCTCGCCGCGCTGCTGGCCTGGATGGGCGATCCGCTGGTCGATCGACTGGAGGAGTCGGGGCGTTCGCGCAACGTCGCGGTGCTGCTGGTGTTCACCGCGATGCTGCTCCTGCTGGTGCTGGCCCTGGTGATCCTGGTGCCGATGATCGTGGCCCAGGTGCGCACGCTGGTCGATTCCATGCCGGAGTACCGGGACTGGTTGCTGCAGACCGCACTGCCCTGGGTCGAGGCGCGCAGCGGGATCGACATCGATGCCTGGCTGGATCCCGCGCGGCTGATGGAATACATCCGCGAGCATTCCGAGCGCGCCGGCGGCATCGCCGCGACCGCGCTGGGCGTGGTGTCGCGCTCGGGATTCATGATGCTGGCCTGGATCGCCAACATCGTGCTGCTGCCGGTGATCACGTTCTTCTTCCTGCGCGACTGGGACCGCATGGTGGAGCGCATCGCCTCGGTGATCCCGCGCGACCACGTGGACACGGTCAGCCGCCTGGCGCGCGAGTCCAGCGAGGTGCTGGGCGGCTTCCTGCGCGGGCAGTTCCTGGTGATGGTGATCCTGGGCGTGATGTACGGGCTCGGCCTGTGGCTGGTGGGCCTGGAACTGGGCCTGCTGATCGGCCTGATCGCCGGCCTGTTCACCTTCATTCCCTACATCGGCCCCGCCACCGGCATCATCCTTGGCGTGATCGCGGCGCTGATCGAGTACGGCGACTGGCAGCACCTGCTGGGCGTGGCCGTGGTGTTCACCGTCGGCCAGGTGGTCGAAAGCTACTGGCTGACGCCGAAGCTGGTCGGCGACCGCATCGGGCTGCACCCGGTGGCGGTGATCTTCGCGGTGATGGCCGGCGGCGTGCTGTTCGGCTTCGTGGGCATGCTGATCGCGCTGCCCGCGGCGGCGGTAGTCAACGTGCTGCTGCGCTTCGCACATGAGCGCTATACCGCCAGCAGGCTCTACGCGGGCCGCGCCGCCGAGGCGGAGATGGACGTGGTCGTGGATACCAGTGTGGGCGTGGCCGGCGGGCTCCCGGCGCACGTGGTGGTGCCTGCGGTGGCCGTGGCGCTTCCGGGCGCGGCTGACGGGGTACCGCCGCGCGACGGCGAGCCCGGGCCCAGCCGCGAAGGCGCGTGAACCGGCAGCTGCCGCTGGCGCTGCGCTACCCGCCGGACCAGCGTTTCGACACGTTCGTGGATGCGCCGCCCGCGGCGATCGGGCAGCTGCGTGCACTGGCCGCCGGCGCCGGCGAATGGCTGTACCTCGATGGCGGCGTTGGGACCGGCAAGACCCACCTGGCGCTGGCCGCGTGCGCCGTGGCCGATGCGTCGGGGCTGCGCGCGACCTACCTTCCCCTGGCGCTGGCCGCGGGGCGCCTGCATGAAGCGCTGGAGTCGCTGGGCGACGGTCCCGGGCTGGTCGCGCTGGACGGCCTGCAGGCCATCGCCGGCCGGCGCGACGACGAAGTCGCGCTGTTCGATTTCCACAATCGTGCGCGCGCCGCCGGCGGCAGCGTGCTCTATGCGGCCTCGGCGGCCCCGGCCGCGCTGCCCGTGGGCCTGCCGGACCTGCGTTCGCGGCTGGGCCAGTGCGTGCGCATCGCCCTGCAGCCGCTGGACGATGCCGGCCGTGCCGAGGTGCTGCGCCTGCGCGCGCGCCGGCGTGGATTGCAGTTCGACGAGGCCGCGATCGCCTGGCTGCTCCGGCGCGCCGGGCGTGACCTGGCAGGGCTCACGGCCCAGCTGGACGCCCTGGACCGGGCGTCACTGGCGGCGCAGCGCCGGGTGACGGTGCCGTTCCTGCGCGAGGTGCTCGGGTCCGCGGTCGGCCAGGGGCCGATGAGCCAGGCGCCGTAGACCGCCTGCTGGCGGCCAGGCCGCCGGGCACGCAGCGTGACTCAGCGGTGGTATTCGCCCGCGCGCTCGGGCTGATAGGTCACTTCCTCGATCAGCACCTTGATGGCGCCGCCGCCGGGCTTGGGCCATTCCATTTCGTCGCCCTGGGACAGGCCGAGCAGGGCGCTGCCCACCGGCGCCAGCACCGAGATGCGATCGGCGCTGCCGTTGGCATCGCGCGGATAGACCAGGGTGAGCTGGAAGCTCTCGTCCGGGCCGACGCGGAAACGGACCGTGGAGTTCATGGTCACCGTGGTGGACGGGACGTCCTTGGGGGCGACCACGTCGGCACGCAGCAGCTCGGCCTCGAGCGCATCGCGGCCGGGGAAGGCGCCGTCGGGAAGGGATTCGAGCAGGCTCTCCAGGCGCTCGGAATCCAGCGTCGAGATGGTGATCTTGGGTCGGGTGTTCACGCGTGCGTCTCCTGACAATGCGCTTGCCGCCAGCAACGCGCCCCGGGCGACGTCTCGCGTCGGCCGGGGCGCGGGTGGGCTGGCGGCTATTGGTGTTCGTTGCCGTCAATGTAGCTGCAGCCGGCCACGATCTCAATCGGTCCGCGCGATCCCATCGTAGCGCCAATGCCAGGGCTCGTGGACGATGCCGTGCGGGTTGTCGCGCGGATAGCTCATCGTGAAGCCGAACGCTGCGGCGTGGGCATGGAGCCATGTGAAGGCCGCGGTGTGTTCGAAGGATTCCTCGGCCGCCGGCTCCCCGGGCGCGCTGATGTCGATGGCTCGCCCTGAATGGTGTTCGGACCAGCCAGGGGCCGCGTTGACGGCGAGGATGTCGTCGATGGCGAGCCCGCGCGCGAGCTTCCGCTCGATGATGCCGGCCTGGTAATCGTGGCTGCGGTAGCCGGACACGGCCTCCAGTACGATGCCGTCGCGGGCCGCTGCACCCGCCAGGTGTCGCCAGCCGCGGGCGGCGTCCACGCGCAGCCAGAGCGCCCTGCGATAGCGGTCGTGGCCGGCAAGGTCCAGCCAGGCAGGCTCGGCCTCCAGCGCCAGCCCGGTGCGCGCGGCATAGGCCTCGCCATCGATACCCAGGGCCTGCAGGCGCGCGGCCAAGCGCACCGGTGGCAGGGTCGGCACCATGTCGATGCCGGCGCGCAGGCCCGCGTGCGGCGGATGATGCAGCACCTCCAGGGCGGCATCGATCCCGGGTTCGCGCGCCAGCCGCGGGACCAGCGGCAGCAGGCCCTCCGGAAGGTCGGCAGCGAGCAGGGTGCCGTCGCGCTTGCGCCGCAGCACGGTGCGTGCGCGAGCCAGGGCGCGGGCGTCGCGGTTGCCGCGGGCACGCAGCACGCCGCCCGGCCAGAGTTCGATGTCGGGGGTGTTGGCCAGGATGGCGTCGCGACCGCGCATGGCTGGAAGGCTAGCGCCTGCGGCCGCCGTCCGCCATGGCGCGCAGCCGGTCGAGCAGCGCCTGCGGACTCGCCGGCTGCAGCAGGAGTCCGTGCCCGGCGGCGGTGGGGATCCACAGCAGGCGCTTGCCGCCGGCGGTGGCCACCAGCGCCCGCTCGCCGCTGCGCAGGCGGAACCAGCCGCTGCGGAAACCGGGGATGGAGACGCCGTTGGTCCGCAGCATCGCGCGGAATTCGGGCCGTTCGTCGGGATCGACCACGCGCGCATGGGCGAGGTCCAGCGCATCGAGGCCGAAGTGCCGGCGATAGAAGGTGGTGGCGAGCTCCAGCCCGCCCGCGTCCAGGCGCAGGCGATGGCGGCGGACCAGCGCGGCCAGCGCGCCCCAGAGCACCAGGCAGAACGCGGCGACGCTGGCGAAGGCACGGACCGCAAGCGCATTCTGGCCCTCGCCGCTGCCGCTGCCCGAAAGCTCGGTCAGGCCGACCAGCACCAGCGGCAGGACCACCACCAGCGCGAACAGCCAGGCCTGCGCGCGCGGCGAGGCCGGCACCAAGGCCGTGGCGGCCTCGTTGCCGTGGACCGCGCCGTGGCGGTTGTTGTCATCGGTCACTGTCATTCTTTCTCCCCTTTCCTGGAGCTGGTGGTGCCCCGTTCCGGCAGCCGTCCCGCCTTGCGCAGCGCCTCGCGCAGCAGGTATTCGATCTGGGCGTTGGCGCTGCGCAGGTCATCGTCCGCCCAGCGCTGCACGGCCGCGAGGATCGCGGCGTTGATGCGCAGCGGATAGGCCTTCTTCTCAGACACGGCGCGCCATCAGTACAGCGAGCCGGAGTTGACCACCGGCTGTGCGCCGCGGTCGCTGCACAGCACCACCAGCAGGTTGCTGACCATCGCCGCCTTGCGTTCTTCGTCCAGCGTGACCACGCCGCTCTTCTCCAGTTCGGCCAGGGCCAGCTCGACCATGCCGCAGGCGCCGGCGACGATGCGCGTGCGCGCCGCGACCACGGCGTTGGCCTGCTGCCGCTGCAGCATCGCCTGCGCGATCTCGGGCGCGTAGGCGAGGTGGCTGATGCGCGCCTCCAGGACCTCCACGCCCGCCGAGCCCAGGCGCTCGTCCAGGTGCTGCTTGAGCTCGTTGGAGATTTCCACGGGGTGGCTGCGCAGCGACATCTGGCCGTCCTCGTGCTGGTCGTAGGGATGGGTCGTGGCCATGGCGCGCAACGCCGCCTCGGACTGGATGTGGACGAAGCTCTCGTAGTCGTCGACGTTGAACACCGCTTCGGCGGAATCCACCACCTTCCACACGATCACCGCCGCGATCTCGATCGGGCTGCCCTCGAGCTCGTTGACCTTGAGCTTGCCGCTTTCGAAGTTGCGGATGCGCAGCGAGACCTTGCGCTTGGCGAGGAAGGGATTGTTCCAGCGCAGGCCGTTCTCGTGGACGGTGCCGACGTACTTGCCGAACAGGCTCAGCACCGCCGACTGGTTGGGCTCGACCATGTACAGGCCGGCAAGGCAGAACAGCGCGATGCCGCCGATGGCGATCGCCGCGACCAGCTGGAGCACGGCGCCGCCGTTGACCAGCGCCTGGAAGAAAAACCAGCCGCAGGCCAGCGCCACTGCGAGCAGGGCCAGCAGCACCGGGATGCCGGACAGGGAGCGGATCGGGTTTTCCTTCATGGCTGGTCTCCGGACGCGTGGGCTTGGTAGAAATTATTGATATCAGATTGATATGTGTTTGTCGAGCGTGGCGGCGCCGTAGCGGCGCCGGCGCGATGGCCATGAACGGCGCGCGTCGCGGCAAGCTGCGATGATGGCCCCCGATCCCCGGAGGGCAGACCACTGATGAAAGGCCGCGACGGCTATGCCGTGTTTTTCTTCCCGCAGGCGATCGAAGCCCTTGGGGACGCCATCAAGCCCTACATCCAGGACAGTCCGGTGGTCGGCCCGCACGTGCCCTGCGACGAGGTCGACACCGGCGGCGCACTGATCGAGCTCACCATGAAAGGCCGCATGCCCACGGGTGACGACGTCACGCTGGAGCTGATGGTGCCGACGTCGATGGTGCGGATGATCGTGTCGCGGCAGAGCGGCGGCATGTTCGGTTTCGGGCCGCGCAGCCACGAGGCGGTCGCCCAGGTGGCGCTGCCGGTCATTGGCGCTTCGGCGCCGGCGGCCGAAGCGCCGACCGGAGCAGTGCCGGCAAGCGCCGGGACCAGCTCGCCCGCGGTGGCGGCCCCGGCCGAAGGGGATGCCGCCGCCAAGCCCGCGCCCTGAAGCCAGGCGCGGGAACGGCGGTCAGTTGCCGAGGTCGATCCAGACCAGGCGGTGGTCGCTGCCGTCGAGTATGCCGGCGCCGTCAGTGCCGGGGGCCGGCCAGTACACGCCTGAATCCAGCGCCTGGAAACCGGTGGACGGCAGGGCATAGTCGAGCCGCAGCGGACCCGTGCGCGGGCCGAAGTCGCCAGTGGCATGGGCCACGCTGCCGCGGCGGCCGGGTTGGTCGGCACCCGCGGCGTGCGCGGCGCCTTCGCTGCGCGGGGTCGCCATGCGCAGTACGCGCGGGTGTTCGAGCAGCTCGACGATGGCCTGGTGGCGGCCGTCGCCATGCACCGGATCGTTGTTGAGGTCGCCGAGGATCACGAAGCGCGCGTCTGCAACCAGTCCGCCGCAGTGGCCCGCGTCGTCGCAGAGCCACGGTGCCTCGCCAGCGCCGATGTATTCACTCCACAGCCGGATCTCGTCGTGGTTGCGAGCGCCGTTGCGGTCTTCCGGGCCGTCGAACACCGGTGGCGTCGGGTGCGAGGCCAGCATGTGCACGGTGCCAAGCGGAGTGTGAACCGGCACATCCCAGTGCGATTTCGACGACAGTCGCAGCTGTTCCCAGATGGCGTCCGTGTACCAGGGCGCACCGGTCTCCGGATCCACCGGCCGCGCGGCGCCGGGCATCGTGCTCCAGCGCAGGTGCTGGAAGCGGCGCGCGGCCCCTGCGTCGATGGGATACCTGGACAGCAGCAGCATCCCGTATTGGCCGGGGTGCAGGCCATAGCCCCAGGCGTCGTTGCCGCGGCCGCGCGCGGCCGCCGCGTCTTCGTCCGGCGCGGGCTGGCCTGCGCCGACGTGCCCGCTGCGGTCAAGGTCAAGGCCGCTGGGCACGCCGGTGTTCACCGGCGCGATGTAGCGGTAGGGGTAGCGCAGTGCGTCGCCGCCGCCGGGCTGGGGGACTTCCAGGTAATCGCGCTGGAACGCATCCGCCGCGCGGCCGCTGGCGTCGTAGTCGAACTCGTTGACCAGCACCACGTCGGGACGGACCCGTTGCAGCACCGCGGCCACCTTGCGCGCATCGGCGTCGGCCGATTCAAGTCGCCGCAGCAGGCCCCCGGCGTCATCGGAATAGAGCGATGCGTTGTAGCTGGCGACGCGGAGGGTCGGGTGCGGGGTCATGGACGGTCCGGGATCTCCGTGGACGTGGACGCGAACGCAGCCGGCAAGCAGCGCGCAGCAGAGCAGCGCGGCAAGGCGCACGGTCATGCGTCACCCGCGCGGGCAAGTGCCTGCCAGCCACGGCCGTCAAAGTGTTCCAGGGGCTGGAACCCGCGCTTGTAATCCATTTTCATGTGTCCCTGGATCCAGTAACCGAGGTAGAGGTGCCGGTGGCCGTCGCGCCGGGCCCAGGCGAGCTGCTGCAGGATGGCCAGCGTGCCCAGGCCGCGCGCGGGCTCGTCGGGATCGTAGAAGGTGTAGACGGCCGACAGCGCATCATCCACCAGGTCGGTGACAGCCACCGCAAGCAGGCGCCCGCTGGCGCGCAGTTCGAGGAAGCGCCCCTGCGACCAGCTGCCGACCAGGAACTGCGCGAACTCCGCCTTGCCATGATCGTCCATGCCGCCGCCGGGATGGCGGTTGACGAGGTAGCGGCGGTAAAGCTCGAAGCGTTCGGCGTTCTCGTCCGCGGGGAGGATCCGCGCCTGCACGTCGGCGTTGCGCGTCAGGCAGCGGCGCTGGCTGCGGTTGGGCACGAAGTCGGCCACGGGGATGCGCACCGGCACGCAGGCGCGGCAGCCATGGCAGTGCGGGCGATAGACCAGGTCGCCCGAGCGGCGGAAGCCCCAGGCCAGCGCACGCGCATAGGACTGGGCCAGCCGCGGGTCGCCGGGATCGAGCACCAGGTCGCGCGCGGGGCGGTCGGGCCAGTAGCCGCAGGGGTGTTCGGCGGTATGGAACAGGCGCAGCGGCGCGGGCTCAACCATGGTGGGCCCGGCTCGGCGGTGCGTGGACGGCGGGAAGCATGCGGGCAGGATACTGCGCCGCGTCGCAGCGGCTGCGAACCGGCTGCAGGCTGAACGCCGCCGGCCGCCCGTCAACCGCATCCAGCGCCAGGCGTTGACCCATGCACATGCAGCAATGCCGCTGCGAGCAAAGGAGTCACGCATGAAACGTCATGCCCTGTTCTTCGCCACCGCCCTGGCCGTGGCTTCCCTCGGTACCGCCGGCCCGGCCGCCGCGCAGTCCGTGCCGGCGGCCAGCGCCACCAAGGCCAACGCCGCGGCCAAGGCCGGCACCGATGCTCCACGCGCCGCCAAGGGCGAGCGCCCGATGCGCCACGGCAAGGGCCACGCCGGCCATCGCGGCGGCCACGCCATGCGCGGCGGCATCGAGCGCATGGACAGCGATGAGGACGGCCGCATCAGCCGCGCCGAGTTCGACGCGGGCAAGGCCGCGGGGGACGTCCGTCGCGCCGCCCGCGTCGCCGGGCGCGAGCAGGCCGGTGCCGGCGAATCCGCGCGCCGCGCCCGTGCCGGACACGCTGGCCCCGGCCGCGACCGGATGGGCCAGCGTGCGCGCATGGGCTTCGATTTCGATGCCATCGATGCCAACAAGGACGGCTTCATCGTCCGCAGCGAAGTGGCGGCCCACCGCGATCGCATGCATGGGCAGATGCGCGCCAAGCGCGCCGAGCGCTTCGCCGAAACCTTCGCTGCGGCCGATCTGAACAAGGATGGCAAGCTCAGTCGCGTCGAGATCGACGAGAAGATGCCGCGACTGTCGAAGCGCTTCGCATGGATGGACGACAACCGCGACGGCTTCCTGGGCCGCGCGGAACTGGAAGCCGACAGGCGCCGCTGAGCAGGTGTTCCGCTGATGGGGTGGCGCCGGTTCAACCGGTGCCGGGGCCCGCGCCCATGGCGCGGGCCTTTTCATTTCGATCTGGTCCCTTGGCCTCAGCCCTTGAGATACAGAAGCAGCAGTCCGCCGATGACTGCCAGGTTGCTGATGGCCACGCCGCTCGGACCGAAGGTCAGCCGATACAACAGCTGTCGTGAGCGTGCGCCTTCGGGGTTGCGGATGGCATCCCGCCGCAGCAGCGGCTGCATGGTGCGCGCCAACGGACCGAGCAGCTGGTAGTTCAGCACTGCGATCGCGGCCAGTGCCAGTGCGTACGTCGGCACCAGGCTGTCGAAAGCGAAGGCCGAGGCCAGGGTCAGGCCGACAGCCAGCAACGAGGTCCAGATGTAGGTGTTGTAAACGCGAAGGACCCCCCCGCGCTCCACGTCGTCGTCGGCGTATGCGGTGAGCATCTTCCGGCACAGCCAGGCGGTGACAAGGCCGGCGAGCAGGCCGCCGCCCAGCGCGCCGGCGGTGCCAAGCACGCCCTTGCCGAACACGCTGCCGATGACGCTGCCACCGACCTTGGCGAAGCCGGCCGCCGCCGCGGGGCGGCTGAAGCCGAGCATGGCCGTGACGCCCACCGCGAACGCGGTGCCGGGCGCGGTGGAGCGGGCGAAGTCGCTGAAGCGCGACATCAGGTCGTCGCGCAGGCTCCTGCGGGCGCGGGACAGGCGCTTGCGCACGGCGGCATCGGACAGGCCCAGCAGCTCGGCCACCTGGCGCGAGTTCTGGCCCTCGCGGTAGTACAGCAGCAGCACTTCGCGGCTTTCTTCGGGGAGTTCGGAGATCAGCTCGGCGGCCATTCGCTCGCGCTCGGCGTCGAGCAGCTGCTCTTCGGGCAGTGCCGAGGGGTCGGCCGCGTGGTTGATGGCGATCTCGGCGGCTTCGCCCTGGACCGCGCGCTGGCGGTGCCGGCGCAGGTGGTCATAGGCGAGGTTGCGGGTGATCTGGCGCAGCCAGGGCAGGAAGCTCGCAGGATTCTGCAGGCGCTTGAGGTTCTGCCACGCCGACAGGAAGGCCTCCTGGGCGATATCTTCGCTGGCGGCCGGGTCGCGGGTGATGGCCAGGGCCACCGCGGTCACCGTGTTCTGGCTGGCGACGATGATGCGGGTATAGGCCTGCTGGCAGCCGCCGGCCGCGGCGGGCAGGTCGCGATGGATCAGGGCATCGATGGCGCAGGTGGTCATGGGCTGTTCGCAAGGCGGCGCCGGACGGGCGCCATCCTATCCGGACGCGGCGGCGCGCGAAATGTGACCGGTGGCAGGGACGACCGGGCCTCAGCGCCGGTTGTCGCGCAGCCAGTCCCTGCCTTCGCGGCGCACGGCCACGTCCCGGGGCTCCTCCCCGCCCACGGCCAGGCGCACGGTTCCGCTGCCGGAGCCGTCGGTGGCGTAGCCGGAGACCATCACCCGCAGATGTCCATCGTCACAGTTCGAGGCGGGGCGCAGGTCGAGGCCTTCGCCGGCCAGCGCGTGCACGAGTGCTGGATCCGGGTCGGCGCCGTCGATGCCGAGGCAGCCGCGCCTGGTCCCGGCCGCGGCCAGCGCGTCACGCAGCAGGGTGGCCGCCAGCGCCGGCGGCGTGGCGATCACGAAGGCTTCGTCGGGCAGGGTGGCGACAAGCGGCATGTCCGGTGCGGATGGCGCCGGCGCAGGCCCGCCGGCGCCAGGCGTGGCGGCGGGGACCGCCATCGCCGGGCCCGCGGCCAGGGCATCGTCGTCGCCGGGCCCGCGGCTGGCGCGATAGGCGATCATCACCAGCGCCACCATCACCGCCACTCCCAGGAGCAGCCCGTAGCGGAAGCGTCCGCCGCCCCGCGCCGCGAGCGGCGAGCTGGTGCCACCCGCCAGCGACGGCGGTGGCGGCAGGAAGCTCTCGCTGCGGCCCGTGTTGTCCTGCAGCAGGCCGGCCTCGCGCAGCATGTGGCGCGCCTCGGGCTGCTGGTCGGAGCGGATGACCCAGACCGCGGGGCGCGGGCCGCTGTTGTTGCCGTCGCGATAGCTGAAGTTGCCCCGGATGGCACCGCGGTAGGAACGGCCGTTGCTGATCCTGACCTCGATGCCGGCCTCTTCGAGCAGCCGGGCCACCGCTTCGACATTCTCGATGCGGGCGCTGGAAAACACCTGGCGCACGGCGTCAGCTCCGTGCCGGGACCTGCCCGGGCTGCCCTTCGACCACCCGGATCATCCCTTCCTGCGCGGTGCTGGCCACCAGCCGGCCGGCGCGGTCGTAGATCATGCCGCGAGCCAGTCCGCGCGAGCCCTGCGCGCTGGGGCTGTCGATGGAATACAGCAGCCAGTCGTCGGCGCGGAACGGACGATGGAACCAGAGCGCGTGGTCGAGCGAAGCCATCTGCACCTTCGGCTGGTAGTAGCTGATGCCGTGCGGGAAGGTGGCCGTGCCGAGCAGGTGGAAATCGGAGGCGTAGGCGAGCAGCGTGCGGTGCAGCTCGGGCGCATCGCCGACCTTTTCGGCCAGGCGGAACCAGACCTGCTGGTAGGGCGGGCGCTTGGGCGGATCGAGCTCGTCGCGCGGATAGACGTGGCGGAACTCGAACGGACCGCTGCGGTCGAGCCAGCGCTGGATCTTGATCGGCAGCTTCGCGAGCACCTTGTCCGGGATCGCCGGTGCGGGCTCCAGATCCTCGGGCTGCGGCACTGCGGGCATCGACAGCTGGTGCTCGGCGCCACCCTCCGGCTCCTGGAACGACGCGGCGCAGAAGAAGATGACCTTGCCGTGCTGGATCGCGGTCACCCGGCGCACCGAGAAGCTGCCGCCGTCGCGGGTGCGGTCGACGTCGTAGACGATCGGGTGCTCGATGTCGCCGGCGCGCAGGAAGTAGGCGTGCAGCGAATGCGCCGCGCGCGGCTGCGACAGCGTGCTCTGCGCCGCCGACAGCGCCTGGCCCAGCACCTGGCCACCGAAGACGTACTTGGTGCCGATGTCGCGGCTCTGGCCGCGGAACAGGTTGTCCTCCAGGCGCTCGAGGGTGAGCAGTTCAAGGAGTTCGGAAGCGGGGGCGGGGGCGCTGTTGGGCATCCGCCGATTATACGGTGGCGTGCGGTGAACCCCGGCCGGCAAGCGCGCCCGCAGCAGAGCTAGAGCGGCGGAGGCAGGGGCAGGCGCCGCAGCGACGTGGCGTCCAGCACCCGCTGCCAGGGGAACATCGGTCCGGGATCGCGCTTGCGCGCCACCTGGATCGCGGGGTTGTCGTCGGCGGCGACCGTGGCGGTATCGAGATCCTCGTGGCCGGAGATCCAGCGCAGCGCGGGCAGCTCGCGGGCCAGCACCGCCAGCAGTGCAAGCAGCGCCTCGATCTGGGCCTCCGGATACGCTTCCTCCATCGCCTGGCGGCGCGAATCCAGCCAGTCCGGCCAGCGCCCTGTGTTCACCAGTTCAATGCCCACCGATCGCGGGTTGAAGCCGCGGACGTGGTGCGCGACCCGCGCCGGATCCACCCAGCGTTCGGTGGCGCCGTCGCGATCGACGTACCAGTGCCCGCTGTTGCCCGTGCCGCTGGCCGGGTACAGCACGCGTTCGCCGTATTCGCGCGCGGTGGCGAGGTCCGGCAGTTCGGTGCAGTGGATGACCACCAGGTCGACCTGCGCCAGCGGGCGCATCTCCAGCAGGGACTCGTAGGGCAGGGGGTCGATGCGCACGTCGCGGCCGGGGCGGGGGACGGCGCGATGCTAGCATTCACATTCCCCCGAACTTTCCCGGACCCCATGACCGCACGCGGCCATTGCATCCTCTCGCACGGCTTCGAAAGCGGCCCCGACGCCACCAAGGTCACCGCGTTGGCCGACGTCGCCGAACGCCTGGGCTGGAGCCACGAGCGTCCGGACTACACGGGTTTCGACGCCATGCATGACGTCAGCGACCTCGGCGACGTCGCCCGGCGCCTGGCCCACCTGCAGGCGCTCGCCTCCGCCCGCGCCGCCGAAGGCCCGCTGGTGCTCGCGGGGTCGAGCCTGGGCGCCTGGATCTCCGGGCGGGTCTCGCTTGAAGTGCCCACGCGCGCGCTGTTCCTGATGGCGCCGCCGGTGAACCTGGCCAAGGCCTACCCGCTCCAGGCCGGCGCGGTGCCGACCGCGATCATCCACGGCTGGCACGACGAGCTGATACCGGCCGCCGATGTCGTCGCCTGGGCGATGCCGCGTCGCGACCGCCTGCTGCTGGTCGACGACAGCCACCGCCTGTCCGCGCATGTCGAAGCTTCGGCGGCGCTGTTCGCCGACCTGCTGGGCGCGCTGTCGCCGTGAAATTCTTCGCAAGCTGCGGCAAGGGCCTGGAATACCTGCTGGCCGACGAGCTGGTTGCGCTCGGCTGCGCGCGCGCGACCGCCACCGTCGCCGGCGTCAACGTCGAAGGCGAGCTCGCCGACGCCCAGCGCGCGGTGCTGTGGTCGCGCCTGGCCAGCCGCGTGCTGTGGCCGCTGGCCGAGTTCTACTGCGACGACGAAGACACGCTGTACCGCAACGCCGTGGCCCTGCCGTGGGCCAGCCACCTGGCGCCGGGCCGCACGCTGGCGGTCGATGCCCGGGTGTCCGGCGAAGGCATCACGCATGCGCGCTATGCAGCGCTGCGGGTCAAGGACGCCGTGGTCGACAGCCTGCGCGCCGAGACCGGGGCGCGCCCGGACGTCGACCTGGATGCGCCCGACCTGCGGCTGAACCTGGTGGTGCGCAAGGGCCGCGCGATCCTTTCCGTCGACCTCGGCGGCGGCTCCCTGCACCGTCGCGGCTGGCGTCGCGCGCAGGGCGATGCGCCGCTGAAGGAAACCCTGGCCGCCGCGGTGCTGCTGCGTGGCCAGTGGCCGCAGGTGCATGCCGAGGGCGGCGCGCTGCTGGATCCGATGTGTGGCAGCGGCACGCTGCTGGTCGAAGGCGCGGCCATGGCCGCGGACGTGGCGCCCGGCCTTCTGCGCCATGGCGAGGTGCAGCCCTCGCGCTGGAGCGGCTTCGATGCCGGCGCGTGGACCGCGCTGCGTGAAGACGCACTGGCACGTGAGCGCGCGGGACGCGATTCACTGCGGCCGGTGTTCTACGGCAGCGACGTCGATCCGGCAGCGCTGCGGGCCGCGCACGAGAACGCGACCGCCGCAGGCTTCGGTGACGTGCTGCAGCTGGAGGAACGCCAGGTTGCCGCGCTGCGGCCGATGATCCAGGTCCGCGGCCTGGTCGCCAGCAACCCGCCCTACGACGCGCGCCTCGCCGCCGACGCCCAGCTCTACCGCGGACTTGGCGATGCCCTGCGCCGGATCGCGCCGTACTGGCGCGCCAGCCTGCTCTGCGGCAGCCCGGACCTGGCGCGGGCCACCGGCCTGCGCCCGCAGAAGGTCTACCAGGTGTTCAACGGTGCGCTGGAGTGCTCGCTGCTGGTCGTCGATCCGGTGCAGCCGCCGCTGCGCGAGGACGCCACGCCCCGCCCGCTGTCGCCCGGCGCGCAGATGCTTGCCAACCGCCTGCGCAAGAACCTGCGCGCGCTGAAGTCCTGGCGCGTGCGCGAGGGCATCGGCTGCTACCGCGCCTACGACGCCGACCTGCCCGAGTATTCGGCCGCTATCGATGTCTACACCGAAGCCGACGATCCCGATGCGACCTGGCTGCATGTGCAGGAATACGCCGCGCCGGCGGACATCCCGGACGCCGACGTGCGCCGCCGCTTCGGCGAAGTGCTGGCGGCCGCGCGCGAAGTCTTCGGCGTCTCGCGCGAGCGCGTCGCGACCAAGGTCCGCGCGCGTGGCAAGGGCGGCAGCAAGTACGCCGATGCCGCGGCCCTGCGCCGCGGTGAATACATCACGGTGCGCGAGGGCGCGGCGCTGCTGCGGGTGAACCTGTTCGACTACCTCGACACCGGCCTGTTCCTCGACCACCGCCCGCTGCGCGCGCGCCTGCAGCGCGAGGCGCGCGGCAAGCGTTTCCTCAATCTGTTCTGCTACACCGGCGCGGCCACCGTGCATGCGGCGGTGGGCGGCGCGGCCAGCACCACCAGCGTCGACCTGTCGGCGACCTACCTGCAGTGGGCGTCGGACAACCTGCGCGGCAACCGCGTCGACGGCCGTATCCTCGGTGGCAACGCGCATCGCCTGGTGCAGGCCGATGCCGTGGCCTGGCTGGAGGCCGACACCGGCGAGTACGACCTGGTCTTCTGCGACCCGCCGACGTTCTCGAACTCGGCGCGCGCCGATGATTTCGACATGCAGCGCCAGCACGTGCAGCTGCTGCAGGCCGCGGTCGCGCGGCTGTCGCCGGACGGGGTGCTGTACTTCTCCAACAACTACCGCCGCTTCCGCCTGGACGAGGAGGCGGTGGCGGCGTTCGCGGAGTGCGAGGACATCACCGCCGCGACGATCCCGCCTGACTTCGCGCGCAACCCGCGGATCCACAAGGCCTGGCGGCTGCGCCGCCGCTCCTCCGGCGCGCGCGCCCTGTAACAGCGGCTGCAGCCGCGATTCCCGGCGTGTTGCGCACCGCCGGCCTTGCTGCAGTCCGGTTCGGCGGATCAGACAGTTGCACGCGTGGCGCTGTCCTCACCGCGCGGCGGCACCATGATGTGGGAGAGCCTCCAGAGGAACCCGCCATGACCACTTCCGATTTCGACTCCACCCGCGTGGTGCGCAAGCTGCGCGGCCAGCCCGCCTCCGACGGCGCCGGCGTGAAGCTGACGCGCGTGATCGGCGGCGCCGGGCTGCCCGACCTCGATCCGTTCCTGCTGCTCGATGAATTCGGCACCGATCGCGCCGAGGACTACATCGCGGGCTTCCCGGAGCATCCGCACCGCGGCTTCGAGACCGTCACCTACATGCTCGACGGCCGCATGCGCCATCGCGACAACCATGGCAACGAGGGCCTGCTGGTGCCCGGCAGCGTGCAGTGGATGACCGCCGGCCGCGGTCTTGTGCACTCGGAGATGCCCGAGCAGGAGGAAGGCCGCATGCGCGGTTTCCAGCTGTGGGTGAACCTGCCGGCGAAGGACAAGATGATCGAGCCGCGCTACCAGGAGTTCGCGCCCGACCGCATTCCGCGCGTCACGCCGGCGGAAGGCGTCGATGTCCGCGTGGTGGCGGGCGAGATCGCCTCGGCCGACGGCTGTCGCGTGCGCGGGCCGATCGAACAGCCGGCCACCGATCCGCTGTACCTGGACGTGTCGCTTGCGCCTGGCGTCGCCTGGGAGCACCGGCTGCCCGAGGGCCAGAGCGCGTTCGCCTACGTGTTCGAGGGCGAGGCGCGGATCGGATGCGGCGACGAGGCGCGCGCGCTGGCAACCCGGGAGCTTGGCATCCTCGGCGGCGGCGATGCGCTGCGCGTCCAGGCCGGCGCGTCCGGAGCGCGCCTGCTGCTGGTCTCCGGCCGGCCGCTGCGCGAGCCGGTGGCGCGCCACGGACCCTTTGTGATGAACACGAAGCAGGAGCTCATGCAGGCCTTCGCGGACTTCCAGGAAGGCCGCTTCTGAGCCTGGCGCCCGGAGCATGCGCGCCGGGCCGTGCCCGCCCGGCCTGCGTCGCGCCGGCTCAGTTGGTCGAAAGGCGGACCACGTCGAAGCGCAGTTCCCGCGCCAGCGACATCGCTTCCGACAGCTGCGTCTCGTCGCCGCGCAGCGAGATGTGGGCCACGTTGCTGCTGTCGAGTTCGACCAGGGTCTCGCGCACTTCGATGCCGGACTGGCCGGACAGCTCGCTGCGGTACCACCAGGTGTCCTTGCCGTCGATCACGGTTTCCACGGTACGGTTGCCGCGGCGCGGGCGGAACGGCGCATCGCCGGTGATCATCACCGCGAGCACCTGCGCGCCGTCGCTGGCGCGGATGGCCTTGCAGAAGGTGTAGTCCTTGCCGTCGAGCTTCTCCCAGGCCAGTCCGCTGGTGGCGGGAAGCGCGGGGCAGTCACTGCCGGACTGTGCATGGGCGCTGCACGCGGCAAGCAGCAATGCCGTGGCCAGCACGGTGGTCGCTTTCATCATTCATCCCCTTGGGCGGCACGTATCGAGGTGCGCCTCGCTTGATCGTGTCTTGTGCGGCGCGACAAAATCCGTGACCTACGTCACGGTTATCGCATCCAGGCGTCCGCTGAGGCCGCTGCCGGCGCCGAAACGACGCGACGGGCGACGTGCGCAGGATCAGCGGCCGGCATCGAGCGCACGCGACAGCGCGTCGAGCCGCTCGGGCGTGCCCACGTCGGTCCAGTGGCCGCGGTGGTGCTCGCCCCGGATCGCGCCTCGCGCCATGGCCGCGCGCAGCAGCGGCGCCAGCTTGAAGCGCGGCGGGCGGGCGTCCGCGCCAGGTGCATCGCCGATGACGTCGCGCCAGCCATGCAGCAGCGACGGCCGGTAGACGCCGATGCCGGAAAACGTGAGCCGCGGCGTGTCGCCGGCGTGCACGCAGCCATCCGCGTCCAGCGTGAAGTCGCCGCGCGGATGATGGTCGGGGTTGTCGACGAGCACCAGGTGGGCGTCGCCCGTGGGTGCGTCCGGCAGGCGCCTGAAGTCGAGGTCGCACCACACGTCGCCATTGACCGCGATGAAGGGCGCGTCGCCCAGCAGCGCCAGCGCATGCAGCATGCCGCCGCCTGTTTCCAGCGGCGTGTCGCCCTCGTGCGCGTAGTGCAGGCGCAGGCCCCA
The DNA here is from genome assembly GCF_039548475.1 of Luteimonas yanweni. Classification (NCBI taxonomy): domain Bacteria; kingdom Pseudomonadati; phylum Pseudomonadota; class Gammaproteobacteria; order Lysobacterales; family Lysobacteraceae; genus Luteimonas; species Luteimonas yanweni. The sequence goes on along the minus strand of NZ_JBCLVC010000006.1, from coordinate 146,716 downwards.
GCGCGATCCGTCGCCAAGCAGCTGTGGAAACTGCGATGCCAGCCACGAGGTGTTGATCGCCACGTCGCGCACGCCGGCCGAGGCCAGCTTCTCCAGGTGCCAGGCGATCAGCGGCTTGCCGCCGGCCTGCAGCAGCGGCTTGGGCGTGTGGTCGGTGAGCGGGCGCATGCGTTCGCCAAGGCCGGCCGCGAAGACGAGGGCTTTCACTGCGCGTCCCTCAGCCCGCCGCCGCGGCGGCCAGCGCCGGGCGCACGTGGCGGTCCAGCACGCCGGCCAGGGGCGCGAGCGCCGGATGGCGCGGCAGGGCGTCGTCCAGGTAGGCCAGGAAGCGCGGCGCGTCGGCGATGTACTTCGGCTTGCCGTCGCGGTGGTGGAGGCGGGCGAAGATCCCGAGCACTTTCAGGTGGCGCTGCACGCCCATCAGCCCCGCGTCGCGCAGGAAGCGCTCCGGGGAGGCGGGCACGGGCACACCCCCCGCCACGGCGCGAGCGTGGTAGTGCGCAAGCCAGGCATCCACGCGCGCGGTTGGCCAGCTCAGGAAGGCATCCTTGAAAAGGCTCACCGGGTCGTAGGACACCGGGCCCAGCACCGCGTCCTGGAAGTCGAGCACCGCCAGCCCGCCGGCCACCGGCATGAGGTTGCGCGGCATGAAGTCGCGGTGCACCAGCACCCGCGGCTGCGCCAGCGCGCTGTCGATCAGCACCCGGTAGACCAGGTCGAGGGCCTCGAGATCGGCGCAGTCGAGGGTGGCGCCAAGGTGGCGACCAAGGAACCACTCGTCGAACAGGCGAAGCTCCCGCGCGAGCAGGGCTTCGTCGTAGTGCGGCAGGTCGCTGGGCGCGGGGATCGCCTGGATGCGAAGCAGCTGGTCGATGGCGGCATCGAAATGGGCGTCGGCGTTGCCGGCGTCGATGACGTGGAGCAGCGTGTCCACGCCCAGGTCTTCAAGCAGCAGGAAGCCACGCTCCACGTCGCGCGCCAGCAAGCGCGGCACGCGCACGCCGCCACCCTCGAGCAGTTCGTGCATCTTCAGCCAGGGCCGGACGTCCTCCAGCGCGGGGGGCGAGTCCATCACGACCAGGCTGGCATCGCCAGCGCCCGCCGTGCGCCAGTAGCTGCGGAAGCCGGCGTCGGTCGACGCGCGTTCGAGCTCCAGGCCGGGTCGCCCGGCGGCGGTACGGGCCCAGTCCAGGCGTTCGGTGGCGTGCGTTCTTTCACTGGCTGTGGTCATGCAGGCTGCGGTCTTCGGCCGTCGGGGCGGCGGTGCGCACAGGGTAAACTTCGCGCTTCCCCTTAGACAGCCAGGCCGCGCCGCCATGACCCAGCTGCAACCCGTGCTCCTCTCCGGCGGTTCCGGCACGCGCCTGTGGCCGCTGTCGCGCGAGGCGTATCCCAAGCAGTTCCTCGCGCTGACCGGCGAGCACACCATGCTCCAGGACACGTGGCTGCGGGTGGCGCCCCTGGCCGCGCTGGCGCCGATCGTGGTCGCCAACGAGGAGCATCGCTTCCTGGCCGGCGAGCAGCTGCGCCAGGTGGGCGTGGAGGGCGCGGCGATCATCCTGGAGCCCGTCGGCCGCAACACCGCCCCGGCGATCGCCGCCGCGGCCCTGCAGGCCATGGCCGGTGGCGCCGATCCGCTGCTGCTGGTGCTGCCGTCGGACCACGTGGTGCGCGATGCCGGGGCGTTCCGCGCCGCCGTGGCCGAGGCGTCCGCGGCGGCCGATGCCGGTGCACTGGTCACGTTCGGCATCGTGCCGGAGGGGCCGGAAACCGGCTTCGGCTACATCCAGGCGGGAGCGGCTACGGCCCAGGCGGATGCGGGCGGGGCTGGCACCGGAAACGGCGTGCGCGAGGTGCTGCGCTTCGTCGAAAAGCCCGACGCCGCCACCGCCCAGGCCTACGTGGATGCGGGCGGCTACTACTGGAACAGCGGCATGTTCCTGTTCCGCGCCTCGCGCTACCTGGAAGAGCTCGGCCGCTTCCATCCGGACATGCTCGATGCGGTGCGCCGCGCCAGCGACGGCGCGACCCGCGACGGCGACTTCGTGCGCCTGGACAAGGAGGCCTTCGCGTCGTCGCCTTCGGACTCGATCGACTACGCGGTGATGGAGAAGACCGGCCGCGCCATGGTGCTGCCGGTGGACATCGGCTGGAACGACGTCGGCTCCTGGTCGGCGCTGTGGCAGGTCAGCGAGCGGGACGCCGACGGCAATGCCGGCCATGGCGACGTGATCGCGGTCGGCAGCCGCAACAGCTATGCCTGGTCGCGCCGCCTGGTTGCGCTGGTGGGCGTGGACGACCTGGTCGTGGTGGAGACCGACGACGCGGTGCTGGTCGCGCACAAGGACCGGGTGCAGGAGGTCAAGGACGTGGTCGCGAGGCTGAAGGCCGACGACCGCAGCCACGCCGTGCTCCACCGCGAGGTGCACCGGCCCTGGGGCAGCTACGACTCCATCGACCGGGACGAGGGTTTCCAGGTCAAGCGCATCAAGGTCAAGCCCGGCGGCCGGCTGTCGCTGCAGTCGCACGAGTGCCGGGCCGAGCACTGGATCGTGGTCCGGGGCACGGCGCGGGTGACGCGCGACAACGACGTCTTCGAGCTGCATGCCAACCAGTCGACCTACATCCCGCTGGGCGCCAGGCACCGGCTGGAGAACCCGGGCACGGAGGTGCTGGAGCTGATCGAAGTGCAGTCCGGCGACTACCTGGGCGAGGATGACATCGTCCGCTACGAAGATGTCTACGGGCGTTCATGAGCGACGTGGACGCGATCGACGCCCAGCTCGAGCGGCTTGAAGCCGAGAGCCTGCACATCCTGCGCGAGGTCGCGGGGCAGTGCCGCAAGCCGGTGATGCTGTACTCGATCGGCAAGGACAGTTCGGTGCTGCTGCACCTGCTGCTGAAGGCCTTCGCGCCGGCGCGGCCACCGATCCCGCTGCTGCACGTCGACACCACCTGGAAGTTCCGGGAGATGATCGCCTTCCGCGATCGTCGCGCCGCGGAGACCGGCGTGGACCTGCGCGTGCACGTGAACCCCGACGGCGTGCGCGACGGCATCGGTCCGCAGAGCCACGGCGCGAGTCGCCACACCGAAGTGATGAAGACCCAGGCGCTGCGCCAGGCGCTGGACGCCGGAGGCTTCGACGCCGCGATCGGCGGGGCCCGTCGCGACGAGGAGAAGTCGCGCGCGAAGGAGCGCGTGTTTTCCTTCCGCGACGCGAACCAGCGCTGGGATCCGCGCCGTCAGCGCCCCGAGCTGTGGAACCTGTACAACGCGCGGGTGAACCCGGGCGAGAGCATGCGCGTGTTCCCGCTGTCCAACTGGACCGAACTCGATGTCTGGCGCTACGTCCGCCGCGAAGGCATTCCGGTGGTGCCCCTGTACTTTGCCGCAGAGCGCCCGGTGGTGGAGCGCGACGGCACGCTGGTGATGGTCGACGACGAGCGCTTCAGGCTCGAGCCTGGCGAGGCCCCGGCAATGCGCCGCGTGCGTTTCCGCACCCTCGGCTGCTACCCGCTGACCGGCGCGGTCGAATCCGACGCCACCGACCTGGACGCGATCATCGCCGAGATGGAGGCGGGCACGCAGTCCGAGCGCGCCGGCCGCCTGATCGACCACGCCGAGGGCGATTCGATGGAGAAGAAGAAGCGCGAGGGCTACTTCTGATGGCGCGTGATTTCCTGCGCATCGTCGCCTGCGGCAGCGTGGACGACGGCAAGAGCACCCTGATCGGTCGCCTGCTGGCCGAAGCCGGCCGCGTGCCCGACGATGAGCGCGCCGCGCTGGCGAAGGCCAGTGCAGTGCATGGCACCCGCGGCGGCGACGTCGATTACGCGCTGCTGCTGGACGGGCTCGAGGCCGAGCGCGAGCAGGGCATCACGATTGATGTCGCATGGCGCCACCTGGACACGCCGCGCCGCCGCTTCCTGATCGCGGACTGCCCGGGGCACGTGCAGTACACGCGCAACATGGCCACCGGCGCGTCGGTGGCCGACCTCGCCATCGTGCTCGTCGACGCCACCCGCGGCCTGCTGCCGCAGACCTTCCGCCACACCGCGATCGCGGCGATGTTCGGCGTGCGCCACGTGCTGCTGGCGGTCAACAAAATGGACCGCATCGGCCACGATCGCGCCGTCTTCGAGGCGATCGCGGGCGCATACCGTGCGCACGCCGCGAAGCTTGGCATCGCCGATGCCGTCGCGATCCCGCTGGCCGCCGCGACCGGCGCCAACGTCACCGCGCGTTCGGACGCGATGCCCTGGCATGACGGGCCGACCGTGCTCGAACACCTGGAGTCCGTGCAGGTAGAACCCCGCGACGCCGACCTTGCCGTGCGGCTGCCCGTGCAGCTGGTGCTGCGCGACGACGATGGCGGGCGCTGGCTGGCCGGCACCGTCGCCTCGGGCACGCTGCGCGTGGGCGACGCGCTGCGCATCGAGCCCGACGGCGTCGCCGCGACCGTCGCCGGCCTGCGCCGCGGTGGCGTCGAGGTCGACAGCGCGTACGCCGGCAACGCTGTCTCGGTGCGCCTGGCGGAGGACGTCGACGCCGCACGCGGAGACGTGCTTGCCGCCGCCCCCGCGCCCCTGGCGGCCACCGACCAGTTCGTCGCCGACCTGCTGTGGTTCGATGACGCCGCGCTGCTGCCCGGGCGGCGCTACCAGCTCCAGGCGGGCCCCCGCGTGGTTGGCGCGCGCGTCGGTGAAATCAAGCACCTGCTCGATCCCGAAACGCTGCAGCCGCTGGCCGCGAAGCGCCTGCAGGCCAACGACATCGGCGAAGTGGTGCTGTCGCTCGACGCGCCGATCCCGTTCGCGCCGTTCGCCGACGAACCGGCGATGGGCGGCTTCATCCTGGTCGACATGCTGAGCCGCGCCACCGTCGCGGCCGGCATGGTTCGCCATGGCCTGCGCCGTGCCGACAACATCCACTGGCAGGCGCTGGACGTTGACCGCAACGTGCGTGCCGCGCTCAAGGGCCAGCGCCCGCGCTGCGTCTGGTTCACCGGCCTGTCGGGCGCCGGCAAGTCGACCATCGCCAACCTGGTCGAGCGCGGGCTGGTCGCGCGCGGCTGCCACACCTACCTGCTGGACGGCGACAACATCCGCCACGGCCTCAACCGCGACCTGGGCTTCACCGATGAGGACCGGGTGGAGAACCTGCGCCGCATCGCCCACGTCGCGCGGCTGATGACCGATGCGGGGTTGATCGTGCTGGTGAGCTTCATCGCGCCGTTCCGCGCCGAGCGCCGGTCCGCGCGCGCGCTGTTCGCCGAGGGTGATTTCATCGAGGCGTTCGTGGATACGCCGCTGGCCGAAGCCGAGCGACGCGACGCCAAGGGCCTGTACGCCAAGGCGCGCCGTGGCGAACTCCCCAACTTCACCGGCATCGACTCGCCCTACGAGCGGCCGGAGGATGCGGAGCTGGTGCTGGACACGATGTCGGCAGGGCCCGAGGCGCTCGCGGAACGCGTGATCGCAGCGCTCCTGGACTGAAGCCCGGCCCGGGAACGGAAAAGCCGGGCATCGCCCGGCTTTTCCATGCGTGCAGTGCCCCGAGCCGGCTCAGCGCCTGCGCTTGCCCTTGATGGCCTCGGCAATGAACAGGAGCACGATCGCGCCGACCAGCGATGCGATGAAGCCGACCGGTTCGCCCTCGGCGTACCACCCCAGCATGCGCCCGATCCAACCGGCGAAGAGTGCGCCGACGATGCCGAGCACGATCGTCATGATGATGCCGATGCCCTGCCTGCCGGGCTTGATCAGGCGCGCGAGCACGCCGACCACGAAGCCCACCAGGATGATCCAGAGCCAGCTGCTGCCGCCGAAGACGCCTTCCATATCCTTGCCCCTAGATTGATGGTCCGGGGAGCTTAGCAGTCGTACTCAGCAGCAGCCGTGGTCGCCGTGCCGCGTGCCGCTGTCGGCGGCCACCGCCGCGCCCGTGGTCTCGCCGCGCTCGCTCGCCGCCTGGTGGGCGGCGATCACCTGCGCCACGCTGGCGGTCACCCGCTTGCCCATGTCGATGTGCAGGAACTCGTTGGGGCCGTGGGCATTGGAGTGCGGCCCGAGCACGCCGGTGATCATGAACTGCGCGCCCGGGAACTTTTCGCCAAGCATGCCCATGAAGGGGATCGAACCGCCTTCGCCCATGTACATGGCCGGGCGCTTGTAGAAGGCCTGGCTGGCGGCGTCGACGGCACTGTCGAGCCACGGCGCCATCGCCGGTGCGTTCCAGCCGCTCGACGCCTTCTCGAGCTCGAGGCCGAGTTTCGCGCCGTTCGGCGGGTCGCGCAGCAGCGCCTCCTGCAGCAGCTCGCCGGCGCGCTTGCCGTCGAGCGTCGGCGGCAGGCGCAGCGACAGCTTCACGGCGGTTTCCGGGCGCAGCACGTTGCCGGCCGATTCCAGCGAGGGCATGCCGCCGATGCCGGTGATCGACAGCGCCGGGCGCCAGGTGCGGTTGAGCACCAGTTCGGTGAGGTCGTCGCTCATCGGCGTCATTCCCGGCAGGAACGGAAACTTGTCGAACACGGCGGTGTCAAGCACTTCTGCGCACTTGCGCGCCTGCGCGAGCCGTTCGTCCGGGACCTGCACGTGCAGGCCGTCCAGCAGGATGCGGCCGGTGGCCTCGTCCTCGATCCGCGACAGCAGCTGGCGCAGCAGGCGGAAACTCGACGGCACCACGCCCGACGCGTCGCCCGAATGCACGCCTTCCTCCAGCACCTTCACGCTGAAGTTGCCGCCGGCCAGGCCGCGCAGCGAAGTGGTGCACCAGAGCTGGTCGTAGTTGCCGCAGCCCGAGTCCAGGCAGACCACCAGCGAGGGCTGGCCGATGCGGTCGGCGAGGTGGTCGACGTAGGCCGGCAGGTCGTAGCTGCCGGATTCCTCGCAGGCCTCGATCAGCACCACGCAGCGCGCGTGCGGGACCTTCTGCTCCTGCAGCGCCATGAGCGCGGCCAGCGAACCGTAGATCGCGTAGCCGTCGTCGGCGCCGCCGCGGCCGTACAGCCTGCCGTCGCGCAGCACCGGCTTCCAGGGGCCGAGGTCGTCGTCCCAGCCGGTCATCTCGGGCTGCTTGTCGAGGTGGCCGTAGAGCAGCACGCAGTCGTCGGCATTGCCGCCGTTGGCCGCCGGGATGTCGATGAAGATCAGCGGCGTGCGGCCTTCCAGGCGCACCACCTCCAGTTGCATCCCGGGGATCGGCTGGGACCGCGCCCAGCCTTCCATCAGCTTGACCGCGTCTTCCATGTAGCCATGTGCAACCCAGTCGGCGTCGAACATCGGCGACTTGTTGGGGATGCGGATGTACTCCACCAGCTGCGGCACGATTTCGTCGTCCCATTTGGCGGAAACGAACTTTTCGGCGCTGTCGGGGTTGATCAGGCTGGTGTCCATCGCGGATGCCCTGTTTTTCGGGGGAACGCCCGATTCTACCCCCCTCGCGTCAGGGTTTCCGGACGACGCGATGCGCTGCAGGCCGGCGCCGCCGCGAGTAGCCGGGCGATGGTCGTGGCGGGCGGCGGGCGTCGAGACTGGCCACGCCGGCGCCAGGATGGCCCGGCGGGAAGGAAACCCAACCACGCAAGGAGAGCGCAATGATTCCCCTGAAGTCCGTACTTGCACCCGTGCTGCTGTCGCTGCTGTTGGCAGGCAGCGCGTTCGCCAGCGACAAGGTCAATATCAACACCGCCGATGCCGCGACCATCGAGCGCGTGATGGTCAATATCGGCATGTCCAAGGCCGAGGCCATCGTCGCGTATCGCAAGGCCAATGGTGCCTTCAAGAGCGCCGACGAACTGGTCAACGTGAAGGGCGTGGGCCTGAAGACGGTCGAGCGCAACCGCGACCGCATCGTGGTCGGTGGCGGCACCGCCAAAGCCGCCGCGGCGAAGAAGCCGGCTGCCGGCAAGCCCGTCGCTGCGTCAACCCCCTGACACGGCGTCGTGTGCCGGGTGCAGGGACGCACCCGGCGAGGCAATGGCGTGGCGGGACGCAGGGACGCGTCCCGCGCGCCCTCGAAGGGCACGCATGCGGCGCTACACTGCCGCCATGCCCAGCGACGCGGCCTTCGCACGCCACCTTCCTGCCAACGAGTACCGGCGCCTGCGCTGGCGCAACGGCCTGGGCTGGACGCGCGAGATCCATGCGGCGGGGGCCGCCGCGGGCGAAGGTTGGGACTGGCGGCTGTCGATCGCGGAAATCGAAGCCGACGGGCCGTATTCCATCTTCCCCGGCGTCCAGCGAGAACAGGTGCTGCTGGCCGGCGAAGGCCTTGCGCTGGACTTCGATGACGGGTCGGAGCGCGTGCTGGCGCCGCCGCACGGACGCCAGCGCTTCAGCGGCGAGGTCGCGGTGCAGGCCCGGCTGCAGGCCGGGCGGGTCGAGGTGTTCAACCTGATGTGGCAGGACGGGCGCGTGGCACCGCAGCTGTGGCATCGGCCGCTGGTGGGCTCGATGCTTCTGTTCGTCGACCCGGGTGCTGCCTGGGTCGTGCACGTGGTGGCGGGGCAGGCAGCGCTCGGCGGCAGCCATGCGATGCCGCTGCTGGAAATGGGCGACAGCGCGCTGCTGGAAGCCGATGCCGCGCGCAGGCGATGCCTGATAGAAGGCGCCGGCGAGCTGCTGCTCGTACGCATCGAGCCGACGCGTCAATAGACATCCCGGCGGTACCGTCCCTCCGCGCGCATCCGTTCCACCGCGGGATCACCCAGGATATCCCGCAGCACGGCGTCCACGCCCGGCGCCATGCCCTGCAGGCTGCCACAGACCAGGATCGTGGCGCCGTCTTCTACCCATTGGCGCAGGCGCGTGGATCGGGCGCGCAGGGCATCCTGCACGTAGCCGCGATGGATGGCCGCGGCGTCGCCGGCGACCACCGACGCGAGACGTCCGGCGCCCTCGGCATCGCGCGAGAATGCAAGGTCCAGGCGCGCCAGCGCGCCGTCGTGGAGCCACTGCAGGATGTCTTCATGCAGGTGGAAATCGTGGTCCGCGCTGCGCTCGCCGAACAGCAGCCAGCTGCGATGGCCGCCGGTGGCGATGCGCTCGGCCAGGTGCGCGCGCAGGCCGGCAATGCCGGTGCCGTTGCCGACGAGCACCAGCGGCGTGCCGGCGTCCGGGCCATGGAATCCGGGATTGGCGCGAATGCGCAGGTCGATCATGCCGCCAGGCCGGGCGTGGTCGCAGAGCCAGCCGCTGCCGATGCCCGGACTGCCGTCCGGACGCAGCATGCGCCGCAGCAGCAGGCGCAACCTGCCTTCCCCGGGCACTGATGCGATGGAGTATTCGCGGTGCGGCAAGGGTTTCAGGATCGCGGCCACGCCATGGGCATCCAGTCCGGCGAGCTCGGCTGCTTCGGGCAGGTGGGAACGCGCCAGCAGGTCGCGCAGGGACGCGCGTCCGTCGTCCACGCGCACCTGCGTGGCGGGGTCCAGGCCGGTGGCGACCAGCAGGGCGACCACCGCCCGCGGCGCCTGGCGTGGACCGATTTCGGCGATATCGCCGGCGCGCCACTGCGGGTCGCTGCCGGCAGGTGGCGAGAGCAGCACTTCGTGCACGGCGCCGCCGAGGCTGCCGGGATTGAGTTCGCGCCGCGCGGCCAGGGTCCAGGGCGCATAGCTCGCAGGAGACCAGTCGGGCAACTCCGGCGCGCCGGTCGCGACGCCGAGGTGGTGTTGCCAATGGCGCAACGCGGCGGGATCGCCGTTGTCGACCTCGACGATGTCGAACAGCGGCCTGGCACCTGCGTCGCGCAGCCACTGGTCCAGGGCGTGGCCGAAAGCGCAGTAGTTCTGGTAGTCGCGGTCGCCCAGGGCCAGGACGGCGTAGCGGAGGCCAGGCAGGGCAATGCCGGCGTGCATCGTGTCGCGGATGAAGGCCGCGGCCGGATCGGGTGCGTCGCCTTCGCCGGTGGTGCTGGCGACGAACAGCAGCTGCCGCGCGGCCGAGAGCGACGCGGCATCGAGCGTGGCGATGCCGCGCAGGCGGGGGCGCAGTCCGGCGCTGCGCAGCGCGTCCGCCGTGCGTCGGGCGACGTCCAGCGCCTGGCCGGTCTGGCTGGCGTGGACCACGAGCCAATCGCCGGCATCCGGCGTCCCGGCGTCAGCGGCTTCGATGGCAAGCTGGGCGCGAGCGCCGCGACGGACGTGCCGGAGCCTGCCGCCGGTGGCAGCCAGGTAGACGGCCGCAAGCAGCGCTGCGAGCCATCCCTGCATCGCGCTGGGGGGACCGGGCCACCAGGCCCCGTCGTGCAGCGGAACGAAGCCAAACGCGGCCGCACACAGGGCGAGCAGGACGCCGGACTGCGCCACGCGCGCGCGGCGAGTGGCGGATGCGCCGCTCACTGCGCGAGCCGCTGCCTGAAGGCGTCGGTGGCACGGTCGAGCACGCTCGTGGCATCGCGCAGTACGAAGCGTGCGGCCATGCCGCGGGCCTGTGCCAGTTCCAGGCCGCGCTCGGGCCCCAGCACGGTCAGCGCCGTCGCCCAGGTGTCCGCTGCAAGCGCGGTGTCGGCGACCACGGTCACGGCGGCCGGTGCATGCTCCACCGGCGCGCCTGTGCGCGGATCGATCGTATGCGAGTACAGGCGGCCGTCCTGTTCGAAGCGATGCCAGTGGTCGCCGGAAGTCGCGATCGCGGCGTCGTCGAGCGCGATCACGCAGGGTGCGGGGGCGGCAGCGTGATCGTCGCGGTCGTCATCATCCGGCCAGGCCTCGGCCAGGACCTTCCACGGGCTTCCGTCCGGCTTGCGGCCGTGGCCGCGCAGTTCGCCACCGACCTCGACCAGCGCGGCGCGCACGCCTCGCGCCTGCAGCCAATCCACCACCGTGTCCACGCCATGGCCCTTGGCGATGCCGGACAGATCCAGCGCGGCCCCGCCGGGCTGCAGCACGCGCTGCCGGGACGCATCCAGTTCAATGCGGCGCCAGCCGACGCGTGCGCGTGCCTCGGCAAGGGTCGCTGCATCGGGCACAGCACCACCCTGTCCATGGGGACCGAACCCCCAGGCCTCGACCAGCGGCCCGACGGTCGGGTCGACCGCACCATCGCTGTCCGCGGCGATCGCGAGCGCATCGCGCAGGACATCGAAGAACGGCTGCGGCAACGTCTGCCAGCTGCCCGCGCGCGCGCGGTTGTAGCGGCTGATGTCCGAGTCGCGCTCCCACGTGCTCATCTGCGCAACCACGCGATCCAGGCAGGCCTGGATGCCGTCGTGCAGGACGTGCAGGTCGGCGCCGCACGGCGCCGCCACCGACACCCGCCACAGCGTGCCCATGGTGGCGCCGCCCAGCGCGTGCACCGCGAGGGCGGGTCGCGCGGCGATGGCGCCGTGTGGACCCATTACTGCGGCAGGACTTCCAGGGTGGCGACGTAGCCCAGGCGGCGGCCGGTAGCCTGCGGCAGGCTGGGCTTGTCGTCCTGCAGGCCGGTTTCCAGCCAGTAGATGCCGGCCTCGGGCCAGGTCACGCGCAGCAGGCCCTCGGCGTCGCTGGTCGCGGCGATGTCGTCCTGGGCATTGCGGTAGCGGGTACCGCCGCGCACGATCTCGAACTCGAGGCCGGCGGCCGGCTTGCCGTCGACCAGGATGCGGAAGGTCGCTTCCTCGCCCGCGAACAGGTCGTTGGGGTGGGTCACCGGCTCCAGCTCGATGCCCGTGCCGGTGGCGGCAAGCGCGGTCGCGTTGGGCGCGCCGTTGGTGACGAAGGTCTCGACGCGGCGGACGGTCTCGGTGACTTCCAGGTTCCGCGCGTCCTTCGGCACCCTGGTGGCCAGGTCCTCGACGGTGGCGCTGCGCAGGAAGCCGCCGCGCGCGTCGGGACCGGCGGGCTTGCCTTCGGCCTCGGCCTTCGCCTTCGCGGCCAGGCTTTCGGCGGTGTCCCAGCGCGCCGACATGCCGCTGCCGGCGTTGGCGATGCGGTAGGTGCCCTGCTGCGCGAGCTCGACGTCGAAGGTGCTGCGGTACTTGCCGGTGGCACCGTTCGCCAGCTCCGCGCTGCTGCCGTCCGGCGCGGTGACGGTGATGCCGTCCAGGCGCATCGGCACGTGGTCGGGAAAGAACAGCTGGTTGGACACCGCGGCGTCGAAGGTCACCCAGACGTCACTGCCGTTGACCACGGCCTGCGAAGGGATGATCCACTGCTTGTGCGCGGACGCGGTCATGGGCAGCACGGCGGCCAGGGCAAGTGCGAGTGCGAGTGCGAGGGTGTTCTTCATCGTCGGTCTCCGGAAGGGAATACTTGTCGTGTGGCCGGCTTGTCGTGCGGCCGGCGTGCCGCGGATCGCGCGGCCGGAGCTCAGGGTTTGATGGCGAGGCTCACCGCGCCAAGTTCGGTCTTGCCCTGCGCCTTGCCTGACTGCGCGGCCCTTGCCGGCCAGTCGAAGGGGATCTTCAGCAGCTCGCGGCCGCCGACTTCACGCACGGCTTCCACCACCACGCTGTAGCGTCCGGGCGCGAGGCCGGACAGCCGCGGGTCGCGGGCGTCGAACTTCAGCGCGTGGCGGCCCGCGGGGCGGGTCGGTCCGCTGACGCCATCGACCGGCAGCTGCTGCGTGCGCCCGGACTTGCGCCACCACTGGCGCAGGTCGGGCAGCCACTTGGTGCCGTGGCCTTCCGCGGTGTCCTTCATCAGGTACCAGACCGACAGGTCGACCGCGGCCTTGCCGTCGGCGCCTTCGAGATAGACCGCGACGTAGGGACGGTGGTACTCGGCGACGGTCATCGACGGGATCTCGACCTCGACGGTCAGCTCCGCGGCATACACCGGCGTGGCCAGCAGGCCGCCAAGGACAATGGTCAGGGGAATGCGCATGCGTGGTCTCTCGTGGATCAATGGATGAACAGCAGGGCGAGCAGCACCGGCACCACCAGGCCCAGCCCCACCCAGGGCCAGGTGGAGGGGCGCTGGCGCGCGTGCATCTGCAGCAGGAACAGCCCGGTCAGCGTGAACACGATGCAGGCGATGGCGAAGATGTCGATGAACCAGCCCCACGCGGGGCCTGAGTTGCGGCCCTTGTGCAGGTCGTTGAGATAGGAGATCAAGCCGCGGTCGGTGCGTTCGTACTCGACCGTGCCGCCAGCCTTGTCGATGGCAAGCCAGGCGTCGCGGCCGGGACCCGGCATCGACAGGTAGACCTCGTCCTCGGACCACTCGGCCTCGCGGCCGCCGGTGGGCGCGCCGAGTTCGTCGCGCAGCCAGCGCTCGAGCGCGCGCGGCAGCGGCGCGGTGCCTTCAGCGTGGGCGTCAAGCTGCGGCAGGAGCTCAGCGGGCACTTCAAGCTGGCGGTTGTCGATCTCCGGGCTGCCTTCGATCTTCGCCGCGTGGTTGAGCGTGATGCCGGTGACCGCGAACAGCAGCATGCCGACCAGGCACACCGCCGAGCTGATCCAGTGCCACTGGTGCAGCGTGCGCAGCCAGAAGCCGCGGCGCTGGGCGGCGGCGTTGCCGGAAGGTGCGGAGGGTCGGGTCACGTCGGGGCCGGCGTCGCGGGTCAGAACTGCACGTTCAGGCTGAGCCACAGGTTCCGCGACTTGTCCTTGTTGTTGTAGTCGTCGTAATAGGTGGGCGCGTAGGCGCCGTCCGCATCCTGCGTCCAGACGGTGCGGAAGCTGGTGAAGTCCTCGTCGAGCAGGTTGTTGATGCGCGCGTTGAGGCGGACGTTCTCGCTGAAACGGTACTGCGCGCCGAAATGGAGGACGGTGTAGTCCTCGTAGTCGTAGCGGACGCCGTCGATCACGTCGCGGTAGCGCTTGGAGCGGGTTTCCGATGACAGCTGCATGCTGAAGTCATCCGTGGCCTGCCAGTTGAGGCTGGCGTTGACCATGTGCTTGGCGGTGTTGGTCAGCGGCAGGCCCTTGTCGTCGCCGCTCAGCTGCTCGCTGTCGGTGAAGGTGTAGTTGGCGCGCAGCGACCAGGCCTCGCTGATGCCCCAGCGGCCGGCGATTTCGGCACCCTGGATGCGCACCTCGTCGATGTTGATGTTCTGCGCGTAGGTCGTGTAGCCCAGCAGGCCGAAGTCGCCAAGGTTGGCGCACGGACGCACGCCGCCGGTCTCCTCGCAGCTCTGGCTGGTCTCGCCGCGGGCGATCTTGTCGTCGAAGTCGTTGCGGAAGATGGTGACGTTGAAGTTGTGCCCGCCCTCGGGCGCGGTCCAGTACAGCGCGACTTCGGTGTTGACGCTGGTCTCCGGCTCAAGGTCCGGATTGCCGACGAAGGGCGACGTGCCCTGGCCGCCGAAGCCGATGATGCCGTCGTAGAGGTCGGTGGTCTTGGGCGTCTTGTAGCCGGTGCTGACGCCGCCCTTCAGGGTCCAGGCCGGGGCCAGGTCCCAGACCGCGTACGCGCGCGGGCTGAGGCGGCTGCCAAACATGTTGTGGTCGTCGTGGCGCAGGCCCAGGGTGATGGTCAGCGCCTCGGTGGGCTTCCAGTTGTCCTCGGCGAACACCGACCACATTTTGTGCTCCTGCACGGTGCCGCCGCCGTCGCCGCCGCCTTCCATGCCGAACACGCCGTCCTCGAGTTCGCCGTCGACGACCTGTCCGCCCACGATCACGTGGTGGTTGGCGCCCAGCGCGAAGTCGAGCTTGCCGTCGAGCGTGTACTGGCGGCTTTCCATGGTGCGCTTGGGGCGCGGCAGGAAGGCTTCGACCGCCAGCTGCTGGCGGTCTTCACGGCCCAGGCCGGCGTAGGGACCCGTCTCGCAGACGGCGGCGTTGTCGCAGTAGATGTCTTCGTGCAGCAGGCGCTCGGCCACGGTGAAGGGCAGGGTGCGGCCGTGGTTGGCGGTGTCGATATGCGACAGCGACAGGAAGCTGTTGCCGAACTCCCACTGCCCCTGGTGGGTCACGGACCACTGGTCGCGGGTGAACTCCTGGTCGGCGGCATAGCCGACGCGCGGCGGCGCGCGCCAGATGCCGCCCAGCCCGTCCACCGTGCCCAGCGGGTAGGTCTCGGTGCCGAGGTTGTTGATGTACGGCGTGTTGTCGTACACCTGCTCGGATTTGTCGTATTCGAACACCACGCTCTGGAACTCGCCGGGCGTCCAGCTCAGGGTCACGCCCGCGCTCCTGTTGGTGTTGTCGACGGTCTTGCCGCCGCCGCCGAAGCCCAGCGAACGCTCGAACTCCGTGCCGTCGGGAGCGGTGATGACTTCGTACTCGGGCGTCGACGAATTGCGGTCGTACCAGGAGCCGCGCACGGCAAGGCCCAGCGTGTCCTGGACCAGCGGCCCCATGACCGCGAAGTCGAAGGTGCTGTCGCTGCCGAAGTCGTCGTTTTCCTGCAGGTTGTGCGAGACCGTGGCCGAACCCATCCAGCGGTCGCCGACCTTGCGGGTGATGATGTTGATCACGCCACCCAGGGCGTCGGCGCCGTACAGCGTGGACGCCGGCCCGCGGATCACTTCGATGCGCTCGATCATGTCCAGCGGCGGCACGTGGTTGAACTGGTTGCCGCCGAAGTTGTTGGGGTAGATGTCGCCGTGGTTGTTCTGCCGCTTGCCGTCGATGAGGATCAGCGTGTAGTCCGGCCCCATGCCGCGCATGCTGACGGTCTTCTGCCCGGTCTTGTCCGAGGTCTCGCCGACGTCGACGCCCTCGAGGTCGCGCACGGCGTCGGTCAAGGTGACGTAGGGGCGGGTGGACAGGTCCTCGCGGGTGATCACGCTGATGCTGGCCGGGGCGTCGGTGAGCTTCTGCTCGAAGCCGGCGGCGGTCACCACCAGGGTGTCGAGGGTGGTCGCGTCGCCGCCATCGAACGTCGCATCCTGCGCGAGCGCAGTGGACAGCGGCAGCAGGGCAGTGATTGCGGCAAACAGCGCGGTGCGCACGGGCGCGTGGCGCACGCGCAGGCGGGCGGCGGGTGTGGACATGGACGGATTGGCTCCGGAAATCAGTGGGGGTCCACGTCTGGCGGCGGCTTGACGGGGAAGCGTGCGCGGCAACCCGGGGGCCGTCCGCACGCATTCAGCGGACCGCCATGGTAATGAGAACCATTAGCAACCGCAACGGGGAATCATTCACCCAGCGCCCACATCCCAACTGCAGGAGCAGCTATCGCTGCGACCCGCCCCCTCCAAAGAACCGGGTCCCCACGGGTCCCGTCGCGCTGCTATCAGGACTCAGTCCCGGTCGTCCCTCGTCCACACCCCGCCATCCGCCTCCCGCTTCACCGGAAACTTGGCCACCGGCTCATACGCCGGCGCACAGAGCGCGCTGCCGTCACGGACATCGAACTTCGCTCCGTGCAGCACGCACTCGATCGTGCCCGCGTCGGCGTCGAGCGCACCGGCGGAGAGCTCGAAGTCCTCGTGGCTGCAGATGTCCTCCAGCGCATAGAGTTCGCCGTCGAGGTTCAGCACCAGGATCGGCGCCCCGGTGGCTTCATCGAACACCGTCTTCATTTCACCTGGCAGCAGCTCGGCGCCAGGGCAGACGAAGGTCCAGGCTTCGCTCACAGCATCTTCTCCAGAACTTCGAAACGGAGGTCGTCGCGCCGGGGGATGCCGAAGCGGGCGTCACCGTAGGGGAAGGGCCTGTGCTCGCCGGTGCGGCGGTAGCCCAGGCGCCCATACCAGGCGATCAGTTCAGCGCGCAGGTCGATCACCGTCATCCGCATGCACGGCAGGCCCCACTCCCCGCGCGCGATGCGCTCGCACTCGGCAAGCACGGCGCGCCCGATGCCGCCGCCCTGCAAGGTCGGCTCCACCGCGAACATGCCGAAATAGCCGGCGCCGCCAACGTCGGCGACGTGTGCGCAGGCGAGCAGCGCGTCCCCGCGCAGGGCAAGCAGTACGCGGCTGCGTGGCTGGCGGATGTCGGCGCGGACCACGGCGGCGTCGATGCGCTCGCCGTCGAGGAAGTCGGCCTCGGTGGTCCAGCCGGCGCGGCTGGCTTCGCCGCGGTAGGCGCGCGTGACCAGGCGCACGATGGCATCGATGTCGGCGTCGGTGGCCGCGCGGAACTGGAGTTCGCCCATGGCGTGATTCTGCCGGCCCGCGGCCGGGTCAGGCCAGCAGTTTCCGGACCTTGCGCAGCGCGGCGATGAAGGCATCGATCTCGTCATGGGTGTTGTAAAAGGCGAGCGAGGCGCGGCAGGTGGCGCTGACGCCCAGCCACTGCAGCAGCGGGTGCGCGCAGTGCTGGCCGGAGCGCACGGCCATGCCCTCGAGGTCGAGCAGGGTGGCGAGGTCGTGCGAGTGGACGCCGTCGATCGCGAACGAGACCACCGCCGCCTTGCCCGGCGCGGTGCCGAAGACGCGCAGGCCGTCGACCTTGGCGAACTCCTCGTCCAGGTGCGCCAGCAATTCCTGCTCGCGGGCTTCGACACGCGCCATGCCCAGCGCCGAAAGGTAGTCGACCGCGGCGCCCATGCCGACGAAGCCGGCGATGTTCGGCGTGCCGGCCTCGAACTTGCGTGGCGGATCGTTGAACACGGTGCCGCCGTCCAGCCGCACCTCCCTGATCATCTCGCCGCCGCCGATGAAGGGCGGCATGGCCTCGAGGTGCTCGCGTCGCGCCCACAGCGCGCCGGTGCCGGTGGGCGCGCACATCTTGTGGCCGGTCAGCGCGTAGAAGTCGCAGCCGATCGCGGCGACGTCGACCGGGCGGTGCGGCAGCGCCTGCGAACCGTCGACCACGGTGACGATGCCGCGCCTGCGCGCTTCGCGGCAGATGTCGGCCACCGGATTGACGGTGCCCAGCACGTTGCTGACGTGGGCGACGGCGAGCAGCTTGACGTCGCCGGTCATTTTCGCGCGCAGCATGTCCATGTCGAGGCTGCCGTCGGGCAGCAGGTCGACGACGTCGATGCGCGCGCCGGTGCGCTGGGCAACCAGTTGCCAGGGCACGATGTTGGCGTGGTGCTCCATGCGCGTGACCAGGACCACGTCGCCGGCCTTGAGCCGCGGCAGCGCCCAGGAGTAGGCGACCAGATTGATCGCGAAGGTGGTGCCGCTGGTCAGGACCAGGTCGTCGGGCCGTACGTTGATGAAGCGCGCAAGCTTCGCGCGCGACTGCTCGTAGGCCTCGGTCGCCTCGCTGCCGAGCTGGTGCACGGCGCGGCTGACGTTGGCGTTGTGGCGGCGATAGAAACCGTCGACGGCATCGATCACCGCGGCCGGCTTCTGTCCGGTGTTGGCCGAATCGAAATACACCAGCGGCTTGCCGTGCACCTCCCGCTGCAGCAGCGGGAAGTCGCCCCGCACCGCCGCCCAGTCAATCGTGGCCGGATCCTTTTCTCCCGCGTGCGGGGGAAGGTGCCCGAAGGGCGGACGGGGGCGAAGCGCGCCAGGATCCATCACACCAGTACCTGCGCTTCGACCGCCCGGTCCAGCCTTGCCTCCAGCAGTTCGCGGTGCGCGGGCGTCTCCACTACCGACAGCAGCGGTTCGCGCACGAACGCGGCGGTCAGCAGCGCGCGCGCCTCCTCTTCAGGCAGTCCGCGCGAGCGCAGGTAGAACATCGCGGCATCATCGAGCTGGCCGACGGTGGCGCCGTGCGCGGCGGTGACTTCGTCGGCGTGGATCACCAGCACCGGCTGGGTGTCGATCTCGGCGGTGTCGGACAGCAGCAGGTTCTTGTTCGACAGCCGGGCATCGGTACCGTCGGCGCCTTCGCGGATCTCGATGCCGCCGTGGAACACGGCGCGGCCGCGGCCCGCGGCCATGCCGCGCCAGACCAGTTCGCAGCGGGTGTCGCGGGCGATGTGTTCGATCCCCAGGCGCGTATCGAGGTGGCGGCGACCGGCGGCCAGCAGCACGCCGTTGGCGACCAGCTCGGCCTTGTCGCCTTCCAGGCGCACGTTGAGCTCGTGGCGCGACAGCGCGCCGCCGAGCTCGAGGTCCAGGCGCCGGTAGCTGGCGTCGCGTGCGAGCACGGCGTCGGTGCGGGTGAACAGGGTGGCGCGGCCGGATTCGTCCTGGATGCGCGCATGGCGCAGCACGGCGCCGGCGGCCAGGTGCACGTGGGCGATGGCGTTGCCGAGGTGGGCATGGTCGCCGCCGGCCAGGTGGTGCTCGATCACCGTCGCCGAGGCGCCGCGGCGCAGTTCGAGCAGGTGGCGTGCGTGCCAGGCGAGGTCGCCCTCGGCGGGGAGGCCGATGAAGACCAGGTGCACCGGGACCTCCACCGCCACGCCCTCGGCCACGCGCAGCACCGCGCCGTCGTCGGCGAGCGCGGCGTTGAGTCGCGCGAAGACCTCGTCCGCACGCTCGTAGCTGCGCGCCAGCACGTTGCTCTCGCGCGGGTCGGGATCGGCCATCGCTTCGGCCATCGACAGCAGGCGCGCGCCCTCGGGCAGCCCGGAGATGTCCGACATCGCGGCGTTGAAGCGGCCGTTGGCGAAGACCAGGCGCGGTGCCGGGATGTCGGCGATGAGCGCCGGATCCACGTCCGCATGCGGCAGCGACGCGGGCGAGAAGCCGCGGCGCTCCAGCGTGCGCAGCGAGGTGTACTTCCAGGCTTCGCTGCGCGCATGCGGCAGGCCGTCGCGAAGCGCGGCATCAAGCGCGACGCGGCGGGCGCCGGTGCCGCTGAAGCCGGTCGAGAGGGAGTCGAGCAGTGCGGACATTACGCCACCGCCTCCGGCACCTTGCGCTCGCGCAGCCACTCGTAGCCCTGGGCTTCAAGTTGCAGGGCGAGCTCTGGCCCGCCGGATTCGACGATGCGGCCATCGGCCAGCACGTGCACGTAATCGGGCTTGATGTACTCGAGCAGGCGCTGGTAGTGCGTGATCACGAGGAAGGCGCGGTCGGGCGAGCGCAGCGCGTTCACGCCGTCGGCGACCTGGCGCAGGGCGTCGATGTCGAGGCCGGAGTCGGTCTCGTCGAGGATCGCCAGCTTCGGCTCAAGCACCGCCATCTGGAAGATCTCGTTGCGCTTCTTCTCGCCGCCGCTGAAGCCCTCGTTGACGCCGCGGTGCAGCAGCTTGTCATCCAGGTGCAGCACGCCGAGCTTCTCGCGCACCAGCTTCAGGAACTGCATCGAATCCAGCTCCTCCTCGCCGCGCGCCTTGCGCTGGGCGTTGAGCGCACTGCGCAGGAAGTAGGTGTTGTTCACGCCCGGGATCTCGACCGGGTACTGGAAGGCGAGGAAGACGCCGGCGGCCGCGCGCTCCTCGGGGTCCAGCGCCAGCAGGTCGGCGCCCTCGAACTCGACCGTGCCGTCGGTGACGTCATAGCCATCGCGGCCGGCGATGATGTTGCCCAGCGTCGACTTGCCGGCGCCGTTGGGGCCCATGATGGCGTGCACTTCGCCCGGCTTCACGTCGAGGCTCAGGCCCTTGAGGATTTCGCGGTCGCCGCCGACGGTGGCGTGCAGGTTGTCGATCTTCAGCATGTCGATCTCTTGTGTCTGGGGACGGCCGGCATCGGCCGGTCCTTCGGGTTTCAACCAGGGCGGCCGCGCCGCACCTGTCATGTTTCTCTTACTGTGTGGAAGCGGCTGTACCCGTCCTTGTGGGAGCGGCTACAGCCGCGATCCCCGGCAAGCCTCAGCCCACCGAGCCTTCAAGGCTCACTTCCAGCAGCTTCTTCGCTTCCACCGCGAACTCCATCGGAAGCTCGCGGAACACCTGCTTGCAGAAGCCGTCGACGATCAGGCTGACCGCGTCCTCTTCGCCCAGCCCGCGGCTGCGGCAATAGAACATCTGGTCGTCGCTGATCTTCGAGGTGGTGGCCTCGTGCTCGACGGTCGCGCTCGGGTTCTTCACCTCGATGTAGGGGAAGGTGTGCGCGCCGCAGGTCTTGCCGATCAGCAGGCTGTCGCACTGCGTGTAGTTGCGCGCGCCTTCGGCCTTCGCGCCCACCTTGACCAGCCCGCGGTAGGTGTTCTGCCCGCGGCCGGCACTGATGCCCTTGCTGATGATCTTCGACTTGGTGCGCTTGCCGAGGTGGATCATCTTGGTGCCGGTGTCGGCCTGCTGGCGATGGTGGGTCAGCGCCACCGAATGGAACTCGCCGGAGGAATCGTCGCCCAGCAGCACGCAGCTCGGGTATTTCCAGGTGATCGCGGAGCCGGTCTCGACCTGGGTCCAGATCACCTTGCTGCGGGCACCGCGGCACTCGGCGCGCTTGGTGACGAAGTTGTAGATGCCGCCGACGCCGTTCTCGTCGCCGGGGTACCAGTTCTGCACCGTCGAGTACTTGATCTCGGCGTCGTCCAGCGTCACCAGCTCCACCACCGCCGCGTGCAGCTGGTTCTCGTCGCGCATCGGCGCCGTGCAGCCTTCGAGGTAGCTCACGTGCGAGCTTTCCTCGGCGATGATCAGGGTGCGCTCGAACTGCCCGGTGTGGCCGGCGTTGATGCGGAAATAGGTGCTGAGCTCCATCGGGCAGCGCACGCCCTTCGGGATGAACACGAAGGAGCCGTCCGAGAACACGGCGGAGTTCAGCGCGGCGAAGTAATTGTCGCCCACCGGCACCACGGTGCCGAGGTATTTCTTGACCAGCTCCGGATACTCCCTGATGGCCTCGGACATCGAGCAGAAGATCACGCCCTTCTCGGCCAGCTCCTTGCGGAAGGTGGTACCGACCGAGACCGAGTCGAACACGGCATCCACGGCCACGCCGGCAAGCTTCGCGCGCTCGTGCAGCGGCACGCCCAGCTTGTCGTAGGTGTCGAGCAGTTCCTGCGGCACCTCGTCGAGCGACGCGTACTTCGGCCCCTTGGGCGCGGAGTAGTAGCTGATCGCCTGGAAGTCGATCGGCGCGATCGAAAGCCTGGCCCAGTGCGGCACCGGCATGGTCAGCCAGTGGCGGTAGGCCTCGAGGCGCCACTCGGTCATCCACTCGGGCTCTTCCTTGATCGCGGACAGGGCGCGGATGGTGTCTTCGTCAAGGCCCGGGGGCAGCGAGTCGGACTCGATGTCGGTGATGAAGCCGGCCTCGTACTTGCGGCCAAGCTGCTCGTGGATCGCCTCGTTCTGGAGCGGGCGGTCGTCGGCGAGGGGCTGGATGGGTGCTTCGGTCTGGGTGGCCATGGGGGCTGCCTGGGTCTTCATAGGGTGGCGAGGCGGGCGGGGATGCGTCTGGACGCAGCCGGGCCGGCCCCGGAATGGGGGTGTGGCGCTTCGAGCATCTGCGCCAGGCTGACGCCGCGCAGGGCGTCGGCGACGATGTCGTTGATGCGCCGCCAGTTGGCGCGCGCGCCGCAGTGCTCGGCGATGCCGCAGCTGGTGTCCTCCAGGCTGCACTCGGTCATCGCCAGCGGCCCTTCCATGGCTTCGACGATGGCGATCAGGCTGATCTCCGACGCCGGGCGCGACAGGCGGTAGCCGCCATGCGCGCCGCGGAAGGCCTCGAGCAGTCCGGCCTGCGCCAGCGGCTTGAGCAGCTTGCTGACCGTGGGTGCTTCCAGCCCCGCGCGCTCCGCAAGCTCGGCCGCGCTCAGCACGCGATCCGGCTCCGCGGCAAGCACGGTCAGCACCACGGTGGCGTAGTCGGTGAGGCGGGTGACGCGCAGCATCGGAGGCGGTGGTCGTTAAAGAGGACCGAAATTGTACCATTTGATCCGGTCGCGTCCAAGCTGCGCCCCTTCCTTTCTTCGTTGTGGGTGTGCGCTGCCCGCCGCGGACGCAGGGGGGATGCCCAGCCGGAATATGCGCTGTCCTGCTCCCAGTTCCGGGCGCCGGCCATCCATGGCCGGCTCTGGTCATCCCCCCTGCATCCGCGGCGGGTCCGACCGTTGCGGCGATCTGGTGGAGGGCAGCGTCGCAACGTCGAGGTCGAGCGGATTGGCTCGCAAAGACAGGAGCGTCCCAGCCGCGACGCTCCTGTCTCCGATCCGAAGCTGGAAGACGCCGGAGCCCGTCCCGCGCACAGGGGGTGTGCGGAGAGCCGGACATGTGCGATGGAAGATCGCCTGCGCTTCCACCACAATGCCCCTTTCCCCAGCGAGACGACGCCGCAGATGGCCAAGAGCAAGAACAAGTCCGGCAAGAAGGACAAGAAGATCGAGGCCCGCCAATCCGAGATCCACGGCAACGGCGTGTTCGCCACCGAGTTGATCGAGAAGGAAGAGCGCATCGTCCGCTACAAGGGCAGGCTCCGCAGCCACGACGAGGTCGATGCCGAATACGGCGACGTCGACGAGAACGGCCACACCTTCCTGTTCACGCTCAACGACGACTACGTCATCGATGGCAACATGGACAGCGGTGTCGCGCGCTGGATCAACCACAGCTGCGCGCCGAACTGCGAGGCCGTGGTGGAAGAGGACGACAAGGGTCGCCCGCACAAGGACAAGGTATTCATCGAAGCGTTGCGCCGCATCGAGCCGGGCGAGGAGCTGACCTACAACTACGGCATCATCCTGGACGAACGCCACACCCCGAAGCTGAAGAAGCTCTGGGGATGCCGCTGCGGCGCGCCGGACTGCACCGGGACGATGCTGCAGCCCAAGCGCTGACCGGCGCGCCCCGGATCAGGGCTGCAGTTCGCGGAGGTCCGCAGACACGATGTGCCAGCCCGGCGCGGCTCCCTCCACCACGGAGCTGCGCATGGCGAAGCTGCCGGCCTGGCGCAGCTCGCGGCCGTCCGCCAGGCGGCTGGTGACGGTCACCGGCACCTCGACGAAGCGGGAGCCCGCGGCGCCTTCCACGCGGCCGGGATCGCCGATCGACACGCGGATGATGCGGGTGTCCTGGAAGGCCGCCGCGAACTGCGCCGGCGTGCGTCCGCTGCTGCGGCCGCCGTCGGACCACGCGGCATAGGCACGGTTGTAATCCCCGGAGCCGATTGCGTCGTAATAGGCGCGGACCGCGGTGGTCGCGTCGCGTGCGGACGCGCCCGGCGGAGCCGCCGACGCCGACGCCGACGCGGGCAAGGCGGGTGGCGCTGCGTGGGGCCCGCTCGCAAGTCCGGCTTCGGGGTTGTCTTCCAGCGGCGGCAACGTGCCGGGGCCCGTGCCGGTGTCGGCGAACCGCGGCAGCTGTTGCTGGTCGGGAGCTGCTGCACGAAGCGGCGAGAGGGTGGCGGTGGCTTCGGAATCAGGCAGTGCGGGCAGCGCCATGCCGTCCGAGAACAGCGTTGCGCCCGGTCCGGTGGCATCGTCATCGAGCTGTGCGGCCTGGCCCGCAAGCGGAACGGCGCCCGGGCCCGGCGCATCGGGCATGCCGGTGACGCCGCCACGGTCCGGTTGCGCGGGCGCGGGCAGGGCTTCGAAATCCTCCTCCGCGACCACGGCAGGCGCGGCGGCCTTGTCGCCGCAGCCCGCCAGGGCGAGTGCCAGCGCGGCGATGGACAGCAGGTTCAGTGGTGACATGGCGGTGTAGACGTCTGCGATGGCTGCGCCAGACGATACGCGCCGGCGATGAACGCATCGTCAGCGCCGGTCGCGCCGCGGCCGCCTGCTCAGGGCAGCGAGGTGAGCACCCGCCGGTGCGGCTGCAGCCAGGCCAGCAGCATCCCCAGCAGGACCATCGCCACCAGGTCGAACGCCACCTGGCGCAGCATCAACGCCAGTGGCAGCGGCTGGCCGACGAAGGCGAGCACGTGCCAGGGCACGTAGGAGACCAGCGCCACCGCCAGCCCGAAGCGCGCGCCGCGGGTCAGGTCGACGCCGTCGCTGGCGGGCATGCGCCGGTACAGCCAGGTCATCGCCAGGCCAAGGGACAGGTAGGCGGGGATGATCCATGCCGCGTGCGCGTTCGCCTGCTCCGGGGAACGGTACAGCTGGGCGAGTGCCTGGTAGTCGGGGCGCAGCAGCAGGCCGTGGACCAGGAAACCGATCAACAGGGCGGCCGCGCCGACGACAATCCCGCAAATCCAGAAGCGCTTGTCCATGCCGGTCCAATGGAGCGCGGTGCGCCGCGCGATGGCCAAAGCCTAGCGCCGCGCCGCGCGAAGGTCGATCACTGCGGCACCGCCGCTTCGCCCGGTCGTGCGTCGCGACGCCCGTGGGCGCGCAGCAGCGGCAGCGGGTCGATGGCTCCGCCTTCGCCGTAGATGCCGTAGTGCAGGTGCGGCGGCGTACCGCGCGCATTGCCGGTGTCGCCCACCACGCCAAGCGGGTCGCCGGGCCACAGGACGTCACCCGCCGCGAGGCCTTCGGCCCAGTCGTCCAGGTGCGCGTAGTAGTGGCGCTGCAGCGCGGGACCCGACACCCAGACCTGGCGCCCACCGAGCCCGCCTTCGCGCACCGCCGTCACGATGCCGCGCGTGGCGCTTGCCACCACCGTGCCGCGCGCAGCGAAGATGTCGACGCCCTCGTGCCTGCGGTCGCGTCCGCGCGGCGCGCCGAAGGTGTCGGCCACGCTGCGGGCCTCCACGCCCTGCACCGGCATCGCCACCGCCGTCGGCGGCGGCATGCGCGAGAGTTCCCACTGCGTGCGCACCCGGGCCATGAACGGCTGGTCCCAGGCCCAGGATGCCAGAGCGGCGAGCGCCGCCAGGACGAACAGCCAGGCGACCAGCCGGGCCAGGCGGACGGTCGCCCGCACGTCAGCCGCGTTGGAGTTCGTTCGACAGGCGCTGGCGCAGGTCGTCGTCGAGCTTGAGCTGGCGCGCCAGCTCGTCGAGGTAGGCGCGTTCCATGAAGTTCTGCTCGTCGGCGGCCATCAGGCTGGCCAGGTACATCTCCGAAGCGATTTCCGGCGTCGTCGCCGCGCGCGCGACCTCGGCCGGGTCCAGCGGCTTGGCGAGTTCGGCGTGCAGCCACTGCTGCACTTCGCTGCCCGGGTTCAGGCGCGCGAATTCGCCCTCGATCACGCCGCGCTCGCGTTCGTCGATGTGGCCGTCGGCCTTCGCCGCGCCCACCAGCGCGCGCAGGATCGCCTCGCTGTGCAGCGCGGCCTGCGGCGGCGGAAGCCGGTCGACGGTCTGCGGAGGTGCGGCGCGTGCAGCGCCCTGCTGCGTCGCGGCCTGTTGCGCGGTGTAGTCGCCGTAGGCCTTGTAGGCCATGACCCCGATCGCGGCCAGGCCGCCATAGGTCGCGAGTTTGCGCGTGGACTTGTTCTTGCCCAGCAGCAGGCCGAGCGCGCCGCCGGTGATGGCGCCCTTGCCGAAGTCGGCGTTGAGCAGGCTGCCCCCGGTCGAAGGCTGCGTGCCCGGTGCCTGGCTGGCGGACTGGGACTTGAGGAGGTGATCGAGGAAGCCTTGCAGGTTCATGCGCGTGCCTTGGGGGTGCGTGGGAGGGACCGGCAGGTGGCCGGCGATCGGCAAAGCATGCGCCACGCCGCGTTGCGTCCGCGTGGCCGTGGCCCTGAAACGACTCGGGACGGCAATTGCCGTCCCGAGCAGGGTGAAGCGTTGGCGCGTCGCGATCAGGCCGCGGCGTCCTTCAGCTTCTTCAGCGGGCGCACCTTGACCTTCACCGAAGCAGGCTTGGCGGCGAACCACTGCTCTTCCTTGGTGAAGGGGTTGATGCCCTTGCGCTTGGGCTTGGCCGGCACCTTGACCGAGGTGATCTTCAGCAGGCCGGGCAGGGTGAAGCTGCCGATGCCCTTCTTGTTGACCGAACCGTGCACTGCGCCCTCGAGCGAGGCGAGGACGGCGCGGACGTCCTTGGCTGCAAGGCCGGTGCCCTCGACGATGTGCGCGACAAGGCCGGACTTGGTCAGGGCGTCCTTGATCGGCTTCGGCGCGGCCGGCTTGGCAGCAGCGACTTTCTTCGGGGCGGCCTTCTTGACCGCCTTGGTTGCTTTCTTCGCCATGTTTATGTGATTCCGTTTATCGGTAATGGGTAGTCGGGCCGACCCCGTCGGCAATCGCAATGTAGGGCATGCCCGGGGCCACGCCAAGTGGAAAGCGCGGTAAAACCCGATCTTTCCTGCGCCGCGCGCGCAAGGCCCGTGCTCAATCGTCGTCCCGGCCGGGATGCCAGGCAGCGGCCAGTGCCTGCTGCAGCTGCGCCGGAACCGGCTCGTAGTGGCTGAAATCAAGCGAATAACGGCCCCGACCCGCGGTCGCCGACTGCAGTTCGGCGGGGTAGCCATCGAGCTCCGACAGCGGCACCTGCGCCTTGACGACGATGTCGCCGCCGCGCGCCGCATCGGTGCCGAGAATGCGCGCGCGGCGCCCGGCAAGCCCTCCGCTGATGTCGCCCATGTGCGCTTCGGGCGAGGTCACCACCAGGTCGACGATGGGTTCGAGCACCTTCGGCGAAGCCTTGGCCACCGCGTCGAGGAAGGCCTTGCGCCCGGCGGTCACGAACGCGATCTCCTTGCTGTCGACGGCATGGTGCTTTCCATCGTGCACGATGACGCGCACGTCCTGGATCGGGTGCCCGGCCACGGCGCCGCCGGCCATTGCCTGCTGCACGCCCTTCTCGACCGCCGGGATGAACTGGCCGGGGATGGTGCCGCCTTTCACCGCATCGACGAACTCGAATCCGGCGCCACGCGGCAGCGGCTCCACGCGCAGCATGACCTCGCCGAACTGGCCGGCGCCGCCGGTCTGCTTCTTGTGCCGGTAATGGCCTTCGGCGGCGGCGCTGACGGTTTCGCGATAGGCGATGCGCGGCGGCCGCGAATGCACCTCGACGCCGTGGCGTTCGCGCAGGCGGTCCAGCTGGATGCGCAGGTGCAGCTCGGAGAGCCCCCGCACCACGGTCTCGTTGGTCTCGGCATCGTGCTCGACCTGGAAGCAGGGATCCTCTTCCGACAGCTTGTGCAGGGCGGTGGCGAGCTTCTGCTCCTGGCCACGGCTGCCGGCCTCCACCGCGAGGCCGAACATCGGCCGGGGGTAGGCCATCGGTTCAAGGTAAATGTGGTCCTCGTCGTGGCTGTCGTGGAGCACGGCGTCGAAGTGCAGCTCCTCGACCTTGGCCACCGCGGCGATGTCGCCGGGCACCGCCTGCTCGATCTCGACGTGGTCCTTGCCCTGGATCCGGTACAGGTGCGCGACCTTGAACGGCTTGCGGGCATCGTCGACGAACAGCTGCTGGTCGCGCCTCACCGTGCCCTGGTGCACCCGGAACACGCCGAGCTTGCCGACGAAGGGATCGTTGATGATTTTGAAGACATCGGCGATCACGTGCGCGTCGGGATCGGGGCGCGAGGCGAGTGGCCCGGCGTCATCGCCTGTGCCGCGTTTGAAGGGTGGCGGGTTTGCTTCGCCGGGATGCGGGAACAGCCGGGCGACCACGTCGAGGAACTCGCGCACGCCGGTGCCCGTGCGCGCGGATACGAAGCACACCGGCACCAGGTGGTCTTCGCGCAGGCACTGCTCGAAGGCGTCGTGCAGTTCGTCGCGGCCAAGCGCGGACTCGCCGCCGTCCAGGTAGTGCTCCATCACCGACTCCTCGACCTCGACCACCTGGTCGAGGATGCGCCGGTGCCACTCCGCGACAGGACCGAGGTCGCTGTCGCCACCGCCGCCGGCGAAGCAGTCGACCACCCGCGTTCCGTCGTCGGCCGGCAGGTTGACCGGCAGCACGTCGGGGCCGAACTCCCGGCGCAGCTCGTAGAGCAGGCGCGCGCAGTCCGCGCCCTCGGCGTCGATGCGGTTGACCACGATGGCGCGGCACAGTCCCCGACGCGCCGCGTGCTCCATGATCCGCCGCGTGCCGTGTCCGATCCCGGTGTCGGCGTCAACCACCACCGCGACCGTCTCCACCGCCGACAGCGCCGACAGCGCAGCGCCGCGAAAATCCGGGTAGCCCGGCGTGTCGAGCAGGTTGATGTGGACGCGGCTGCCGTCCGTCGCGCGATGGTCGATGCCGGCGATCGCGGCATCGATGGAATGCCCGCGCGCGCGTTCCTGGGGATCGAAGTCGGAGGCCGTGCTGCCGCGTTCGATGCTGCCTGCCGCCTGGATCGCGCCGCCGGCATGCAGCAGGGCTTCGAACAGCGTGGTCTTGCCGGCGCCCGGGTGGCCTGCGAGGGCCACGTTGCGGATGTCTTCGCTTGCATGGGACATGGGTCCGTTTCTCCCTTGGCTGGGCGGAAAGGACGTCATGGCTGTCCGTCGCATGCTGCGACCGGGCCTGCACACGGCGGGCGGTCATGGCGGAAAGGCACAGTAGCGCGGCGCGTGCGCGGGCGTCGCGTTGCGACGCAGCATGGTCGTCCCGAGTTCGCGCCGCGGACGCGCCGGGAGGCCCGACGCCCGCATAACGGCGCGACCGCTAGCGTGTCGGGTCCAGATCACCAACGGAGCAATGACATGGGTATTTCGCGCAAGGCCACCGCACACTGGGAAGGCGACCTGAAGTCCGGCCGCGGCAGCATCAGCACCCCCGCCAGCGGGCTGATGCAGGACACCCGCTACGGCTTCAACAGCCGCTTCGGCGACGAGAAGGGCACCAATCCGGAAGAGCTGATCGCCGCCGCGCACGCCGGCTGCTTCACCATGGCACTGGCCAACGCACTGGCCGAAGCCGGGCATCCGGCCGACTCGGTGGACTCGCGTGCCGAGGTCGACCTGTCGATGGAAGGCGGGCCGACGCTGAGCGCGATCCGGTTGTTCACCAAGGCCAAAGTGCCGGGCATCGAGGACGCGAAGTTCCGCGCCATCGCCGACGACGCCAAGAAGAACTGCCCGGTGTCCAAGGCGCTGTCGGCGGTGCCGGTCACGCTCGAAGCCGAACTCCTGGGCTGACGGCCCGCGGTGCCGGCGGTACGCGGCGGGCAACGGCCACAAGGACACGTTGCCCCGCCGCGCGATCGCGGACATAGTCGGCGCGGTCCATCCACGGAGCCACGCCGCATGCGAAGCAACGCCACCACGATCCTCGCCCCCGCCATCGCAAGCGTGCTGCTTGCCCTGGCTGGCAACGCCCTTGCCGCCGATGGCGAACAGCTCCTGACCGCGGCGCGGATCCATACCTCCGATGCGGACATGCCGGTGGCCACCGCGATGGTCTGGGGCGCGGACGGCCGCATCCTCGCCGTTGGCGATGCCGAAGCGCTGGCCGCGCGCCACCCCGACGCCGAGCGCATCGACGCCGGCAACGCTACGGTCATCCCGGGACTGATCGACGCCCACGCGCACCTTATCGGCCTTGGCGAAGCACTGATGCAGGCGGACCTTGTCGGCGCGCGCAGCACCGGTGAGATCGTGCAGCGCCTTCAGGCCTTCGCGAAGGACCTGCCGCAGGGCGCCTGGCTGATGGGCCGCGGCTGGGACCAGAACCTCTGGCCGGACAGCGCATTCCCCACGGCCGCGGTGCTGGACGCCGCCTTCCCGGAGCGCCCGGTGGTGCTCGAGCGCATCGACGGGCACGCCACCTGGGCCAACAGCGCGGCGATGCGCGCGGCCGGGCGCGACCTGTCCGGTGATTGGCAGCCCAATGGCGGCCTGGTGCAGCGTGTCGACGGCAAGGCCACGGGGGTCTTCATCGATATGGCGTCCCAGCTGGTCTACGCAGCGGCGCCTTCGCCGGACGAGGCGTGGCAGGACCGCGCCCTGGAGCGCGCGCTGCGCCACGTCGCAAGCCTCGGCCTGACGGGCTTGCACGACATGGGCACCTCCCGTGGCGGACTCGAGCGCATGAAGCGCTTCGCCGACAGCGGTGCGCTCAGCCTGCGCGTGCGTGCCTATGCCCAGCGCGACAGCGGCCTGGTGGACGGGCTCTGCCGTGACGGCGCCTACAGCCACGCGTCCGGACGCCTGGACATGCGCGGGGTGAAGCTGATGATCGACGGCGCGCTCGGCAGTCGCGGCGCAGCGCTGATCGAGGACTACAGCGATGACCCTGGCAACCGCGGGCTGCTGGTGCAGAGCGAGGAGGACTTCGAGGCCGCGGTGCGCCGCGCGCACGACTGCGGCATGCAGGTGGCGACCCACGCCATCGGCGACCGCGGCAACCGCGTGGTGCTGGATGTCTACGGGCGCGTGCTCGGCGACGATGCGGCGGGCGACCATCGCTGGCGCGTCGAACACGCGCAGGTGATGGCGCCGGGTGATATCGGGCGTTTTGCCGGCCTGCACCTGGTCGCATCGATGCAGCCCACGCACGCCACATCCGACATGGGTTGGGCCGGTGAGCGCCTGGGCGAGGCGCGGCTTGCGGGTGCCTACGCCTGGCGCAGCTTCGAAAAGGCCGGCGTGCCGCTGGCGCTGGGCTCGGATTTCCCGGTCGAGTACGCAGACCCGCGCCTGGGCCTGCTGGCCGCGGTGACCCGGCAGGACGCGCATGGCCAGCCGCCGGGCGGTTGGCTGCCGGACCAGGTGCTGACCGCGGCCGAGGCCCTGTACGGCTTCACTGCCGGCGCGGCCCGGGCGGCGTTCGACGAGGACGAAACCGGCCGCCTGGCCCCGGGCCTGCGCGCGGATTTCGTGGTGCTGGGCGAAGATCCGCTGGCGATCCCGGGCAGCGAACTCGATTCGCTCACCGTGCGCTCGACCTGGGTCGATGGGCGACCGGTGTACGAGGCCGAGGTCGCCGCCATAGCGGCTCCCCCAAAAGCGGCTCACCTGTAGGAGCAGCTATAGCTGCGATTGCCATGATCGCCGCTATAGCGGCTCCTACAAAAGCGGCTCCCCTTCCACAAGTGGGCTCCACAGGCGCGACTCCCCCAGGGGCGGCGGGCCTACCAGTCGATGCTGCCGCTGACGATGCTGCGCGCACGGCCGCCGGACCAGACTTCGCCTTCGGCGTCGACGCGCAGTTCGATGATGGCGTCGTGGCCGACTTCGCGGCCCTGGCTGATCCGGTAGAAGCCGTCTTCGCCGGGCAGGGCGTCGCGCTCGGCCAGCCATGCGGCGAGCGTCGCGTTCGCCGCGCCGGATGCAGCGTCCTCGAACGGCGCCGGCGAGCCCACCCAAGCGCGGACGGCGAGGTAGTAGACCGGGTCCTCGCTGCGCGCGAACGCGCACAGGCCCATGGTCCCGGTGGCTTCGGCCAGGGCCGTGATAGCGGCCCAGTCGGGCGTTGCCGAACGCAGTTCGGCTTCGTCGCGCAGCTCGGCCAGCCACCAGCGGCGGCCGCCGTCCATCAGCACCGGGGGCAGCGCCCCTGTGACGAGGCCGGCAAGCGCATCGCGCAGGCGCGGATCGTCGGCGCCGGCGACTTCGACCACGCTCGCGCGCGGCGTGCGCACCGCGACCGTGCGCGACGCACCTTCGCCATCCACGCGCAGCGGCAGTTCGCCGACCGCGCAGGACTGGACCAGGATGCCGTCGCGCGGCGTGACCAGGCCACGGTCCAGCAGCACGTGCGCGGTGCCGACGCTGGGATGGCCGGCAAAGGGAACCTCGCGGCGCGGGCTGAAGATGCGCACGGCGTAGTCGGCCGATGCGGTGGGCGAGGGAAAGACGAAGGTGGTTTCCGGCAGCCGCGTCCAGCGTGCGATCGCCTGCATGGTGGCGTCGTTGATGTCGCCGGCGTCGGGAATGACGGCCAGCGGGTTGCCCGCGCCGGCGCGGTCGGAGAACACGTCCAGCTGGACGTAGGGACGTGCGGTCATCGGGATCTCCAGCGCGGGCGCGCCAGTGTAGCCGCGGCGCCCGCGACGGGATGGTCCGCGGCCGACGCCAGGGGCTCGCCAGGCGTCCGGCGGGCGCCGGCCGGGCAGCGCCGGGACCATGCACGCGGCTAGAATCGCAGGCTGTGCCCACGCCTCCCGCCATGACCACCTTTCCCGAATCCGCCCGCTGGATCGTGCTCAAGTTCGGCGGTACTTCGGTGTCGCAGCGCGAGCGCTGGGACACCATCGGACGCCTTGCCGCGTCGCGCGCCGCAGGCGGCCGCCGCGTGCTGGTGGTGGTTTCGGCGCTGTCCGGCGTCACCAACGAGCTCGCGGCGATCGCGGACGGCGCGGCCGACGCCCGTGTTCGGCTGGACGACCTGGTGGAGCGGCACCGTGCCTTCGCGGTGGCGCTGGGGCTTGACCCGGATGCGGCGGTCGGGGCGCGGCTGGATGCCCTGCGCACCCTGGTCGCCGAGCCGCGCGCCGCCAGTCGCCCGCTGGCATGGCAGGCCGAACTGCTGGCCCAGGGCGAACTTCTGTCGTCCACGCTGGGCGCGGCCTACCTGCGTGCCCAGGGACTGGACTTCGGCTGGTGCGATGCGCGCGACTGGCTGCAGGCGGAGTCGCTGCCCAACCAGAACGACTGGGCGCGCCGGCTGTCGGTGTCCTGCCGCCGCGAGGTCGGTGGCACCTGGCGCCCGCGCTTCGACGCGCAGCCCACCGCCATGGTGCTCACCCAGGGCTTCATCGCCCGCCACGAGGACGGCGGCACGGCCATCCTGGGCCGCGGCGGCTCCGACACATCGGCGGGCTGTTTCGGCGCGCTGCTGGGGGCCGAACGCGTCGAGATCTGGACCGACGTGCCGGGGATGTTCAGCGCCAATCCGCGCGAAGTCCCGGACGCGCGCCTGCTGGCGCGGCTGGACTACGCGGAGGCGCAGGAAATCTGCACCACCGGCGCCAAGGTGCTGCATCCGCGCGCGATCAAGCCCTGCCGCGACGCCGGCGTGCCGATGGCGATCCTGGACACCGCGCGCCCGGAACTCCCGGGCACGCGCATCGACGGCGGCGCCGACACCGTGCCCGGCGTCAAGGCCATCAGCCGCCGCGACGGCGTGGTCCTGGTGTCGATGGAAACCATCGGCATGTGGCAGCAGGTGGGCTTCCTGGCCGACATCTTCGAATGCTTCCGCCGCCACGGCCTGTCGGTGGACCTGATCGGCTCGTCGGAAACCAACGTCACCGTGTCGCTCGATCCCAGCGAAAACCTGGTCAGCACCGACGTGCTCGAGCGCCTGTCCGCGGACCTTGCCCGCAGCTGCCGGCTGAAGGTGATCGCGCCCTGCGCGTCGATCACCCTGGTCGGGCGCGGCATGCGCTCGCTGCTGCACAAACTGTCCGATGTCTGGGCCACCTTCGGCCGCGAACGGGTGCACCTGATTTCGCAGTCGTCCAACGATCTCAACCTGACCTTCGTCATCGACGAAGCCGACGCAGAGGGACTCATGCAGGAACTCCACGATGAACTCATCGCCAGCGGCGCGATGCCCGTGCGCGAAGCCGACGTGTTCGGCCCGCGCTGGCGCGAGATCCAGGGCGGCCTGCGCCGGCGCCCGGCGCCGTGGTGGCATGGGCGCCGCGACGCGCTGCTTGCGCTGGCCGCCGAAGGCACGCCGCGCTACGCCTACGACCTTGCCACGGTGCGCACCCGTGCCCGCCAGCTGGCGGCGGTGGCCGCCGTCGACCGCCGCTTCTATGCGATCAAGGCCAATCCGCACCCGGCCATCCTGCGGCTGCTGGTGGAGGAAGGCTTCGGCCTGGAATGCGTGTCCGCCGGCGAGATCGCGCACGTGTTCTCGGTGCTGCCGGAGCTCGATCCGGCGCGGGTTCTGTTCACGCCGAGCTTCGCGCCCATGGACGAATACGCGCTGGCGTTCGAGCGCGGCGCCACGGTGACCCTGGACAACGTCGAGGCGCTGGAGGGCCGGCCCGACGTGTTCCGCGGGCGCGCGCTGTGGCTGCGCGTGGACCTGGGCCGCGGCGAAGGTCACCACGAGAAGGTGCGCACCGGGGGGCTGGCGTCCAAGTTCGGGCTGCAGGTCGACCGGCTCGAGGAGTTCGTCGCCGCGGCGCGCCGGATCGACGTGCGCATCACCGGCCTGCATGCGCACCTGGGCAGCGGCGTCGACACGCCCGACCACTGGCGCGAGGTCTGCGACGCGCTGGGCGGGATCGCCGAGCGCATCGGCAGCATCGACACCATCGACATCGGCGGCGGGCTGCCGATCCCCTACCGCGCGGACGACGAGCCCTTCGACCTCGATGCCTGGGCCGCGGGCCTTGCCGAAGTGAAGGCGGCCTATCCCGGCTATCGCCTGGCGATCGAGCCTGGACGCTTCCTGGTCGCCGAATCCGGCGTGCTGCTGCTGACCGCCACCCAGGTGGTGGAGAAGGGCGGCGTGCGCCGCGTGGGTGCCGACGCCGGCATGAACGTGCTGATGCGGCCGGCGCTGTACGAGGCCTGGCACGACATCCACAACCTGTCGCGGCCGGAGGGCGAGGACACCCTGGCCTTCGACGTCGTGGGCCCGATCTGCGAATCCGGCGACGTGCTCGGCCACCAGCGGCCGCTGCCGCGCGAGACCGCGCCGGGCGACGTGCTGCTGGTCGCCGATGCCGGCGCCTACGGCATGACCATGGCCAATACCTACAACCTGCGCGCGCTGCCGGCTGAAAGCGTGCTCCTGGAAAGCGTGCCCCTGGAAAGCGCGCCCCTGGAAAGCGCGCTCCCGGAAGGCGCGCACACGGAGAGCAGGGAATGAGCATCGTGTTCGATCGCGGGGCGGTGGCATGTTTCCGCTTCGTCGACTGCAGCTTCGATCCCGGCACCGGCGTCGCGCGGCTTGCTTACGCGTTCGACAACGGGCCGGAACTGGTGGAGACGGTGGTCGTGCCGGGCGCGCCGTTCGTGCTCGAAGGCGCGCGGATGGAAGCGGTCACGCAGGCGCTTCGCCTGCTGCACCTGGTCGCCGGCGTGAGCTATTACAAGGCGGCGGTCCCGGAGGACATCCGCATCGACGGATACGCCATCGATGGCGACACTGCGACGCTGCTTGACGAGATCTACCTGCAGGGCCTCGGCGAGTTCGCGTACCGGAACGGGCTCGACCTCCATGGCCGGATCCGCTTCCCGCGGCGGGCGGCGGACGATGCCCGAAGCGCCGATGGCGAAGCCGACGCACCGGCGCTGGGACTCCGCCGCCACGCCCTGGTCGCCATCGGCGGCGGCAAGGATTCGCTCGTGTCCATCGAGGCCCTGCGCGCCGCCGGCATCGACCAGACGGTGTCCTGGATCGGCGGCTCGCAGCTGATCCGCGCCTGCGCCGAACGCACCGGCCTGCCGACGCTCAACATCCAGCGCCAGCTTGCGGCGGAACTGTTCGAGTACAACCGCCAGGGCGCGTACAACGGCCACATCCCGGTCACCGCCATCAACTCGGCGATCCTGGCCCTGGCCGCGGTGGTGCTGGGCGTGGACCAGGTGGTGTTCTCCAACGAGCGCTCGGCAAGCTATGGCAGCCTGATCGAGGGCACGGGCGAGGTGAACCACCAGTGGTCCAAGGGCTGGGCCTTCGAGCAGGCCTTTGCCGGTCACCTCAAGCGGCACGTCGCGGCCGACCTCGGCTACTACTCGTTGCTGCGCCCGCTCTCGGAGCTGGCGGTGGCGCGCCAGTTCGCGCGCAGCGACCGCTATGACGCCTGGTTCTCGAGCTGCAACCGCAACTTCCACCTGCTGGGCGAGCGTCCCACCAGCCGCTGGTGCGGGGTCTGCCCGAAGTGTCATTTCGTGTTCCTGGCGCTGGCGCCGTTCATGCCCAAGCCGCGCCTGGTCGGCATCCTCGGCCGTAACCTGCTCGATGACCCGGCGCAGATCCCGGGCTATGACGCACTGATGGAGTACCGCGACCACAAACCCTTCGAATGCGTGGGCGAGGCGCGTGAATCGCGCGCGGCGATGGCGGCGCTGGCGGCGCGCCCGGAGTGGCGCGAGGACGCGGTCGTGCAGCGTTTCGGCCGCGAGATCCTGCCGCAGATCGACGCCGGTGAGCTGGCGATCGCGCCGCTGCTGGTGCCCGACCCGGAACACGGTATTCCCGACGCGGTCTGGAGCCGGCTGCATGCGTATTTCGCAGCTTGAGGGCCGCCGGGTCGCGCTGTGGGGCTGGGGGCGCGAAGGTCGCGCCGCCTGGCATGCGCTGCGCGCCCGGCTTCCGGCGCAGGCGCTGACGCTGTTCTGCAGCGCCGAAGAGGCCGCGTCGGCGGACGCGCTCGGTGACGGGCTGCTGACGGTCGAAACCGACGCCGGCGCCGGCCGCCTCTCCGCCTTCGACGTGGTGGTGAAATCGCCGGGCATCAGTCCCTACCGGCCCGAGGCGATGCTTGCCGCGCACGCCGGGACCGCCTTCATCGGCGGTACCGCGCTGTGGTTCGGCGAGCGCGCGGACGCGGGCGCGGTGGCGCGCGGCGTTGCCTGCGTCACCGGCACCAAGGGCAAGAGCACCACCACCGCGCTGCTGGCCCATCTGCTGCGCGCGGGCGGCGTGCGCACCGCGCTTGCCGGCAACATCGGCCTGCCGCTGCTGGAACTGCTGGACGACGCCGCCGAGGCCTGGGCGATCGAACTGTCGAGCTACCAGACCGGCGACGTCGCCGGCGGCGGCGTGCGCCCGGACGTGGCGGTGGTGACCAACATCTTCCCCGAGCACCTGGACTGGCATGGCAGCGAGGACCGCTACATCGAGGACAAGCTGGCGCTGGTGACGCGTGCGCGACCGCGCATCGCCGTGCTCAACGCCGCCGACCCGCGGCTGGCGGCGCTGGGCGCCCGGCTGCACCCCGATACCGAAGTGCGCTGGTACGGGCGCGAAGAGGGCTGGCACCTGCGCGGCGACGTGCTGCATCGCGGCGGCGAGGCCCTGTTCGACACCCGCGACGTGCCGCTGCCGGGACGCCACAACCGCGGCAACCTGTGCGCGGCGCTCGCGGCGATCGAGGCGCTGGGGCACGACGCCGTGGCGCTGGCGCCGGCGGCGCGCGGCTTCCGTCCGTTGCCGCACCGGCTGCAGGTGCTTGGCGTGCGCGATGGCGCCACCTGGGTCAATGATTCGATCAGCACCACGCCGCACGCGAGCCTGGCTGCGATGGAGGTCTATCGGGATCGTCGCGTGGCGCTGCTGGTCGGCGGACACGACCGCGGACTGGACTGGTCGGACTTCGCTTCGATGATGCGCAGCCATGCGCCCGCGGCGGTGGTGACGATGGGGCGCAACGGGCCGCGCATCCATGAGCTGCTGGCGCCGGTGGCGGGCGAGGTCGGCTTCGACCTGCGCGAAGCCGTCGATCTGGCCGGCGCGATTGACGCGGCGCGCGCGGCGCTCGCCGCGAGCCGACGGCCGGCCAGCGGCGACGTCATCCTGCTGTCGCCGGGCGCGCCAAGCTTCGGCCCTTACCGCGACTACGTCGAACGCGGTCGCGACTTCGCGCGACTCGGCGGCTTCGATCCGGATGCGATCGCGGCGATCGCGGGACTCGGCATCGCCTCGTCGAATCCTCGCTGAAGCCCGGACACATCGATCGCGGCTGTAGGCGCTCCCACAGGGCCTGCGCCGGCAAATCCCTTGCCGGGATTCCTAGGCGCCGCGGTCCACTGCGTGCCTCACCAGCCCGCGCAGGGCCGCGATGGCCTGGTTGTCGCCAAGCCCGTCGAGCGCGGTTTCCGCCAGGGCGGCGTATTCGCGCGCGCGGCCGATGCTGTATTCCAGGCCGCCGCTGGTCCGGATCGCGCCGATCGCCTCGTCCAACGCGTCCACGTCGCCTTCCTCGACGATCGTGCGCAGGCGCGCGCGAAGGCCATCGTCGGCGTGCGCCATGGCGTGGATCAGCGGCAGCGTCATCTTGCCTTCGGCGAGGTCATCGCCCAGGTGCTTGCCGAGCGCGGCCTCGTCGGCGCTGTAGTCCAGCACGTCGTCGGCGATCTGGAAGGCGATGCCCAGGTTGAGGCCGAAGTCGTGCAGGCGCTGCTGCACCTTCTCGTCGGCGCCAGCCAGGAGTGCGCCCAGCCGGGTGGCGGCGGCGAACAGGATCGCGGTCTTGCGCTCGATCACGCTCAGGTAGGCGGCCTCGTCCACGTCCGGGTTGCGCACGTGCAGCAGCTGCAGCACCTCGCCCTCGGCGATGCGGTTGGTGGTGTCGGCCAGGATCTCCTGGACCGGCATCGAGCCCAGTTCGACCATCAGCTGGAAGCTGCGCGAGTACAGGAAGTCGCCGACCAGGACGCTGGCGGCGTTGCCGAACACGGCGTTGGCGGTGCGGCGGCCACGGCGCAGGTCGGATTCGTCGACCACGTCGTCGTGCAGCAGCGTGGAGGTGTGGATGAATTCGACCACTGCCGCCAGCTGGTGCGCGTCGGCGCCCTGGTGGCCAAGCGCGCGTGCGGCGAGCAGGAGCAGCATCGGCCGCAGGCGCTTGCCGCCACCGGCGACGATGTGCTCGGCCACCTGGTTGACCAGCACCACGTCGGACGCCAGGCGGCGGCGGATCAGGGCGTCGACCGCGGCCATGTCGGACGCCGCGAAGGCCTGGGTGTCCGGCAGGGGCAGGGCGGGGCGTGGCGGGGCGGCCAGGGGGGTCGGATCCATGTCATGCGCGGTTCTGGGGGCCGTCATTATAGGGTCCTGCGCCGGACTACGGGCCGGGCGGCACTCGCCCGACGGAGCGCCGGGCGTCGGGCGGATGGCCACGGGGTGGCGGGTATACTCATCCTTTTCCTCTGCCAATCCCGGCGGAGAGCGCAAGGAACCCAAGACAATGGCCCGCGGAATCAACAAGGTCATCCTCGTCGGCAACCTCGGCAACGATCCCGACGTCAAGTACACCCAGAGCGGCACCACGATCACCACGATCAGCGTGGCCACCACCGATGCCTGGAAGGACAAGCAGTCCGGCCAGCAGCAGGAGCGCACCGAGTGGCACCGGGTGAAGTTCTTCGGCCGCCTGGCGGAAATCGCCGGCGAGTACCTGAAGAAGGGTCGCCAGGTCTATATCGAGGGATCGCTGCGAACCGACAAGTACACCGGCAAGGACGGCATCGAGCGCTACAGCACCGACATCATCGCCGACGAGATGCAGATGCTCGGCGGCGGTGGCGAGGGTGGAGGCCAGCGCGGCGGTGGCGGCGGTGACTATCAGCGCGGTGGCGGTGGCGGGGATTACCAGCGCGGCGGTGGTGGCGGCGGCGGTGGGGACTACCAGCGTGGGCGTGAGTCGTCCGGTCCCGCGCGGCAGGCGCCGGCGGCCGTGCCGGCGGCGCAGCCCTTCGACGATGGTGGCTTTTCGGACGACGACATCCCGTTCTGAACCGCGCCCGACCCGGTCCGCCCGGGCAATCCCGGGCCCGGTGGCATGCGCCATGCAGGCAGGCCTCCCGGAGCCGGGCGCGGATTTGGTCGGGCAGGGCCTGCCCGCTATCCTAGGCGGATCGAGCCATCGTCCGCGGCCGCAGGAGCAGGCCGGGGTGGCTGGAGTTCCCGGAGGATTTCCCCACCATGCCCACTTGGCTAGTCACCGGCGGTGCCGGTTTCATTGGCGGCAACTTCGTGCTCGAAGCGGTCGCCGCGGGCGTGCGCGTCGTCAACCTCGACGTGCTCACCTACGCCGGCAACCTGGACACGCTGTCCACGCTGGAAGGCAACCCCGACCACGTCTTCGTCCAGGGTGACATCGGCGACGGTGAGCTGGTCGCGCGCCTGCTGGCCGAGCACCGGCCTGATGCGGTCATCAACTTCGCCGCCGAGAGCCACGTCGACCGTTCGATCGACGGCCCGGCGGCCTTCGTGCAGACCAACGTGGTCGGCACGCTGGCGCTGCTCGAGGCCGTGCGCGACTACTGGAAGGCGCTGGACGGCGAAGCCAAGGACGCGTTCCGCTTCCTGCACGTCTCCACCGACGAGGTCTACGGCACGCTGGGCGAGACGGGACTCTTCACCGAAACCACGCCCTACGCGCCCAATTCGCCGTACTCGGCGTCGAAGGCCGCCTCGGACCACCTGGTGCGCGCCTTCCACCACACCTACGGGCTGCCGGTGCTGACCACCAACTGCTCGAACAACTACGGTCCCTACCACTTCCCCGAGAAGCTGGTCCCGCTGGTGATCGCCAAGGCCCTGGCCGGTGAGCCGCTGCCGGTCTATGGCGACGGCAAACAGGTGCGTGACTGGCTGTTCGTCACCGACCACTGCGAGGCGATCCGCACCGTGCTGGCCAAGGGTCGCGTGGGCGAGACCTACAACGTCGGCGGCAACGCCGAGATGCAGAACATCGAGGTGGTGAAGACCATCTGCGCGCTGCTCGACCAGCGCCGCCCGCGCGAGGATGGCCAGCCGCGCGAATCGCAGATCGCCTTCGTCGCCGACCGCCCGGGCCACGACCGCCGCTATGCAATCGACGCCTCCAAGCTGCGTGACGAGCTGGGCTGGGAGCCGAAGTACACCTTCGAGCGCGGCATTGCCGAGACCGTCGACTGGTACCTGGCCAACCAGCCCTGGGTGCAGCGCGTGCTCGACGGCAG
Organism: Luteimonas yanweni; assembly: GCF_039548475.1. NCBI lineage: Bacteria > Pseudomonadati > Pseudomonadota > Gammaproteobacteria > Lysobacterales > Lysobacteraceae > Luteimonas > Luteimonas yanweni. Next base: position 105,745 of record NZ_JBCLVC010000006.1, on the reverse strand, counting down.
CTACCGGCTTGAACGCATCGGCGGCGCGGCATGACCGCGCGCCGCGGCATCATCCTGGCCGGCGGCTCCGGCACCCGGCTGTATCCGATCACCCGCGCCATCAGCAAGCAGCTCTTGCCGGTGTACGACAAGCCGATGATCTATTACCCGTTGAGCGCGCTGATGCTTGCCGGGATCCGCGAGGTGCTGATCATCAACACCCCGCACGAGCAGGCCCTGTTCCAGCAGCTGCTGGGCGACGGCTCGCAGTGGGGCATGGACATCCGCTACGCGGTGCAGCCGAGCCCGGACGGGCTGGCGCAGGCCTACCTGATCGGCCGCGAGTTCGTCGACGGCAAGCCGAGCTGCCTGGTGCTGGGCGACAACATCTTCCACGGGCATGGCTTCACCGAGATCCTCAAGCGCGCCGATGCCCGCCAGGATGGCGCCACGGTGTTCGGCTACTGGGTGAGCGATCCGGAGCGCTACGGCGTGGCCGACTTCGACGCCGAAGGCAAAGTGGTCGGGCTGGAAGAGAAGCCCGTCAACCCGCGCTCGAACTACGCCGTCACCGGCTTGTACTTCTACGACGGCCGCGCCAGCGACTTCGCCGCCTCGCTCAAGCCCTCGCCGCGCGGCGAGCTGGAGATCACCGACCTCAACCGCTGCTACCTCGACGAGGGCAGCCTGCACCTGGAGCAACTGGGCCGCGGCTATGCCTGGCTCGACACCGGCACCCACCAGTCGCTGATCGAGGCATCGAATTTCATCGAGACCGTCGAAGCCCGCCAGGGCCTGCGCGTGTGCTGTCCCGAGGAGATCGCCTGGTCCAACGGCTGGATCGGCGACGAGGACCTGGAGCGCCTTGCCGCGCCGCTGGCCAAGAACGGCTACGGCCAGTACCTGCTGTCCCTGGCCAAGCGCGGAGTCGTGCGATGAAAGTCGTGGAGACCGGCCTGCCGGGCTGCCTGGTACTCGAGCCGCAGGTGTTCGGCGACGAACGCGGCTTCTTCTACGAATCCTTCAACGCCGACAAGCTGGCCCGGCACGGACTCACGCCGACGTTCGTCCAGGGCAACGTGTCCTCGTCCTCGCGCGGCGTGCTGCGCGGGCTGCACTACCAGTGGCCGAAGCCGCAGGGCAAGTTCGTGTCGGTGACCGAAGGCGAGGTCTGGGACGTGGCCGTCGACATCCGTCGCGGCTCGCCGACCTTCGGCAAGTGGACGGCGGTGGTGCTGAGCGCCGAGAACAAGCGCCACTTCTGGATCCCGGAAGGCTTTGCGCACGGCTTCGTGACGCTCAGCGAACGCGCGGTGTTTACCTACCTTTGCACCGCCACCTACGATCGCGAGGCCGATGCCGGCATCCGCTGGAACGACGCCACGCTGGCCGTCGACTGGCCGGTGGCGGCGCCCTCGCTGTCGGACAAGGACACGCGTGCGCCGTTCCTGGCCGACGTGCCCGAGGACCGGCTACCGGTCTACGCGCCTTGAGGCTGCTCCTGCTGGGCGCCAACGGCCAGGTCGGTCATGCGCTGCGCAGCGCGCTGGCGCCGCTGGGCGACGTGCTGTGCGCGACGCGTGGCGGCACGCTTGGCGATGGCACCCCGGCGGAGCGCGCGGACCTCGACGATCCGGCCTCCCTGCCGCGGCTGCTCGCGCGGCTTGCGCCGGACATCGTGGTGAACGCGGCGGCATATACCGCCGTGGACCGTGCCGAGCAGGAGCCCGCGATCGCCTTCCGTGCCAATGCCGAAGCCCCCGGCGTGCTGGCCGAGGCCTGTGCGCGTGGCGGCATGCGCCTGGTCCATTACTCGACGGACTATGTGTTCGACGGCAGCGCCACGCGACCCTGGCGCGAGGACGACCCCACTTCGCCGCTCGGCGTGTACGGGGAAAGCAAGCTGGCCGGCGAACGCGCGGTCCTCGCCGCGGGCGACCGGCACCTGGTGCTGCGCACCGCCTGGGTCTACGGTGCCCACGGCCACAATTTCATGCGAACCATGCTGCGGCTGGCCGCCGAGCGCGACGAGCTGCGCGTGGTCGGCGACCAGGTGGGCACGCCCACGCCGGCGCGGCTGATCGCCGCGGCCACGGCCGCCGCGCTGCAGGCGGGCGACGGGCCACGCGGCGGCCTCTACCACCTCACCGCGACCGGCCAGACCAGCTGGCACGGATTCGCGGAAGCGATCGTGGCCGGCGCGCACGCCCGCGGCCTGCTGCAGTCCATGCCGCGGGTCACCGCGATCACCACGGCCGACTATCCGACGCCGGCCCGGCGGCCCGCGTGGTCATGCCTGGACACCGCGTCGTTCAGCGCCGCGTTCGGGGTCGAACTTCCGGAGTGGCGCAACGCGCTGGACGCCGTGCTGGACCGGATGGTGGCAAGCGCGGCCTGAGTGCGGGACCATATGCGGACGCCGTGGGGAGCACGGCCGCCAGCGCGCCGGTTGCGCGCGTGGTCCGACACAAGGGGAAAACCATGTTCCGACTCGCCAAGGCCGCCTGCATCGGGGCTGCCCTGCTGGTCGCCTCGTCGATGCCCGTGGCCATCGCGGCCGGCCTCGACGTCGACGCCTTCGTCAAGCCTGACAGCTTCACCCAGATCAAGATCTCGCCGACCGGCGACTACTTCGCCGCCGCCGTGCCGCTGGCCGACAGCACCGGCCTTGCGATCCTGCGCCGCAGCGACAACACCCTGGTCGCGACCGCCAACCTCGGCCGCAACAAGCATGTCGCAGACTTCTGGTGGGTCAGCGACGGCCACGTGCTGTTCAGCGGCGCCGAGAAGATCGGCCAGCTCGACGAACCCCAGGCCACCGGCGACCTGTACGCCACCAGCGTCACCGGCAGCACCGAGATCCTGGTCGGCCAGAGCCTGAGGGTGATGACCACCGGCAGCCACATCAAGCCGAAGAAGATGGAGCGCGTCGCGGCGTTCCTGGTGGATACCCTGCGCGACAGCGAGACAGAGGTCCTGGTTTCGGTGGAACCCTTCACCAAGGATCCCTTCACGCGCGTCGACCGGATGAACATCCGCACCGGGCGCCGCACCACGGTGGCGCGCGCGCCCGTGCGCAACGCCAGGTTCCTCACCGACCACGCCGGCGAGGTGCGGGTCGCGCACGGCTTCCATACCGACAACGCCTGGCGCCTGTACCTGCGCAAGGGCAGGGGCGACGAGTGGACCCTGGTCAACAACGAGGCGATCAGCAACCGCGTGGACTCCCCGATCGGCTTCTCGGCCGACAACCGCACCCTCTACCTGCAGTCCGAGCGCGCGCAGGGCCCGGATGTCATCGTGGCCTACGACGTGGAAAGCGGCGAACGCAAGGACGTGCTGGGCGACGACGACCGCGATCCGTCGGCGATCATCCGCAGCACCATCGACGGCACGCCGGTTGGCGCCCTCTACCATGACGGCAAGGCGCGCACCGCGTTCTTCGACGAAGCCTCGAGCGATGCCCGCCAGTACCGCAGCCTGGAGGCTGCGTTTCCCGGGCAGTCGCCGCTGGTCACCTCGCAGACCAGGGATGGCAAGCTGACCCTGGTGCAGGTCGCCAGCGACCGCAATCCCGGTGACTACTACCTGTTCGACACCGAGCGGAAGAGTGCCGCACACGTGCTGAGCCGCCGCGCCTGGATCGACCCCGAGCGCATGGCGGAGGTCCGCCCGATCACCCTGGCGGCGCGCGACGGGCTGCAGCTGACGGGCTATGTCAGCATCCCGCACGGCTCGACCGGCAAGGACCTGCCGATGGTGGTGATGCCGCACGGCGGCCCCTACGGCGTCTACGAGGGCTGGTTCTTCGATGTCGACACGCAGCTGCTTTCGGCCGCGGGCTATGCGGTGCTGCGCCTGAACTTCCGCGGCTCCGGAAACCATGGCCGCAGCTACCAGCAGGCGGGTGCGCGCGAGTGGGGCGGCCAGATGCAGGACGACCTGACCGATGCCACCCGCTGGGTAGTTTCGCAGGGCATCGCCGACGGGCGCCGCGTGTGCATCCACGGCGGCAGCTACGGCGCCTACGCCGCGCTGATGGGCGCGGCCAGGGAGCCTTCGCTGTACAGGTGCGCGTCGGGCTATGTCGGCGTGTACGACCTGCCGATGATGCAGGCCAACACCGGCCGCCAGAGCAGGCGCCTGGGCAAGTGGTCGAAGGAATGGGTGGGCGAGGATGCGGCGGCGCTGGCCGCGGCGTCGCCCAACCGCATCGCCGACCGCATCAGGGTGCCCGTGTTCCTGGCCGCGGGCGGCGAGGACGAAGTGGCGCCGATCGAGCACAGCCACCGCATGGAGAAGGCGTTGGTGGCCGCGGGCGTGCCGGTGCAGACCCTGTACTACGACACCGAGGGCCACGGGTTCTACGTCGAGGCGAACCGCCGCGAGTACTACACCCGGCTGCTCGCCTTCCTCGGCGAGCACCTGGGCGGCGCCACCGCGGCGCCGCCGATGACCGCCGCAAACTAGGGCCGCCGCCGCGCCTCCGGCAGGGCACGCGGCCCCCGGCAGGCCGCGCCCACGGACCGCTGGACACGCCATGGCTCCAGCCATTAGCGTGTCCGCCTCCGCGGCGGAATGGGGGTGGCGTCGATGAACAAGGCAAGCCGCATCGGGGCCGTGCCCCAACTCACCATCCGCGCGGTCCTGCTGGCGATCATCCTCGCGGTGGTGCTGTCGGCGGCCAACGCCTACCTCGGCCTGTTCGCAGGCCTGACCATCGCCACCGCCATCCCGGCGGCGGTGGTGTCGATGGGGGTGCTGCGCCTGCTGGGCGGCGGCACCATTCTCGAGAACAACATCGTGCAGACCGGCGCATCGGCCGGCTCCTCGATCGCCGCCGGCGTGATCTTCACGATCCCGGCGCTGGTGATCCTCGGCTACTGGGACGACTTCCGCTATTCCTGGGTGCTGGCGATCGCGGGCCTCGGCGGCCTGCTGGGCGTGCTGTTCTCGGTGCCGCTGCGGCGCACGATGATCGTCGAGGACCCGCTGCCGTTCCCCGAGGGCAAGGCGGCCGCCGAGGTCCTGAAGGCCGGCGAGAACCCCGGCCCGGGGCTGAAGATCCTCGCCCTGGCCGCGGCCATCGGCGCCCTGGTCAAGCTCGCCGCGCAGAGCGGCATGCGCATGATCCCGGACAACGCGGTCGCCTCGGGCTTCCTCGGCAAGTACCTGGGCTACCTGGGCACCAACCTGTCGCCGGCGCTGCTGGGCGTGGGCTATATCGTGGGGCTCAACATCGGCATCGTGGTGCTGTCGGGCAGCATCCTGTCGTGGCATATCGCGATCCCGGTCTACCACGCGTTCTTCCTGGGCAGCGAGCCGGCGCTGGCGGCGTCGATCGCCGGCGCGCCCGCGGCCGACGCCGCCGGCGCGATCTGGTCCACGCAGATCCGCTACCTCGGCGTCGGCGCGATGCTGATCGGCGGCATCTGGACGCTGTTCTCGCTGCGCAGGTCGCTGCTGTCGGGCGTGAGGAGCGGCATCGCCGCCGCGCGCAAGGGCAGCGGCGAGATGGTCGCGGACACCGATCGCGACCTGCCGATGAAGTGGATGCTGGTGGCGCTGGTGGCCTTCGTGCTGCCGCTGGCCGTCCTGTACCACGCGATCGTCTCGTCGGATCCCGCGGTCGGCAACCCGTGGGCGATCGGCATCCTGATGACGATCATCATGATCGTCGCCGGCTTCCTGTTCGTGTCGGTGTCGGCCTACCTGGCCGGCCTGGTCGGTTCGTCGAACAATCCTGTCTCAGGCATCACCATCGCCACCATCCTGTTCGCCTCGGTGGTGCTGGTGCTGCTGCTCGGGCGCGAATCGCCGATCGGCGCGGTCGCCGCGATCATGATCGGCGCGGTGGTCTGCTGCGCCGCCGCCGTCGGCGGCGACAACCTCCAGGACCTGAAGGCCGGCTACATCGTTGGCGCGACACCGTGGAAACAGCAGCTGATGCTGGCCATCGGCGCCTTCTCCTGTGCGCTGATCATGGCGCCGGTGCTGAACCTGCTGGCCCAGGCCTATGGCATCGGCCCGCCGACGCCGGAGCAGCCGAACTCGCTGGCGGCACCGCAGGCGACGCTCATGGCCTCAGTCGCCAAGGGCATGTTCGGCGGCGACCTGCCGTGGACGATGATCGCGATCGGCGCGGGCGTCGGCGCGGCCATCATCGCCTTCGACGAATGGCTGAAGGCGCGAGGCTCGGCCTTCCGGGTGCCGGTGCTGGCGGCCGCCATCGGCATCTACCTGCCGCTGGAGCTGATGGTGCCGATCTTCGTCGGCGGCCTGCTGGCGCACCTGGTCGAGCGCAGGCACCGCATCGATCGCGATGACGAAGCCGCCCGTGACCGCATCCACCGCCCGGGCACGCTGTTCGCCGCGGGCCTGATCACCGGCGAGGCGCTGATGGGCATCGCCATCGCCGTGCCGATCGTGGTCAGCAAGCGCGCCGACGTGCTGGCGCTGCCGGCGTACCTGCACTTCAACCAGCTGGTGGGCCTGGCCGTGCTGGCCGTGGTCGGCTGGCTGCTGTACCGCAGCGGTGCCCGGCAGGACACCACGGCGGCGCCGGTGGAGCAGGGTCCCCGCTGAGGCACGCCGGGGCCCCGCGCGCGCGGCCCGCGGCTGCACCGCCCTTTGCGCCCGCCGCCGCCGGCCCCTACCATCGGGCCTTTCCGTCCGGAGTCCCGATCCATGCCGCGCATCGCCCTGTTGAGCCTGTGCCTGTTCGCCGCGCTGCCCGCGGTCGCCGATGCCCGCGGCCTCGAGGCGCGCGACCTTGCCGCCATGGAGCGCGTGTCATCGCCGACGCTGTCGCCGGACGGCAGGCATCTGGTATTCGCGCAGCGCACGGTCGACCTCGAAGCCAACAGCGCGTCTTCCGCCCTGTACGCGCGCAACCTGGTGACCCGCGACCTGGCGCCGCCGCACCGGCTCACGCCGGAGGGCTGGAACGTCAATTCGCCCTCGTTCTCGCCGGATGGCGCCACGGTCTACTTCCTCAGCGCGAAGAACGGCTCGCAGCAGCTGTACGCGATCCCGCTGGCCGGCGGCGAGCCGCGCCAGCTGACCGCGTTCGAAGCCGATGTCGGCACTTACCACGTCTCGCCCGACGGCAGCCGCATCGCGTTCAGTGCCGACACCTTCGGCGACTGTGGCGCGGACTTCGCCTGCACCAGCGCGCGACTGGACGAACGCAACGCGTCGAAGGCCACCGGCGTGGTCTACGACCAGCTGTTCGTCCGCCACTGGGACACCTGGGCCGATGGCCGCCGCAACCGCCTCTTCGTCGCCAGCCTGCCGGGCGGCAACGGCAAGCCGGTGGCCGCCGCCACCGCGGTGAGCGGCGCACTCGACGGCGACGTGCCTGGCAAGCCGTTCGGCGGCGCCGGTGATTACGCCTGGGCACCGGACGGCGCAAGCATCGTGGCCAGCGTGAACGTGGCCGGCCGCGAAGAGGCCTGGTCGACCAACTACGACCTCTTCCGCCTGGACGCCGCGGGTTCCGCGGCGCCAGTCAACCTGACTGCAGACAACAAGGCCTGGGACGCCGGCCCGGTGTTCAGCGCCGACGGCGACACCCTGTTCTACCGCGCCATGGCGCGCCCCGGCTTCGAGGCCGACCGCCATGCACTGATGGCGCTGGACCTCGCCAGCGGCGAGCGCCGGGAAATCGCGCCCGACTGGGACCGTTCGCCCAGCAGCATCACGCCGTCGCCCGACGGCCGCACGCTGTACGTGGCGGCGCAGGACACCGGCGAATACCCGCTGTTCACCGTCGACATCGCGAGCGGCGGGGTCACGCGCCTGGTCGATGGCGGCAGCGTGTCCGCGTTCGAAATCGCCGGTGACAGCCTGGTCTTCAGCCGCAACGCGCTCGACACCGGCGATGTCATCTACACGGCCTCGCTTGACGGCCAGGGCCAGCGCGCGATCACCCCGACCGCGTCCGAGCGCCTGCCCGGGGTCGACTTCGGCGCCTACGAACAGTTCAGCTTCAAGGGTGCGGACGACGCCACCGTGCACGGCTACGTGGTCAAGCCCTGGAACTTCGAGGAGGGCCGCGAGTATCCGGTGGCCTTCCTGATCCACGGCGGCCCGCAGGGCAGCTTCGGCAACGGCTGGAGCTACCGCTGGAACCCGCAGACCTATGCCGGCCAGGGCTATGCGGTGGTGATGATCGACTTCCACGGCTCCACCGGCTACGGCCAGGACTTCACCGATGCAATCACCGGCAACTGGGGCGATGCGCCGCTGGTCGACCTGCAGAAGGGCTGGGCGGCCGCGCAGGAAAAGTACGACTACCTGGACGGCGACCGCGCCTGCGCGCTTGGCGCCAGCTACGGCGGCTACATGATCAACTGGCTGGCCGGCAACTGGTTCGACCGCCAGGGCAACGCGCCGTTCAAGTGCCTGGTCAACCACGACGGCGTGTTCGACACCCGCTCGATGGGCTACGTGACCGAGGAGCTGTGGTTCACCGAGTGGGAGAACGGCGGCACGCCGTACGACAACCCGGAGGCCTACGAGAAGTTCAACCCGGTCAACCACGTGTCGAAGTGGAAGGTGCCGATGCTGGTGGTGCAGGGCGAGAAGGACTACCGCGTGCCGGTGGACCAGGGCCTGTCCGCGTTCACCGCGCTGCAGCGCCGGGGCATCGAGTCGAAGCTGCTGTACTTCCCCGACGAGAACCACTGGGTGCTCAAGCCGCAGAACAGCATCCTCTGGCACGACACCGTCAACGCCTGGCTGAAGCAGCACATCGGCCGGTAAGCGCACCCGCGCGCGGCCGGCTCCCTGCCGGCCGCGCGTCATCCTGCATCCACCTATCCTGGCCGCAGCCATCGCTGCGCCTCCATGACCGACAGGAACCTGCCGATGGCCCCTGCCTCCACCGCGCCCGGCGCCTCCGCCGAAGCCGCCGCCATCGACGCCCTGGATCCGCTCGGCGCCGCCGATGCGATCGATACCGTCGCGCCGCTGATCACCAACGACATCGTGGTGTTCGGCCTGATCGCCTCGTCGCTGGGGCTGATCTTCTGGCTGGCCTCGGGGCCGACCCCGTTCTGGAAGAAGTTCTTCGCATGGGTGCCGGCGCTCCTGCTTTGCTACTTCGTGCCTGCGATCTACAACACGGCCGGGCTGATCGATGGCGAAAGCAGCGCGCTCTATAACCCGGTTGCCAGTCGCGTATTGCTGCCGGCGGCCCTGGTGCTGCTGACGCTGTCGATCGACCTCAAGGGCGTCCTCAAGCTCGGGCCGCGGCTGCTGTTCGTATTCTGCGCCGGCACCCTGGGCATCGCCCTGGGTGCCTTCACCAGTTTCCAGCTGATGGAGTGGTTCTGGCCGGAGGCCGTGGCCGGCGACACCTGGAAGGGCATGGCCGCGATGTCGGGCAGCTGGATCGGCGGCGGCGCCAACATGGTGGCGATCCGCGAGATCTACGAGGTCGACGCAACCCTGTTCGGCCAGTTCGCCGTGGTCGACGTCGCCATCGCCAGCCTGTGGCTGGCCACGCTGCTGTTCCTGGCCAACCGCGCCCCGCAGATCGACGCCCGCACCGGCGCCGACACGCGCGCCATCGACGAGATGAAGGACCGCATTTCGGCCTACGAGGCCGCCAATTCCCGCATCCCGTCGCTCACCGACCTGATGGTGATCGTGGGCGTGGCCTTCGGCCTGGTCGGCCTGGCGCATTTCGTCGCCGACCCGGCCTCGGCCTGGTTCAAGGCCAACGCACCATGGTCCAGCCAGTTCAGCCTCGACGCGCCCTTCGTCTGGGTGATCGTGCTGTCCACGCTGGGCGGCCTGCTGCTCAGCTTCACGCCGATGCGGCGGCTGGAGAACGCCGGCGCGTCGAAGATGGGCACGGTGTTCCTCTACTTCCTGATCGCCTGCATCGGCATGCAGATGGACTTCTTCAAGCTCGCCGAGCGCCTGGAGCTGGTGGTGATCGGCCTGATCTGGATGTCGGTGCACATCATCGTGCTGGTGGCGGCGGCGAAGCTGGTGCGCGCGCCGCTGTTCTATTTTGCTGTGGGCTCGCAGGGCAACATCGGCGCCGCGGCGTCCGCGCCGGTGGTGGCGGCCGCCTTCCATCCCACGCTCGCGCCGGTAGGCGTGCTGCTGGGCACGGTGGGCTACGCCACGGGCACCGTGATCGCCTATGGCATCGGCCAGGTCCTGCGGGTGATGGCCGGGGCATGAGCACCGGGCCCGCCACGACGGCGCCAGGCATGGCCGCGGCGGGGCCCGGGCTCGAGCTCACCATCCTCATGCCCTGCCTCGACGAGGCGGAAACCCTGGCCACCTGCGTCCGCAAGGCGCAGGCCTTCCTGGCGGGCTCCGGCGTGCAGGGCGAAGTGCTGGTGGCGGACAACGGCAGCGTCGACGGTTCCCGCGAGATCGCGCTCGCCGAGGGCGCGCGCGTGGTCGAGGTTCCCGAGCGCGGCTATGGCGCCGCGCTCCTGGCCGGGATCGCACATGCGCGCGGCCGCTTCGTGGTGATGGGCGACGCCGACGACTCCTACGACTTTTCGCGGATCATGCCGTTCGTCGAAGGCCTTCGCGGCGGCAGCGACCTGGTGATCGGCAACCGCTTCCGCGGCGGCATCGCGAAGGACGCCATGCCCTTCCTGCACAGGTACCTCGGCAATCCCGTGCTGAGCTTCCTCGGGCGGCTGTTCTTCGGCGTCAAGGTGGGCGATTTCCACTGTGGCCTGCGCGGCTTCGATCGCGACCGGTTCCTTGCGCTCGGGCTTGCGGGGCGCGGCATGGAATTCGCCAGCGAGATGGTGGTGAAGGCGTCGCTCGCCGGCTACCGCATCAGCGAGGTGCCGACCACCCTGCAGCCCGACGGGCGGTCCCGGGCGCCGCACCTGCGCACCTGGCGCGACGGATGGCGGCACCTGCGCTTCCTGCTGGTCCACAGCCCGCGCTGGCTGTTCCTGCTGCCCGGCGCGGCGCTGGCGGCCGTGGGCATGGCGGCCATGGCTGTGATCGGCGTGAGCAGCGTGGAGATCGGCGGCCTGAACCTCGACGTGCACACCCTGTCCTATGCCGGCGCGGCGATCGTGCTGGGCGTGCAGATGGTGCTGTTCGCCGTGCTCACCACCTCGATGGGAATCCGCCATGGCTGGCTGCCGGCCGATGGCCGCCGCAGGGGACTGCTGGCGGCCTTCACGCTGGAGCGCTGCCTGGTCGCGGCGCTGCTGATGTTCCTCGCCGGCGTCGCGATGTCGCTTTACGCGGTGTACCTGTGGGCCGAGCGCGACTTCGGCGTGCTGGACCCCAGCACCACCATGCGCTGGGTGATTCCGTCGGTCACGCTTATGGGCGTCGGCGGCCAGGTCGGCCTGGCCGCGTTCTTCCTGGAGGCGCTGCGACTGCCGGACGCCGCGAGGTGAGCGGCCCGCGCGGCATCGGCGCGCAGTACAACGCCGCCCGTGGCGGGGGAGCCACCGATCGCGTCTCCACCTTCATGCGGCGCCGGATGTATGCGCGCTTCATCGCCGCCGGCGTGGCCGACGATGACCGGATCCTCGATGTCGGCGTCACCAGCGACCGCGAGCAGCTCGCGTCCAACTACCTGGAGGCATGGCACCCGCGCAAGGACACGATCACCGCCTGCGGCCTCGACGATGCCTCGTTCCTGGAAGAGGTGTACCCGGGCATGCGCTTCGTGCGCGGCGACGGCAAGGACCTGCCATTTCCCGACGCAAGCTTCGACTGGGTGCATTCCAGCGCGGTCCTGGAGCACGTGGGTTCGGCGGCCGAGCAGGCCAGGTTCATCGCCGAACTGCACCGGGTGAGCAGGAAGGGCATGTTCCTGACCACGCCCAACCGCTGGTTCCCTGTCGAGTTCCACACCGTGCTGCCGCTTTTGCACTGGCTGCCAAGGCCCTGGTTCCGGGCGCTGCTGCGGCGGCTCGGGCACCACGCGCTGTCGCTGGAGGAAAACCTCAACCTCATGGGGCGGCGCGAGCTCGCCGAGGCATGTGCGCAGGCCAGGCTGCCGGCATGGGAGATCGACAGCGTCTCGCTGCTGGGCTGGCCGAGCAACCTGCTGCTGGTCGCGCACCGTCCCCGACCGGCATCGGTGGCGGGACAGCGGCAGTGAGGGCGGACGGGTGACGGTCGGGGCCGGCATCGACGCGAAGCGGGGGTGGGCATTGGCCGCGGTCGTCGCGGCGTCATCGCTCCTGTTCATCACCCTGGTCCACCACCTGCCGGTGTCGATCCTGGCCGGCGCGGGCCACGACGACGCATGGTTCTGGCAGCGGGCCGAGAGCATTGCCGCCGGCCAGTGGCTCGGCGCGTTCGACCAGATGACCCTCATCAAGGGCCCGGGCTATCCGCTGTTCCTCGCCGCAAGCCACGCCTTGGGCCTGCCGGGCACGACGATGCAGGCGGTGCTCCATTGTCTCGCGTGCCTGCTGCTTGGCGTCGCGGTGCACCGCATGTGCGGGCGTCCGCAGCTGTCGACGCTGCTGGTGGTCGCCCTGCAGTGGCAGCCGGCGGCACTGGGCTGGAACCGCGTGATCCGCGACAACATCGGCGGCGCCCAGGTCATGCTCGCGCTCGCCTGCCTGCTGCTCTTCATGTACGCGCCGCGACGGGCCCGCCGCGGCTTGCGCTGGGCGGTGCTGGCCGGACTGGCGTGCGGATGGCTGTGGTCCACGCGCGAGGATGCGGTGTGGGTGGTGCCCGGCTTCGCGCTGCTGCTCCTGGCCCATGTCGCGACGGGCTGGCGCAGTGCCGGGGAACGACGGCGTAACGGAATCGGCATCGCGCTCGTCGGGCTCGGATTCGCCGCATGGATGTCGCTGTTGGCGGGCATCAACCTGGCCAGCTACGGCGTGTTCACCACGGTCGACACCCGTGCCTCGCCTTACCGCGACACCCTCTCGGCGCTGCACCGCGTGCGCGTGGGGCCGCCGGTGCCATACGTGCCCGTGCCGGGGCCGGTGCGGGAAGCGGTCTACGGTGCGAGTCCCTCGTTCGCGCGCCTGCGTTCCTACCTCGAGGACCCGGCGCGGCGCGGCGGCGATGCCTGCCGGCAGGCACCGGACGCCTGCATCGACTACAGCGGCGGACGGTTCCTGTGGGTGCTGCGCGCAGCCGCCGCGTCCATCGGTGAATACCGGTCCGCACCCGCGGCCGACGCGTATTTCCGCCGTGTGGCCGATGAGATCGGCGCCGCCTGCGGCGTCGGGACGCTGGCGTGCACGAGCCCGCTTGTCGCCAGCATCCCGCCTGTGGACCAGGCGCAGTGGAAGACCGTTCCGGGGCGCATCGGCACGGCGGCGGCGCTGCTTGCCTGGCAGGGCGTAGGCGGCGGCCAGCCGCCGAGCGACACGGCCGTCGGCCATGCCGGGGCGATGTGGCGCTTCGTCGGCGAGCCGCCGGTGCGCGATCCACCCGGGGCCCTGGGCGTGCGGGTGGGCGGATGGTTCCATGGCGCGCCCACGGAATGGCTGGTGCTGCGCTGCGCGGCGCCCGACGCACGCGTGGCCGTGGAGCGCAGGCCAAGCCCCGACGTCGCCCGGCACTTCCAGGACCCGGGCGCGGGCATGAACCGCTTCGACCTGGCCGCGCCGGCCATCGAGGGCTGCGCATTCCAGTCCACCGCCGGTCCAGGCGAAGTGCCGCTCACGTCGTTCGCGGCGACGCCCACGTCGTCACGCCTGGGGTCGGGAACCTTGAACATCGATGCGATGTCCACGGGCATCCCCCTGGCGGCGCGCGAGGAGGCCTGGCCGCGCGCAGCGAGGCATGTCGTCTGGGAAATCCATGCGCGGATCCTGCCGTGGCTGGTCGCCGCAGGCCTGTTGGCCTTCGCCTGGAACATGCTGCGTGCGGCGGGCCGCCTGTGGCTTTCACCGCTGCAGGCGCTGGCGGCGTCGGCCTGGTGCCTGGTGGCCGCGCGCGTCGGCCTGCTGGTGCTGGTGGACATGTCGGCGTTCGCGGCAATCCGCATCGACTACCTGCAGCCGGCGTTCCCGCTGCTGCTGCTCGCGGCCATCGCTTCGCTGGCCGCGCTTGGAGACGGCCGGCCTCAGCAGCAGCGGAACCCCCCGCGCCCGCCGTAGCGGGCCTCCTGGCGCTCGCGGAAGAAGGTCGGGTAGTCCATCGGCTCCCGATCCGGGTGTTTCTCCAGCACGTGGCGCACGTAGTTGTCGTAGTCCGGGATCCCGCAGCACAGCCGGGCGGTCTGCACCATCCTCCGCCACACGCGCCTGTGCGTGGCGAAGTCGTCCAGCGTGACCAGCTGCCCGGCCATCAGAGCCAGACCTTCTGCTGTTCTTCGGTCAGCGCGACGTAGGGCGTCTCGCGATCGCTGCGCACCGGGTTGGCGCGCGCCTTGCGGACCGCGAGCACCGAGTAGAACAGCACCGCCAGCACCACGAACATGAAGAGCGCCGTCAGCCCCGCGTTGACGTAGTTGTTGATCATGATCTGCTGCATGCCGCCGAAGTCCTTCGACGGCGCGATCAGTTCGCCCGCATCGAGCGCCGCGCGGTACTTGTTGGCCTGGGCCATGAAGCCCACGCCCGGATTGCCGTCGAAGATCTTGATCCAGCCTGCGCTGAGCGTGCAGAGCAGCAGCCACACCGTGGGCACGATCGACACCCAGGCGTAGCGGTCCTTCTTCATCTTGAACAGCACCACCGTGCACAGCATCAGTGCGATGCCGGCCAGCATCTGGTTGGCGATGCCGAACAGCGGCCACAGCATGTTGATGCCGCCCAGCGGGTCGGTGACGCCCTGGTAGAGGAAGTAGCCCCACAGCGCCACGCAGCCCGCGGTGGCGAGCAGGTTGGGCACCCACGCGTCGGTCCTGCGCATGACCGGCACGAAATTGCCGAGCAGGTCCTGCAGCATGAAGCGCCCGGCGCGGGTGCCGGCGTCGACCGCAGTGAGGATGAACAGCGCCTCGAACAGGATCGCGAAGTGGTACCAGAACGCCATCATCCCATCGCCCGGGATCACCGCGTGGAAGATCTGGGCGATGCCCACCGCCAGCGTCGGCGCGCCGCCGGCGCGGGAGATGATCGAAGCCTCGCCGACGTCGCTGGCGGTCTGGACCAGCACGTCCGGCGTGACCACGAAGCCC
This sequence comes from Luteimonas yanweni, assembly GCF_039548475.1. Lineage (NCBI taxonomy): Bacteria > Pseudomonadati > Pseudomonadota > Gammaproteobacteria > Lysobacterales > Lysobacteraceae > Luteimonas > Luteimonas yanweni. The sequence continues at coordinate 90,657 of NZ_JBCLVC010000006.1, read as the reverse complement.
CAGCTCGACACGACCTGCGCGACCGCGGCCGGGTCGGTGCCGATGATCGCCGCCGGGCTGTTCATGGCGAAGTACACGCCCGGGTCGATGATCGAGGCCGCGACCATGGCCATGATCGCCACGAACGATTCCATCAGCATGCCGCCGTAACCCAGGTAGGGCGCGTGGCGCTCGTTGGCCATCAGCTTGGGCGTGGTGCCCGACGCGATCAGCGCGTGGAAGCCCGACACCGCGCCGCAGGCGATGGTGATGAACAGGAAGGGAAACATCGAGCCCTTCCACACCGGGCCGGTGCCGTCGGTGAACTGGGTCAGCGCGGGCATGCGCAGCTCGGGCATCACGATCAGGATGCCGACCGCCAGGCCCAGGATCACGCCGATCTTCAGGAAGGTGGACAGGTAGTCGCGCGGTGCCAACAGCAGCCATACCGGCAGCACCGCCGCCACGAAGCCGTAGCCGATCAGCATCCAGGTGATCTGGATGCCGGTGAAGGTGAAGGCCGGGCCCCAGGTCGGGTGCGCGGCGACTTGGCCGCCGTACCAGATCGCCGCCACCAGCAGCACCAGCCCGATCACCGAGATCTCGCCGACCCTGCCGGGCCGGAGGTAGCGCATGTAGATGCCCATGAAGATCGCGATCGGCATCGTCGCGATCACGGTGAACATGCCCCAGGGACTCTCGGCCAAGGCTTTCACCACGATCATGGCCAGCACCGCCAGGATGATGATCATGATCAGGAAGGCGCCGAACAGCGCGATGGTGCCGGGCACCTGGCCCATCTCCTCGCGCACCAGGTCGCCGAGCGAACGTGCATCGCGGCGGCTGGACACCACCAGCACCATGAAGTCCTGCACCGCGCCGGCAAGCACCACGCCGATGATCAGCCACAGCGTCCCGGGCAGGTAGCCCATCTGCGCCGCCAGTACCGGGCCGACCAGCGGGCCGGCGCCGGCGATCGCTGCGAAGTGATGGCCGAACAGCACGTGCTTGTTGGTGGGCACGTAGTCGAGGCCATCATTGTTGAGCATCGCCGGCGTGGCGCGGCTGGCGTCCAGAGCGAACACCCTGTCGCCGATGAAGCGCGCATAGAAGCGGTATGCCACGAGGTAGATCGAGACCGCGGCGACGACGATCCAAAGCGCGTTGATGGGTTCGCCGCGACGCAGGGCGATCGTTCCGAGGCAGAACGCACCGAGCAGCGCGAGTACCGCCCAGGCCAGCTTTCCGAGTCCACCCTTCATGCGATTCCCCTTCCAGGTTGCAGGCGGGACAAGCGTCTACCCGCGGCGGGCCGCGGTCAATCACCTATGCTGCAATGCGGCATCATCGCGCCTGGGACTTTGGTCGCAGGCGGCGGCCCCCCTCAGAGCCATCTCACCTTGCGCAGGTACGCGTAGAGCGCGGCCACCACCACCACCACCGCTCCCGCCAGCACCGCATAGCTCCAGCGGCCCGACAGTTCGGGCATGTGCGCGAAGTTCATGCCGTACCAGCTGGTGATCAGGGTGGGCGCAGCCAGCAGCGCGGCCCACCCGGCAAGCCGCTTCACGACCTCGCCCTGGGCCAGGGTCACCATCGCATGGTTGACGCTGAGCGCCGTGCCAAGCATGTCGCGCAGCATGTCGATGCTGTCGTTGATCCGCACCGAGTGGTCGAGGACGTCGCGCAGGTACAGGCGGATCTCGTCGTGCAGCAGGGGCGTGTTGCTGCGCAGCAGCTGCGACAGCACGTCCTGCATCGGAGTCAGGGATACGCGCATGTACGTCAGCTCGCGCTTGAGGTCGTACAGGCGGCGCAGGATGCCGCGGTGGAAGGTGTCGCGGAAGATGTCCTGTTCCAGCGCCAGCAGGGTCGCCTTGAACTCGTCCACGATCGGCACGTAGTCGTCGACGATCGCGTCGAGCACCGCGTACAGGGCGAAGCCCGGGCCCAGCCCCAGCAGCTCGGGGTCGCGCTCCATCCGGGCCCGCGCCGGTGCGTAGGACACCGAGGCGCCGTGGCGCACGGTCACGAGGTAGCGGGGGCCGAGGAAGGCATGGGTTTCGCCGTAGCGGATGTGTTCGTCGACCACCTGCGCGGTGTTGGCCGCCACGAACAGCGAGTCGCCATAGGCTTCCAGCTTGGGACGCTGGTGGGCGTGGTGGGCGTCCTCGACGGCCAGCGCGTGGAGGCCGAACTCTTCCTGCAGCTTGGCGAGCACCGCTTCGTCGGGCTCGAACAACCCCACCCAGACGAAGCTGCCGTCGTCGACGGCGAGCACGTCGCTGATTTCGTCGAGGCTGATGTCGCGCCGCCGACCCTGGCGATCGTAGGCGGCGTTGTTGATGACGCAGGCGGGCAGCGGCGGCGCGGGGGCGGTCATCGCCGCATCATGCCCCTTCGCGCCTGGGGCGTCGAAGGACCGCCAGCAGTGCCAGCTGCAGCGGCAGCATCAAGGCGATCCAGTGGCCATTGCGCTGCGACTGCAGCGGCATCCACAGCAGGAACGGCGACAGCAGGGCGAGCACGGCGACGATGCCCGACAGGACCCGGAACGCCGCGCCGCCGTCGCCGCCGCGCGCGATGCGCCACGCACCAGGAAGCAGCAAAAGGCACAGCGGGTTGAACAGGGCCAGGTTGTGGTTGGCCCAGCCGAAGCGGTGCGCGGTGCCCAGCCAGATGTACAGCATGAGCGCGCCGACCAGGGCGCAGGCCAGCCAGGTTGCCATCGCCGCCCAGGCCACGGCGCGAGGGTGCCCGCGTTGCGACCAGGCGAGTGCGGCCAGCGCGAGTCCGGCGACGAGCCACGGGATCCAGGCCACGCGGCGCGGTTCCGGCTCCGGGTCCAGGCGGTGCGGCAGCAGTGCCTGCTCGGACGCCACCAGCGGTTGGCCGTCGGCACGCTGCACGTCACGCAGCGCGGCGGCCAGGCGCATCGGCACGAAGGCGTCGTCCCAGAGCGCGTTCGGGCGGTCGGCGGCCGGCCCCAGGCCGAGGTCGAAGCCCAGCGCCATCCACGCCGCGGGGCGCGCAAGGCGCACGGCTTCGCTGCGGTAGGTGTTGCCCTGCGAGCGGCCCTGCATGTGCCGGCGCAGCGCACCGCCGAGAGTGTCGTCGAGCGCATCGCGCACGCGCGTGGAACAGTTGTCGGTGAAGTAGTCGTAGGCGTAGCCGGCGTTCTCGGGGCGCGCGTTTTCAGCGAGCCGGGCGGCGAGGCCGGCGGCCTGGGTGGCGTCGAGATCAAGCCATTGGATCGAAACCCCACGGCCGACGTCGCGATAGTAGGCAAGGTCGTCGGCGAGGGGCAGGACAACCAGGCGGTAGTGCATGTCGCCGCGCGCGAACCGGGCCACGAAGTCCGGCTCGTCCGGATCAAAGAAGCCGAAGTTGTAGGAGAGAGGCGGGCCGGCCTCCGGGTCATCGACCACGATCGCGTTGTGGCCGAAGCGTTCGAAGAAGATCTCGCCGGGCTGCATGGTGACCACGCCGATGCGCGGCGCCGCCAGCGCCGGCAGCGCGCAGGCGAGGAGGGCAAGCAGCATGGTGAGGGCCAGGCGCCGGGCAAGGGTGTGCCTGGCGTGTGGCGCGCGAACCGGGCCCGCGGACATGCCGGCGGGTGCCCGGCGGGGCTCAGTCGCCATGGATCGACAGGTGCAGCGCGTGCAGCCGGCGCGCGTCGGCACTGGCGACGCGGAAGCTGAAGCGACCAAGCGTCAGCTCTTCGCCGGTTTCCGGCAGGTGGCCGATGGCCGCGGTGACCAGGCCGCCGATCGTGTCGTACTCGTCGTCGTCGAAGTCGGCGCCGAAGCGCTCGTTGAAGTCGTCGATCGGGGTGAGTGCGTCGATCACGTACTGGCCGTCGGCCTGGGCGGCGATCAGGGCTTCGGGGTCTTCGGCGTCGTCGTGTTCGTCATCGATCTCGCCGACGATCTCTTCCAGCACGTCCTCGATCGTGATCACGCCGGCCACGCCGCCGTATTCGTCGATCACGATCGCCATGTGGTTGCGCGACTGGCGGAACTCGCGCAGGAGCACGTTGAGCTTCTTCGATTCCGGGATCAGCACCGCCGGGCGCAGCAGCTCGCGCACCGTGCCGGGGCCGTTGTCGGCCACCACGCCGCGCAGCAGGTCCTTGGCCAGCAGGATGCCGAGGATCTCGTCCTTGTCCTCGCCGTGCACCGGGAAGCGCGAATGGCCGGATTCCACCACCTCCTTCATCAGGTCGATGAAGCGCGACTCGACCGGCAGCGAGACCATCTGCGAACGCGGCACCATGACGTCGCCCACGGTCATGTCGGACACCGCGATCGCGCCCTCCATCATGCGCAGGGTGTCGGCCTCCACCAGGCCGTCGGCCTGGGCGTCGCGCAGCAGCTCCAGCAGGTCGTCGCGGGTGGTGGGATCACCGGAAATCGCGGAGCTCAGGCGCTCCAGCCAGCCGCGGCGCCGTTCCGGGTGATCCGGAGTCGCACCGTTGTTGCCCTGGCTACTACTGTCGTCTTCGGACATCTCGCTCGTGTCATCGCCCTGGGGGAAGGGCGGCCCTGCAGTTTACCGCGTCCGCTCAGGCCACGCGGTAGGGATCGTCGATGCCCAGCCCGGCCAGGATTTCCCGCTCCAGCTGCTCCATCGCCTCGGCCTCGACGTCGTTGCCGTGGTCCCAGCCCAGCAGGTGCAGGCTGCCGTGGACGGTCAGGTGGGCGTAGTGTGCGGCCAGGGACTTGCCCTGCTCGAGGGCCTCGCGGGCGATGACCGGGGCGCAGAGCACCAGGTCACCCAGGAGCGGCATGCGCACGCCGGCGGGCAGCTTGATGTCCTCGTCGAGCTCGGCCGGGAAGCTGAGCACGTTGGTCGCGTAATCCTTGCCGCGGTAATGGCGGTTCAGGGAGCGGCCTTCCTTCTCGTCCACCAGGCGGATGGCGAGGTCGGCCTCGCGGATGCGCCCGGCCAGCGCTGCGGCCACCCACTTGCGGAAGCTCACCGCCGCCGGCAGCCCGGCGCGGGGCAGGGCATAGCCGACGGCGACATCGAGGCGGACCGGGCCCTTGGTCATGCCGGCAGTCTACGCCGCGCCGGTGGACGCGTCCTGCGCGTCGCGGCGCTCGTACGCGTTCACGATGCGCGCCACCAGCGGATGGCGGACCACGTCGCGTGACTCGAAGAAGGTGAAGCTTGTGCCCTCGACATCGTGCAGCACCTCAACCGCGTCGCGCAGGCCCGACTTCACCGACTTCGGCAGGTCGATCTGGGTGAGGTCACCGGTGACCACCGCGGTGCTGCCGAAGCCGAGCCGGGTCAGGAACATCTTCATCTGTTCGATGGTGGTGTTCTGGGCCTCGTCGAGGATCACGTAGGCGTCGTTGAGGGTGCGTCCGCGCATATAGGCCAGCGGCGCGATCTCGATGACGTTCTTCTCCAGCAGCCGGAGCACGTTTTCCACGCCCAGCATCTCGTACAGCGCGTCGTACAGCGGGCGCAGGTAGGGATCGACCTTCTGCGAGAGGTCGCCGGGCAGGAAGCCGAGCTTCTCGCCGGCCTCGACCGCCGGGCGTACCAGCACCAGGCGCTGCACGCGGGATTCGTTGAGCGCCTCGACCGCGCTGGCCACGGCCAGGAAGGTCTTGCCTGTGCCCGCCGGGCCGATACCGAAGTTGATGTCGTGGGTCGCGATCGCGTGCAGGTACTTCTGCTGGTTCGCACCGCGGCCGCGGATGGTGCCGCGCTTGACCCGGATCGCGACCTCCTGCGGCACGTAGTCCGGATCGGCGTCGCGCGCCGCCCCTGCGCCGCTGCCGGCGTCCAGGTCGTCCGCCGCGGCGCGAACGGCGTTCAGGCGCAGGTTGATGCCGTGGCCGTCGAAGGTTTCGGCGCCGGCCTCGCCGTACAGGTCGCGCAGCAGGCGTTCGGCGCCGTCGACGCGCCCGGCATCGTCGCCGGTGACCCGGAACACGTTGCCGCGATTGGCGATCTCGACGCCCAGGGCCAGTTCGATCTGGCGAAGGTGGCCGTTGAAGGGTCCGCTGAGGTTGGCCAGCCGTTCGGTATCGGCGGGTTCGAGGGTGAAGTCGCGCTGGTGTGGGCTGGACATAGTGCGGAAGGGTAGCGCGCCGCCCGTCCCGGGACCATGATCGCCGGTCCACGCTCCGGCCGATGCCTAGCGCGGCGGCAGCTGGTCCGCTTGGTCCGGCCGTTCCGGCTGGCGCGGAGCGATGCCCGCCAGGCCGCGTGCCAGCAGGACGACGCCGATCCCGGCCATCAGCAGTGATCCGCCAAACCAGATCCAGCCGACGACACCGGCCGTTCCGCCGTCGCGCACCAGATACATCCAGGTGCGCGCCAGGCCCAGGACGGCCAGCCCGCAAAGCCACAGCCCCAGCGGGTCGAACCGCCTGCGCGGTGGCGGAGCATGCGCGTGCCGGCGCCGTGGTGACACGGCGTCGCCTCAGGCGCCGACGGGCGCTTCGGCGCGTGCTTCGGCCGATGCGTCGACCGTGGCCACCCGGCCGCGCAGCGAGTTGCTGAGCGCGCCGGTGATCAGCACGTCGACGAACTGCCCGACCAGCCGCGGCGGGCCGGCGAAGTTCACCGAGCGCATGTTCTCGGTCTTGCCGGTGAGCTCGTTCGGATCCCTGCGAGACGGCCCGGTGACCAGCACCTTCTGCACGCTCCCGAGCATCGCCCGCGAAATGCCCGCGGCGTGGTCGTTGATGCGCGCCTGCAGCCGCGACAGCCGAGCGTGCTTTTCCTCGCTGGTGACCCTGTCTTCGAGGTCGGCGGCGGGCGTGCCGGGGCGGCGCGAATAGATGAAGGAGAACGACTGGTCGAAGCCAACCTCTTCGATCAGCTTCATGGTCTTCTCGAAGTCGGCATCGGTTTCGCCCGGGAAACCGACGATGAAGTCGGACGAGATCGAGATGTCGGGCCGCACCGCGCGCAGCTTGCGGATCTTCTGCTTGAACTCCAGCGCCGTGTAGCCGCGCTTCATCGCCGTCAGGATGCGGTCGCTGCCCGACTGCACCGGCAGGTGCAGGTAGTTGGCCAGCTGCGGCACGTCGCGATAGGCCTCGATCAGCGAATCCGAGAACTCCAGCGGATGCGAGGTGGTGAAGCGGATGCGGTCGATGCCGTCGATCTCGGCGATGGTCCGGATCAGCAGGCCGAGATCGGCGAACTGGGACGCGCCCGGCGCTGCGTGGTCGCCTGGCGTGCCGTCCGCGACGTCGGCACCTGCGCCGGGGTCTGCGATCGGCCCGCGATAGGCGTTGACGTTCTGGCCCAGCAGGTTCACCTCGCGCACGCCCTGCGCGGCCAGCTGCATGACCTCCACCAACACGTCCTCGAACGGCCGGCTGACCTCCTCGCCGCGGGTATAGGGCACCACGCAGAACGAGCAGTACTTGCTGCAGCCCTCCATGATGGAGACGAAGGCGCTGGGGCCGTCGGCGCGCGGTTCCGGCAGCCGATCGAACTTCTCGATTTCAGGGAAGCTGATGTCGACCTGGGGGAGACCGGTCTCGCGGCGCCCACGGAGCATCTCGGGCAGCCGGTGCAGGGTCTGCGGGCCGAACACCAGATCGACGTAGGGCGCGCGCTTCACGATAGCCGCGCCCTCCTGGCTGGCGACGCAGCCGCCGACGCCGATCAGCACCGGGCGGTCGCGCTTGAGGGACTTCCAGCGACCGAGCTGGCTGAACACCTTCTCCTGCGCTTTTTCACGGATCGAGCAGGTATTGACCAGGATCACGTCGGCTTCGTCGACGTTCGTGGTGAGTTCGAGTCCATCGGAGGCGGCCAGGACGTCGGCCATGCGCGCCGAGTCGTACTCGTTCATCTGGCAGCCGTGGGTCTGGATGAAGAGCTTGCGGGCGGGCGGTGCGGCGGCTTCGGGCGCGGAGCCCGGCAGGGTCTTGGTGGTCATGGCGGTTCCGGGGCGCGGCGATCAGTCCGGGCCGGATCGAAGATGGGAGCCGCCAGTCTAAACCCGTCCGCGCACCCCGGCATTGCAGTCCGCGGCCATGGCGGCGGGGCGGGGTGCCACGCCGTGCCGGGGGGCGCCGGCACTCCGGGTGTTGGCCGGAGACGCGGCGGCTGGGCGTTTTCCCGGGCATGGTCACGGTTTCAGCCCTTGGCAAGACCGCCTCAAGCATGGAGACTGCGCGCGATGGAGGGGCGGGGATGAATCGCTACGGCAAATTCACGGGTTTCGCCTGCGCGGCGATGATCGGCCTTGCCTGCATGGCGGCGGCCGGCCCGGTCGTGGCCGGCACCATCTACCGCTGCGACGTCGGCGACGGGGTCGCAAGCTACGTCAGCAAGCGCATCAAGGGCGCGAGCTGCTCGGTGGCCAGCACCTACCGGCCCAGCCGGCCGTCCCGCCCCAGCCAGCCGTCCACCACGCCGGGCGCGGTTGGCGCGGTGAATGCATCGACCGCGGTCCAGGGCTCGCCGGCCTCGCTGGATGCCAATGCCCCGGCCACCTTCATGGGCGCCGGCTCCGCGACGCCCGCGGCCGTGCAGGTCCCGTCCGCACCCTCGTCTGGCAGCGGCTCGCGGCGCCTGGTCCAGGGCCAGGTCTATTCGTACGTCAAGGACGGCGTGCGGCACTACACCAGCCGCAAGCCCGCCGGCGGGGGTGCCTCGGCGCTGCGCACCATCCGCTACAGCTTTTTCGAGACCTGCTACGCCTGCGGCTCGCCGGGCCTCAACTTCGGCAACGTGCGCCTCAATACCAGTGCCTACGATGCCGAGGTCAAGGCGGCGGCGACGGAATTCGGCGTCGAAGAGGCAGTCATCCGCGCGGTGATGCACGCCGAATCCGCGTTCAACCCGAATGCGCTGTCGCGGGTGGGCGCGCAGGGCCTGATGCAGCTGATGCCGGCCACCGCCGACCGCTTCGGGGTCACCAACGCCTTCGACCCGGCGCAGAACATCCGCGGCGGCGTCAGGTATCTCGCCTGGCTGCTCAAGCGCTTCAACGGCGACCTGACCCTGGCCGCGGCCGGCTACAACGCCGGCGAAGGCGCGGTCGACCGCCACAAGGGCGTGCCGCCGTACAACGAGACCCGGCGCTACGTCGAGCGCGTGGCCATCCTGGCCGATCGCTACCGGGGCCACGTGGCCGCCAATTGAGCCCTCGGGGCGCGTCCCACGTTGTCGCCTGAATCGGCGTTCCGCTACACTTGATTGTCTTTTGGCGGCTGGCCTCCCACGGGAGTCAGGTCCGCGGCAGCGAATTACACATAGCGACCGTACGATTTCGGAGTGGCGGATGGGCAATGAAGGGGTTCTGGATCCTGTCGAGGGGGGCACGGTCGATCACGGCCGGCGGCGCTTCCTGACAGCCACCACCGCGGTCGTGGGCGCCGTTGGCGCCGGCGTGGCCGTGGTTCCATTCGTCAAGACCTGGTTCCCGAGCCAGCGCGCGCAGCTTGCGGGCGCGCCGGTGACCGCGGACATCAGCGCGCTGGCCGAGGGCGAGCGCCTGGTGTTCGAGTGGCGCGGCCAGCCGATCTGGATCGTGAAGCGCTCGCAGGAGGTCTTGCAGCTGCTGCCGACGCTGGACGACCAGCTGAGCGACCCGATGTCGGAAAACCCGGAGCAGCAGCCGGAATACGTCCGCGAGGCCAATCCGGAGTTGCGTTCGCTGAAGCCCGAAATCTCGGTGCTCGTGGGCATCTGCACCCATCTCGGCTGCTCGCCGGAAATGGTCGCCGAGATCCGTCCGGCGCCGTTCGACGCCAACTGGAAGGGCGGCTATTTCTGCCCCTGCCACAAGTCGAAGTTCGACATGGCCGGCCGCGTGTATTCGGGCGTGCCGGCGCCGACCAACCTCGTGGTGCCGCCGCACCATTTCGCGGACGACAACACGATTGTCATCGGCGTCGATCCGCAGGGGGCCGTGTAAGCCATGTCGAACCTGATCACGCGCACCGCCAACAACGTGGCGGACTGGGTCAACGAGCGGGCGCCCGGCATGATGCCGATGTACCGCAAGCACATGACCGAATACTACGCGCCCAAGAACTTCAACTTCTGGTACTACATGGGCTCGCTGGCCATGCTGGTGCTGGTCAACCAGATCGTCACCGGCATTTTCCTGACGATGCACTACAAGCCGTCCGCGGCCGAGGCGTTCAGCTCGGTCGAGTACATCATGCGCGACGTCGAGTGGGGCTGGCTGATCCGCTACATGCACTCCACCGGCGCCTCGCTGTTCTTCATCGTCGTCTACCTGCACATGTTCCGCGGGCTGATGTACGGCAGCTACCAGAAGCCGCGCGAGCTGGTGTGGATCCTGGGCATGCTGATCTACCTGGTGCTGATGGCCGAGGCCTTCCTGGGCTACGTGCTGCCCTGGGGCCAGATGTCGTTCTGGGGCGCCAAGGTGATCATCTCGCTGTTCGGCGCGATCCCGATCGTCGGCAATGGCCTGGTCGAATGGATCATGGGCGACTACCTGCCCTCGGACGCCACGCTCAACCGCTTCTTCGCGCTGCACGTGATCGCGCTGCCGCTGGTGCTGCTGCTTCTGGTCGTGCTGCACCTGGGCGCGCTGCATGAGGTCGGCTCGAACAACCCCGACGGCGTCGAGATCAAGAAGGGACCCAAGGGCAATCGCTGGGACGCGACCAAGCCCGCCGACGGCATCCCGTTCCACCCCTACTACACGGTCAAGGACCTGGTGGGCGTGGGCTTCTTCCTGATGATCGCCGCCTTCATCATCTTCTTCGCGCCGGCCTTCGGCGGCTGGTTCCTCGAGCATGACAACTTCACCGAGGCCAACCACCTGGTGACGCCCGCGCACATCAAGCCGGTGTGGTACTACACGCCTTACTACGCGATGTTGCGCGTGGTGCCGGACAAGCTCGGCGGCGTGCTGGTGATGTTCGGCGCCATCGCGATCCTGTTCCTGGTGCCGTGGCTCGACCGCGCCAAGGTCAGGTCCTACCGCTACCGTGGCCTGATGTCGAAGGTGCTGCTCGGCCTGTTCGCGCTCGCCTTCATCTGGCTGGGCAAGATCGGCGCCGGCCCGGGTACCGACCCGGTCGAAACCATCGTCGGCCGCTTCCTGACCTTCTTCTACTTCGCCTTCTTCATCACCATGCCGCTGTGGACGAAGCTCGACAAGACCAAGCCGGTGCCGGATCGGGTGACCACGCATGACTAAGCCCATGACCCTCATCAGCCGCGTCGCAGTCTTTGCGGCCTCCATGCTGCTCTCGTTCTCGGCGCTGGCCGCGGCCGGTGGCCCGGTCCAGCACGCCGGCACCGACCTCAGCGACAAGGCGTCGCTGCAGCGTGGCGCGCAGCTGTTCATGAATTACTGCTCGTCCTGCCATTCGCTGAAATACCTGCGCTACTCGCGCATGGCCGAGGACCTCGGGCTGACCGAAGACGAGGTGATGACCAACCTCAACTTCACCGGCGCCGCGTTCGGCGAACAGATCCTGACCGCGATGCCGGCCGAGCACGCCGGCGACTGGTTCGGGATCGTGCCGCCAGACCTCAGCCTGACGTCGCGCGTGCGCGGCGGAGACTGGATCTTCAGCTACCTCAAGGCCTTCTACATCGACGAGGAGCGTCCGCTTGGCTGGAACAACACCGTGTTCCCCAATGCGTCGATGCCGAACGTGCTGTGGCAGATGCAGGGCATCCAGCGCCCGATCTACGGTGGCAAGGACGAGGCCACGGGCGATCCGCTGATCGATCGCCTGGAAGTGGCATCGCCCGGCACCATGGATCCGCTGCAGTTCGACCAGGCCGCGCGCGACATCACCGCGTTCCTCGAGTACGCGGGCGAGCCTGTGGCGGTCAAGCGCGAGGCGATCGGCGTGTGGGTCCTGCTGTTCCTCGCATTCTTCACCTTCCTGGCGTGGCTGCTGAAGAAGGAATACTGGAAGGACGTGCACTGAAGGGAGTTGTCCGATGATGGCAGCGAGTCCACGCATGCGTAACGCACTCACGCTTTTTTCCTCCGCCGATGACGTGCTGTGCCACCGCGTGCGGCTGGTACTCGCGGCGAAGGGCGTCACCTACGACCTGATCACCGTCGACCCCAAGGATCCGCCCGAGGACCTCCTCGACCTGAATCCCTACCATTCGGTGCCGACCCTGGTCGAGCGGGACCTGGTGCTCTACGCCTCGAGCGTGGTCACCGAGTACCTGGACGAACGCTATCCGCACCCGCCGCTGATGCCGGTCGATCCGCTGTCGCGCGCGCGGCTGCGGCTGGCCATGCTCCGACTCGAGCACGACTGGGTCCCCGAGGTGCGCTCGATCCAGACCGGCACCAAGGCGCAGGCCGATGCCGCGCGCAAGCGGTTGAAGGAGCTGCTGACCGCATCGGTGCCGCTGTTCAAGGCCTTCAAGTTCTTCCTGAACCCGGAAATGAGCCTGGCCGACTGTGCGATGGCGCCGATCATCTGGCGCCTGGAGGCACTGGGCGTGCCGCTTCCGAAGGACGGCAAGGCGATCGAGGACTATGGCAGCCGGATCTTTCGCAATCCGGGATTCACGCGCAGCCTGACCCCGCAGGAGCGGCACCTGCGCGAGCTGCCGGCCTGACGCCGCCTCGCGGTAGAATCCGGGCATGAACGACATGGCCCGGATGACAAGCCATCGCCCCTACCTGCTGCGGGCGCTGTACGAATGGATCGTGGACAACGGGATGACGCCCCACCTGCTGGTGGACGCGCTCGGTCCCGGTGTCCGCGTGCCACCGCATACGGTGAAAGACGGCCGGGTGGTGCTCAACGTCGCCGACCGCGCGGTCGCCCGGCTGCACATGGACAACGAGGCGGTCAGCTTCACCGCGCGCTTCGGCGGCGTCAGCCATCCGGTCACCGTGCCGGTGGGCGCGGTGCTCGCCATCTATGCCCGTGAAACCGGGCAGGGCATGGCGCTGCCGGACGACCAGATGGCCGCCGGCGGCGGCGAGGCGGGCGATGACCCGGAAGGCGGAGACGACGCCGACCGGACGCCGGGTGGCGATGTCGTGCTCGGCGTGGTGCCGGGTGGCGTGGATGACGCGACCCCGCGCGCGGAGCGCGAGAACAGTGATGACGGCGACGGCGACGACGATGGCGATGGCGCGCCGACGCCGCGTCGCGGCGCCCACCTGCGCGTAATCAAGTAGGCCCCACTCCAGCAAGGCGTATCCGCCTGGCGCTGCCGGCTCAGTCTTCGCCGAGAAGGCTGGACGCCACTGCCGGCGCCGGCCCGGTGAACGACACCAGCCGGCTTCCGTGGAACACCATGCGGCCGCGCTGGCGGTCGGTGCCATCGTGCGAATACTCGAAGCGGAAGCTGCGCTCCAGGCCCAGCCGGCCGTCGCTGCGGCGGCGCAGGCGCAGGCCGATGGCGTGCACGGTCTGGTCAAGCAGCTGCACGCCGGCGGTGCGGCAGGCGGCGCGGCCGATGTCGATGGCGTGTTCGCTGGCCGCGCGCGCCGCGTTCCACCATGCATAGGCGAGTGCGCCGGCTATCATCAGCAGGATCAGACTGGGCATGGCTGTGCAATCTGGGGCCAACCCGCGTTTTCGGCAAGCCTTTGCGTGGGCTTCACGCAGGACATCGCAATTTCCCCCGCATGAACAGCATCCGCCAGGCCGACGAGGCCCTTGATCCACGGCCGCCGCAGCCCGGCATCCGCGCCGCTACGGCAGCCACCGTGGTGCGTCCGGCGCTGCCGCGCTACGTGCTTCGCGGCGTGGGCGGGGCGGGCTTCGGCCGCACCTTTCCGCTGGTCGGGCCCACGGTGCTTGGCCGCGGACCGGACTGCGGGATCCACCTCGACCACCCGGGCGTGTCGCGCGAACACGTGCGCCTGACGCCGACTGCGCAGGGCCTGCTGGTGGAAGACCTGGATTCCACCAACGGTTGGCTGCTCAATGAAACGCCGCGCGAACGTGCCTGGGCACAGCACGGTGACGAGCTTGGCTTCGACGTGCTGAGGTTCCGGGTGGTCGCGCCGGGCGCCGCGGCGGAACGCCCGCAGCCGGTGCGCATGCCCGGGGCGACGAAGGGGGCGTCCGCGTGGTGGTGGATAGCTGCACTCGCCGTGCTCGGCGCGACGGCGCTGCTGCTGTTGCGCTAGGCGGGGGGCGGCCCCAGCTTCAGCGAAAGGTCGACAGCGCGCACGTGTTTGGTCAGGGCGCCCACGGAAATGCAGTCGACGCCGTCGGCGGCGATCGCGCGCAGCGAATCCAGGTCCACGCCGCCCGAGACCTCCAACGGGATCCGGCCGGCGGCGATGCGGACCGCCTCGCGGCGGGCATCGGCGTCGAAGTCATCGATGAGGATGCGGTCGCAGCCGGCCTCGAGCGCGTCGCGCAGCTCGGCCAGGGTCTCGACCTCCACGATCAGGGGTAGCCCCGGCTGGCTTGCGCGCGCGGCGGCAATGGCCGCGGCGATGGAGCCGGCGGCGCGGACGTGGTTTTCCTTGAGCATCACCGCGTCGTGCAGGCCCATGCGGTGGTTGTCGCCGCCGCCCACGCGGACCGCGTACTTCTGGGCGATGCGCAGGCCGGGAAGGGTCTTGCGGGTGTCGAGGATGCGCGCACCGGTGCCGCGTACCGCGTCGACGTGGGCGGCCACCGTGGTCGCGGTGCCCGAGAGCGTCTGCATGAAATTGAGCGAGGTGCGCTCGGCGCTGACCAGGGCGCGGGTGCGGCCGCGGAGTATGGCCAGCACGGTGCCGGCGCGCACGTGGGCGCCTTCGGCGACGCGCCAGTCGATGGCGACCTCCGGGTCCAGCGCGCGGTGGCAGGCGTCGAACCACGGCCGGCCGCAGACCACGGCGTCCTCCTTGCACAGCAGGTACGCCGACTCCGGCGCGTCCGGAAGCAGGGCGGCGGTGACGTCACCGCTGCCGATGTCCTCGGCCAGCGCGCGCCCGACGTCGGCGGAGACGATGGCGGCCGGTGGTATGGCAACGGCGGCCGATCGCCCTTCGCAGGACGCATTCGACGGGGCCGCCCCCGTTGGCGCGGCGTCCGGACCGGGGCCGACGGCGCTCATGCGCCCGGGAAGCCGCCGACCTGCGCGGTGGCGATCGCCTCTTCGGCCAGCAGCACCGGGATGCCGTCGTCGACGCGGTACACGGTGCGCCGGTCGCGGGTCACCAGGGCCTCGCGCAGCGGCTCGGCCTGCACGGCTTCGTCGCCACGCTGTATGCCACCGGCGGCGATGGCGCGGTTCAGCGCCTCCAGCCCGGCGGGTTCCAGCAGTGCCAGCGGCTGGCGGCTGGCGGGGCAGACGAGGATGTCGAGCAGCTTGCGGTCCATGGCGGTACGTCGCGGCGTGGGGCCGCTAGAATACGTCTTTGCCACCGGGGACGGCCAATGACCGCCACCAACAGCCCGCCCGTCGTCGGCGTCGTGATGGGATCGCGATCCGACTGGGACACCATGCAGCACGCCGTGCAGAAGCTCGAAGAGCTCGGCATCGCGCACGAGGTCCGCGTTGTTTCCGCGCACCGCACGCCCGATGTGCTGTTCGAGTACGCGGCCGGCGCGCGCGACCGTGGCCTGAAGGTGATCATCGCCGGCGCCGGCGGCGCCGCGCACCTGCCGGGGATGATCGCGTCGAAGACCCCGCTGCCGGTGCTGGGCGTGCCGGTGCAGTCGAAGGCACTCAACGGCATGGATTCGCTGCTGTCGATCGTGCAGATGCCCGCCGGCGTACCGGTGGCCACGTTCGCTATCGGCAGTGCCGGCGCGGCCAACGCGGCGCTGTTCGCCGCCGCGCAGCTTGCCGCCGCGGGCGATGCCGGCGTGGCGGCAGCGCTGGATGCCTTCCGCCAGCGCCAGACCGAAGACGTCGCCGCCGGCGACGACCCGCGCCGATGAGCGCGTGCCTGCAGCCGCATGCCGGCGCGGAGTGCGTCCGATGACCACCGTCGGCATCCTTGGCGGCGGCCAGCTGGCGCGGATGATGGCCCTGGCCGGCGCTCCGCTCGGCCTGCGCTTCTCGGTGATGGACACCAGCGCCGAGGCCTGCGCCGGCCAGTTCGCGCCGCTGGTCGTAGGCGACTACCGCGATGCCGGCACGCTGGCGCAGTTCGCCTCGGGCATCGATATCGCCACCTTCGATTTCGAGAACGTCCCCGCTGCATCGGCGCAGTGGCTGAGCGAGCGGGTGCCGATGTTCCCGAACCCGCGTGCCCTGGGCACCAGCCAGGACCGCCTGGCCGAAAAGACCCTGTTCGGCGAGCTCGGCATCCCTGTGCCCGGCTACGTCGCCGTCGATACCCGCGACGACCTCGATGCGGCGGTGGCTGGGCTCAGCCTGCCCTGCATCCTCAAGACCCGGCGCCTGGGCTACGACGGCAAGGGCCAGTTCCGGATCCGCGCGGCGTCGGATGCCGCAGCGGCCTGGGACGCGCTGGGCGCCCAGGCGAGCACCGGCGGCCTGGTCCTGGAGGCCTTCGTACCCTTCGAGCGCGAGCTGAGCGTGGTCGCCGTGCGCGGCCGCGACGGCGAATTCCGCACCTGGCCGCTGACCGAGAACTGGCACGTCGATGGCGTGCTCTCGGCCAGCCTTGCGCCCGCACGCGTGGCGCCGTCGCTGGAAGCCCGCGCGATCGGGTACGCCCGCGCCCTGGCCGAAGCGCTGGACTATGTCGGCGTGTTCGCGCTGGAGCTGTTCTGCCGCGACGGCGAATTGCTGGCGAACGAAATGGCCCCGCGGGTGCACAACTCCGGCCACTGGACGATCGAAGGCGCCGAGACCTCGCAGTTCGGCAACCACCTGCGCGCCGTGCTGGGGCTGCCGCTGGGCGCGACGGATGCGCTGGGCAGGAGCTGCATGCTCAACTGGATCGGCGACATGCCGGATCCGGCCGCGGTCCTGGCCGAAGCCGGTGGCCACTGGCACGATTACGGCAAGACGGCGCGCCCCGGGCGCAAGGTCGGCCATGCCACCCTGCGGGCCGATGGGGACGGCGAGCTGGCCGAAGCGCTCGAGCGCGTCGGCGCAGCGCTGGGCCGCGAGGCCCAGGTCGAACCCGTCATCGCCCGCCTGCGGGAACGGCCACTGCACCGGTAAACGCGTGCGCCGCCACGGCGGCGATCAGATGGCGACGGGGCCGCAATCGCAGCTGTAGCTGCTCCCACAAAAGCTGCTGTGGGAGCGACCAGGGCCATCGCCGCGATCGCAGCTGTAGACCGCCGCTCGTACGCGCTTTCGTGGGAGCGGCCAAGGCCGCGATGGCGCGCGTTCTGTGGGAGCGGCCATGGCCGCGATGGCCGAATGGCAGCGTCCATGCCCTGCTGCTGGCGCTCCGCGGCTAGCGCAGGTTCGAGGCGACGAACGTCCAGTCAACGATGTTCCAGGTCGCTTCGATGTAGCGGGCGCGTGATTCGCGGTGGTCGAGTACGTAGGCATGTTCCCACAGGCTCAGGCCCAGCAGCGGGCGGTCGTCGCCGGTGATGGGCGATGCGGTGTTGGCGGTCAGCGCCAGCGTGAGGGAGCCGTCCGGCCGCTGCAGCAGCCAGATCCAGCCCGAGCCCTGCAGTGCGCAGGCCAGCGCCGAGAAGCGCTGGCGGAAGCGCGGCATGTCGCCGAAACGCCGCGCCAGTCCTTCGGCGAGTTCGCCCTGCGGCTCGCCGCCGCCGCCCGCCGCGGCCGGCTTCAGGCAGCGCCACTGGAACGCGAGGTTCCAGGCCTGGGCCGCGTGTTGCTGCAGCGCGCCCTGGGCGCCGCGCACCAGTTCTTCGAGCGTGGCCGAAGCCATCCCGGCTGCCGGCGCACGGGCATTGACGGCCTCGACCTGGGCGCGGTGGTGGCGGCCGTGGTGGAGGTCGAGCGTATCGCCCGAGATGTGCGGCTCGAGCGCGGTGCGATCCCAGGGCAGGGCGGCAAGTTCAATGGCCATGGACGCTACAATAGCGCGATCCCCATCACGCGCCGCGTGGCCTCGGCCCGTCGCGCATCACGTCGGAGCCTCCATGGCCATCGTCGAAAGCATCCAGGCCGAAATCAGCGGCCACCCCATCGTCCTTTTCATGAAGGGCACGCCGCAGTTCCCGATGTGCGGCTTCTCCAGCCGCACCGTGGGCGCGCTGCGCGAAGCCGGCGCCGACATGGCGACCCTGCGCAGCGTCAACGTGCTGGAGGACCCCGAAGTCCGCGCCAACCTGCCGCGCATCTCCAACTGGCCGACCTTCCCGCAGCTCTTCATGAACGGCGAGCTGATTGGCGGCTGCGACATCACCATGGAGCTGTTCGAGTCCGGCGAGCTGGCGCGCATGGTCGCGGAGACACAGAAGGCGTGAGTACGCCCCCGGCCGCCGTGGAGGCGCCCGCCGACCGGGCTCCGCTGGCCGGGCGCGTCGTGCTGGTGACCGGCGCCCATGGCGGGCTGGGCACGGCGGCCGCGCACGCCTGCGCGCGCGCGGGAGCGACCGTGGTCCTGCTCGGGCGCAAGGTGCCCCGGCTCAACCGGGTGTACGACGCGATCGTTCGCGACCCGGCCGGGCTGCCCGAGCCGGTCAATTATCCATTCGACCTGGCCGGTGCGGACTATGGCGACCATGCCGAACTCGCCGGGCGCATCGAGGCACAGCTCGGGCGCCTGGACGGCATCCTCCACTGCGCCGCCGATTTCGCGGGCCTGACTCCGCTGGAGCACACGGACCCGGGGAACTTCGCGCGGATACTGCACGTGAACCTCAGCGCGCGCTGGTGGCTGACCCAGGCGTGCCTGCCGCTGCTGCGCAAGGCGCCCGACGCCTCGGTGGTGTTCGTGCTCGACGACGAAGTCCCGGCGGCCTACCGCGGTGCCTACGGCATCGCGCAGCATGGCCAGCGCGCCCTGCTCGACACCCTGCACGCCGAGCACCGCAACAGCACGGTACGCATCCACGGGCTGCGGCCCGGCCCGTTGCGCACGCCGCTGCGGGCGCGCTCGCACGCGGTGGACGAGGACCGTCGGGCGCGTGATCCCGCCGCCGCGGCCGCGGCCTGCGTCACGCTGCTGTCGCCGGCGGGGGCGGCCCATCGCGGCCAGGCCTGGACGCCGCCCGCGTGACCATCGCCTCCGCGGCCCTGCTGCTGTTCCTGATCCTGGACCCGCTGGGCAATATCCCGGTGTTCCTGAGCATCCTGCGCCACCTGCCGCCCAAGCGGCAGCGGATCGTGCTGGCGCGCGAGCTGCTGATCGCCCTGGTCGTGCTGATGGTCTTCCTCTGGGCGGGCAAGCACGCGTTGGAGGTCATGCACCTCCGCCAGGAGTCGGTGTCGATCGCTGGGGGCATCGTCCTGTTCCTGATCGGCCTGCGGATGATCTTCCCGCCACCCGAGGGCCTGATGGGCGAGATCCCCGGCGGCGAGCCGTTCATCGTCCCGCTGGCCGTGCCGCTGGTTGCCGGACCATCGGGCATGGCGGCGGTGATGCTGATGGGCACCCGCGAACCCGACCGCCTCTGGGAATGGAGCCTGGCGCTGATGATCGCCTGGGGCGCGACCGCGACCATCCTGTTCTGCGCCCCCTACCTGTACCGGCTGCTGGGCGCCCGCGCGCTGACCGCCGTCGAGCGCCTGATGGGCATGCTGCTGGTGGCGATTTCGGTGCAGATGCTGCTGGACGGGGTCGCGAGCTATCTCGTGAGCATGCGCCCGGCCTGAAGTCGTCATCCCGCTGTCACATGGCGGGGCTACCGTGTTAATCTGTTGTTAACCGCTGCCGCTCCGGCGGTCGCGGCGTGACCAGGGACAACCCGAATTCTTTCCTGCCGTGCCCCGGGGCGCGGTCCGTTTACTTTGCC
Organism: Luteimonas yanweni; assembly: GCF_039548475.1. Taxonomy (NCBI): domain Bacteria; kingdom Pseudomonadati; phylum Pseudomonadota; class Gammaproteobacteria; order Lysobacterales; family Lysobacteraceae; genus Luteimonas; species Luteimonas yanweni. The sequence goes on along the minus strand of NZ_JBCLVC010000006.1, from coordinate 70,912 downwards.
ACCAAGAGTCCAGCCATGACCCGTCGCAACGTCTTCCGTGTGTCGAAACTTTCGCTCGGCCTGATCGCCGCGCTTGCCGCCGCACCCGTCTTTGCCCAGAGCTCCACGTCTGCGGGCGTGGGCGGTGTCGTCCTCGGAAGCGACGGCCTGCCGGTGACCAATGCAGAGGTCACCATCGTCCACGTGGAGTCCGGCACCACGAGCCGCGTAACCACCGATGCCAGCGGCCGCTACAGCGCCCGCGGCCTGCGCGTGGGTGGCCCGTACGAAATCATCATCACCAAGGCCGGCGCCGGCACCAAGACCGAGGACAACGTCTTCCTCGGCCTGAACCAGAGCAACACGGTCAACGCCCAGCTCACCGGCGACGTGACCACGCTCGCCACGGTGACCGCGGTCGGCGTCGCCGGCGGCTCGGAGATCTTCAGCGCCAACAAGATGGGCACCGGCACCAACCTCGACAACGCGACCATCGAAGCGCTGCCCTCGGCCAGCCGCAACATCCAGGACTACATCCGCCTGGATCCCCGCATCTCGCAGGTCAGCAAGGCCGATGGCTCGATCTCGGCCGGTGGCCAGAACTCGCGCTTCAACGTGATCCGCATCGACGGCGTCAGCAACTCCGACCCGTTCGGCCTCGAAGCCAACAACATGCCGACCGAGCGCCAGCCGGTCTCCATGGACGCGATCGAAGAGATCCAGATCGACCTGGCCAACTACGACACCACCATCTCCGGTGGCACCGGCGCGGTGGTCAACGCCGTGACCAAGTCGGGTACCAACGAATTCCACGGCAGCGCGTACTACACGATGCGCGACGGCGACTGGGTGCGCAGCGACCTGCGCGGCATCGAGTTCAACGGCTTCGACAAGGAAGAGACCTACGGCCTCACCTTCGGCGGCCCGATCATCAAGGACCGCCTGTTCTTCTTCGCCAACTACGAGCAGTTCAAGCGCGAGCGCCCGGGCACCAGCCTGTCCGGCACCCCGTATGGCGACGGCGACATCACCGATGCCGACATCGCGCGCGTGATCGCCGCGGCCAACAGCTTCGGCTTCGATCCCGGCAGCTTCAACCCGCCGAGCGTTTCCGAGACCGACATCGAGGAATACGCGGTCAAGCTCGACTGGAACATCAACGACAGCCACCGTGCGGCCCTGCGCTACAGCAAGACCGAGGAAATCGTGCCCAAGCTGGTCGGCTTCGGCAGCAGCAGCGTCTCGCTGTCCAGCTACTGGTACGACCAGAACAAGACCTTCGAGAGCACCGTCGTCGAGCTGTTCAGCGACTGGAGCGACAACTTCTCCACCGAGTTCAAGGTCTCGCAGCGCGACTATTCATCGGTCGCGGCGACCTATGCCGACCTCCCGGCGATCTTCATCAACAACGTCGGCCCGGGCCAGGACACCATCAACCTGGGCACCGAGCGCAACCGCCACGTCAACGTGGTCGACACCGAGCAGCTGACCCTGTTCGGCGCCGGTACCTGGTACGTCGGCGACCACACCCTGAAGTTCGGCTTCGACTACGAAGACAACGACATCCTCAACTTCTACGGCCGTGACGTGAACGGCGCCTGGACCTTCGACAGCCTCGAAGACTTCGAGGCGGGCAGGGCGCGCAACTACCAGCTGCGTGCGCCGCGTGCCGGCGGCAGCATGGCCGACATCCCGGCGGCCTATTCGTTCGAGAACCTGGGCCTGTTCGTGCAGGACTCGTGGGCGCTCAACTACAACCTGACCCTGATGTTCGGCGTGCGCGTGGACATGCCCGACTTCGGCGACTCGCCGATCTACAACCAGCGCATCCAGGACATCTACGGCCTCGACAACTCGGTGACGGTCGACAAGAAGCTGTGGCAGCCGCGCTTCGGCTTCAACTACACCTTCGACACCGAGCGCCCGACCCAGCTGCGCGGCGGCGTCGGCCTGTTCCAGGGCGGCAATCCGAACGTCTGGCTCGCCGGCCCGTTCCAGAACACCGGCCTGAACTTCGATTCCTACAACATCACCGGCGCGGCCGTGCCGGACTTCGATCCCAGCGTCCCGCCGAGCGTCCCCGCCGGTGGCGGTGCCCTGGCGCCGCGCATCACCGCCGACATCATGGAGCCGGGCCTGGCCCTGCCGTCGATCTGGAAGGCCAACCTGGCGTTCGACCACGAGCTGCCGTGGAACGGCCTCGTGGCCTCGGCCGAGCTGCTGGTGACCAAGAACAAGAACGCGCTCTGGTTCGACCGCATCGACATCGGTACCCCGACCCGCTACGGCCAGGACGGCCGCGCGATGTACTGGAATCCGGCCGGCTATGATCCGGACAACATCTCGGGCAACGGCATCAGCAACGGCCGCAACGGCGCAGGCAACCGCGCCAACAAGCACCCCGAGGTCGACCAGGCCATCGTGATCCGCAACACCGACAAGGGCTCGGCCCGCCAGCTCACCCTGGCGCTGTCCAAGCCGATGGTCGACCAGTGGGCCTGGACCCTTGGCTACACCTACACCGACGCCACGGAATTCAGCCCGGCGACGAGCTCGCAGAACTCGTCGAACTGGAACAACACCATGGTGTTCAACTCCAACCAGCCGGTCGGCTACAACTCGCGCTATGCGATCAAGGACCGCTTCACCGCGGCCCTGACCTGGCAGAAGGCCCTGTTCGGCGACAACCTGACCACGGCCGGCCTGTTCTATGAAGGTCGCTCGGGCCGTCCGTTCAGCTACATCTACTACAACGACTTCAACGGCGACAGCGCCGGCACCAACGACCTGTTCTACGTGCCGGCCGGCCTTGGCGACGTCGAGTGGGTGGGTGGCGACGCGATGGAGCAGAGCTTCTTCGACTGGATGGCCAGCGAAGCCCCCGAGCTGCAGCGCTTCCGCGGCCAGGTGGCCCCGGCCAACGCCTTCCGCAGCGGCTGGACCAACAGCTTCGACGTCCGCGTGAGCCAGGAAGTCCCGATGTTCTTCGAAGGCCACAAGGCTGAAGTGGCCCTGGACATCATGAATATCGGCAACCTGATCAACAAGGACTGGGGCCTGATCGACGACTACGGCTTCTTCTCCACCCGCCGCGTGGCCAACTACGCGGGCATCAACCCGGAGACCGGCAAGTACGTCTACAACTTCACCGGTTCCACCGACAACTCCGGTATCCAGGAGAACAACGGCGACGGCATCAACACGGCCGTCTCCCGCTGGTCGGTCATGCTGAGCGTGAAGTACAAGTTCTAAGCGGCGACGCACAGCGATACACGGAACGGCCGGGGCATGCCCCGGCCGTTTCCGTTTGGGGCCCGCCGGCGTGTCCGCAGGGCACCCGCTTGCGCTAGAGTCGACCACCGAAAACGACGACGACAACAAGAAGAAGAGGACAGCGATGACCCAGGCAACAGCGCCAGAAACCACCACCCTGCCCACCGTCGACGCCCGCATCTACCCGCGCGGCGGCCTGGACGTGCTGTCGCGCGAGGAAGTGGCCCGGCTCAAGGACGCCTCCTCCGGCGGCCTGCACGACCTGCTGCGCCGCTGCGCGCTGGCCGTGCTGACCAGCGGCAGCGCCAACGACGACCCGCGCGCCGCGCAGGAGATGTACCCCGACTTCGACATCCAGGTGCTGCAGCAGGACCGCGGCCTGCGCATCGAACTGGTGGCAGCCCCGGCCATGGCCTTCGTCGACGGCCAGATCATCCGCGGCGTGGCCGAACTGCTGTTCGCCACCGTGCGCGACCTCGCCTACATGGCGATCGAGCTTGGCCCCGAGAACGCCGCCGACCTCGAATCCTCCGCCGGCATCACCGATGCCGTGTTCGGCCAGCTGCGCAACGCCCGCCTGCTGTACCCCATCGAGCCCAAGCTCGTGGTCTGCTGGGGCGGACACTCCATCAACCGCGTCGAGTACGAGTACACCAAACTGGTGGGCTACGAGCTCGGTCTGCGCGGCCTGGACATCTGCACCGGCTGCGGCCCCGGCGCCATGAAGGGCCCGATGAAGGGCGCCAACATCGCCCACGCCAAGCAGCGCCAGCGCCGCCCGCGCTACATCGGCATCACCGAGCCCGGCATCATCGCCGCCGAGAGCCCGAACCCGATCGTCAACCAGCTGGTGATCATGCCGGACATCGAGAAGCGCCTCGAAGCCTTCGTCCGCGTCGGCCACGGCATCATCGTGTTCCCGGGTGGCGTGGGTACGGCCGAGGAAATCCTGTACCTGCTGGGCCTGCTGCTGCGCGAAGAGAACGCCGGGCTGCCGTTCCCGCTGATCCTGACCGGGCCGGTGGCGTCGGCGCCGTATTTCGAGCAGATCGACAAGTTCATCCGGCTGACGCTGGGCGAGGCCGCGACCGAGCGCTACGAGATCATCGTGGGCGATCCGCAGGCCGTCGCGCGGCGCATGGCGGCGGGCGTGAAGCGCGTGCGTGAGGCGCGGATCGAGCACAAGGACTCGTTCTACTTCAACTGGGGCCTGGATATCCCGCTGCCGTTCCAGCAGCCGTTCGTGCCCACGCATGAGGCGATGGCGGGGCTGGACCTGCACCATGGGCGGAAGCCGCATGAGCTGGCGGCGGATCTGCGGCGGGCGTTCTCCGGGATCGTGGCGGGGAATGTGAAGGAGGATGGGATGCGCAGGATCGAGGCGTATGGGCCGTTCCAGATCCATGGCGACAAGGACATGATGGAGTCGCTGGATGCGCTGTTGAGGGCGTTTGTGGTGCAGAGGCGGATGAAGATCAGTGGGGAGTATCGGCCTTGTTATGAGGTGGTGACCTGAGGACAGGCGCCGGCCAAGGCGCGAACAAGGTCACAACCGTGGTGGACGGGGGTCGCCAACGCTGACGTTCACGGACATCATTCGACCGCTCGTCTGTCCGCTGTTGCGGGCGAAAGGTCTCGGGGTAGGCTGTTCAGGCCTAGGGGAGGATATGTCGTGAGCAAGCGCTGCAGGGGCGTTACGCTGGTTGAGCTGTTGGTGACGATTGCCATAGTGGCGATTCTGGTCGCCATCGGCTTTCCCAGTTTTCAGTCGTCGCTCCGTTCCAACCGAATGGCAACGACCAATAATGAACTCATCGCCAGCATCTCGCTTACGCGCTCAGAAGCCATGCGCAGCGTCCGGGGTGCCGGTATCTGCGCGAGCGAGGACGGCACCAGTTGCTCAGGTGGATGGTCCGATGGCTGGATCGTCTGGCAGGACTTGGATGGAGGCACCAGCGGGGCGTTTGATGCGGACGACCTCGTGGTCCGTCATGTTGAAGGCAAGGCGGACATCACGGTCGACCTCAGGAACACATCGAACGTCGCATTGACGCAACTTGGCTTCGATACTCGCGGACGGCCACTCGCAGGTAGTACGCCCCTTTCATGGACGTTGACGCCCAGCAACTGTCCCGCGACCGCTCAACTTGTGCGCAACGTGGAGATCACGCTTGCGGGCCAAGCCAAGACGCTGAAGGGGAACTGCCCATGACGGGGTTGGGAATCATCCGGCGTGGCAAACGCGCCCAGCGCGGCTTCTCGATGATCGAGGTACTCATCGCTCTCGTGATCCTGGCCGTGGGGCTGCTGGGACTGGCGCTGTTGCAGACCATGAACCTGCGTTACACCAAGAGCGCGGAGCAGCGCACCAAAGCCATCAACCTCGCCAGCTCGATCCTTGACACCATGCGGACAAACCGCAGCGAACTGGCCGCCTATGCGGTGGGCGAAGGCGGTTTCGATGGCGTGGTCACCATTGGTGGCTGCGCGCGAGACGACGCGTTGACCGCGAGCGGAAACCTGGCGCGCTGGAAGTGCGAGGTGCGCGAGGCGCTGGGTCCGGAGGCCGAAGGTTCGATCACGATCAACAACTCCGCCGTGAGGGTGGAGCTCAGCTGGTCCGAGGACAACCTGCCGTCGCTCGCTGGTGGTGCCGAGATCGTGTTGGAGACCGTGCTATGACTTCTTGCCGACAGCAAGCAGGCGTCACCCTGATCGAACTCATGATCGCACTCGGGATAGGTACATTGCTGATCCTGGGCCTGGTCGAGGTGTTCTCGGCTTCTCGCACGGCGTACCAGCTCTCTTCGGGGCTCGCGCGCTCGCAGGAGAACGGGCGTTTCGCGATCGATTTCCTGCAGCGCGACATGCGGATGGCGGGTCATGCCGGCTGCGTGAACGACCAGGCGCGCTTTCTACCCGAGAACGTCACTCCTTCCAGGCCCGCCCTGGTTTCGACGTTCTTGAGTCCCGCCGATCAGAGCGCAGGGAACTACTCACCCGCCGGCCTCTCGCACGCGCTGCGTTTCGACATGCCGATAGAGGCGTATGAGGCAAATGGGACCAACACAGGCGGCACCTTGGTGCTGCCTGCGGTTCCGGAGGAAGCGGAGAACAGCAGCGAATGGTCCCCGGCGCTGCCGGCTACGCTTTTCTCGTCGCTCAACAAGCCGGTGCCTGGCAGCGACATTCTCGTGCTCCGGACTTTCACCGCAAGCGGGGCCCAAATCACGAGCTTCACGCCCGGGGACCCGGCCACGGTGCGATTCACGGCATCGCACTCGGGGCGCCTGACGGAAGGCGTTCCCGATCCGCGCCTCTTCGCGATTGCCGATTGCATGGGCGCGGCGGTGTTCAAGGGTGACTACACCAGTCTCGCCGCAGGAGAAATTCAAGTGGCTGGCGGCAACGGCAACTTGTCATCGTTGGCCACGCTGCCAGTAGCGACCGGCCAGGCGATGCTCTATCGCGCCGACAGCCTGGTGTACTACGTCGGACTCAATCCCCAGGACGTCCCCTCTCTCTATCGCCTGCGCTATTCGGTCAATGCTACCGGCGGACTGACCAGCATCAACGAAGAACTGGTAGAGGGGATCGAGTCCATGCAACTGCGTTTCGGGCAGGACAGTTTTACCGGGTCGCAAAGGCCGTCGGGCAATATCGGTACCGCCACCACTGCCAACGCGCTCGTCGGGGCGACGTCTGAAGAGGCATGGCGACGGGTGGGCATGGCCCAGATCGGCCTTCTTGCGAGGAGCACCGAACCGGCGGCCGCCGGCCAGCGCCAGGCGTCGGACGTCACCCCTCCTCTTTCGATGCTGGGTCTGACCATTACACCGCCCGACGACACGTTCTATCGAAGCGTCTATGAAGATTCGATCGCGCTTCGAAATCGGCTTTTCGGCAACTGAGCAGGTACTTGAGCATGATCAACCAGTCCCGAAAAGGACAATCCGGCGCGGTGCTCTACGTGGCACTCATCATGCTGATCCTGCTGACGCTGATCGGCATCGTGGCAATGCAGGTTGCGGGCCAGCAGGAGCGGATGGCCGCCAATTACCAAGCGGTCAACCTGGCGTTCCAGAACGCGGAAGGCGTGGCGCGAAGCCAAGAGGCTGACCTCAAGTCGGATGTGGAAGCTCAGCTCCTCCCCGCCACGAACGTTCCGCCAACCGACTGTGTCTCCACGCACGACGCGACGGGATGGACGGGTTCCAGCGCGTACGTGCGCCGGCTTGACCTTTGCTTCTCCTGGGGTGGCATGGACTATCCCAGCGACGAGGCGGAGCGTACCGACCAGATCTACCAGGTAACGGCATTCGCGAAGGATCGCGCGCTGTTGTCGACATCCGAGGCGGTGGTGGACACCGTGTTCATCCCGTGAGCGACACCAAGAAGGCGACGAGCATGAAGCGCAAAACCTTGAAGAGGATCGGGGCCGTGGGATCACTCGCGGTGGTTGGTCTTGCGGCAACTCTTGTCGTGAAATCGGATCCGACCTTCCTGGCCGCCGACAGCCCCGTGCCGGCGCAGGTGCCGCTTTACATGCGTGACTCCGTGCCGCCGCTGAACATGCTGGTCATGGGCAAGGACCACAAGATCTACTACGAGGCCTATAACGACGCGTCGGATCTCGACGGTGACGGCGTGGTGGACGTCGGCTACCGTGGCTGGGAGTTGAAGTCGCCGGCGCCGACCGACGGAAGTTCGGCCTACAAGATCGACTACTACGGCTACTTCGACTCGTATCTTTGCTACATGTGGAACGGCACCGAGTTCCAGCCAACCGGTGGTCGCACCACCAACAAGAGGTGCTCGGGCAACTGGAGCGGTGATTTCCTGAACTACGCCACCATGTCGCGCATGGATGCTTTGCGGCGAGTGCTGTATGGCGGCTACCGCTCCCTCGATACCGAGAACAAGACGGTGCTGCAGGGCGCATTCTTTCCCCAGGATGCCCACAGTTGGGGCAAGGAGTACGCGAGCGTCGACCGCGATGGGTACGACATTCGCGACTACACGCCGTTGCCCTTGCCACCGGCTAATCGCTACCACTTGTTCGCGGTCACAACGCGTTCCGGAAACCTGGCCACCTATCCGGCTTACGAGGCTCCGCGGTTCAGGGTCCTGCGAAACACCACGGCACGGGTGTGGGAATGGGTTGCGAAGGAAGGGCCAGTCGCCAACGACTCCTGCTTCAACAACGGAAGCTGCGGCGTCGGTACTGGCGGGAGTGCGCACCCGGGACATCCAGCAAACCGTGCTGCGTTCGACGCGCTTGAAGTTAACTGGGCACGGCCAGAGTTTTTGATTTCGTCGGGGAATCCAGCGCAGATCGACTGCGGTGCGAACTGCAGCGGTGCGGGCCAGAACGACAACCACATGACCGTGATCGAGGGGGAACTCTACGTCCCCGACAGCCGTAAATTCCAGTTCGCGGTCGATGGTGACGACGCCGTGGACTTTAAGTTGCTGGACGGCACAACAGTCGTGGCGGAGGCGGGTTGGTACAATGGCCACGGCAATTGCGGGGGTTGCGATACGCATTCCAGTGCCGAGGTCAATCTGGTCGGCGGGCGTACGTACCGGATCGTCTTCCGCCACGAGGAGGGTGGTGGCGACGACAACTATGAACTTCGCATGCGGCAAGCCAATAACGGCGGTAACTTCCCCGGTAATAGTTGGGGCGTTGCTCCCGCCGCCGCGGGCAACGATGCCGGGCTGAGGAACCTGACGCGCAAGACTTATACGCTCAGCACCGGCGGGGCCTCGTTCGACGCCGACAAATTCGTGCGCGTGGAGGCCTGTCCGGCCAATGATGCGCACCGTGACTCCGTCTGCAGGACCTATCCGGGCGGCAGCCATAAGCCCACGGGCATCCTGCATGACTACGGCGAGCGGCAGAGGATGTACTTCGGCCTGATCACCGGCAGCCAGGCCAACAACCTGCAAGGCGGCGTCCTGCGCCGCAACATCGAGAACTTCGCCCTTGAAGTGAACGCGACTACCGGGCAGTGGACGAGCGTCAACGGCATCGTCCGTAGTATCGATCGGCTGAGGATGATCGGCGGTGCCTACAACGGCGGCGGTGACAATATCGGCCACAGCAAGAACTGGGGCTGGAACTACTCGGAGGGTGGGCTCGGCGGCAATTGCGAGTCCCAGGGCCACAGGATGATCGACAACGGCGAATGCCGGATGTGGGGCAATCCTATCGCGGAGATGATGTTCGAGGGCGTGCGCTATTTTGCGGGCGCTGCCTCACCTACGTCGGCCTTTTCAAGTGGAGGCAGTACCCAAGGGCAGGCTGAAGATACGCGACTTGGACTTGCGACCCCCACGTGGGTCGACCCCTATCGCGCGAGCCCTGCTGGCGGCGGCTATCCCGCGTGTTCGCGTCCGGTGATGACTGTCATCAGCGACATCAATCCCAGCTACGACGGCGACCTCCCGGGTAGCGCGTTCGCCACCGTTGCAAGCGATAGCGCGCTCCCTGGTTTCAACGCAGCCAATCTCGGACAGGAGATCTGGAACAACGAACTCGGCGGAACGCGCAACGTGTTCATCGGCGACGTTAATGGGGTCACCGATGGCGTGCCGACGGCCAAGGCGGCCTCGAGCTTCGGCAACATCCGCGGCCTGTCGCCGGAAGAGCCGACCAAGGGCGGCACCTACTATGCGGCCTCTGTCGCCCGCTATGCGGCATGGAACAACCTGAATCCACTGTCCGATTATCCGAACATGACGACCTTCGCGGTTGCTTTGGCTTCGCCTCTGCCGCGCATGGAGATTCCGGTGGATGGCAGGACCGTGGAGCTGCTTCCGTTCGCGATGACCGTGAGCGGTACGTTCGGCGGTGAAACTAGAAAGCCCGTCAATACGATCGTCGACTTCTTTGTTGAAGAGATCGTCAACTTCCCAGGCGGTGCGATCAATATCAGCGAGAACGGGGGTCGTCCCCACGCCGTGTTCCGCATCAATTACGAAGATGTCGAACAGGGCAACGACCACGACATGGACGCGATCGTGCGCTACACGATCACCGCCAATTCCAACGGCACCGTCACGGTCAATCTGGATTCCGAATATGCAGCGGGTAGCGCGAACCAGAACATCGGCTACGTGATCTCGGGAACCACCAAGGATGGTGTCTACCTGGAGGTGCGTGACAGGGACAACACTAACAAGAGCTCATCCGCTTATGCGCTGAACACCCCTTCGGGCGTCTGGGCCGGAGGGTGCATTGGCCAGACAGGCTCGTCACCTTGCAATGCCGGACTCGACTTCAACTCGACGCGAGTGTTCGAACCCGGAAGCGCCGGTGTGGGTGAACGGCTCAGGGACCCGCTCTGGTACGCGGCGAAATACGGCACGCCCAAGCTCGAGCCCGCCGCGGCCGCTGAGCCGGAGAACTACTTCCTGGTCACCAATCCGCTGAATATGCGCGCGCAGCTGTCGAAGGCGTTCGACCTGGCTGAGGACACGGGTCTTGATCCGGGCAGCCAGAACATGAGCGGCGCTCGTGTCGGTGGCGGTGGGGCTTCCTTCACCTTGCAGCCCACGTTCCGGCGCGATCGCAATGGCAAGGATTGGACCGGCAACATCACCGCGTATGGCGTCAACACAGACGCCACGCTCGACACTCCGGCATTGTGGAACGCGGCGGGCGGTATCCCGGCTTACGGCTCGCGCTCGATCTACACCATCCACACCATCGGGTCAGGGGTGGCGGGAAGCATCCAGAAGTCCGAGTTCAGCGCCCTGCCTGGAGACGAGGACGCGAAGCTTCGCATGCTCGGCATCAATCCGCTGAACGTCGCCTCCCGGTTCGGAGGCAACTATTCATCAGCAGACTTCATCGAGTACATCGCAGGGTCCAAGGAGAACGAGCACGGGCAGGGCGGAACTCTTCGCGAACGCAGTTCCGTGCTGGGAAGCATCATCAACTCCGAACCGATCATCAGCTCGCCCCGGTCGAACTTCGGCTATGCGATGCATTCGAACAGCATGTTCTCGGGCTATGAAACCTTCTTGACCGCCAAGCGGACGGCTGACAACACGCATGTTTACTTCGGTGCGAACGATGGCATGTTGCACGCGTTCGATGCAGGGACCGAGCCTTGCCCGAGCCAGCTCAACCGGACCTGCGCGGCACCGGGTGCCGGACAGGAAGAGTTCGCGTTCATTCCTAACGGACTACTGAACTCTCCGGGAGGCCTGGGCAATAAATTGGGCGACCTTGCATTGCCGGATGATCACTTCAACCACCACTATTACGTGGATGGTCAGCTCGCCATCAGCGATGCCAGAGATGGGACCGTCTGGAAGACGTTGCTTGCAGGCACCACCGGTGCCGGCGGACGGTCGATCTTCATGCTCGACGTCAGCGACCCCGGCAACTTCGCGGCATCCCATGTGCTTTGGGAGCGCAATGACAAGGTGGATCAGGATATCGGCTACCTGCAAGGCAAGCCGCTTATTGTTCCGCTCGAGAACGGGAGCTGGGGTGTTCTCTTCGGTAATGGCTTTGGCGGGAATCGAAGCGACCCGTCCCTGTATATCCTCGACGCGTTCACCGGTAACCTGATCAAGAAGATCACGGCCGACGACGGTGCGCAGGCCAGCGAATCCACTTCCGTAACGGACTGGATTTGTGAGACGACGTTCATCTGCGCCCGGAGGGAGCAGCCGTTCAATGGGCTAGGCCAGATTACCGCGATCGACAAGAACGGCGATGGTCGGGTGGACACGGTCTATGGCGCGGATTTGCAGGGCAACCTGTGGAAGTTCAACCTGTCCGGTTCCAACACGACCGCCTGGAAGGTGGCCTTCAGCGGTGAGCCGCTGTTCACCGCCGAGGTGGATGGGGAGCGGCAGCCCATCACGGGCGGAATCCGCGTTTCAGCCGGGCCTGGCGCTGGTGTCATGGTGTTCTTTGGTACCGGGCGCTATCAGTACCAGCCCGACAACACGGTTCCGGAGAATCCGCAGTTGCAGTCGCTGTATGGAATCCACGACAACGGAACCTACTTCGGAGCTACATACGCCGAAGGCAGCCCCGTTGCCTCCGTGGGGGACAACGGTGGTCGTGACTCGCTGGGCAAGCAATCGATCACGAGTCAGGCGACCGCAGAGGGCCAGACATATCGCAACCTGTCACGCAACGTGGTCGCCTATTACGGCGCGAATGCACGACGTGGCTGGTATCTCGATCTGGCCCTCGAAACAAGTTCGGACGGTGGGGTCAGCATTGATGCGCGTGGTGAGAGGTTCATCGCGACGCCGCGAATCCAGAGTGGACGGGTATTCCTCACCTCCTATACGCCACTCGACGACAGCTGCAGCCCGGGCGGAGTGAATTTCGTCTATGGCCTAGATCTGTTGTCGGGCGCGGGTGCGCTTTCAGACGTCAAACTGCTGGGAAGTGACGAGCCTGCATGCACCGGCGGCGCATGTGGTGCAGTGGCGATCGGAGAGCAAAGCGCTTCCGGCGCGCCTGCGACCCAGCCGCCTGTGACGGCTACATCCGCGGTTGCGATCAACCCTGTGCGCAAGGTCGATCCCACCTGTACTGGCGCGAGTTGCGCGACGTTCGAGCAGTGCGAGGTTGTGATCTACCCAGGTGCGTTCGTCCTGCCCCGGCCTTGCGGTCGGCAGTCCTGGCGTCAATTGAGGTGACAGGTGCTATGTCGAAGCAACATCTGGTGGGATGCAGGGAAGCAGCGCTTGTCCTGCCACGCGGGCAGCGCGGCTTCACTCTGATCGAGCTGATGGTGGTGGTGGCCGTGGTTGCCATCCTTGCGGCGATCGCGTTGCCTTCTTATCACGAGGCAGTGCGGAAGGGTCGGCGAGGGCAAGCTAAGGGCGATCTGGTCGAGGTCGGGCAGTTGGCGGAGCGCTACAGGACCGTCAACAACACCTATGACGGATTCGTGCTTGCGAGCACCTCATCCCCGGCAACGGGCACGGCGTACTACGCGCTGTCCGTGGAGGTTGCCGAGGATGGGTCAACCTTCGAGGCGACTGCCACGCCATTGGCGGGCTCCGCGCAGGAAGAAGATCGCTGTGGGGTGTTGACCATCAATCAAGCAGGCACGCGCTGGCACGAAAAGGGCACCGAGACCCAATGTGCGTTTGGAACGGTTGCCCCATGAGTTGACGTGCCTGGGTGGAAAGGCCGGAGGTGCACCCATGCTAGGGACGTGGGCCGCTCTCGTCCCGTACCTTCGGTCGCCGGTCACTTAAGAGCACGCTCAGCACAATTCCGAACCCCAGCGCGGAAGCCAGCAGGAACATGGCCATCGCCACCGCCGGATAGCCGAAAAGCGTTGGTCCGGCCACGTCACCCCGCATCAGCATTGCGCTGGCCAGGATCAGCGCAGCAACGATGACGCCTGCCGCCACGCGGTTTGCGATTTTCTGCAAGTTCTCCGTCAGACGGGACTCCTGCAGCCCCACCATACGAACCTGCAGCTTGTTCTCGGATACCAGTGACAGGATCGTAGAAAGCTTGCGTGGCGCTTCCTGCAGCAGGTTCTGCAATTCGATCGCGTCGCCGGCCAGCCGCGCCGGCGAGAACGCCTGCCGCACGCGCTGCTGCATCAGCGCCTGTAGGTGGCCCTCCACCACGCGCTTGACGTCAAGTTCCGGCGTCAGCGCATTGCACACGCCTTCCAGGTTCAGCAGGGTCTTGCCCAGCATGTGAAGTTCGGGAGGAGAGCGCAGTCCGCAAGCCACGCTCAGTCGCGCCAGCTCCATCATCAAGCGGCCTTCCGACAGCGCCTGCGAGCTGCCATGTGCGGCATAGCGCGCAACCAGATGACTCACCTCGCGCACGTAGCGGACTTCGTCGAAGTCTTCGAGCCGGATCGACATCACGATGGTCTCGTCCGCCACCTCTTCACCGCGCCCGTCGATCGCCGAGAACAGCAGCTTCAGAAGATGCTCGCGCTGCCTCGGCGGTACGTGCGCGACCATGCCGAGGTCGAAGATCGCGAGCCGCTCGTCTTCCGTCACCAGCATGTTGCCGGGGTGCGGGTCGGCGTGGATCTCGCCGTGCACGAAGACCTGGTCAAGATAGCCGCGCATCAGTGCGGCGGTGAGCGCTGCGTAATCGTGCTCGGTACGGCGAAGGCCGCTGAGTGCGGTGACCTTGGTGCCGCGAATCAGTTCCATGGTCAGCACGCGGCGGGTGCTCAGGTCGCGCAGCGGGGCGGGCACCAGCAGTTCCGGGTAGTCGGCCAGGCGTTCGCGGAACCGTTCGAGGTTGTCGGCTTCAAGGTGGTAGTCGAGTTCGGCCAGCAGGGTCTTGCGGAATTCGTCGACCCAGTCGGAGAAGCGCAGGCGGCGGCCGATGCGGGTGCTGGCGTCGGCGCGGCGCGCAATGCCGGCAAGGGTGTCGAGGTCGGAGCGGATGTCGAGGTCCACGCCCGGTCGCTGCACTTTCACAGCGACCTCGCGGCCGTCGTTGAGCACGGCACGGTGCACCTGCGCCAGCGAGGCGGAGCCCAGCGGCACGTCGTCGAACTCGCGGAAGAGCTTGCCCAGACGCACGCCCAGTTCGGCCTCGATCAGCTCGCGGATCGCGGCAGCGGGTACCGGCAGGACGTCGTCCTGCATGCGTTCCAGTGCGACGAGATACGGCGCAGGCACCATGTCCGGACGGGTTGAAAGCGACTGGCCGATCTTGATGAATGTCGGCCCCAGGCCCTCAAGGTCGTCGACGAATGCCTCCGGTCCGGTGGCCTCGTCCTTGGAGGGCACCACCTCTGCGTCCAGATCGGCGATGTCCACGTCGGCACCGCCGAACAGGCCGGCACCGCGATGCTTCAACACGAACCGCAAGACCTGCGCGCCGCGCGCCATGCTGCTGTTTCCGGCCATGGACCCCTCCTTGAATGGGGCCAAGGTAGCGGGGGCGATGTCAAGGTGGCCTGAGGGCCGCAGGGGCCTGTTCACGCACCTCGTACGGACCGCGTTCTAGTGTCGACGCCTACCCCTTCGGAGGCACGCCATGAGTCGCCATACGATGATGTTTGCGTTGTGCGTCGGCGCCCTGGCCCTCGCGGGCTGCAACGATCGCAGCGACATGCGCACCGATGCGGGCGAGGCGCGAAGCCAGGCGGAGGACGGACGCATGCCGCAGGAGTCGCTGCCCGCGGAGCAGGGCCGTCCCACCGGCACACCTGCGCCGATCCAGGGCTCCGGGATGCAGGCGGGCGCCGGCAACGAGAATGCGACATTGGCGATGTCCGGCTCGCCGTCCTCGCACCTGGTGGATGGCGCTGGCAGTGCGGTCTATGTGCTGGCCGGCAATACCGATGGCAGCAAATGCGACGCGGTCTGCGAGGAGGTCTGGCCGCCGGTCATGGCGCACGACGTGCAGCCCACGGGAGCCGCAGGAGTGGAGTCGGCGCGGATCGGCACCCTTGAGCGCGAAGGCCGCATCCATGTGACCTATGGTGGCGAGCCGCTGTATCGCTATTCGGGCGATGCCGGAGTGGGCCGCACCAGCGGTGCGGGTGTGGATGACCAGTGGGGAAAATGGTCGCTGGTGGGCCTGGACGGCCAGGCGTTGCCCGATCCCCGGTAGGGCAACGCATCAGTGGTGCAAGTGCGTCATCAGTTTAGTCGCCTGCATCGTTCTTGTCCGGCCCTTCATTGCCGCTCCAGCGTTCGCTGCGCTCATCGCGGTCGTCCCTGCGCCATCGGCTGCGGTCCGAAGCTTCTTGTTCGGCGGGCGAGTGCCGGTCTATGCGTTCGCCTGCGGCGCGGCCGGCATGGTCGCCGCGCCCCGGGCCACGCTCCGCGTAGCCGCTGTGGTCCTGGTCTTGGTCGAGATCCCGGGCCGCGTCCGGATGGGTCTCCGGCTCGGCATCGGCAGCGGTTGGAACACTGCTGCGCGCGTCTTGTGCATCTTCGGGTCGTCTGGGCATGTCGTATCTCCTGCGTATGGCGAAGTTATCGTGCGCCGGGATACGCAACGTGAAACCTCAAAGCGCTTGGCTTTCGACGTGAGCGCGTGCGCGCCTTCGCGAAATGCGCATTCAGGCGACTGCCTGGCGGAGTCATCAATGTGATTTCCGTCGAACGAATTGTCGACATCGGATTGACGATGGAGCGCGGATGATCGATTCACCGGCATCGGCCGGCATGGAGTCAAGATCATGGGTAACCAGGACCAGCGTAATCAGCAGGGCGGCCAGCAGCAGGGCGGCCAGCAGCAGGGCCAAGGCCAGCAGGGACAGCAGGGCAAGCAGGATCAGCAGGGACAGGGCCAGCAGGGGCAACAAGGCAAGCAGGATCAGCAGGGACAGGGGCAGCAGGGCCGCGAAGGCCAGCCGCGCGACCAGGAACCGCGTCGCTGATCGCACCGATGTGAGCTGACGGGAGTCTCGTAACGAGACTCCCTTTTTTTGCGCGCCTTCCGGACGTTGGTTTCTTCACGGGTTCACGTCGTGTTCGCGTGGAAAACCATGAAATCCCCGGGTATTGCCGGCACGAGAAATTCGATGGACCCGACGCGCACTTCCGGAAGAGAGCGACACTGCAGCACCTGCTTCGAGCCCCTGGTGCCGGCCGTCGCGCGCCGGGGCCTGTAGTGAGCGGGACAACGCCGCAGGAACCATGTCGCGCGAGATTGTTCCTCCCGGACGCATCCGTTCGCGAAGTGGCTTGCAACGCACTCGGATCGGCCTGTCCCGGCGAGAACGCCGACGCCATGCTGTGGGTCGACGTACTGCGCGCGGACGAGTCCACGCTGCGGCAGGTGTGGGCGGAATGCCGACTGCCAAAGGCTGCTCTCGACAGTCTCGATGCCGAGCCCGCGCCCAGGCTTGAGCGGTTCGGTGAACACTTCCTGGTCTGCGCGATCGCAGTTGTCGACGATGACCTCGACGGCGCGCAGGGTGCACCGCTGACGCTCGTCGCGGGCGACAACATCGTGATCAGCGTGCATGACGGCCCTATCGGTTTCATCGACGACCTCATGAGCCGCGAAGCGGTGGCGTCGCACATCGGCAGGCTGGGCGCGGACAGCTTCGTCGCTGCGCTGCTGGACTGGCAGCTGTCCACCTATTTCGACGCGGTGAGCGCGTTCGAGGCCGGTCTCGACGAATTGGAGGAGGACATCCTTGCCGAGAACGCAAAGTCCTGCCTGCCCGAACTCCGGCGCCTGAGGAAGTCGGCGTCGCTGCTGCGGAAGATGCTGGCGCCCCACCGGGCGGTGTTCGGCGCGCTGTCGCGTCCGGACTTCCGCCATGACGACCGGCCGGAGGCCGAGCGGCACTTCGCAGCGCTGGACACGCGATTCGAGCGCGCCATGGACATCGTGGAAAACGCCCGCGACCTGGTCGTCGGCAGCTTCGAACTTTTCACCAGCCAGACCGCGCTGCGCACCGACAGCTCGATGCGCGTGCTCACCTTCGTCACCGTGATCACCGGACTGCTGGCCACGGTGGCCGGGATACTGGGCATGAACTTCAAGGCGGACTTTTTCGGATCCGGTGACGCCGGCTTCCTGCTCGCCGTCGGCGGCATGCTGCTGTTCGGCGGAGGTTCGCTGGTGCTGGCACGAGCACGCGACTGGCTGTAGCGGGTAGCCGGAACCGGCCGGGTGGGCCAGACAAAGAAAAAGGGCCTGCGGATTGCTCCACAAGCCCTTGAATTCTTGGCGCCCGAAGTTGGACTCGAACCAACGACCCCCTGATTAACAGTCAAGTGCTCTAACCAGCTGAGCTATTCGGGCGGGGACGCACATTTTAGTGCTTGTTCCGGCCGGGTCAAGGAGGGAAACACCGAACCCTGCTCAGGGACACCCCGTTTCCTGCCGTATCCGCTCGCTGCGCACCCTCCCCAGGCGATTCACCACCACCTTTCCGCGCAGCAGTCCGCGGGCGCAGGCGTTCACGCTCAGGTTGCTGTGGGCGGCCATGCCGTTGGCCTGGTAGCGCAGCCAGGGGCGCGTGGAGGTGAGGCGGAGCCGTTCCGCGCCGCCAGCGGGGGCGTCGGTCGCACGCAGGATGTCGCCCGGGACGTCCGGTTGGCGGTTGCCATCCGGATCCCGGAACACCAGCCAGCCACGGCTCCAGTCCTGGTCACCAGCGCAGCCGGTGTCCGCGCGGCCAGGACAGACCACGATCTGCTCGCGGCGCATGATCGCGCTGCTGCGTGCGGTGGCCATGTCGGCGGTGAGCAGATGCAGGCTGGTCGCCAGGCGCTGGCGCTCCAGCGTGCTGCTGAATGCCGGCAGGCCGATGGTGAGGGTGATGGCGGCGATGGCCACCACCACCATCGCCTCGATCAGGGTGAACCCGCGCGAATGGTGCCTGGGCATGTCCAGCCTCCTTGCCGGTCATGTCTGTCTGGGGGACCCACGCTAGGCCGTACGCCCGGCCACGGCTGTCGGCGCCCAGCGCCGGCCGGCGTCGGGAAAGCGCGGAGGAAGGCGTCCGCGCAGGCGCAGGTGGAACCGCGCCGGCGCGTCAGCCCGCGTTCGCGGACCGTTCGCGCCGCCCACCTACAATGGCCGGATGAGAGCAGCCGCACACACGCCTTTCCAGCTCGTCTCCCCCTACCAGCCCGCCGGTGACCAGCCCCAGGCCATCGCGCGCCTGATCCAGGGCTTCGAGAACGGCCTTGCCCAGCAGACCCTGCTCGGCGTGACCGGGTCGGGCAAGACCTACACCATCGCCAACGTGGTCGAGGCGGTGCAGAAGCCGACCATCGTGATGGCGCCCAACAAGACCCTGGCGGCGCAGCTCTACGGCGAGTTCAAGTCCTTCTTTCCGCACAATGCGGTCGAGTACTTCGTCAGCTACTACGATTATTACCAGCCCGAGGCCTACATCCCGTCGTCCGATACGTTCATCGACAAGGACAGCGCGATGAACGAGCACATCGAACAGATGCGGCTGTCGGCGACCAAGGCGCTTCTGTCGCGGCCGGACGCGCTGATCGTGGCCACGGTGTCGGCGATCTACGGCCTGGGAGATCCGGAGGACTATCTCAAGCTGCGCCTGATCCTCGCCCGCGGCGAGCGCATCGAGCAGCGCGCGCTGATCCGCCACCTCACCGAGCTGCAGTACACGCGCAATGACACCGAACTCCGCCGCGGCACCTATCGCGTGCGCGGCGAGGTGATCGACGTGCACCCCGCGGAATCGGAGGCCGAAGCGCTGCGCATCGAGCTGTTCGACGGGGAGGTCGACAACCTGGCGCTGTTCGACCCGCTGACGGGCGAGGTGCAGCGCAAGGTGCCGCGCTTCACCGTGTATCCGAAGACCCACTACGCCAGTACCCGCGAGAGCGTGCTCAACGCCATCGAGACCATCAAGGTCGAGCTCAAGGAGCGGCTGGAATACCTGTACGCGAACAACAAGCTGGTCGAGGCGCAGCGCCTGGAGCAGCGCACGCGCTTCGACATCGAGATGATGGCCGAGGTCGGCTTCTGCAACGGCATCGAGAACTATTCCAGGCACATGACGCGGCGCGAGCCCGGCGCGCCGCCGCCGACGCTGTTCGACTACCTGCCGCCCGACGCGCTGCTGGTGGTGGACGAGTCGCACGTGACCGTGCCGCAGATCGGTGGGATGTACCGCGGCGATCGCGCGCGCAAGGAAACATTGGTGGAATTCGGCTTCCGCCTGCCATCGGCGCTGGACAACCGGCCACTGCGCTTCGAAGAGTGGGAGGAGCGCGCGCCGCGCAAGATCTTCGTTTCGGCCACGCCCGGAAAGTATGAACTCGAGCATTCGGGCGACGAGATCGTGGAGCTGGTCGTGCGCCCCACCGGCCTGATCGATCCCGAGGTCGAGATCCGGCCGGTCGCGACCCAGGTCGACGACGTGCTGGGCGAGATCAACCAGCGGGTGAAGATGGGCGATCGCGTGCTGATCACCACGCTCACCAAGCGCATGGCCGAGAACCTCACCGAATACCTCGGCGAGCACGACGTGCGCGTGCGCTACCTGCACTCCGACATCGACACGGTTGAGCGGGTGGAGATCATCCGCGACCTGCGCCTGGGCAAGTTCGACGTGCTGGTCGGCATCAACCTGCTGCGCGAGGGCCTGGACATGCCCGAGGTGTCGCTGGTGGCGATCCTGGACGCCGACAAGGAGGGTTTCCTGCGCTCCACCGGCTCGCTGATCCAGACCATCGGCCGCGCGGCGCGCAACCTGCGCGGCAAGGCGATCCTGTACGCCGACAAGGTCACCGATTCGATGAAGCGCGCGATCGAGGAAACCGACCGCCGCCGCGCCAGGCAGGTCGAATACAACACCGAGCACGGCATCACCCCGCGTTCGGTGGCGCGGCCGATCATGGACATCATGGAGGGCGCGCGCAGCGAGGCCTCGGAGGCCCGTGGGAGCCGTGGCAAGGGCGTCCGCAAGGTGGCCGAGGCGGCGGACGACTACGCCAGGCTGGATCCGGCCAAGGCCGCGGCCCGGCTCAAGGCGCTGGAGCAGCAGATGTACCAGCACGCCCGCGACCTCGAGTTCGAGGAGGCCGCCGCCGTCCGGGACCGGATCCACCAGCTCAAGGAGGCCATGCTGGCCGTCCGCTAGGGCTGGACATGCATGAACTACGCGGCATAGCCGAGCGTCGCGTGGGAGCGGCCATGGCCGCGATCGGTCCCGCCGACAGTCCCGGTCGGGGGCATGGCGCCCCCACGGGGCGGATGCGCCCGGGCTTGCCGTGGGCCGGGGCAGCGGCTAGAATTCCCGTCCCTTCGGGCGGTTAGCTCAGTGGTAGAGCATTACCTTGACATGGTAGGGGTCGGGGGTTCGAAACCCTCACCGCCCACCACTTAAGACCCCTGTTAACGGGATTAAGTGACGAAGGAACGAAACCCGGCCATTGCGCCGGGTTTTTCGTGTCCGTTGCAAGGCGACGGAACGGCCTGATGTCAAAGGCGGGCTCAGTCGCCGCCGGCATCCCGCGCGCCGGCAATTTCGCTGATATCCCGATGCAGGATCCGCCTGATCTCCAGGATCGCAGGCGCGGATTCCTGGATGCTGTGCCCGCCAATGATCACTTTCTCCGACAGCGCGCCGGGCAGGTGCGCGCTGGGGTAGGGCACCAGTCCGTCATCGGACGCCTCGAGCGGCACGGCCGGGTCGGCCTGCGCGATGATGCTGTGGTACCGCACCCCGGGCGATATCGGCAGGTCGGCGGCGGCGCGGACGAAGGGGTCGTTTTCACTGAGGTTTTCGATGCTGTTGGGCAGTGCGATCGGCTCCGCCGTTCCGTCGTCCCCGACCAGGAGTTCGCCCATCTCCTCCAGCACCGTCAGCGGCAGCCGGACCAGCTTCCCGAGTAGGCGCCCCAGCCGGTTCCCGGCCACCTTCGTGCCGCGATGCGGAGAGGCGATGAACACCACGCGCCCCACGCTCGGCAGCGGTTCGAAGCGCAGCATCCTGTCCAGTCTCGGGCCGATGCGC
Source organism: Luteimonas yanweni (assembly GCF_039548475.1). Lineage (NCBI taxonomy): Bacteria > Pseudomonadati > Pseudomonadota > Gammaproteobacteria > Lysobacterales > Lysobacteraceae > Luteimonas > Luteimonas yanweni. Next base: position 49,217 of record NZ_JBCLVC010000006.1, on the reverse strand, counting down.
TCCATGCGGCCATCATCCAGCTCGTAGTTCTCGTGCACCCACGTCCACAGCTGGTCGTCGGCGGATGACACCAGCAGCCGCGACAGCACGCCGCCCATGCTGTGACCGATCAATACCGTGCCATGCGAGGCGCGCGCGCTGCCTTCGGGATCGAAGTGCCGCATCGCGTCGGTGATGATGCGGCGGATCGCGGACTGGTTGAGGACCAGCGGCATGTTGGTGGGGTAGTAGACCTGCCAGATCTGGAATTCGCGGCGCAGCACGTCGTCGCCGAGCACCTCGTTGGCAACGTTCACCCAGGCCTCGGGGCTGCTTGCCAGGCCGTGGATCATCAGCAGGATCCGGCGGTCGGGGTCGTAGGGCTGCATCAGATAGAGATGCGGACGGGTGATGCCCTGTTCACGGCCGAACAGGGTCTGCAGCGACTGCCTGTTGAAGCCGGAGCGGGCCAGCCACAGGCCGTAGCCGGCGCTGTAGTTGGCTGAAAGGGGGACGCGCAGGCCGTGCAGGTCGATCGCGTCTTCGACGTATGGATCGTGGCCGCTGATGAGCAGTTCGCGCGTCGACAGCACGCTCGCAAGATCGTCCCCCGGGAAGCGGATCAGCAGGGTCAGCGTCGGCGAGGGCATCTCGCTGAAAGGACGTGGCCGGTCGTTGCGCCGATGGTCGGGTCGGTCGCCGCGCCTGCGCTCGCCGGAGGCCGGTTCGGTGGACAGTGGTTGCGCGGCCGCGGAGGTCACCGGATCGTCACCCATCACCGCGACCACCTCGGCGCCAAAGCCGTCACGCCTGTAGATGCTGTGCAGCCCTGCGAAGGAAATCGACGACGCGGGCACCAGCTCCCTTGGCAGATCCACCCCTTCGGGCATGCGCATGCCGGACATGTCGGTCCTGATCGTCCAGCCGGCGATCGACAGCGCGGGGCCGGCATCAACGTCAGCGCGACGTCCCGCATCGGTGGCGGTGCGGCTGCCTGCGGCACCGTCTGTCGCGGCATTGTCCTCGGGCAATACCTGCCAGCGCTCGAACAGGCCCGACGCCGCCTGCTGCACGGCGTAGTTGTAGTAGTCGCGCACCTGGGTCTGGCGATCCTCGAACGCGCGCTCGCCGGGAGCACGCTCGCTGAAGAACAGGTAGGCGTAGGCGTGGCGCGCGGCTTCCAGCCAGGCGTCGATCTGGGCGTCGGCGGCGGGCACCTGGCCCGCCGGCGTCAGCGCGATGGCCTGCTGCGTCCAGAGTTCGGCCAGCGACGCCAGGCGGCGCTCGTCGGTCAGGCCCTGCACCTGTGCCAGCGCGGCCATGCAGGCGGGCGCGGGCGGCTCCAGGCAGGCGTTGTCGTCGAGCCCGGCCACGCGAAGGGTCGCCTGGCTGGCCGGGCTGAGTTCATCGGTGGTGAGGATGTCGCTGCGCTTGAGGGCGATGTACTCGCCCGGGCCCAGCTGCTCGGCCTCCACGCGCGGCGCGAACTCCTTCAGGATCGCGCAGCCGCCCAGCAGCAGTAGGCAGCCGGCCAATGCGAGCGCGCGGGCCGCACCGTGCGCGCGCCCTGTCATGGTGGTCGAGGCCTGCACGGCGGTCATTGCGCCAACTCCGCCGCCGTGACGCCGGGCACCTGCTGCCGGATGGCCCGCGAGAACGCCTGCGCATCCGGCGCATCCGCCGGCACGCGCAGCGCACGCGGGTTGATGTACCCACGCGCCTCCAGCTCGGCGAAGTCATGGCCAGGCACCAGCGCCCCCTGGTCGTGGACGTAGCGGGCGAAGTGTCCCGACAGCAGCAGGCGATAGTCCATGGGAAGTCCCGGGGCGATGTGGCGTGCGATCTCGAAAATGATGGTCGTGCAGTTGCTGGTCAGCGAATTGTAGAAGGCGGGGCGACGCTGCAGTTCATCCGCCTTGGCGACATAGCCGAGGAACATCGAGCGCAGCGCTTCGCGCGGCACGTCCAGCCGATACAGGTACACATCCTCGCCGCGTGCGTTGCTGCGCGTGCGCACGATATCGCGCTCGTCGGCGGCCACCAGCACCTGCTCGAACCTGCGGAAGAAGCCGCCCAGCGCGGAGAACGATTCGTGGCGCTCCTTGCGTATTTCCAGCGAGAACACCACCCGGCTGCCGTCCTCGAAGCCGAAAGAGACCAGGGTGTGGGCAATGTGCGGTCCCATCCAGTACGACATCACCAGGTCCGCGCTGGCCAGACCAGCGAGGTCGTAGCGCCGCGTTTCCCAGTGCGGCGTGTAGTCCTCTTCGGTGCGCCATTCGAAATTGCGCACGTTGTGCAGCACCACAGTATTGCCATGCACCTCGGCTTCGAGCAGCCGCGCGACGTCATCGGCCCAGTCGCGATCGCGGGAGGGCGCGAGGCTTGCCCACCAGGCGAGTAGCCCCGCCAGTCCCAGGGCGAACGCCGCCAGCAGCAGGCCGCGGGCGGGGCGCAGGCGCCGGCCCGCGAGCGAGGCGATGGCCGCGATTCCGAGCAGCGACCAGGCGGCGATCACGATGCCACGCAATATCCCGGGCCCCGGCAGCTGATAGACCAGCAGGAGGGCGCCCCAGCCCATGGCCGCGGCCATGGCCACGGCCAGCAGCGACCTGCCGGTGCGTGTCAGCCAGGGGCGGCGCTGGCGCGCGGATGCGCGGAAGGCGTGTTCGGGCATCGGAACCACGGGCCGGAGAGAGGGCGGAAGGGTACCTTGCCGCGCGGGAAGGGGCTGCAGCGGGCCTGTCGGCACCGCCGATCATGGCCTGGCCGGCCGCGTCGGAGTGGCGCCCGGGCCCCGCGCATGATTGACTGCGCGGTCATTCAAACGAGATTCCTGCGCGTCATGAAGACCCCGGGTGGCCTGCAAGCGCTGATCGACGACGGCGTGATCGACGAAGTGATGCGGCCGCTGAAAAGCGGCAAGGAGGCCGCGGTGTACGTGGTCCGCTCCGGCGACGACGTCCGCTGCGCGAAGGTCTACAAGGACATGGCGCACCGCAGCTTCCAGCAGCGCGTGCAATACCAGGAGGGGCGCAAGGTTCGCGGCAGCCGCGAGGCGCGCGCGATCGGCAAGGCCACGAAATACGGCCGCAGGCAGCAGGAAGCGGAGTGGAAGAACACCGAGGTCGATGCGCTGTACACGCTGCGCGATGCCGGCGTGCGCGTGCCCGAGCCGCACGGCTACTTCCACGGCGTGCTGGTGATGGAGCTGGTGGTCGACGCCGACGGCCATTCCGCGCCGCGACTGGGCGAGGTGGAGCTGTCGCCTGACCAGGCCCGCGGCTATCACCGCTTCCTGGTGCGCCAGGTGGTGAAGATGCTCTGCGCGGGCCTGATCCATGGCGACCTGTCGGAGTACAACGTGCTGGTGGCGCCCGACGGCCCGGTGATCATCGACTTCCCCCAAGTGGTGGACGCAGCCGGCAACAACGCGGCGCGCGCGATGCTGCTGCGCGACGTCAACAACCTCACCGCAAGCCTGGGCGCGTTCGCACCCGAGCTCCTCGACACCTGGTATGGCGAGGAGATGTGGGCGCTGTTCGAGGCCGGCGAGCTGCGGCCCGACAGCGAACTCACCGGCGTGTTCGTCCATGACGAATCGGTGCCCGACATCGACGGCGTGCGCGACGCCATCAACGACGCGCGCGAGGAAGCGCTGATCCGCCAGCAGGGACGGGAGGCGGCCGAAGCGCAGGAGTGAGCGGCTTCACGGTGGTCACACCACGCCTTGCCTAGCCTCGTCGCAAGCCCCCCATCCGCGGGCGGACGGAGCAAGACATGATCAAGTGGGCCATCATTTTCGCCGTCATCGGCCTCATCGCCGGCGCGCTCGGCTTCGGCGGTGCGGCGGGCGCGGCCATGGGCATCGCCAAGTTCCTGTTCTTCGCGGCGATCATCATCGCCGTGATCCTGTTCGTCCTGGGCATGACCATCTACAAGAAGGTCACCTGACCTCGGATGCGGCGACCTCGCGCACGAAGCAGGCCCGGTAGCTGCCGATGTCGGGCAGTCCGATGCCATGGGGATCACCGGCCACGTACAGGGTGACATGGGGAACACCGCAGTCCAGGGTGTTGGAGCTGGCCTGCGCCAGCTCGTGCCGGAACGCGGCGAAGGCGGGCGCCTGCAGGTGCTCGATCAGCGACCAGGCCTTCAGCGGGCCGTTCCATTCGTCCTTGGTCTTGTGCAAGAGGGCGTAGCGCCCGGTACCGCGGGGGCGCCAGTGGAGGGATTCGAACAGCGCGCGGATGCGCGCCTCCCCCATGCTGGTGCGCAGCGCAGCGCCGGCGTCGCGGCCCAGCAAGGTCATGTGCAGTTCGCGCTTGCGTTCGAGCACATGGCCGTCCAGGCGCAGGCGCAGCGGCGAGCCGGTCGGCAGCAGCGGCAGCGGATCAAGCGGTAGCGCCAGGCTGCCGTCTTCGCGGAATCCGGGCCACTCCATCGCTGCGACTCCTCGGCAGGGGACCTGGCATCGAGCTTACGCTAAGCTTTCGTCAGCCAGGTTCGGCGACACCACGGAAGGTGACATGGACAGGATCAGGATGACGCTGGCACTCGCGTGCCTGTGCGCGGCATTGGCCGCCGGTGTGTGGCTTTCGGGTGTGCTGGTGCTGCAGCTGCTGGGCACCGGCGGTGCGGGCGCCGGGTGGGATACCTACTTCCGCTACCTGCGCGCCATCGACCACCCAAGGGTGGCGCCGCATGCCGGCCGGATCCACCTCGCGGGCGGGCTCGGCATGGGCCTGCCGCTCCTGCTGGCGGGCGGTCCGCTGTTCCTGCTGCTGCGGCCGTCGCGACGGTCGACGTATGGCCGGGCGCGCTTCGCCAATGCCTTCGAACTCGCGCGTCGTGGCCTGTTCACCCGGTCCGGCCACGGCATCGTCGTCGGCCGCCGGTTCGGGCGCCTGCTGCGCCTGGACGGGCAGCAGTCGGTGCTGCTGGCGGCGCCCACGCGTTCGGGCAAGGGCGTCGGCGTGGTGGTGCCGAACCTGCTGGACTACCGCGGCTCGGTGGTGGTGCTCGACATCAAGCAGGAGAACTTCGCGCTTACCAGCGGCTGGCGCGCGGCGCAGGGGCAGGCCGTGTACCTGTTCAATCCGTTCGCCGAGGACCGCCGGACGCATCGCTGGAATCCGCTGTCGTACGCCTCGACCGAAGCCGCGCAGCGCGTGTCCGACCTGCAGGGCATCGCCAACCTGTTGTACCCCGATGCCGGGGCCGAGCAGAAGTTCTGGACCAGTCAGGCGCGCAGCGCGTTCATGGCGTTCGCGCTGTATCTTTTCGACCACTACGAGGCGCAGCGGCGCGATGGCGTGCCGGAGGCGCTGCAGCTGTTCCCGACCATCGGCCACGTGTTCCGGCTGTCCTCGGCGGAGGGCGTGCCTGCGCGGCAGCACCTGCAGGACCTGGCTGCGCGGCCGTTCCTGGGCGGGCACGCGCGGCGCGCCTTCGGCAACCTGCTGTCGCAGGCCGACGAAACCTTCGCCTCGATCCTCGGCAGCTTCCGCGAACCACTCAATCCCTGGATCGACCCGGTGCTGGACGCCGCGACCAGCGGCAACGACTTCCTGCTGGACGACCTGCGGCGCCGGCCGATGACGATCTACGTCGGCGTGCAGCCGCATCGCCTGGCCGAGGCGCGCCCGCTGCTCAACCTGTTCTTCAGCCAGCTGGTCAACCTCAACACGCGGACCCTGCCGCAGGACGATCCCGCGCTGCGCCACCCCTGCCTGCTGCTGATGGACGAGTTCACGGCGCTCGGGCGCGTCGACATCATCGCCACCGCCATGGCCTACATGGCCGGCTACAACCTGCGCCTGCTGCCGGTGGTGCAGAGCATGGCGCAGCTCGACGCGGTCTATGGCAAGGACGTGGCGCGCGCGATCGTCACCAACCACGCCATGCAGGTGGTGTTCGCGCCGCGCGAACAACAGGATGCCAACGACTATTCCGAGATGCTCGGCTACACCACGCTGCGCCGCCGCAACCTGACGCGCGGCCGCCGCCGCCGCGACGTCAGCCGCAGCGAGAGCGATGAGCGGCGCGCGCTGATGCTGCCCCAGGAACTCAAGGCGATGGGTCCGGAGCGCGAGATCCTGTTCTGTGAAGGCCTCGCGCATCCGGTCCGCTGCAGCAAGATCCGCTACTACGCGGACGGCCGCTACCGCGCGCGGCTGTTGCCGCCGGCCGGGGTGCCGACGATGTCCACAAGCCTGACGACGCCGTGAACACGGGTGCGCCCGGGCGTGGGCGCGCCCCGGCACGCGGCGTATCGTTGCAGGCTGCGTTCCCAGCAAGTCGAGGTGCCCCATGAAGATTGTCTTCCTCACCGCCGCGTTCGCCGCGATGGCTGTTGCCGCGGTGCCCGTCGTCGTCCACGCCCAGGACGAGCCCGAAGAGGCCGCGCGTTCGCGGGCCAAGGACGCCCGCAAGGTCGACGACCGCTTCTGCATCGAGCAGACCGGCTCGCGGATCACCGCGGCGCGCAACGCGCGATCGAAGTCCGACCAGAAGGAATGCGTGGCCGCGGGCGGCCGTGTGTACACCCGCGAGGATATCGAGCGCTCCGGATCGGTCGACCTGCAGGATGCCCTGCGTCGGCTGGATCCTTCGCTGCGCTGAGGTTCACGCACGCGACATCCGGACGCCCGGCACGCGCCGGGCGTCCTCGGTTTGGAAGCCCAGCGTTGGCTTCCGCGGCGCCCGGCTCCGTGCCGGGCGTCTTCTTTCCGGGCGATGCGATAATCCGGCGTCCAGTCCACCCCGGAGCCGCCGATGTCCACGCGCCACGATCCTTCCCGCACCGTCCGCGCGCCGCGCGGCACGGCGCTCAGCTGCCGCTCGTGGCTGACCGAAGCGCCGTACCGGATGATCCAGAACAACCTGGATCCGGACGTGGCCGAGCGGCCGGAGGACCTCGTGGTGTACGGCGGCATCGGCCGCGCCGCGCGCGACTGGGAGAGCTATGACGCGATCCTGGAATCGCTGCGCAACCTGGGCGACGACGAGACCCTGCTGGTGCAGTCCGGCAAGCCGGTCGGCATCTTCCCGACGCATGCCGATGCGCCGCGGGTGCTGATCGCCAACTCCAACCTGGTGCCGGCCTGGGCCAACTGGGAGCACTTCAACGAGCTCGATCGCAAGGGCCTGATGATGTACGGGCAGATGACTGCCGGCTCGTGGATCTACATCGGCAGCCAGGGCATCGTGCAGGGCACCTACGAAACCTTCGTGGAGATGGGGCGCCAGCACTACGGAGGCAGCCTCAAGGGCCGCTGGATCCTGACGGCGGGCCTGGGCGGCATGGGCGGCGCGCAGCCGCTGGCGGCGTCGCTGGCCGGCGCCAGTTCGCTGACCATCGAGTGTCGCCAGGCGAGCATCGATTTCCGCCTGCGCACGCGCTACGTCGACGAGCAGGCGAGCGGCATCGACGACGCACTGGCGCGGATCGCGAAGTACACGGCCTCCGGCGAGGCGAAGTCGATCGCACTGCTGGGCAACGCTGCCGAGATCCTGCCCGAGCTGGTGAAGCGCGGCGTGCGCCCGGACTGCGTCACCGACCAGACCAGCGCGCATGATCCGGTGCACGGCTACCTGCCGGTCGGCTGGACGGTGGAGCAGTGGCTGGCGGAGCAGGAGGCGAACCCGGAGAAGGTGCGTGACGCCGCCAAGCAATCCATGCGCGTGCACGTGGAGGCGATGCTGGCCTTCCACGCCCAGGGCATCCCGACGGTCGACTACGGCAACAACATCCGCCAGATGGCGAAGGACGAGGGCTGCGCGAACGCCTTCGACTTCCCGGGCTTCGTGCCGGCCTACGTGCGCCCGCTGTTCTGTCGTGGGGTCGGCCCGTTCCGCTGGGTGGCGCTGTCCGGAGACCCGGAAGACATCTACAAAACCGATGCCAAGGTCAAGGAGCTGATCCCCGATGATGAGCACCTGCACAACTGGCTGGACATGGCGCGCGAGCGCATCGAATTCCAGGGCCTGCCGGCACGCATCTGCTGGGTCGGCCTGGGCCAGCGCCACCGCCTGGGCCTGGCCTTCAACGAGATGGTCCGCAACGGCGAGCTGAAGGCGCCGGTGGTGATCGGCCGCGACCACCTGGACAGCGGCAGCGTGGCCTCGCCCAACCGCGAAACCGAGGCGATGCAGGATGGCAGCGACGCCGTCAGCGACTGGCCGCTGCTCAACGCCATGCTGAACGTGGCCGGCGGCGCGACCTGGGTCAGCCTGCACCACGGCGGCGGCGTCGGCATGGGGTATTCGCAGCACAGCGGCGTGGTCATCGTCTGCGACGGCAGCGAGGCGGCGGACCGCCGGCTGGCGCGGGTGCTGTGGAACGACCCCGGTACCGGCGTGATGCGCCATGCCGACGCCGGCTACGAGATCGCGAAGCGGTGCGCGAAAGAGCAGGGCCTGAAGCTGCCGATGTCCTGACTGCCACAGTCACACTTCGCGCCTGGCAGGCGTCCCTGTCCATGAGCGCGGATTCCGCGGCTTGCGCCCCTTTCCCCAGATCCGAACGGAGTACCAGTGATGAGCGGACAAGGTTCCACCGGCAACGTCATCGCCGCCATCTGCAGTCTCTTTATCCCCGGTCTCGGCCAGCTGGTGCAGGGGCGCGTGGTTTCGGCGGTCCTGTGGTTCGTCGCCGGTTGCATCGCCGGTGGCGTGACCTGGCTGCTGACGTTAACGCTGTTCCCGTTCGGCTGGTTCTTGGTCAGCCTGTTTTCGTGCATCAGCGCCGCGGTGTACCGGCGACCCTTCGCCCACTAGCGTGCCCGCCGCACGAATGCGTCATCCGACGCCGGGATAGCACTCCGCCTTCAGTAGCCGCGCCAGGTGCGCGGCATTGCTCGCCGCCATCTCCACGCTTTGCGTGACCTTTTCCGGCACCTCCGGCAGGTCCTTGAAATCGGTTTTCTGCATCGCTTCGCCCACCCAGTAGGCGCCGCCTGACGCGGGAATGGTGAAGCCGACATCGGCCAGCGCCTGGTAGAGCTCGGCGGTGACGTGGTGGGCGCCGTCCTCGTTGCCGACCACGCCGACCACGGCCACCTTGCCGAAGGTCGGGAAGCGGCCGCGGTCGTCGCCTTCACCGAGGAAGGCATTCATGCGTTCCAGCACGCGCTTGACGACGCTGGAAGGCTGCCCCAGCCAGATGGGCGTGGCGAGCACGACGATGTCGGCCTCCATCACCTTGCCGCGCAGGCCGGGCCAGGCATCGCCGTCGCCTTCATCCACGCTGACGCCCGGCTTCACGTCGTGATCGGCGACGCGGGTGCTGGTCGAGGTCACATCGTGTTTGCCCAGGGCCTGCAGCAGCAGGTCCAGCATCTTCTGCGTGGAAGATTCGCCGGGCGAGGATTTGAGGGTGCAGTTGAGGCCGAAAGCGCGCAGTGCCATGGGAGGCTCCGGGTGGACGGGGAGCGGCCCATCCTGGCAGCCATGGGGTGCAGAGCATGTCGCCGGCGGGTCGACTGGCGCAAGTCCGAGCCGTTGCGCCGGTTCGGCGGCAACGGCCCGTGCCTTCGCGGTCAGCTGTTCGGGTCGTCGAACAGGGTCCGATAGTTCTCGAGCGCAGCGTGCATGTCGGCGACCGCCGCGGCGTCGGCCGGGTTCTCCTGCAGCGCCTGGGTGCCGGCCATCAGCCGCGCCAGGATCGCGTGCAGGGCGATGTCGGGTTCGGTGGGCAGGCTGCAGTTGGCGAACATGTATTCGACCGCGTCGTCGACGTCCGCGGCCCGGGCGATCACGGTGGCTTCGTCCGGACGGGCCTCAAGGCCGGCGACCGCGGTGCGGACGCGCGACATGCCTTCGATCAGGGGCGCATCCGGGGCCCAGGGCTCGTGGTTGTCGGGCACCGGGAAGTCGACGCCAAGGGCGGCCGCGGCTGCGTGTGCGTGGTCGGCATCATGTGCTGCGTCGTGCGCGTCGTCTTCCGCATGTGCGACCTGCTCGATGGCGCCGGCGTCCGCGGCGTTGGCGGCCGGGGTGCTGTCCTGGGCGCAGCCGGCCATGGCGGCGATCGCCAGCGTGAGCGCGAGGGCGAGGGGAATCTGCTTCAGGTTCATGGGATCTCCTGGTGGGCGATGACTGCCTGGATGTCACATCCGAGCGTTCGAGAGGACATCTTAGGAGCGGCGCTCGAAGCGGGCCATGACCCGGGTCAAGCCTGCCGGCGCCCGGTACGGAGCGGCATCACGGCAACGCATGGCTTTGCAGGTAGCCGGTACACATGGAACCAGCTGCCTATTCATAAACGACCGGACGTGCTACAATACGCGTCGTAAGTTGTTGTAAACATTGAATTTATGGAGGAACAAATCAAAAATTACCTGAAGCAGTCATTCCTGTCCCTGATCCCCGGCAGCCGTCGCCGCCACCAGGGCACGCGCAGCCATGCGGCTCCCGCTCAAAGCATCACCCGCATCCAGGCGGGCATCCCGCAGGCGCATTCCGTGCCTGCCCACGTCAAGATGGCGTACCGCCGCCGCCGCTCGCTCCCCGGCTATACCCACGCCAGTTATCTGTCCCGGCCGCTCCGCGATTCGCGCGTGGGCCAGCCGATGTTCCGCATCAGCTGAGCAGGGGCGCAACCGCCCCGCGTACGCGCCACGCGTGCACTCACTCCGGCGCAATCCTCACCATCCGGTCCATCAGGTGTTCGACGATGGCGTCCATGTCGCCGCAGCGGCCCATGTGCACCGCCGAGGTCTGGATGATCGCGCTGCGCTTCGCGGTCAGCCAGTGGAAGCGGGCGCGCTGCGGCAGCTGGCCGATGGGGCCTGCATCCGGCCCGCCTTCGCAGATGCGCTGGATCGCGCCGAGGTGGCGTCGCAGCGTCGCCAGGTCCACCTGCGGGTCCAGCGCCCGCAGCCGCGCGTCGTCGAACTCGATCACGGCCCTGAGATAGCCGGTCTTCTCGCAGGACACGATCACGCCCACGTTGATGAACTCGCCGCGCTCGACGCGTGGCACCACGCGGATCACCGCGTAGTCGTAGCTGTCAGGCGCGCGCACGTTCGGCCTCCTTGACGAAGGCATGCGGCAGCGCGAGGCGTTGCTGCAGGTAGCGCGTGTAGGCCGCACGCTGCACGGCGGGCGTGCCGAAGGCGCCTTCGGACTGCAGCCACGCATCGGGGATCGCTTCCACGATGTCGGCCAGGCGTTCCGGTGGCAGCAGCGCCGTGAGGCGGGCATCCGCCTCGGCGAGTCCGCTGGCCCACGCCAGCAGCACGTGGTCGCGGATCAGCGGGAACGGCCGGCCCGCACCCGCCGTGTCGCCGTCCCAGCCATGGTGGAAGTACAGCGATGCGCCGTGGTCGATCAGGGTGAGCTGGCGGTGCCAGACCAGCAGGTTCGGATTGCGCGCGGTGCGGTCGACGTTGCTGGTGTAGGCGTCGAACCAGACGATGGCGGAGGCGAGGTCCGGCGATGGCTGTTCGGCCACGGGATCGAAGTTCATCGCGCCGGGAAGGTAGTCGAGCGCCAGGTTGAGGCCGGCGCTGGCCTTGATCAGCGACTGGATCTCGGGATCGCCCTCGGTGCGCGCCAGTTCGGCGTCAAGCGTGATGAACACGATCTCGGGCACGGGCAGCCCGAGCGCGCGTGCGATTTCGCCGGCGACGAGCTCCGCCACCAGCGCACGCGGCCCCTGGCCCGCGCCGCGGAACTTGAGGACGTACATGCCGTCGTCGTCGGCCTCGACGATGGCGGGCATCGAGCCGCCTTCACGCAGCGGCGTGACGTAGCGGGTGGCGGTGACCGTGCGCGGTTGCATGGGTGAAGCATAGCGCCCGGGCTCCGAGAGGCGGCCAGGCCCGGCCCTTTCGGCATTGTCCGCGCGGCGCCGGGCGGCGTAGTCTGCGGGCTCGTTCAGCGGCCGGGCCAACGCAGCCTGGAACGCGGACGGCCGACGTTTCCGCACGAGCGACCGAATGAGCCAGCAGCCCCGTCCGTCCCGCAGCCTGTTCCGCACCAAGTCCATCGAGCAGACCATCGCCGACTCCGTCGAGCCGGGTCGCGAGCTCAAGCGTTCGCTGACGGCCTGGGACCTGATGATCCTGGGCGTGGCGGTGGCGGTGGGCGCGGGCATCTTCTCGGTGGGCGCGCGCGCGGCGGGCAGCTTTGCGGGGCCGGCGGTCTCGGTGTCCTTCATGCTCGCGGCGCTGGCCTGTGCGCTCGCGATCATGTGCTATGCCGAATTCGCATCCAGCATTCCCGTCGCCGGCAGCGCCTACACCTACACCTACGCTACCCTCGGCGAGTTCCTGGCCTGGATCATCGGCTGGGACCTGATCCTGGAGCTGCTGACCGCCGCCGCGGTGATCGCCAAGTACTGGGGCATCTACCTGGCGATGGTGTTCGAACTGTTCGACGTGCACATACCCACCACGATCGGCGTGTTCGGGCTGGCCATGGACTGGGGCCCGCTGTTCATCGTCAGCGTGTTCACCGGCCTGCTGATCCTCGGTACCAAGATGTCGGCGCGGGTCAACAATGTGTTCACCATGATCAAGGTCGGCATCGTGGTGTTCGTGATCGTGGTCGGCCTGACCTATTTCAACGCCGACAACCTCACGCCCTTCGTGCCGCCGTCCGAGCCCGCGGGCGGGGCGGAGGGCGATGTCTGGTCGCAGTCGCTGCTGGCCTGGCTCACCGGCGCGGCGCCGGCGAAATACGGAATCGCGGGCGTGCTCTCTGGCGCGGCGCTGGTGTTCTTCGCCTTCATCGGCTTCGACGTGGTCGCGACCTCGGCGGAAGAGGTCAAGAATCCGCAGCGCACCCTGCCGCTGGGCATCTTCGGCGGCCTGGCCCTGGTCACCCTGCTGTATATCGGCGTCGCGTTCGCGCTGACCGGCATGGTGCCGTACACGGTGCTTGCCGAAGCCGAGAATCCGTCGCTGGCCACCGCCTTCGTGGCCGTGGGCGCGCCTTGGGCGGCGCAGGTGATCTCGGTCGGCATCCTGGTGGGCCTGACCACGGTGATCATGGTGCTGCTGATGGGGCTGTCGCGCGTGCTGCTGGCAATGAGCCGCGACGGCCTGCTGCCGCGCTGGCTCAGCGTCACCTCTGAAACGCGCAAGACGCCGGTGCGCCTGCAGTTGATCAGCGGCGCGGCGGTGGCGCTGCTGGCCGGCTTCACCCAGGTCGAGATCCTGGAAGAGATGATCAATATCGGCACGCTGTCGGCCTTCGTGCTGGTCAGCCTGGCGGTGGTGGTGCTGCGGCGCACGCGGCCGGACCTGAAGCGTGGCTACCGGGTGCCGTTCTCGCCCGTGCTGCCGGTCATATCGGCGCTGCTCTGCTTCTATCTGATGCTCAACCTGACCACGCTGACCTGGTTCCGCTTCGCGGTCTGGCTGGCGGTGGGCGCGGCGATCTACTTCGCCTACGGGCGCCGCAACGCGCGCGTGGGACGTCCGGGTACGGCCGGGGAAGGTTGAGGTGGCCGAGGTCGAGGTCGCCATCCTCACGCCCGACCCCGCGGTCGGCGAATACGCGCAGCTGTGGCCCCGGGTGCTCGCACGGCTGCAGGCCACGCTGCGGAACGAAGGCATCCGCGCAACGCCGACGCCCTGGACGGCGCACGTCGACGATGCTGCCGGGCTGCGCGACTTCGCGCAGGTGCTGCCGCTGCTGGCGTGGAGCTACCACCTGGACCACGCGCGCTGGCTCCGGGCCTGCGCGACCTGGCGGCGCACGGACCTGCCAATGGCCAACCCGGCCGAGGTGCTGGAGTGGAATTCCGACAAGCGCTACCTCGCCGGACTGGCGGCGCGGGGCGTCGCGATCCCGCACACGGCGTGGACGCCGGATCCGTCTCGCGCCCGGCTCGAACAGTTCTTCGACGAGACCGGTGCCGACGAGCTGATCGTCAAGCCCTCGGTCTCCGGAGGTGCGTGGAAAACGCAGCGCGTGCGCCGCCATAGCATCGATGAAGCCGTGGCAGCCGCTGCCGGCGGTGGCGACATGCTGGTGCAGCCCTACCTGTCCACCATCGCCAGCGAAGGCGAAACCTCGTTGCTGTACTTCGGCGGCCAGCTTTCGCACGTGGTGAACAAGCGCCCCGTGCCGGGCGATTTCCGCGTGCAGGAAACCTTCGGCGGGCAATACACGCTGCTGCGGGAGGCGCCGGCAGCTGCGCTTGAACTGGCCGCAGCGACGCTCGCGGCCATCGACGCCCCGCTGCTGTACGCACGCATCGACGTGGTGCCCGACGCGGAGGGCCGTTGGCTGCTGATGGAAGCGGAGCTGATCGAGCCCGACTTCTACCTGGGCGTGGATCCGGCGCGCGGCGCGGGCTTTGCCAGGGCGCTGCGTGCGCAGGTCCCCGGCTAGAGCGCGGCCACCCGGAACTTCCGGCCCTTGATCTTGCCTTCGCGCAGGCGTGCCAGCGCCTGCGGCGCCTGCGCGCGCGCGATCGCGACGTAGGCGCGCGTGGCCAGTACGTCGATCTTGCCGATCGCCTTCGCCGACAGGCCGGCGTCGCCGGTAAGCGCGCCCAGGATGTCGCCGGGACGCAGCTTGTCGCTCTTGCCGGCGTCGATGCGCAGCGTGGCCATCGCGGCCTTGGGAACGCCCTTCGGACGTCCCTCGACCGGCTGCGCGCGCTCGCGCGGCAGGGTGCGGAACTGGTGGTCCTCGATCGCCTCCATGCGCGGCAGCTCCTGCGGCGTGCACAGGGTCAGCGCGAGGCCCTCGCGCCCCGCGCGCCCGGTGCGGCCGATGCGGTGCATGTAGGTGTCCGGGTCCGAGGGCACGTCGTAGTTCACCACCGCGGCCAGGTCGTCGATGTCCAGGCCGCGCGCGGCGACGTCGCTGGCCACCAGCACATTGCAGCTGCGGTTGGCGAAGCGCATCAGGGTCTCGGCGCGGTCGCGCTGCTCCATGTCGCCGTGCAGGGCCAGTGCGTCGAAACCGTAGTGGGCCAGGGAAGCGGCGACCTCGTCGACGTCGCGGCGCATGTTGCAGAAGACCACGCAGGATTCCGGCCGGTGCTCGAGCAGCAGCGCGGCCAGCTGCTGCGCCTTGCGCCCGGGCTCGGCGTCCACCACCCCCTGGGTGATGGCCGGCGCGCCCGCGGCGCCGCCGACGCTGACCTCGGCAGGATCGCGCAGCATGGTCCTGGCCAGCGCGCGGATCGCATCGGGGAACGTGGCCGAAAACAGCAGGCGCTGGGTGTTGCGGGGAACGTGGCGGGCAACCTCGCGGATCTGGTCGCCGAAGCCCATGTCCAGCATGCGGTCGGCCTCGTCCAGCACGAAGGCCTGGACTCCGTCCAGCTGCAGCGCGCCCTGGGCGATGAGCTCGAGGATGCGCCCCGGCGTGCCGACGACCACGTGCGGCGCGTGCGCCAGCGAGGCCAGCTGCGGCGCCAGCGGGATGCCGCCGCACAACACCGACAGCTTCACGTTCGGGACCCCCAGGGCCAGCTTGCGCAACTGTGCACCCACCTGCTCGGCAAGCTCCCGGGTGGGGCACAGCACGAGCGCCTGGGTGCGCACCTGCGCGGGATCCAGCCGCTGCAGCAGCCCCAGGCCGAAGGCGGCGGTCTTGCCGCTGCCCGTGGGCGCCTGGGCGATGAGGTCGCGACCGTCCAGGATCGCGGGCAGCGCCTGCGCCTGCACCGGCGTCATCGCGGTGTAGCCGAGTGCCTCGACGCCGCGGAGCAGGGCCGGCGGCAGGGAGAGCGTGGAGAAGGGGGCTGCGGTATCGATATCCATGGCCCAATGATCGCAGCATTCCTGCCGTGGGAGTGGCGATGGCCGCGATTCGGCGACGTCGACCGCGGCTGCCGGCTTGCGCCGGTGCCGGCCACTGCTGTCGCCGCCGTCAGCGGCGCTCCCGCCCCTCGTCGTCGCTGAGGGTGTCGCTACGCACGTCGTCCGCGAAGGATCGTCCGTCCGCATCGACGTCGCCCGGCTGGTCGTCCAGGGCCACGTCCAGCAGGTCGGCGCCGGAATCGACGCCGATGTTGTCCATGGCCGAGGTCGCGCGGGGATCCTTGAGCTTCGGGCCGCGGGTTTCCGGCAGGTCGACGCCGTCGTCCAGGCTGGATTCGTCCGCGGGCGCGTCGGGCCGGGTGGGGTTGGACTTGGCCATGGGGCTCTCCGCTTCGTGGGGAACGCCACTGTGGTCCCCGGGGCGTCAAGGCGAGGCATACACGGGCGTCGATACACTGCCCGCATGTCCCGGATGCCACATACGGACCGCCGATGAACGCACCCGGCGTTCCCGCCGACGAAGCCGATCGCCTGGCCGAACTCGAACGCTATGACATCCTCGATACGCCGCCGGAGCAGGCGTTCGATGACCTGGTGGCGATCGCGGCGGCGGTCTGCGATACGCCGGTGGCCATGGTGACCCTGATCGACCGCGACCGGCAGTGGATCAAGGCGGCGTTCGGGATGAATCCGGCGGAATGTCGTCGTGAGGACTCGTTCTGCACGTACGCCATGCTCATGCCGCATGAGCTGCTGGTCGTGCCGGACACGTTTCAGGACCCCCGCTTCCGTGCCAGCCCGTGGGTCCTCGAACCACCCGAAGTCCGCTTCTACGCGGGTGCGCCGCTGGTGACGCCCGCCGGCCATGGCCTGGGCGCGCTCTGCGTGGTCGATCACCGGCCACGCGAGCTGGCGAGCGGGCAGCTGCGGGCACTGGAGGGTCTTGCGCGGCAGGCCGTCGCACAGATCGAGCTGCGTCGTGCAAATGCGGAACTGCGCCACCACGTCGCCGAACGCGCCTGGTACGAACAGCAGATGGAAATGGCGCAGCGGCAGCTGGCCGAAGAAAACGCACAGCTCGCGCATACCAGCCTGACCGACGAGCTGACCGGGCTGCCGAACCGCCGTGCCGCCGGCATCCGGCTGGAGCAGGCACGCGAGCGTGCGGCCGCGCTCGGCGCTCCGCTCTCGATCGCCATCGTCGACATCGACTTCTTCAAGGCCATCAACGATCGCCACGGCCACCCGGCCGGCGACGAAGTGCTGGTCCGCGTGGGCCAGGCGCTCGTCTCGCAGGCGCCGGAAGGCGCGATGGTGGCGCGCCTGGGTGGCGAGGAGTTCCTGGTGCTGCTGCCCGACCACGACCTGGTTGCCGCGACGGCCGCCTGCGAGGCGATGCGCGACGCGGTGGCCTCGATCGGCGGCGACCATCCGGTCACGATCAGCATCGGCATTACCGGCTGCGCCGCAGGCGACGACCTGTCACGCAACTACGCCCGTGCCGACCAGGCCCTTTACCGGGCCAAGCAGTCCGGCCGCAACCGGGTTGCCGTGCAGACCTGAAGGCGGGTCCGGCCCGGTGGCACCGGTCGCACCCCTTGGTGCCGGCGCGCAGTCGCACGGTGTGAGACGCCGATTGCGCAGGCTGCGCCACCGCCGTACCGGAGTCCGCATTGAACGCCATCACCCGGCCCGTCCAGGCCATCGCACCCGTGGGCGGCAGCACCCTGGCCGCGAGGCTCGAGGCCAAGTACCCGGGCCGGGTCACCGGCAGCCTGCTCCTGCGCGGCCAGGACGGTGACTACGCGCCGCTGCCCGACGATCTTCCGGAGCCGCTGGCCTGCGCCCTGCGCGCGCGCGGCATCGATCGCCTGTACAGCCACCAGGCCCGCGCCTGGAAGGCCACGCAGGCCGGGCGGCACCTGGTCGTGGCCACGCCCACGGCGTCGGGCAAATCGCTGTGCTACACGCTGCCGGTGGTCGCCGGCGCGCTGCGCGAGCGCGGCAAGGCGCTGTACCTGTTCCCGACCAAGGCGCTGGCGCAGGACCAGGTATCGGATCTGCTGGAGCTCAACGCCGCCGGCGACCTCGGCCTGCGGGCGGCCACCTTCGACGGCGACACCCCGGGCGACGCGCGCCGCGCGATCCGCGTCAGCGGCGACATCGTGGTCAGCAATCCCGACATGCTCCACCAGGGCATCCTGCCGCACCACACCAAGTGGGCGCAGTTCTTCGAGAACCTGCGCTACGTGGTGATCGACGAGATCCATACCTACCGTGGTGTGTTCGGCAGCCATGTCGCCAACGTGATCCGGCGCCTGAAGCGGGTGTGTGCGTTCTATGGCGCGTCGCCGACCTTCATCCTGTGCTCGGCGACCATCGGCAACGCCGGCGAACACGGGCGCGCGCTGATCGAGGCGGCGGGCGACGAGCTCGAGGTGATCGAGGACAGCGGCGCGCCGCGCGGCGACAAGCACGTGCTGCTGTGGAACCCGCCGGTGGTCAATCCCGACCTGGGCATCCGCGCCTCGGCGCGTTCGCAGTCCAACCGCATCGCGCGGCTGGCGATCCGCGCCGGGCTGAAAACGCTGGTGTTCTGCCAGTCGCGCTCGATGGTGGAAGTCCTGACGAAGTACCTGAAGGAAGTCTTCGACCACGACCCGCGCAAGCCGCGCCGCATCCGCGCTTACCGCGGCGGCTACCTGCCGACCGAGCGCCGCGCGGTGGAGCAGGACATGCGCGCGGGGCGTATCGACGGCATCGTCAGCACCTCGGCGCTGGAGCTGGGCGTGGACATCGGCAGCCTGGACGTGGTGGTGCTCAACGGCTATCCGGGCAGCATCTCGGCGACCTGGCAGCGCTTCGGGCGCGCGGGGCGCCGGCAGCAGCCGTCGCTGGGCGTGCTGGTGGCGAGTTCGGAGGCGCTGGACCAGTACGTGGTGCGGCATCCCGAGTTCTTTGCCGCGGCCAATCCGGAGCAGGCGCGGATCGAACCCGACCAGCCGCTGATCCTGCTCGACCACATCCGCTGCGCCGCCTTCGAGCTGCCCTTCCGCGACGGCGACGGCTTCGGTCCCGTGGACCCGGGTCCGTGGCTGGAGGTTCTGGCCGAAAGCGGCGTCCTGCACCAGGAGGGCGAGCGCTGGGAGTGGATCGCGGACAGCTATCCGGCGCAGGCGGTGAACCTGCGCTCGGTGGCCGACGGAAACTTCGTGGTGGTGGACCGCACCGACGGGCGCCAGGTGATCGTGGCCGAGGTCGATTACTCGGCCGCCGCGCTGACGCTGTACGAGGGCGCGATCCACATGATCCAGTCCGAGCCCTTCCAGGTGGAGCGCCTGGACTGGGAGGGCCGCAAGGCCTATGTGCAGCGCACGCAGGTCGACTATTACACCGATGCCATCGACTACACGAAACTCAAGGTGCTCGATGACATGGAGCAGGCGCCGGCCGGGCAGGGCTCCGCGCACATGGGCGAGGTGCACGTGCTGCGGCGGGTGTCGGGCTACAAGAAGATCCGCTTCCACACCCACGAGAACATCGGCTACGGCCCGGTGACGCTGCCCGACCAGGAGCTGCATACCAGTGCGGTCTGGTGGCAGCTGCCGCAGCGGGTGCTGGAGGACGCGTTCGCGATGCGCCACGAGGCGCTGGACGGCTTCCTTGGCGCGGCGCACGCGCTGCACCTGGTGGCCCAGGTCTCGGTGATGGCGGAATCGCGCGACCTCATGAAGGCAGTCGGCAGCGGCGATGGCGCGTGGTTCGCCGGGCGCAACCCGCGCGGGCGTGGCCAGCTGCGAGCGGGCGACGGCGGGCCGTCCGGCGACGGTGGCGGGATGGCGCTTCGCGCGGACGCTGATGGCGATGTCGAGGCGCGCGCCCATGCGGCACACGGCGCTGCCGATGCAGGTCGTGGCGTGCAGGTACTCGACGCCGCCGGACGCTTCACGCCCACGTTGTATCTGTACGATAACTACCCGGGCGGCGTGGGGCTGTCCTCGCCGCTGTACGAACGCCGCGACGAGCTGGTCGCGCGCGCGCGCGCGGTGGTCGCGGACTGCGACTGCCACGCCGGCTGTCCGGCCTGCGTGGGCCCGATCCTCGAGGCCGACGAGGACGGGAGCGGAACGCCACGGCAGCTGGCCCTGCGCGTGCTCGAACTGCTGGCGTCGGCGTGAGCGCGCTGGCGAAGAAGCTGGCCGGGCTGCGGCGGCAGGCCGGGGTTGCCGGCGGTACGGGCGCGTCCGATAAACCGCGCGCCCTTGCAGTGCAGGACGGCGGTGCGTCGTACCGGGTCGATGGCGACAGCCGTGCCGCAGGGTCGCGTTTGGCGGCCGCGGTCGAGCCCGGTTCCGCCGGAGCAGGCGCACCGGCGGGGTCCGCGCGCGACGCCACCATCGCGCACCTCCGCACCCTGCTGAAGATCCGCGCGCCCGTTGTCTCGGCCGCCCCTCGAAGCATCGACCGCGCGCTACCCGGTGACGAGATCGCCGCCGGCCTGCGCTACCACGAGCAATGGACGCCCTGGTCGCCGGGCGAGGACGTGCTGTCGCTGCACGGCATCGGCCAGGACAGCATCGCGCGCGAACACCTGCTGGCCTTCGACACCGAGACCACGGGCCTCGCCGGCGGCACCGGCACCCGCGCCTTCATGATCGGCGCCGCCGACTGGCGCGACGGCGGCCTGCGCATCCGCCAGTTGTGCATCACGAAACTGGCGGCGGAAGAGGCGATGCTGCGCGCCTTCGCCGGCTGGCTGGGCGAGGAGACCGCGCTGGTCAGCTACAACGGCAAGAGCTACGACCGCCCGCTGCTGTCCACGCGCTACAGGCTCGCGCGCCTGCCGGATCCGGTGTTCGGGCGCCGCCACATCGACCTGCTGCACCCGGTGCGCCGGCGCTACCGCGGCGTGTGGGCCAACTGCCGGCTGGCGACGGTGGAGCAGGAGCTGCTCGGCGTACTGCGCGAGGACGACCTGCCGGGTTCGGAAGCGCCCGGTGCATGGCTGGGTTACCTCCGCGGCGGCAGCGCCTCCAAGCTGCGCCGCGTCGGCCTGCACAACGCGCAGGACCTGCGCAGCCTGTGCGGCCTGCTGGAGGCGCTGCAGGACCAGGGCGAAGGCGAGTCCACGGTCTGTCCGCTGCCGGAGATCGCCTGAGGATCGCCAGGAGTCGATCCTCGTCCCGGCGCTTCCGGCCCTGCGCGATGCCGTTCAATCCCCGAGGCCTGGTCCCGATCCGTTTCATCCGGCGCCCGGGCCGTGTCTACGCCGCATCACCAGGCCGATTTCACCGATCACCGCCGTCAGGAGGATCAGCGAGTTGGTGACGATGAACACCCAGTTGTCGAGCATCCAGCTGTACACGATGAAGCCGGTCGAGGCCGCCATCTGGCCGATGAACAGCCAGCGCGACACGCCCTTGGCGTCCTTGTCCTTCCACTGGGTGACGATCTGGCGGCCGAGGGTGGCGAGCAGGATGGCCGAGGCCACCCAGCCGATGATGTCGGGATTCATGGGTTGGAGGTGTCCGGGATGACAGGGATGGTTCGATCATGTGGGGAGGAGGGTCCCCGGCGGGTGAACCGGGCGCGGGGGGTCACCGCGGCATCGCGGCATCGCGGCCATGGCCGCTCCCACGAAGGTGCGTCGGGGGTCCGGATCCGGCACGCACGTGGTTATCACCGGCGCGGTGATTACATCGATGCTCCAAATCCCATCTGGAGTTGATCGTGACCGACCCCCGCGAACTCGAAGAAAAATTCTGGAAGGCGCTTGAGAGCGACCGCACCGTGATGCTCGGCCTGGATGGCAAGGAAGACGGCCACGCACGACCGATGACCGGGCTCGCCGAAGAGCGTCGCGCCCCGATCTGGTTCTTCACTTCCGCCGACAACCTGCTGGTGAAGCAGCTCGGCTCAGGCAGCGGGCGGGCGATCGCCGGCTTCGCCTCCAAGGGCCACGACTTGTTTGCCAGCATCCGCGGCACCCTGCGCGTGGACACCGACCGCGCGGTGGTCGAGCGCCTGTGGAACCCCTTCGTCGGTGCCTGGTACGAGGGCAAGGACGATCCGAAGATCCGCCTGCTGCGCCTGGATGCCGAAGACGCCGAAGTGTGGGTCGACGCCTCCAGCATGGTCGCGGGCGTGAAGATGCTGCTCGGCATCGACCCGAAGAAGGAATACTCGGACAAGGTCGGCGAGGTCGACCTGCGCTGAGCGGCGCGGCGGTGGCGCGGGGCGATCTGGTGGTCTCCACGCCGGCCGGGCTGTACTGCCCGGCCGGCGATTTCCATATCGATCCCTCGCGGCCGGTGCCGCGCGCTGTGATCACCCACGGCCACGGCGACCACGCGCGCACGGGCATGGGCCGCTACCACGTTGCCGAAGAAGGTCTCCCCATCCTGCAATGGCGACTCGGCCACCAGGACTATCGCGTGCATGCGCGTGGCGAACGTGTGCGCATCGGTGGCGCGCTGGTGTCCTTCCATCCTGCCGGGCATGTGCTGGGCTCGACCCAGGTGCGGATCGAGGTGGACGGCGAGGTCTGGGTGGCCTCCGGTGACTACAAGCGTGACCCCGACCCGACCTGTCTCCCGTTCGAGGTCGTGCCCTGCGATGTGTTCATCACCGAATCGACTTTCGGCCTGCCGATCTATCGCTGGCCGCTGGCGTCGGCAGTCGCCCGCGACATGGTCGAATGGCGCGACGAGTGCGCAGCCAACGGCGAGGCCGCGATCCTGTACTGCTACGCGCTCGGGAAGGCGCAGCGCGTCCTGGCCGAGCTCGCCGCGTTCACCGACCGGCCCGCATTCGTGCATGGCGCGATCGACGCCGGCGTGCAGGTCTATCGCGACGCCGGCGTGGCGATGCTCGAAACCCGCCGCGTGGCCGACGAGGCGCGCGGCGCCGACTTCGCCGGCGAACTGGTGATCGCGCCGCCGTCGGCGGCAGGGAGCCCGTGGATCCGCCGGTTCAAGCGCGCCCAGCAGGGCTTCGCATCGGGCTGGATGCGCATCCGCGGCAACCGCCGGCGGCGCAACTACGACCGCGGCTTCGTCGTGTCCGACCACGCCGACTGGCCGGCGCTGTTGCGCACCGCGCACGAGACCGGTGCGCGACGGGTGATCGCCACCCACGGCGACACCGACGCACTGGTGCGCGTGCTCAACGAACGCGGCATCGACACCGGCGTGTTCGCCACGGACTACGGCGAGGACGACTGATGCGCCGCTTCGCCGCCCTCTACGAGCGGCTCGACCGCAGCACCGGCACCCTGGACAAGCGCCGCGCGCTGGTCGCGTACTTCCGCGATGCGCCGCCGCGCGACGCCGCCTGGGCGCTGTGGCTTCTGGCCGGCGGGAAGATCGGCGGTGCACGCGCGAAGATCGCGGGCACGGGTGAGCTGCGGGCGTGGATCGGAGAGGAAAGCGGTACGCCGGACTGGCTGGTCGAGGCCTGCCACCACCAGGTCGGCGACCTCGCGGAGACGCTGGCGCTGCTGCTGGACGACCCGCCTGCCGTCGGTGACCTGGGCGTGCCGGGCGAGGCCGGCGACGGCGATCGCGCGCCCGGTGCGGCCGAGACCCGCGATGGCATCGTCGCCGACCCGCTGGACGAAGCCAGCCTTGCCGACTGGATCGAACACCGCCTCGCGCCGATCGCCAACGCCGAACCCGAAGCGCGCCGCGCGGTGGTGGTCGGCGCGTGGCACGGCCTCGCCTTCCGCGAACGCCTGGCGTTCAACAAACTGTTGACCGGCGCGCTGCGGGTGGGCGTGTCGCAGGGCCTGGTGCAGAAGGCCCTCGCTGAAATGTCCGGCGTGGATATCGCGCTGATCGCGCAGCGCATGCTCGGCCGCTGGACGCCCAGCGCCGCGTTCCTCGAAGGCCTGCTTTCGGCGGAGCCACAGGCCGGTGACACCGCGCTGCCCTATCCCTTTTTCCTGGCGTCGCCGCTGGAAGGCGAGCCGGATGCGCTCGGCCCGATCGACGACTGGCTGCTGGAATGGAAGTGGGACGGGATCCGCCTTCAGCTGATCCGCCGCGACGGCGCGGTCGCGCTGTGGTCGCGCGGAGAGGAGCGCATGGATGGCCGCTTCCCGGAAATCGAAGCCGCCGCGGCGCTGCTGCCGCGCGACTGCGTGATCGACGGCGAACTGCTTGCCTGGCAACCGGGCGAAGCGGACCCGATGCCGTTCAGCGCACTGCAGACCCGCATCCAGCGGCTCAAGCCCGGACCGAAGTCCCTCGCCGCAGCGCCGGCCCGCGTACTTGCCTACGACCTGCTGGAGCTTGAAGGCGAAGACCTGAGGGCACGTCCACTGCACGAGCGCCGTGCGCTGCTCGGGGGGCTGATTCCCGATGCCGGCACCGATCGCATCGTGAATTCCCCCGCCGTCGATGCCGACGATTGGATCCACGCCGCCACGCTTCGCGAACAGTCCCGCGAGCGCGGCGTCGAAGGCCTGATGCTCAAGCGCGTCGACTCGCCCTATCGCCACGGCCGCAAGCGCGGCGACTGGTGGAAGTGGAAGGTCGACCCGCTCAGCATCGACGCGGTGCTGATCTATGCCCAGTCCGGCCACGGCCGCCGCAGCACGCTGTTCACCGACTACACCTTCGGCCTCTGGGACGGCGATGCGCTGGTGCCCGTGGCCAAGGCCTATTCGGGCCTGGACGACGCCGAGATCCTGCGCCTGGACCGCTGGATCCGGGCGCACACGCTCGAGCGCTTCGGCCCGGTGCGTTCGGTCGAGGCAGTGCAGGTGTTCGAGCTCGGCTTCGAGGGCGTGAACCGCTCCGCGCGACACAAGTCAGGCATCGCCGTGCGCTTCCCGCGCATCCTGCGCTGGCGCGAGGACAAGCCCGCCAGCGAAGCCGACCGCCTGGACAGTCTGCGGGCGCTGGCGCGGTGATGACGGCTGGCCGCGGTGCCCACGGCCCCGGAAGGCGCGCCGACGCGCCGCTGGAGGCATGGTTCACGGCCCAGGGCTGGCGTCCTGCGGCCTTCCAGCGCGACGCGTGGCGCCGCTACCTGCGCGGCGAGTCCGGGCTGCTGGTCACGCCCACCGGCAGCGGCAAGACCCTGGCCGCAGCCGGCGGGCCGCTGCTGGAAGCGCTGCGCCTGGGTGACACCGCGGCGCCGAAGCGTGCCACCGCGTCCACGCCGCCGCGCCTGCGCCTGCTCTGGATCACACCGCTGCGCGCACTTGCCGTCGACACCGTGCGCGCGCTGCGCGAGCCGATCGAGGCGCTGGGCGTGCCCTGGACCGTGGCCATGCGCACCGGCGACGCCGGCGCCCGCGACCGCCGCCTCGCGCGCAGGGGCCTGGCCGACGTGCTGGTCACCACGCCGGAATCGTTCGCACTGGCGCTGTCGTATCCGGATGCCGGCGACATCCTGTCCGGCGTGCGCGCGGTGGTCGTCGACGAATGGCACGAACTGCTCGGCAGCAAGCGCGGCGTGCTGCTGCAGCTCTGCCTGGCCCGCCTGCGCGCGCTGGCCCCGGGCGCGCGCACCTGGGGCCTGTCGGCGACGCTGGGCAACCTCGATGAAGCGCGCGACGTGCTGCTGCCGCACGCGCCGGCCGCGGCCATCCTGTCGGCGCCGAAGCGGCGGAAGATGATCCTCGAGACCCTGCTGCCCGGCGAAGGCGAGCGATTCCCCTGGGCCGGCCACCTCGGCCTGTCGCAGCTCGAACGCGTCGCCGCCGAACTGCAGCGCGCGCGCAGCAGCCTGCTGTTCACCAATACCCGCTCGCAGGCCGAACTCTGGCACCGCGCGCTGCAGTCGGTGTGGCTGGACGACCCGTCCACGCTCGCGCTGCACCACGGCTCGCTCGATGCCTCGCTGCGCGCCGCCGCCGAGTCCGGCCTGCGCGACGGCAGCGTGCGCTGCGTGGTCGCGACCTCCAGCCTGGACCTGGGCGTCGACTTCCCGGCCGTCGACCAGGTGCTGCAGGTGGGCAGCCCCAAGGGCATGGCGCGCCTGCTGCAACGCGGCGGCCGCGCGCGGCATCGACCGGGCGAAGCGGGCCGCGTGGTCTGCGTCCCGACGCATGCGCTGGAACTCGCCGAATACGCGGCGGCGCGTAGCGCGCTGGCGTCCGGGCGCATCGAATCACGGCCGCCGCCACGGCTGTCGCTCGACGTGCTGGCACAGCACTGCGTCACCCTGGCCCTGGGCGGCGGCTTCGAAGCGGATGCGCTCCTGGCCGAAGTCCGCGGCACGCATGCCTTCGCCGATCTGTCCGATGCCGCCTGGCGGGCCGTGCTCGATTTCATCGTGCGTGGCGGCAGCGCGCTGGAGTCCTATCCCGACTACCGCCGCGTGCTGCGCGACGACGACGGCCGCTACCGCGTGCACGACCGCCGCGTCGCCTTCCGCCACCGCTTGTCGATCGGAACCATCACCAGCGACGGCGGCGTGCAGGTGCGCTTCCTCAAGGGCGGCCACCTGGGCACGGTGGAGGAGGCGTTCGTCTCGCGCATGCGGCCGCGCGACCGGTTCCAGTTCGCCGGCCGCACGCTGGAGCTGGTGCAGCTCAAGGACATGACCGCCTACGTGCGCATCGCAAAACGCAGTGATGGTGCCGTGCCGCGCTGGCAGGGCGGCCGCATGCCGTTGTCGAGCGAGCTGGCCGCGGAGGTGGAGGCGATCATCGGGCAGCCCGCGGACAGCCCGGAAATGCGCGCGCTGGCACCGCTGCTCGCGCTGCAGTCAAAGCTTTCGGCCCTGCCGACGCCCGACAGCCTGCTGGTGGAGGCGGCGAAGACCCGGCAGGGCTGGCACCTGTTCGTCTTCCCCTTCGCCGGCCGCGCGGTCCATGAAGGCCTGGCGCCGCTGCTCGCGCTGCGCTGGGCGCGCGAAGCGCCCAACACCTTCGCCTGGGCGGTGAACGACTACGGCCTGGTGCTGAACGCGCAAGCCGAAGCCTGGCCCGATCCGGGGCTGCTCGAACGCATGCTCGCACCCGACCACCTGCTGGACGACCTCACCGCCAGCCTCAACCTGGCCGAGCTCGCGCGCAGGCAGTTCCGCGAGATCGCGCGCGTGGCCGGCCTGCTGCCGCCGTCGCTTCCCGGCCGCGCAATCCGCTCGCTGCGCCAGCTCCAGGCCTCCAGCGGCCTGCTGTTCGACGTGCTGCGCCGCCACGATCCCGGCCACGTGCTGCTGGCCCAGGCGGAGCGCGAAGTGCTGGAGGCGCAGCTCGAGATCCGCCGGCTTGGCGAGGCGCTGGAGCGCTGCCGCGGGCGCCGGCTGGATCTGCACCGTCCGCGCGGCCTGACGCCGCTGGCCTTCCCGCTCTGGGCCGATTCCCTGCGTGGCCAGCTCAGCACGGAAGATTGGCGCACGCGCGTGCGGCGCGCGGCCGGACAACTCGAGAAGCGCCATGGATGAGGCCCCGGGCGATGTGGCCGATCTGCTCATCGCGGGCGAGCCAATGCGACTGCATGCCGACCGCGCCCTGTACTGGCCCGCGCGCGGGCGCCTGCTGATCGCCGACCTACACCTGGGCAAGGGCGACATCCTGCGCGCGGCAGGGATCCCCGTACCCACCGGCGGCACCGGCCACGACCTCGCGCGCCTGGACGCGCTGCTGCGCGCCACCGGGTCCCGCGAGCTGTGGGTGCTGGGCGATTTCCTGCACGGCCGCCGCCATCCGCGCTTTGAAGCCGCCTGGCGCGCGCTGCTCGCCGCGCATCCCGGCGTCGTGGCCAGCGTGGTCGCCGGAAACCATGATCGCAGCCTGGCGCCTGACGCCGTCGGCATCGTGCACCTGCCCGATGACGTGCGCGACGGACCATTCCGCTTCCGCCACGAGCCGGTACCCGTGCCCGACAGCGACCAGGCCGGCGTCGATCAGTCGACGGGCCATGTGATCTGCGGCCACGTGCATCCGGTGGTGCGGCTGCCGGGCCTGCCGGGCCGCCACCCGGCGCTTGCACTCGCGGCGCACCAGGCCATCCTGCCCGCGTTCTCGGCGTTCACCGGCGGCCAGGTGCTGGAACCGGGGCAGAGCTGGATTGCCTGCGCCGATGGCACCCTGGCGGGACATATGGACCGCGAATGGCGAGCTGGACCGCGGCGGTGATGATGCCGTCGCGATCGGCCCGCTTCGGTCATGCGACGGATTGGGCATACTCCGGGTCCCGTTGAAGGAGACCCGTGCATGCTTTCCAGGAGTCGGATCCGCCTGCGCGTTCGCGCGCTGCTGGTTGTTTCGCTGCTCGCATGCGCGGGCCCCACCTTGGCGCAGGAGCAGGCCAAGACCGCGGCACCGGCCGATGGTTCCATCGCGAACGCGCCCGCCGCCGATACGCCCGCAGGTGCGCTGCATGCGCTGTTCGACGCCCACGGCACGTGGAACGAGCGGGAATACGGCTATGCATTCGTCGACGGGCGCTGGCGCGCACCTGGCTACCTGCCATCGAACACTCCCGAAACCTGGGCGCGCCGCACCGCCTATTGGGCGGACACGCTGGCGGAGCTCGATGCGATCCCGGTCGATACGCTCTCGCGCGAGGACCAGGTCAACCTCGCCGTGTTCCGCGCCACCATCGAAGCCGATCACGTGAACGCCGTGCGCCGCACCTGGGAGGCGCCGTTCAACAGCGACACCTTCTTCTGGACCGGCTTCGCCCCGCGCGAACCCTGGCGCGAAGAGTCCGAATGGCGAAACTACATCGGCCGCCTGCATGACGTGCCGCGCCACTTCCGCGAGCATATCGACAACATGGAGCGCGGGCTTGCACGTGGCTGGAGCGTGCCGCGGGCATCGCTGGATGACCGCGACAATACGATCGAGAGCTATACGCTGGAAGACGCGGGCAACCCGATCCTCGCCGCCTTCGACACCATCCCGCTCTCGATCCCCGAGCCCGCGCGCACGCAGCTGCGCGAAGAGGGCAGGCGGGTCGTGCTGGAGGAGGTGGTGCCCGCCTACCGCCAGCTGCTCGCCTACATGCGCGAGGACTACCTGCCGCGCACGCGCACCAGCATCGCGGCCAGTGCGCTGCCCGACGGCGCCGCGTTCTACCGCACCCAGATCCGCGAATACGTCACCCGCGACATGGACCCGCGCGAGATCCACGAGCTGGGACTGACCGAGGTCGCGCGGATATCGGCGGAGATGCGCGAGGTCATGGCGCGCGCCGGATTCGAAGGCACGTTCGAGGAGTTCCTGGCCTATCTGCGCTCGGACCCGAAGTTCTACGCGCAGACCCCGCGCGAGCTGCTGGCCACCGCGGCCTATGTTGCCAAGAAGGTCGACGGCCAGCTCAAGCACGTGCTCGGCACGCTGCCGCGCTACCGCTTCACCATCCTGCCGGTGGCCGACGACATCGCGCCCAACTACACCGCCGGCCGTGGTGGCCTGGACGCGTGCTGGTTCAACACCTGGGACCTGCCGTCGCGGCCGCTGTACAACCTGCCGGCGCTGGTGCTGCACGAATGTTCGCCCGGCCACAGCCTGCAGGCGGCGCTCGCGCTGGAGGCGCCGGAGCGTCCTGCGTTCCGCGCCAGGACGTACTTCTCGGGCTACGGCGAGGGATGGGCGCTGTACACCGAGTGGCTGGGCACGCAGATGGGCATCTACGAGACGCCGTACGAGGACTTCGGCCGGCTCACCTTCGAGATGTGGCGCGCCGCGCGGCTGGTGATCGACACCGGCATCCACGAGTACGACTGGAGCCGCGAGCAGGCGATCGAATACCTGGCAAGCCATACCGCGCTGGCGCGGCACGACATCGTCAACGAGGTCGACCGTTACATCTCCTGGCCGGGCCAGGCGCTGTCGTACTACATCGGCTACAGGACCATCCGCGACCTGCGCGCCGAGGCCGAGCGCGAACTGGGCACCGGCTTCGACCAGAAGGCGTTCCACGACACCATCCTGCGCCTGGGTTCGGTGCCGCTGCCGGTGCTGGACGAGGAAGTCCGCGCGTTCATCCAGTCGCAGAAGCAGGCCGCGGCCCCGGGCCCGCAGCCATCATCACGATCGCAGCTATAGCTGCTCCCACAACAGCTGCTCCTACAACAGCGCGCTCGTGGGAGCCGCTATAGCCGCGATGGTGCAGGAGCGCGGCCGATGACGTCGATTACGATCGCAGCATGAGCGGCTCCCGCAAGGGCTTTCCGGCCCTCAGAGATTCGCCGACGGTCCGGACGCTCCGCCGGCGGTAGACGTGCCCGCAGTGGACGTGCCCGCGCTCGAGGTCCCGACAGTGGAAGCGCCCGCACCTGCCGCGCCTGCCGCGCCTGCGGTCGACGATCCGGCACCAACCGACGGCGGCGGGCCGACCCGCAGCGCGTTTTCCACGTCGCGCACGCCGCCGCAGTCATCGGCCAGGTCCTCGGCCAGGCGCTTCATCATCCGGTGCGGAACGGTGCCGGCGAGTTTCACCACGCCGTCCTGCACGGTGACGGTGATGTCGCTGGCGTCCAGGGCGTCGCTGTCGGTGAGGGCATCGCAGACATCTTCGCGTACGCGTCCGTCGTCGCGCCGGTAGCCACGCGGGCCGATGCCGCGATAGCCGTGCACGGTCACGCCGGCGCCGGCAGCACCGGCACCGCCTGCGGCACGGCCCAGGTTGAATTCTTCACGCTTCTCGCCCAGCCAGTCCCGGGCGGCGCCGACGCAGCGGCCACCGAGCTTCATCGCGTCGCGCGCGACTTCGCGGAATTCGTCAGTGGCGGGGCCTGTGGTGGATCGGGTCATGGGAATGTCTCCATCGGGGGAAGGCGCGGGCGCGGGGCCCGCTGCAGGCAGTGTCCACCGCGAGACGTTCAAGCGGCGTCATGTTTTGCACAGGCTCAGCTGGCGTCGTCCACTGGATAGACCGCACGTATCGGGCAGCCGAACCTGGCGCCAAGGATCTGGAGGCGTGCGGAGCCGGTCATCAGGAAGTCCGCGGGGCGGCCATCGTGCGCGATCAGCGGCTGGCCGCGGCCGCCCGCGCCGCTGCCCACGCCGCTGCCCACGCCGCTGCCCACGCCGCTGCCCACGACGCCGGTCCTGATGTCGTCGCCCGGATTCCCGCAGATCAGGCCGATGCCCATGCCCGAATGGAAAGCAACCTCGACCGGGCCCGCAAGATGCGGACAGGACTGCACCAGTTCCACGCGGTAATAGCGGTTGCCACCGGAGCGGCGCGGGTTCACCTCCACCACCAGGCCCTTTGGATCCTCCGACCAGCCGCGCACGTGCCGGGGGTTGAAGCAATAGCTGTGCGAGGCCGCAAATCCGTGCCGGCGCTCGCCCCTGACCACGACCGTCGCCAGCGTGGTGCTGCCGTCGGCGCTGGTCTGGCTGACACGCGCATGCTGGGCGTACTCGGCGGACGTGATCGGCTCGACCTCGCTGACCGGGCAGTTCCGTCCATCCATCGCCACGAATTCGTTGCCCGTGCCGCACATCCAGCCGTTGGCGGCCAGCAGCCGCGCGCTGGTCTCGGTGGCGCCGGAGCAGTCCGCGCCCAGCCCCACGCGGAAGCGCCGGCCGTCGGACTGCACCATCGCCAGGGTCCGGTCGTCGGACTGGAACACTTCGCGCACTTCGCGTGCGTCCAGGCACTGCGGTGCCGGCGGGATGCGCGCCTGGGCAAGGGCGGCGGACGGCGCGAGCAGCGCGAATGCCGCGCTGATGAACAGCAGTGGCGGGGCGAGTGCGGTCATGGCATCCATACCGGTGCAGGGATGCGTGCGAGTGTAGGCCATGCATTGTTTCAGCCGGCCGCTTGCCCCGCGTGGAGCGGCGTTCCACGATGGCGGCCATCGAACGGACGGAGTTCCACATGCAGACCATCAACGTGCCGGTCTCGGTCGGCGAGCTGGCCGACAAGATCTCGATCCTGCAGATCAAGCATGAGCGAATCAACGACGCCGCCAAGCGCGCGCATGTCGAAGTCGAACTCGGTGGCCTGCGGCCCATCTGGCAGGGGCTGGTCGATCGGCAGCCGGAGCTCGCCGGGTGCTACGACCGCCTGAAGGCGGCCAACGAGCTGATGTGGGACGTGCAGGACGGCCTTCGCGCCAGGGAGGCGGCGAAAACCTTCGACCACGAATTCATCGAACTCGCGCGCGCGGTGGCGGTGCGAAACGGCGAGCGGGTGGCGATCAAGAACGAGATCAACCGCCTGTCGGGTTCCGCGTTCGTCGAAGAGAAGCAGTACCAGGCTGGCAGCTGATGGCCGCGCTGATGACCGCCATCGCGATCCGCGATGGCGCCGGTCCCGCCGAAGCGCTGCATGCAGTGCAGGTTCCCAGGCCGGTGCCGGGTGAAGGCGAGTTGCTGGTCCGCGTGCGCGCCGCGGGTGTGAACCGGCCGGACATCCTGCAGCGCGAAGGCCGCTATCCGCCGCCGCCGGGTGCGCCGGAAGGCCTCGGGCTGGAGGTGGCGGGCGAGGTCGTTGCAGGCAGCGGACGCTGGCAGCCGGGGGATCGCGTCTGTGCGCTGCTGGGCGGCGGCGGCTACGCCGAGTACGCCGTGGTCGATGCGCGCCACGCGCTGCCCGTTCCCGCCGGGCTCGACTTCGTCCAGGCCGCGGCGCTGCCGGAAACCGTGTTCACCGTCTATGCCAACGTGTTCGAACATGGCGCGCTGCAGGCCGGCGAGACGCTGCTGCTGCACGGCGCCACGTCCGGCATCGGCGTGGCTGCGATCCAGATGGCGAAGGCTGCCGGTGCGCGCGTGGTCGCGACCAGTCGCGGCGCGGAGAAGGCCGCGGCGGCGCTGGAGCTCGGCGCCGATGTCGCCATCGACACCACATGCGAGGATTTCGGGGCCGCGGCCATGGCTGCCGGCGGCGTCGACGTCGCCCTGGACATGGTCGGCGCGTCCTACCTCGCGGCCACCCTGGACGCGCTCAACGCGGGTGGGCGCATCGTCTACATCGCAGCGCAGGGCGGCGGCGTTCTGGAACTGCCGCTGGTCACGCTTATGCGCAAGCGCGCAGTGGTTACCGGCTCACTGCTGCGCCCGCGCAGTGCCGACCAGAAAGCGCGCCTGGCCGAGGCAGTCGAGCGCGTGGTCTGGCCGTGGATCGAGGCCGGCGCCGTGCGTGCGGTGGTCGACCGCAGCTTCACCCTGGAGCAGGCGGCGCAGGCACATGCGTGGCTGGAAAGCGGCCGGCATGCGGGCAAGGTCGTCCTGGTGACCTGAGCGGCCCGGCGTCAGCTCAGGGCTCCAGCAGCACCTTGCGCGGCATGCGCTCTTCCCGCATCGCCGCGTGGTACGCGAACGAAGCGACGATGGCCGCGGCCTGCTTCAGGTCCTCGGGCTCGATGTGGTCCCAGGTGTCCAGGTGGGTGTGGTGGACGTTGGTGAAGTAGTCCAGCCGGTCCTGGATGAACTGGAAGCCGGGCAGGCCGACGCGGTCGAAGGCGATGTGGTCGGTGCTGCCGGTGTTGCGCGTGGCCACGGTGGTCGCGCCGACGTCGTGGAAGGGCTTGAGCCAGGCTTCGAAGATCGGCATCGCCGCCAGGTTTTCCTGGGCGTAGATCCCGCGGAAGCGGCCGGAGCCGTTGTCCATGTTGAAGTAGACCGAGAAACGCTCGTAGTCGGGCATTTTCTGCAGCGCGCCGGTCGGCTCGCGCAGCGAAGCGGGCAGGGCCTTCTGCGCCGGGTCGGTGGGCTCCGGGTACCTGGCGAACTTGCGCGCGACGTAGTCCTGCGAACCGACCAGGCCCTGCTCCTCGCCGCTCCACAGCGCGACGCGGATGGTGCGCTCGGGGCGCGCGCCCACGGCCTTGAGGATGCGCATGGCCTCCATCATCACCGCAACGCCCGCGGCGTTGTCGGCGGCGCCGGTGCCGGTGTGCCAGGAGTCCATGTGCGCGCCCATCATCACGATTTCGGCGGCCTTGCGGCCACGGCCGGGGATCTCGGCGATGGTGTTGTAGCCGGGCTGGTTGGCCTCGTCGATGAAGCGCGCATCGACGTTGACGCGCAGGCGCACGGTCTGGTCGGCCTTGAGCGCGCGCACCAGCGGATTGAAGTGCTCGGCGATCATCGCAAGCTCGGGGATGCCCACAGGCTCGCCGGCCTTGCGCGAACCGCCGCCGGCCACGCGGATGATGCCGTTGTCCCAGCTGCTGATGCTGATCGCGGCCAGCGCGCCTTCCCCGGCGAAGAATTCGTTGACCGCGCGGGTCAGCGCCTGGCGCTCGCCATACTCCTTGACCCGCTTGGCACGGTCGGCGGCTGCGGTCTTGGGCACCGTGAACTGCTGCAGTCCTTCCAGCGAGGTGGCGTCGTGGCGGTGCGAGTCCGGCTCGGTGCCGCGCTTGTATTCGCGCGCCTCGCCCAGCAGCAGGATCTTGCCGCCGAGCTTGCCGCGATACGTCTCGATGTCTTCGAGCTTCTTGATCTCCACGTGCACCAGTTCGCCCTCCACCGGGCCGTTGGTGCCCGGGGTCCAGGCCTTGGGCAGTGCATGCAGCTGCTGCGCCCGGTCACTGAGCATCTCGACGCTGGCGGAGCTGAACTCCCAGCCGCGGCCGAAGTCGTCGAAGGCGTCGTCGTGGACCTTGGCCAGGCCCCACTCGTTGAACTTGCCGCGGGTCCATTCGTTGGCCTCGGCCATCTGCGGCGAGTTGGTCAGGCGCGCGCCGATGTTCTCGGTCAGGTGGCTGAAGGTCGCCATCACCTGCGAGTTGTGGAAGGCCTCCTGGCGGATCCGGCTGACCATGTCCAGGTCAACGGGCTCGTTCGCCACGGCCAGGCCGCTGAGAAGGGCCAGGCCGGCCACCAGTGCGCAACGCTTCAACATCGGGAATCCCTTTCGCGCCGCGGTGGGGCGCCTGCAGCCGGAAACTCTAGCGGCAGCGGCCCGCCGGCTCGCCGGCCTTTAGTCACGGGCGGCGGCAACCCTGCGTCCCGCTGGCGTCACCGCTGCGCCCACGGGTGCGCGCTAGGCTGGCCACATCGCTTCGCGCACCGCGCACGGGAGACACCCATGGGACTGCTGGTCGACGGCCAATGGCATGACACCTGGTACGACACCGCCGGTGACGGCGAATTCAAGCGCGAGGAGGCGAAGTTCCGCGACTGGCTGAGCGCTGGCGGCGGATCCGGCCCCGACGGCCAGGCGGGCCACCCCGCCGAAGCAGGCCGCTACCGCCTGTACGTCAGCTACGCCTGCCCCTGGGCGCACCGCACGCTGGTCGTCCGCGCGCTGAAGGGACTGGAGGACCTGGTGCCGGTGTCGGTGGTGCACTGGCGCATGCTCGAGAACGGCTGGACCTTCGAGGAAGGGCCCGGGGTCACGCCGGACCCGGTCATGGGTGCGGCGTACATGCACCAGCTCTATACCCGCGCGCAGCCCGGCATGACCGGCCGGGTGACGGTGCCGGTGCTGTGGGACCAGGCCACGGACACGATCGTCAGCAACGAATCCTCCGAGATCATCCGCATGTTCAACACCGCCTACGACGGCCTGGGGGCGAAGCCGGGCGACTTCCATCCGGAGGCGCTGCGCGCGGACATCGATGCGGTCAACGCACGCGTCTATCCAACGGTCAACAACGGCGTGTACCGCGCCGGCTTCGCGACCACGCAGTCCGCCTACGAAGACGCGGTGCGGCCGCTCTTCGAGACGCTGGACTGGCTGGATGCGCGCCTGTCCGCCAGCGACTGGCTGGTCGGCGGCCGGCTGACCGAGGCCGACATCCGCCTGTTCACCACCCTGGTGCGCTTCGACGCGGTCTACCACGGCCACTTCAAGTGCAACCTGCGGCGGATCGCCGACTATCCGGCGCTGCATGCGTTCACCGCGCGGATGATGGAACTCCCCGGCGTCCGCGGGACGGTGCACTTCGACCACATCAAGCGGCACTACTACGAGAGCCACCGGACCATCAATCCGACCGGGATCGTGCCGCTGGGACCAGTCGAGCAGTACTAGGCGGAAGCGCGTATCGCCCGCCTGCGGGGGCCGCCACCGGCCCCCGCGCTTCTCCGCGGATTCAGCCTGCCAGCGACGCGCTGTCGATGACGAAGCGGTACTTCACGTCGCCCTTGAGCATGCGCTCGTAGGCCTCGTTGATCTCCTCCATGCGGATCATCTCGATGTCCGCGACGATCCCGTGCTCGGCGCAGAAGTCCAGCATCTCCTGCGTTTCCGGGATGCCGCCGATCAGCGAGCCGGCCAGCGAGCGCCGCTTCATGATCAAGCTGAAGACATTCGGCGACGGATGCGGCGTGGCCGGCGCGCCGACCAGGGTCATCGTACCGTCGCGCTTGAGCAGGGCGAGGAAGGCGTCCAGGTCGTGCGGCGCGGCCACGGTGTTGAGGATGAAATCGAAACTCTTGCGGTGCGCGCGCATCTCGCCCGGGTTGCGCGAGACCACCACCTCGTCCGCGCCCAGCGCGAGCGCCGCATCGCGCTTGGATTCGGACGTCGTGAACGCCACCACGTGCGCACCCAGCGCGTGCGCGAGCTTGATGCCCATGTGGCCAAGCCCGCCGATGCCGACCACGCCCACCTTCTGGCCCGGCCCGACCTTCCAGTGGCGCAGCGGCGACCAGGTGGTGATGCCGGCGCAGAGCAGCGGCGCCACCCCGGCCAGCTGGTCCTCGGGGTGGCGCACGCGCAGCACGTAGCGCTGGTCCACCACGATCTGCTGCGAGTAGCCGCCCAGCGTGTGGCCGGGGGCATCGGGCGTGGGCGAGTTGTAGGTGCCGACCATGCCGTCGCAGTAGTTCTCCAGGCCGTCCCCGCACTCTTCGCAGTGCCTGCAGCTGTCGACGATGCAGCCGACGCCGACCAGGTCGCCGGCCTTGAACGCCGACACCGCGTCGCCCACCGCCGACACCCGGCCGACGATTTCATGCCCCGGCACGCAGGGGAACACCGTGCCCGCCCATTCCGCGCGCACCTGGTGCAGGTCTGAATGGCAGACGCCGCAGAAGGCGATGTCGATCTGCACGTCGCCTGCGCCGGGCGCGCGACGGGTGATGTCGATGGGTTCCAACGGCTTGTCGCCGGCGTGGGCGCCGTAGGCTTTGACCTGCATGGGGGTGTCCTCGTATGTCGGGGTACCTGGATTGTGCGCCCTGGGACTTTTCATGTGCCAGCACGCGGTGCAACCGGCAAGCCGCCGCCGCCGGCTTTCCATCTATGCTGATGGGATCGACCGCCACCGTGAGCATCACATGACACGCCGGATACTGGGCCTGGGACTCGGCCTGCTCTGCGGCTTTCCCGTGTTCGCCGCCGACACCGCCCTCGTCGGCGCCCGGATCTACCCCGCACCGGATGCGGCCGTGATCGAGCGCGGCACGATCCTGGTTCGCGACGGCCGCATCGCGGCGGTCGGTACCGAAGCGGCGGTACCCGTGCCCGAAGGCGCCCAGGTCATCGACGCGCGCGGCCAGGTGGTCACTGCCGGCTTCTGGAACAGTCACGTGCACCTGCTGGCGCCCGCGTTCCGCGAGGATCCCCCGCGGCCCGCCGCCGAGGTCGAAGCCGCGCTCCAGGCGATGTTCACCCGCTGGGGCTTCACCACGGTGTTCGACATCGCGTCGTTCGGTGGCAACGCGCCGCGCCTGCGCGATCGCATCGATGCCGGCGAAGTCGCCGGCCCCGACATCCTGACCGTTGACGCCCCCTTCTTTCCGGAAGGCGGCACGCCGGTCTATATCCGCAACCTGCTGGCGGAGCTCGGCGTGTCCAGCGGCGAAGTGGCCGATGCCGGGGAGGCCGCCGCCCGCGCAGGACGGCAGCTCGAGGCGGGGGCGGACGGCGTCAAGATCTTCGCCGGCGCGATCGTCGGCGGTGACGTGGGCGTCTTGCCGATGGATGTGGAGGTTGCGCGCGCCGTGGTCGATGCGGCCCACCGCGCGGGCAAGCCCGCGTTCGCGCACCCGAGCAACGCCGCCGGCCTGGAAGTGTCACTGGCCAGTGGAGTGGACGTGTTGGCGCACACCACGCCGCTGACCGGGCCGTGGGACGAAACGCTGGTGGCGCGGTTGCGCGCCGGGGACGTCGCGCTGACGCCGACGCTGACCCTGTTCGAAGTGGAGTTGAGGAAGGAGCACGTGCCCGAAGAAGTCCTTCAGCGGGCGCTGGCCAATGCGATCGCGCAGGTGCGTGCGTTCGCGGCCGCCGGCGGGCCGGTGCTGTTCGGGACCGATGTGGGCTACATCGACGAGGTGGACACCCGGCGGGAATTCGAACTGATGGCGCGGGCCGGGATGGACTGGCGCGAAATCCTGGCAAGCCTGACCACGACGCCGGCTGCGCGCTTCGGGCAGGCCACGGACAAGGGACGCATCGTCGCGGGAATGAAGGCGGATCTCGTGATCCTGGGAAGTGATCCCGCTGAGGGCGCGACGGCGTTCGGCGATGTGGAACAGGTGCTCCGGAGCGGGAAGGTGGTCTATCGCGCCGACGTCCCGGGCAGCGTTGCGCCGCTCATCCCGGACCCAGGCGCAGCGCCAGTGCCGCCAGGGTGACCAGCAACACCGGAAGTGTCAGCACCACGCCGACCCTGAAATAGTAGCCCCATGTGATCCGGATCCCCTTGCGCGCCAGCACGTGCAGCCAGAGCAGGGTGGCCAGGCTTCCGATCGGGGTGAACTTGGGCCCCAGGTCGCTGCCGATCACGTTGGCGTAGACCATCGCCTCGCGCACGGTGCCTTCGGCGTGGCTGGCATCGATGGACAGCGCGCCCACCAGTACCGTCGGCAGGTTGTTCATGATCGAGGACAGCAGGGCGACCAGCAGGCCGGTGCCGAACGTCGCGCCCCACACGCCGTATCCGGCGAACAGGTCCAGCAGCGCCGCCAGGTGGCCGGTCAGCCCCTGGTTGCGCAGGCCGTAGACCACCAGGTACATGCCCAGCGAGAACACCACGATGTGCCACGGCGCTTCCCTGATCACCTTCCGCGTCGATATGCGGTGCCCGCGTGCCGCCACGCCGAACAGGAGCAGCGCGCCGGCGCCCGCGACCGCGCTGATGGGAATACCGATCCGCTCCAGTCCGAAGAAACCCACCAGCAGCAGGGCCAGCACCGCCCAGCCGGCCTTGAAGGTCATGGTGTCGACGATCGCCGAGCGCGGCGCCTTCAGTCCGGCAGCCTCGTAGCTTGCCGGGATGTCGCGGCGGAAGAACCACATCAGCATGCCCAGCGACGCCGCGACGGAGACCAGGTTCACCGGCACCATGACCGAGGCGTAGTCCGCGAAGCCGATGCCGAAGTAATCCGCCGACACGATATTGACCAGGTTGGACACCACCAGTGGCAGGCTGGCGGTATCGGCGATGAAGCCGGCCGCCATCACGAACGCCAGCGTGGCCGCGGGGCTGAAGCGCAGCGCCAGCAGCATGGCGATCACGATCGGCGTGAGGATCAGCGCCGCACCGTCGTTGGCGAACAGGGCCGACGTCGCGGCGCCGAACAGCACCAGCAGGGCGAACAGCCGGCGTCCGTTGCCCTTGCCCCAGCGCGCCACATGCAACGCTACCCATTCGAAGAAGCCTGCCTCGTCGAGGAGCAGGCTGATCACGATCAGGGCGATGAAGGTGAAGGTGGCGTTCCAGACGAAGCCCCAGACCGTCGGGATGTCCGAAATGCCGACCACGCCGGTCAGCAGTGCAAGGGCCGCGCCGAAGGTGGCGCTCCAGCCGACCCCGAGGCCTTTCGGCTGCCAGATCACCAGCACGATCGTGGCGACGAAGATCAGCAGTGCGGTCAGCATGGATCAGGCCCCGGCGGCCGCGTCGTCGGGCTCCACGAATCCAATGCGGTCGAGCGCCTGCTTCAGCGTTGCGCGGTCGTCCCAGACATCGGCCGGCAGCGCCAGCAGCGCCTGCAGGCGCGCCTTGACGATGCGGTGGGCCTGGCGGAAGGCTTCGCGCTTGGCGCCATCGTCACCCTCGACCGCCGCCGGATCCGGCAACCCCCAGTGCGTCCGCAGGAAATCCCCGAAGACGACCGGGCAGGTTTCGGCCGCGGCCGAGTCGCAGACCGTCACCACCAGGTCCATCGGTGCCGCGTTCGCTGTCGCGAACTCGTCCCAGGACTTGCTGCGCAGCCCGACGGTGGCAATGCCGTCGGCCGCCAGCTGGCCGAGCGCGTACGGGTTGACCGTGCCGGCAGGCTGGCTGCCGGCACTGAAGACCTCGAAGCGGTGGCCGCCCCACGCGCGAAGCGTGGCCTCTGCCAACACGCTGCGGGCCGAGTTGCCGGTGCAGAGAAACAGGACGCGACGCTTCATCGGTTGGATCCAGGTGGTGAGGAATGGACAGTGGTTGCGATCAGCACGCGCGGACCGCCAAAGGACCGGGCGCACAGGTTTCATCGGCCGAATCCGCGCAGCAGTTGTGGGTCAGGTAGGCGACAAGCCCGTTCATGGCATCGAAGCTGGCGCGGTAGCAGACATTGCGGCCACGGTTCTCGCTGCTCACCAAGCCGGCATGCACCAACTCCTTCAGATGGAACGACAGCGTGGCACTAGGCACCGCAAGCGCTTCCGCGATCTCCCCGGCCATGCGGCCATGGGGACCGGCTTCGACCAGCAGGCGGAAGGCGGACAGGCGCGTGGCTTGGCCCAGTGCGGTCAGGGCGGCTATTGCCTGATTCGTTTCCATATTTGTAGAATAGTCGAATGGATATCGAGCAGCAAGCCGCCCAAGCGGCCACCCTCCCGAACCTGGTGCCCGGTCTCCTCCCGGCCCCGCAGCACGACCTGCTTGGCGCCGGCCCGCCCGCGCCCGCGCCCCGCATCCTGCTGCTGTATGGCTCGCTCCGGCCCCAGTCCTTCAGCCACAAGCTGGCGCTGGAGGCCGAGCGCATCCTGAAGCATCTCGGCGCCGAAACCCGGGTGTTCGATCCGCACGGCCTGCCGCTGCTGGACAGCGTCGACCGCGACCATCCCAAGGTGCGGCAGCTGCGCGAGTGGTCGCAGTGGTCGGAAGGCCAGGTGTGGGTGTCGCCCGAGCGGCACGGCAGCGTCACCGGCGTGTTCAAGAACCAGATCGACTGGCTTCCGCTCGAGGACGGCAGCGTGCGGCCGACGCAGGGCCGCACGCTTGCGGTGATGCAGGTCTGCGGCGGATCGCAGTCGTTCAACGTGGTCAACGCGCTGCGCCTGCTCGGGCGCTGGATGCGGATGGTGACCATCCCCAACCAGTCATCGGTGGCCAAGGCCTGGCAGGAGTTTGATGACGCCGGTCGCATGCGCGCGTCCCCCTTCTACGACCGCGTCGTGGATGTCATGGAAGAGCTGGTGAAGTTCACCCTGCTGGTGCGCGGGCGCAGCGAGTACCTGGTCGATCGCTACAGCGAGCGCAAGGGCGCGGACGAGGCGCGTCGCCTGGCCCGCGAGTCCGGTGCCGTTGAAGAAGCGGGCGGTACCGCGGTCCGGTGAGCGGTCAGGCGGGCCTCGCGCCTAGCATGATGATGCCCATGCCGACCAGGCAGAAGACGACGCCGACCCAGTCGGTCAGCGTGGGCCGCACCGAATCCACCGCCCAGAGCCACATCAGCGCGACGCTGATGTAGACGCCGCCATAGGCCGCGTACACACGTCCCGCGGCCTGCGGATGCAACGTGAGCAGCCAGGCGAACGCCGCCAGGCTGAGCGCCGCCGGCACCAGCAGCCAGGCCGAGCGGTCCTGCCTGAGCCACAGGTAAGGGAGATAGCAGCCGATGATCTCCGCCAGCGCGGTGGCGATGAACAGGCCGAGGATTTTCAGGATGTCCAAGTGCGTTCGACTCCGTGTGGCCGCTGGGCCATGAAGCGGGTGCGGCCCGGAGGCATTGTCGAGCCTTTGCTTACGACATGCTCACCAACGCGGTCGCCGTCACGCGTGGCGTGACCATCGGGGC
Source organism: Luteimonas yanweni (assembly GCF_039548475.1). Taxonomy (NCBI): domain Bacteria; kingdom Pseudomonadati; phylum Pseudomonadota; class Gammaproteobacteria; order Lysobacterales; family Lysobacteraceae; genus Luteimonas; species Luteimonas yanweni. The sequence goes on along the minus strand of NZ_JBCLVC010000006.1, from coordinate 7,670 downwards.
TGTTGCGGCTGGTCGGCGTGCTGGGACAGTAGGGCCACTGCTCCAACGCAAAGGAACAATACGATGACGCGACTGCTTGCCGCCCTGCTGCTCCTCGCGCTGCCCGTGCTCGCCAACGCCCAGCCGGCCTGTCCCTCGGGCGAATCCTTCGACAAGGCGCGCGCGGTGGTCGCCGACCTGCAGCGCATCGTCACGCCCGCCGGCGTGCAGGACACCTACGCCGAGCGCATCGGCGGCATCGACCAGTGGATCCAGGTGCGCGGCAAGGACCGCGCGAACCCGATGATCCTGTTCGTGCACGGCGGGCCGTCGTCGCCGGCGATGCCCAGCGCGTGGCAGTGGCAGCGGCCGGTGGAGGAGTTCTTCACCGTCGCCCACTACGACCAGCGCGGCGCGGGCAAGACCCACCGCGCCAACGACCCGCACGCGGTCGCCGGCGACATGGCGATCGAGCGCTTCGTCAGTGATGCCATCGAGGTGGCCGAGCACCTGCGCGCGCGCTACGGCAAGGACAAGCTGGTGCTGGCGGCGCACAGCTGGGGCACGGTGGTGGCGATGCACGCGGCGCTGCGGCGGCCGGACCTGTTCCACGCCTACGTCGGCATCGGCCAGGTCATTGACACCCGGCGCAACGAACGGCTGAGCTTCGAGTACGGGCTGGAACGGGCGCGCGCGGAGGGCAATGCCGCGGCGATTGCGGAACTGGAGTCGATCGCGCCGTATCCGGGCGATGCGCCGATCACCCGCGATCGCATCATCATCGCGCGCAAGTGGCCGCAGCATTACGGCGGCCTCAACGCCTACCGCGACGCGGAGCAGGACTACTACTACGGCGCCTCGCTGCTGTCGCCGGCTTACGACTGCGAGGACCGGCGCGCGTTCTTCGCCGGCAACGTGTTCACGCTCGAGCACGTGCTCGACGAGTACCTGCGGGTGGACTTCAGCGGCGTGCGTGAGTTCCCGATCCCGGTGCTGATGTTCCTGGGCCGCCACGACTACACCACGCCCTCGGCGCCGACCGCGGAGTGGCTGGAACAGGTGCAGGCGCCGCACAAGCGCGCGGTGTGGTTCGAGCACTCCGCGCACATGATTCCGTGGGAAGAGCCGGGCCGGACGCTGCAGGCGTTGCTGGAGCACGTACGGCCGCTGTCCGGAGACCACCATGACCAGCCATGACCCGCGCATCGATGCCTACATCGCCCGCCAGGCGGACTTCGCCCGGCCGATCCTGGAAGAGCTGCGCCGCCGCGTGCATGCGGCCTGCCCGGAGGCCGTGGAGACCATCAAGTGGGGCGCGCCGGCGTTCACGTACAGGGACAAGCTGCTCGGCGTCATGGCGGGCTTCAAGCAGCACGCGGCCTTCAACCTGTGGCACGGGAAGCAGGTGGTCGGCGAGGATGCCGCCGCGGCCGAGGGCATGGGCCAGTACGGCCGCCTGGCCACGCTCAAGGACCTGCCGGCCAAGCGCGAGACCACCGCCCACGTGCGCGCCGCGATGGCGTTGATCGAGGCCGGCGCGACGTCGGTCGGCGGCCGCAAGGCCAAGCCGCCGCCGTCGCTGCCGGACGACCTGGCCGCCGCGATGCGCGGCAACCAGGCGGCGCGCGGCCACTGGGATGCGTTCACCCCCGGCAAGCAGCACGAGTACGCCGACTGGATCACCGGCGCCAAGGGCGCGGACACGCGCGCCCGGCGCGTTGCGCAGGCGGTGGAGTGGATCGCGGAGGGCAAGACGCGGAACTGGAAGTACGCGGGCTGCTGAGGACCTGTCGCGCCGCCCGAGGTGTCTCGCCCAAGTCGTTGATCCCGGAGAAGTCTCGCTCCCTGAGACCGGAGCCGGCTGGAATCCGTCCGACAGCCGGGCTTGCCCTTTCCCGCCAAGGTAAATAGATTTTTACCCATGACCGACGACCTCACCCCCCGACAGCGCGACGTGCTCGGCTTCATCCAGGCCCATGCCGGGGCCGAGGGCGCGCCGCCCACGCTGCAGCAGATCGCCGACGCCTTCGGCTTCCGCCAGGCCTGCGCGGCGCACAAGCACGTGCGCCGGCTGCAGCAGGCGGGCTACCTGGAGGTGCGGCCGAACGAGGCCCGCGGCATCCGGGTGGTGGGCGGCATGGCGCAGGGCATCGGCGCGACGGGCGCGGACCGGGCAGGGCGCACGCGCCACGTCCCGGGTACACGGCTGAAAGTCCGCGATGACCGCCTGGACCTGCCGGTGCTGGGCCGGGTGGCCGCGGGTTCCCCGATTGCGGCCGATGCCGGGGTGGAGCGCCACGTGCTGCTCGACCGCGCGCTGTTTTCCAGCAGGCCCGACTACCTGCTGCGGGTAAAGGGCGACTCCATGCGCGACGACGGCATCTTCGACGGCGACCTGGTGGCGGTGCAGCGCGCCAGCGACGCGCGCAACGGCCAGGTGGTGGTGGCGCGCATCGACGGCGAGATCACCATCAAGCGCCTGGAGCGCACGCGCGCGCGGCTGCGGCTGTTGCCGCGCAATCCGGACTACGCGCCGATCGAGGTGCCGGCGGGCAGCGACTTCGCCATCGAAGGCATCTACTGCGGGCTGGTGCGCGCGGAATGAACGCGATGCCGGCCCCTGCGATGCACGCTCCCGCGGCGTCGCCCGACCTCGACGCGATGCTGTCGACGCGCACGGTGTGGCGCGCGGCGCGGGCGCCGGTGGTGGCCGAAGACGGCGAGCCGACCGGGCACGCCGCGCTCGACGCGCTGCTGCCGCAGGGCGGCTGGCCGCGCGCGGCGCTGACCGAACTGCTGCTGCCGGCCGACGGCGTGGGCGAACTGTCGCTGCTGCTGCCCACGCTGGCGCGGCTGACCCTGGCCGGCGGCGTCGTGGCGCTGGTGGCGCCGCCCTACCTGCCGTATGCGCCGGCGTGGCAGGCGGCGGGCGTGGACCTGCGCCATCTGGAGATCATCGAGGCCGATGCGCGCGGCGCGCTGTGGGCCTTCGAACAGTGCCTGCGCAGTGCGGCCTGCGCGGCGGTGCTGGGCTGGCCGCTGCAGGCCGACGCGCAGGCGCTGCGGCGGCTGCAGGTGGCGGCCGACAGCGGCGACTGCCTGGGATTCGCGTTCCGCGATGCGAAGCACGCGGTCAATCCCTCGCCGGCGGCGCTGCGGCTGGAGTACGTCGCGGCGGGCGAGGGTGGTTGGCACGTGCGCAAATGCCGCGGCGCCAACCCGCCCACCCGCGCCGTCCAGCTGTCCTGAGGCCGCCGTGCTCTGGGCCTGCATTGCGCTGCCGCGGCTGGCGCTGGACGCCGTCCTCCGCCGGATGCCGGATCCGTCGCGGCCGCTGGCGCTGGTCTCGGGGCCGGCGCAGCTGCGGCATCTGCATGCGGTCAACGCGGGCGCGTCCGAAGCTGGACTGAAGCCGGGCATGCGGCTGTCGGCCGCGCACGCGCTGCTGTCCGACGTGGCGATGGTCGAATACGACCCGGCGTCGGAGGCGCGCTGGCAGCGCTTCCTCGCCGCCTGGGCGTATCGGCACAGCTCGCAGGTCAGTGCGCAGTGGGCGGGGGCGATCGTGTTCGAGGCGCGCGCCAGCTTCCGCCTGTTCGGGCCGTGGCCGCGCTTCGAAGCGCGGCTGCGCGAGGAGCTCGACGGCCTTGGCTTCAGCCACCGCATCGCCCTGGCGCCGACGCCGCGCGCGGCACTCGTGTTCGCAGGGCTGCGCGATGGCTTCGCGGTCACCGCAGAAGGCGCGATGCGCGATGCGCTGGCGCGGGTGCCGGTGCGCCGCGCGGCGCTGCCGGGAAATGCCGGCGAGCGCCTGCAGCGCATGGGCGTGCGCACGCTCGGCGCGCTGCGAACGCTGCCGCGTGACAGCCTGCGGCGGCGCTTCGGCGTGGAGCTGCTGCAGCACCTCGACCGCTTGCACGGCGAGGCCGATGATCCGCTCGAGCTGTACGCGCCGCCGGACCGTTTCGACAGTCGCGTCGAACTCGGTTTCGAAGTCGAGAGCCACCAGGCGCTGCTGTTCCCGCTGCGCCGGTTGATCGCCGACCTGGCCACGTACCTGTCCGCCCGCGACGGTGGCGTGCAACGCTTCACCCTGCGCCTTGAACACGAAGCACGGCACGCGCTGCCCTCGCACGAGGCCGACCAGGTCCAGCAGGACGCCGTGCGCTTCACCGAGGTACCGGTGGGCCTGCTCGCGGCCGAACGCGATGCGGCGCTGCTCTTCGAACTCACGCGCAATCGCCTTGAGCAGGTGGCGTTGCCGGCGCCGGTGATCGGCGTGCGCCTGCTCGCGCGCGAGCTGCCGCCCTTCGTGCCGGCCGAACGCGACCTGTTCGACAGCCGCCCGGCACAGGCGGTGCCCTGGCCACGATTGCGTGAGCGCCTGCGCGCCCGGCTTGGCGACGAGGCCGTGCATCGCGTCGCGCCTTCCGGTGACCCGCGTCCCGAGCGCGCCTGGCGACGCGCCGGTTCGGGCGAGGACGGCGATGCGGCCTGCACCACGCCCGCACCGCTGCGCCCGCCGCGTCCCGCCTGGCTGCTGCCGCGTCCGGTGCCGCTGCGCGACCCGCGGCTGCGCATCGTGTCCGGTCCCGAGCGCCTGGAAAGCGGCTGGTGGGACGGCGACGACGCGCGCCGCGACTACTACGTGCTGGAAACCTCGCGCGGCCAGCGCGCCTGGGCCTTCGCCCCGCCGGGCGTGCAGGGCGACTGGATGCTGCATGGCTGGTTCGCATGAGCCGCGACGACGACCACGATGACCTGCCCCCGGGCGTGGCGCCCGATACCCCCGGTGCGCGTCCCTCGCGCATCGTGCGCATGCAGCGGCAGATGCAGCTGCGGATGGAATTCGAATCGGCGGCCGATGCCGCCAACGATCCCGGCGATGCTGGCTCCTGTGGGAACGGCCATGGCCGCGATGCCGGTCGAACGCATAGCGCGGCTGTAGCCGCTGCCACACAGGCCGCGGCGGAGTTGCCGCCCTATGCCGAACTGCACTGCCTGTCCGACTTCAGTTTCCTGCGCGGCGCCGCCAGCGCCGAAGAGTTGTTCATCCGCGCCGCACAGTGCGGTTACGAGGCGCTGGCGATCACCGACGAGTGCTCGCTGGCGGGCATCGTGCGTGCGCACGAGGCGTCGAAGCTCAGCGGTGTGAAGCTGGTGGTGGGCGCGGAGTTCAAGCTCGACGACGGCCTGCGCATGGTGCTTCTGGTGGAAGACGCCGCGGGCTATGCGCAGCTGTGCCGGCTCATCACCATCGGCCGCCGCGCGGCGCCAAAGGGCGAATACCGCCTCTCCCGCGCCGACATTGAAAGCCTGCCCTGCAAGCCTGGATTGCCCCGTAAAGGCCACTGTGGGAGCGGCTATAGCCGCGATGGAAGCAACCCGGGTGAGAGGCTCCCCCCAATCGCGGCTATAGCCGCTCCCACAGTGGCTGGCCCCACAGTGGCAGGCCCCACAGTGGCAGGCCCCACAGTGGCAGGCCCCACAGTGGCAGGCCCCACAGTGGCAGGCCCCACAGTGGCAGGCCCCACAGTGGCTGTGGCCGCGCTGGCGTGCGCGGGGGGGCTGTTCGCGCTGTGGCTGCCGGGCCGCGTGCCCGATGCGGGCGAGGGCGCCTGGCTGCGACGCGTCTTTGGCGACCGCGCGCACCTCGCCGTCGAGCTGCACCGTGAGCAGGACGATGACCTGCGCCTGGTGCAGCTGCTGGCGATGGCCGCGGACCTCGGCATCACGCCGCTCGCCGCCGGCGACGTGCACATGGCCACGCGCCGCCAGCGCGTGCTGCAGGACACCCTGGTCGCCATCCGCCACGTCCTGCCGCTGGCCGAGGCCGGCGCGCACCTGTTCCGCAACGGCGAACGCCACCTGCGCCACCGCTACACGCTCGGCAACATCCATCCGCGCGTGCTGCTGGACAACGCCGTCACGCTCGCGCGCCGCTGCCGTTTTTCCATGGCCGAGGTGAAGTACAGCTATCCCGCCGAACTCGTGCCCGAAGGCGAAACGCCCAGCAGCCACCTGCGCACGCTGACCGAAGCCGGCATGCATGTGCGCTGGCCGCAGGGCGTGCCGCCGAAGATCGCCGCGCAGATCGAGAGCGAGCTCGCGCTGATTGCCGACCTCGCGTACGAAGCCTTCTTCCTCACCGTCGAGGACATCGTCCGCTTCGCGCGCAGCCAGGGGATCCTCTGCCAGGGCCGTGGTTCCGCCGCCAACTCGGCGGTGTGCTACGCGCTGGGCATCACTGCGGTCGACCCTGCCGAGAGCCGCCTGCTGATGGCGCGCTTCCTGTCGAAGGAGCGCAACGAGCCGCCCGACATCGACGTCGATTTCGAGCACGAGCGGCGCGAGGAGGTGATGCAGTACATCTATGCCAAGTACGGCCGCGAGCGCGCCGCGCTGGCCGCGACGGTGATCCGCTACCGGGGAAAAAGCGCGGTGCGCGACGTCGCCAAGGCCTTCGGCCTGCCGCCCGACCAGGTCACGCTGCTGGCCGGCTGCTTCGGCTGGGGCAACGGCGAAACGCCGATGGACAGGCGCCTGGCGGACGTGGGCTTCGACATCGACAACCCGCTCATCGCGCGCATCCTGGCCGTCACGGCCATGCTGCGCGGCAGGCCGCGGCACCTGTCGCAGCACGTCGGCGGCTTCGTGATCTCCGATGCACCGCTGTGGCAGATGGTGCCGGTTGAAAACGCCGCCATGGCCGAGCGCACCATCATCCAGTGGGAGAAGGACGACCTGGAGGCGCTCGGCCTGCTCAAGGTCGACTGCCTGGCGCTGGGCATGCTGACCTGCATCCGCAAGGCCCTGGACCTGGTGCGCGCGCACCGTGGCCGCGACCTGGAGCTCGCGACCATTCCCAGGGAAGACGGGCCGACCTACGACATGGTCCAGCTGGCCGACACCGTCGGCGTGTTCCAGATCGAGTCGCGCGCGCAGATGACGATGCTGCCGCGATTGAAGCCGAAAACCTTCTACGACCTGGTGGTGGAAGTCGCGATCGTGCGGCCCGGGCCGATCCAGGGCGGCATGGTGCATCCCTACCTGCGCCGGCGCATGAACCAGGAGCCGGTGACGTACCCGTCGCCCGGCATCGAGGAGATCCTGGGGGCCACCCTGGGCGTGCCGCTGTTCCAGGAGCAGGTGATGGAGCTGGTGATCCACGCCGGCTATTCGCCCGGCGAAGCCGACGGCCTGCGCCGCTCGATGGCCGCCTGGCGCCACGGCGGCGACATGGAGCCGCACCGGCTGCGCATCCGCGAGCTGATGGAGAGGAAGAACTATTCGTCGGAGTTCATCGACCAGATCTTCGAGCAGATCAAGGGCTTCGGCTCCTACGGCTTCCCGCAGAGCCACGCCGCGTCCTTCGCCAAGCTGGTGTACGCCAGCTGCTGGCTGAAACGCCACGAGCCCGCGGCCTTCGCCTGCGCGCTGCTGAACTCGCAGCCGATGGGCTTCTACTCGTCGAGCCAGATCGTGCAGGACGCGCGGCGTGGCAAGGCCGCGCGTCCCGGCGTGGAGTTCCTGCCGGTGGACGTGGTCCACAGCGACTGGGACTGCACCCTCGTCGAAGCTCCGGAATCCCGCGCGAACCTCTCCTGTGGGAGCGGCCATGGCCGCGATTCCTGTGGGAGCGGCCACGGCCGCAATCAGGAGGCCCGTAACCACAATTATGCCCATGGTTC
>NZ_JBCLVC010000005.1:0-29046 GCF_039548475.1 Luteimonas yanweni | reverse complement strand
CTCCTGTGGGAGCGGCCATGGCCGCGATCGGGAGTCCCGTAATCACGGTGATGCCCGTGCTTCGATGCCATCGCGGCCATGGCCGCTCCCACAGTCGGGGTCGTCACATCAGCCGGCGATCCGCCTCGGTTTGCGGCAGGTCGTGGGCCTTTCCCGGGCCATGGGCGAGGCCATCGTCGACGCCCGCGCCCGTCGCCCGTTCCGCGACGTCGCCGACCTCTGCCGCCGCGCCGGGCTCGACGCGAAGGCGCGCACCGCGCTGGCCGAAGCGGGCGCGCTGCAGTCCATCGCCGGCCATCGCAACGACGCGCGCTGGCAGGTCGCCGGCATCGAGCGCCAACGGCCGCTGCTGCCGGGGAGCCCGGTGGAGGAGGCCGTGGCCCTGCCTGCCCCCGGCGCCGGCGAGGAGGTCCTTGCCGATTACCGCAATATCGGCCTGAGCCTGCGCGCGCACCCGCTGGCACTGCTGCGCGACCAGCTGCGTATGCGTCGCCTGTTGGCCTCGCACGAAGTGCAGGGCCGCCGCCACGGCAGCCACGTGGCGGTGGCCGGGATCGTCACCCAGCGACAGAAGCCGCAGACCGCCAGCGGCACCATCTTCGTCACCCTGGAGGACGAACACGGCATGGTGAACGTAGTGGTCTGGCCGCGCGTGGCCGAGCGCCGGCGCAAGGCGCTGCTGGGTTCCACCCTGCTGGCAGTGCGCGGGCGCTGGGAGCGGGTGGACGGCGTGGAACACCTGATCGCCGGCGACCTCGAAGACCTGTCGCCGCTGCTCGGCGGCCTGCACGCCGAATCCCGGGACTTCCGTTGACCGACGCGGAGGCGTACCGGCTCCGGGGGCGAGGTTGCAACCACACCCAGAGGAGCGCATCGGGCGGGTTCACGCGGCGTTCCTTCCCCGTGGGCCGGCTGGCCCTAGACTGGAGGCGGACCCTGACCGCCCCCGCCCATGCCCACCCTGTTCCGCGCGCTTGCCCTCTGTGCCCTGCTGGCCGGCTGCAGCGCCCAACCGCCCGAACCCGCCCCCGAGCCGGATTCCACCGCGATCGCGGAGGCCAACGGCATGGGCGAATTCATCAGCGCCCCGGTGGAGGCCACGCCCAAGCCCTACGACGTCAGCAAGGGCACCGACTGGCCGGAGGCGGCCCTGGCCGACGGCACCGCCTCGGTCAGCTGCGAGCTCGACTACGCGACTGCGGGCGATGGTGCGCCGCTCACCGACCTGTCCTTCCTCAACGTGGCCGACATCATCCAGCCCTGCCAGGAGCTCGGCCTGCTGCGCCTGCGCTACGAGGGCAAGATCAACGCCGGCTTCACCGCGCTGGTGGAGCGGGTAGCGGCAATCGCCGACCGCATGGACATCGGCAAGCGCGTGCTCGACATCAATTCCAGCGGCGGCCAGGTGGAGGACGCGATCAAGGCCGGCGACGCCATCGGTGCGTCCGGCTGGACGATCTGGGTGCGCGAGGGCGCGAACTGCCACAGCGCCTGCGTGCTGATCCTTGGCGCGGGCGATGTGCGCATGATCTCGGGGCCGGTGGGCATCCACCGCATCATTCGCATGAGTTCAACGGCGACCTCGCGCGCGCAACTCAACGAGGAACTGCAGGCGGTCTACGGGCGGGTCAAGGAGTATCTGGCGCGCAACGGCGTGGCGGTGGCGGTGGCGGACATGATGATGGCGGTGCCCAACCGCAACCTGCGCCTGCTCACGGCGGAAGAGCTGCTCGAATACGGGCTGGACGGCACGAATCCGGCGCAGGACGATCTGGACCGGCTGCAGCTGATGCGCAAATGCGGCGAGGACTTCGTGCGTCGCCGTGACGGCTTCCAGCGCAACTTCGACCGCCAGTGCAAGATGCCCGATCGCGATATCGAGGAGCTCAACGAGTGCGGCCTGGCCCTGCGCGAGGAGTTCGGTTTCCCCGACGCAACCTGCCCGGACGACAGCCCGATGAGCGAGTTCGATGCTGTTCGCAGCGCGTTCTTCCAGCGTCGCGCGCCGGCAGAGAAGGCGGACGACGCTACGCGGGACAACGAGTCGGCATCGGCACGCATCGAAGCGACGTCCGACACCGGTGCCAGCGGCTCGCTGTAACGCTCCCGTAGGGCAGCTACAGCTGCGACCCGGATCGCCGGGCGTCGCGGGGGTCTCGGGAGATGTGTCGCGGCGGCATCCTGGAGGCGTCGCGGAGGCGTCGCGGAGGCGTCGCGGAGGCGTCGCGGAGGCGGAGGGTGGGCGGGTACTCCGCCGGCGTCGCGGTGGAGCTGCTCCTTATTGCCGGCGGAGTACCCGCCCACCCTCCGCTGCCATCGGCCTCGCGGGGTGGTGGGAAAGCAAGAGGCATCGTGCTTTTGTTTTTCCGCGTTTCCCTGCCGGCTGCGGGAAGGCGCTGCGAGGCGGGTCGGGGGGTGCGCAGTGGGCATAAAGGCCCGCGCAGCGGGACAGCCCACGGAGTACCCACCGACTCGCCGTACCGCGCGCCGGTGTTGCGGCTTCCTGCAGCCGGGATCGCAGCTGTAGCTGCTCCCACAAGGGCAGGGTCAGGCGCGATGGACAGGGGGGAGCGTCAGGCCTCGGAGTCGGCGAGGAAGCCGCCGGACTGGCGGCGCCAGAGCTGGGCGTAGATGCCGCCGCGGGCCACCAGTTCGTCGTGCGTGCCCTGCTCGACGATCGCGCCCTGGTCCATCACCACCAGCCGGTCCATGGCCGCGATGGTCGACAGGCGGTGTGCGATCGCGATCACCGTCTTGCCTTCCATCAGCCGGTACAGGTTGCCCTGGATCGCGGCTTCGACCTCCGAGTCCAGCGCCGAGGTCGCTTCGTCCAGCACCAGGATGGGCGCGTCCTTCAGCAGCACGCGGGCGATGGCGACGCGCTGGCGCTGGCCGCCCGACAGCTTCACGCCGCGCTCGCCGACGTGGGCGTCGTAGCCCCGCCGGCCCTTGGAGTCCGACAGTTCGAGGATGAACTCGTGCGATTCCGCCTGCCGCGCGGCTTCCAGCATCTCGGCCTCACTGGCGTCGGGACGGCCGTAGAGGATGTTCTCGCGCACCGAGCGGTGCAGCAGCGACGTGTCCTGGGTCACCACGCCGATGCGTGCGCGCAGGCTGTCCTGCTGCACGCTGGCGATGTCGATGCCGTCGACGAGGATGCGCCCCGTCTCGACGTCGTGGAAGCGCAGCAGCAGGTTCACCAGCGTCGACTTGCCGGCGCCGGAGCGCCCGATCACGCCGATGCGCTCGCCCGGGCGCACGTGCAGGTCCAGGTGCTCGATCACGCCCGAGCCCTTGCCATAGTGGAAGCCCACGCCCTCGAAGCGGATGTCGCCTTCGACCGTCGCGAGCTCCGGCGCATCGGGCGCGTCGTCGACGGTCGGCGGCAGCGAGATCGAATTGATGCCGTCCTGCACGGTGCCGATGTTCTCGAACAGCGCCGACAGCTCCCACATGATCCACTGGCTCATGCCCACCAGCCGCAGCGCGAGCGCCAGGCCCACCGCCACCGCGCCGGCGCTGATCGCGCCGCCCAGCCACAGCCACAGGCCGATCGCCGCGACCGTGAACACCAGCGCCATGTTGAGCGCGTAGTTGCCGGCGCCGACGCGCGTGCCCAGGCGCATCTGCCGGTACACGGTGCCGAGGAAGCCGTCCATCGCCTCGCGCGCATAGGCCTGCTCGCGCCGCGAGTGCGAGAACAGCTTCACCGTGGCGATGTTGGTGTAGCTGTCGACGATGCGCCCGGTCATGTCCGAGCGCGCGTCGGCCTGCTCGCGCGAGACCCGCTCCATGCGCGGCACGAAGTACACCATCAGCAGTACGTAGCCGACCAGCCAGCCGGCGAAGGGCAGCATCAGCCGCCAGTCGGCCGCCGCCGCGGCCAGCATCGCGCCGAGTACGTACACCAGGACGTACACGCCCACGTCCAGCAGCTTGACCACCGTCTCGCGCACGGCGAGCGAGGTCTGCATCAGCTTGGTGGCGATGCGCCCGGCGAACTCGTCCTGGAACCAGCCCATCGACTGCCGCAGCAGGTAGCGGTGCACGTTCCAGCGGATGCGCATCGGGAAGTTGCCGAGCAGCACCTGCAGCTGCACCAGGTTGTCCAGGAACACCAATAGCGGCAGCCCGATCGCGACCAGCGCCGCCATCCACGCCAGGCGCGTGCCCTCTGCGGCGAGGAAGGTGGCGGGCGTATGTTCGCCCAGGCGATCCACCAGCGCGCCGAGGTAGACGTACATGCCAAGTTCGGCGACCGCGATCAGTGCGCCAAGCACGCCCATGAGCACCAGCCAGCCGCCGGCGCCGCGGGTGTAGTGCAGGCAGAACGCGACCAGCCCGCGCGGCGGCTGCTGGGGCGGCGCGTCGGGGAATGGCTCCAGGCGGGATTCGAACCAGGCGAACAGCCCGCGCCGCCGCCGGCCGTCAGCGGCCACCGCCGCCTCCACCGCCGCCGCCGCCGCCGGAGAATCCGCCGCCGCCCGCGCCCGACGAACTTCCGGGCGGCGTGGCCGACGACGCGATCTGCGAGCTGAGCGCGCCACCGACGGCGCTGGTCAGGTTGCCGATGTTGCCGACGCTGGCGCCGTGGTACCAGGTGATGGCCGCGGTGGCGGCGGCCGCGGCGGCGCTGCCGACGGCGATGGTGAACTTCTTCGTCCACGCGTCCTCGACGTCCAGCGCGACCGCGTAGGGCAGCAGGCGTTCGAAGCGCCCGGCGTCGAGCGCCGGCTCGGACGCATCGCCCCCGGCCACCTCCGGCGCCTGCACGCGCGCGATATCGTGCTGCTCGGCCACGCCCAGGTAGCGGCGGAAGCCTTCGATCTCGTCGAGCAGTTCTCGCCCGGCGGGCGTCGGCGCGCCGATCACCAGCGCGAACGCGATCGTTGTCGCCAGCATCAGGCCGAGCGGCAGGAAGACCCAGGGCAGGCCGCCGCCGTCGGTGGACACCATCGCGACCATCGCCAGCGCGAACGTCGCGAACAGGATCGCGACCGCGATGCCGATGCTGCCGGCGTTATGGGTGAACATCGCCGGCTGGAAGCGATCGTCGAAGCCCTTGCGGTGGGCATGCATTGCACGCTGGATGCGGGTGGCGTTCTTCTTGTCCAGGGAGAGCGTCGTGCCCGGCTTGGGAAGCAGGGCCCCCAGCAGCCTGCGCTGGTCCGCGTTGTCGACCCGGGGCGAGCCGCCGTCGCTGCGCTCGAGCTTCCATTTGTCGCCGAGCATGCCTTCGACACGATGGATTCCGACCGCGCCCTGCACCGCGCAGGCGAGCAGGTCGGCGGAGAATCCGCGCGCATCGTGGCTGCGGCGCTTCATGTAGCGCAGCGCGGCCGGTGACTCCCAGCGGGGCGGTTCGTAGCGTGCGATCACCACCCCGGGCGCCGGATCGCGGCCGAGCTTGCGCCAGCGCCGCACGCAGAACAGCAGCAGCCCCGCGAGCCCGGCCAGTGCGATCAGGATCGACAGGTTGTCGCGCAGCAGCCAGAAGGCCTGGCGGTTCGACGACGGCGGCGTGACGATGCCCTTGGGAAACGACAGCACCGTGGTCAGGCCTTCGCGCGGGGCCAGCGGCCGGGTGAGCGTCCAGCGCGCAACGCCGGGTGCCGCGATGACCGCCTCGAAATCCTGTCCGCGTGCGCCGCGGGGGCCGGAATAGCCGTCCACCACGAGATCGGCGACCGCCACGGGCGCCGGCAACCGCACCTCGACCGTCCCGCTTTCGATCGGGAAATCCCATCCCAGGCCGATCGCGTTCCAGTACAGCTCGTCGTGGTCTTCGAAGAAGCCCAGCTGGCGATCGGTGCGGTAGCGCAGGGTGTAGGTATATTCGGCCGGCACCTGGAGCAGGTCGTCGTTGCCGGTGTTGACGCGCACGCCATTGGCCACGCGCTCGGTGAACCAGGGTTCCTCGTGGCCGTTTCGCTCGACGCTTTCAACTTCGAAGGCGACCACGACGTTGTTGCCTCGATGGTCCTTGTAGCGGGTGGGGAAGTCGCGGGTGATGCCGCGGCGGATGCGGGTGCCCTCCGCGCGCACGCGGATGTGTTCGGTCACGTCGAGGCTGCCGTCGGCCTGGATCTCGACCACGCTGTCATAGGCGAGGACCCGCTCGTCGGCCGCGGCCGGTGCGGGCGCGAGCAGCACGGACGCCGCCAGCAGCCAGGTGGAGGCGACCGCGGCCAGCCGGTTCACCGTGACAGCTCCACGACGGGCGCCGCGCGGCTGTCGGCACCGGCCTGGAAGAACGCCGCTTCGCGGAAACCGAAGCCGCGCGCCACCAGCACGTCGGGGACCCGCTGCACGGTGTCGTTGAGGTCGCGCACGGCGCCGTTGTAGTACCGCCGCGCGTACTGCAGGTGCTCTTCCACCTCCACCAGGTCGGCCTGCAGGCGTGCGAAGTTCTCGCTGGCCTTGAGGTCGGGGTAGGCCTCCTTCAGCAGCAGCAAGCGGCCGAGCGCCTGTTCCAGTTCGGCTTCCACATGGCCCAGTTCGCCGGGATCCTGCAGGCCGAGCGCGCGCGTCCGCAGCGCGGTGACCGCCTCGAACACCGTGCTTTCGTGGGCCGCGTAGCCCTGCACGGCGGAGACCAGCTGCGGCACCAGGTCGTGTCGGCGCTGCAGCTGCACGTCGATGTCCGCCCAGGCCGTCGCCACCTGGTTGCGCAGGCGCACAAGGCGGTTGTAGGCGAACACGCCCCAGGCCGCGACCGCGGCCGCCAGCAGGACCGTGGCCACCAGCGCGGTCACGGTAGCGTGCCCGCGCCGACGTGGACCTCGGCGTCGCCCAGGGCCACCACCTGCCCGGCGCGGATCTTCGCGGTCTTGCGCGACTCCTGCACGCCATCCACGCGCACGGCGCCCGACGCCACCAGGGCCTTTCCGGCGCCGCCGCTGTCGCAGAGGCCGGCGAGCTTGAGGAGCTGGTTGAGCTCGATGTAGTCGCCCTCGAGTTCGAAATCGATGTGCTGCATCCGGGTGCCCTGTCGCATGGAGGAAGGAGCGTAACGCAGTGCGTGGAATGGCGTTAACCTCGGCCGGGACGCGCCGCAGGCGCACAAGGGAGAGACCGATGGGCACTGAACTGCAGATGCTGGCCTGGGCGATCGCGCTCGGCCTTGTCCACCTGATGCTGGACGCCGCGATGAAGACCTCCGAACGCGGCTTGGCCTGGAATGCCAGCGCGCGCGATGGCCAGTCAAAGCCGCTCGGCCCGGTGGCCGGGCGCGTCAACCGCGGCTGGAAGAACTTCCTCGAGACCTTCCCCATGTTCGCTGCCGCCGTGCTGGCGGTGGTGCTCGCGGAGCGCACCGGCGACCAGACCGCGCTGGGTGCGCAGCTGTATTTCTGGGCCCGGTTGGCCTACATCCCCGCGTATGCCTCGGGCATTCCGTACGTGCGCAGCCTGATCTGGGGCGTGTCGCTGGTCGGCATCCTGCTGGTCCTCGTCGCGCTGTTCTGATCCAGCTCAGCGGCCTTCGAAGCCGGCGACCTCGTCGAGGATGCGCCGGCTGCGGCGGATGCCGTCGCCGCCGTCGCAGCGCGGAGCCGCGGGGTCATCCATGCGCGGTGGCCGCAGCCAGGCATAGAGCGCCGTCGCAATCAGACCGGCAATGCCCGCGCCCAGGCTGAGGGTGATCCAGCCCGGCGTCCCGCCAGCGGCGCGGACGTCGCCCAGTCCGGCCACTGCGACCACCACCAGGACCCACATGATCCACCACGGCAGTCCGCAGATCGCGGCGCCCAGGCCGTGGACGCGAAGCAGGCGTGCCAGTTGCCGCTGGATGTCGAGCACGGACGCGCCGTAGTCGATGCGCGTTGCCAGGGCGATGGTGATTGCAGCAAAGACGATGTTCACCAGACCGAAGGCATGGACTGCGATGCCGGCGGCGAGCAGTCCGGGGACATCCAGGTTGCGCGTCCAGCAGGCGACGCCAAGCACCACCAGCGCCACTCCAAGGGCCGCCTGCAGCACCTGTCCCCAGACCAGGGGGCGCAGTCCCCGACGCGCGGCGTCCAGCCGGCGCTCGCGGTGGATCTGCAGCTGGATGCCATCGTGGTGTTCCAGCTGGCGCCCCAGCGCCTGCCAGGCCTGCTTGAGTTCGTCGAGTTCCATGGTGATGTCCATTCAAGTGTTGCCGGTGGATGCGACGTGGTCGCGGATGCGCCGCTTGAGGCGGCTGATGCGGGTGGTGACGTTGCTTTCGGACATGCCGAGCACCTCGGCCATGTCCCGCGTGCTGCGGTCCTCGAGGTAGAGCAGCAGCAGCGCCCGGTTCAGCGGTTCGAGCGTGGCGATGAAGCCGTGCAGCAAGCGCGACTGCTGGTCGCGTTCGTGGTCGACCGTGTCGGGGGCGACGGATTCGCGGAGTCCCTCCTCCAGCGGCACCAGGTGGCGGCGCCGGCCGTCGCCGCGCAGGTGCGAGATGCCGACGTTCAACGCCACCCGGTACATCCAGGTGGAAAAGCTGCGGGACGGGTCGTAGCGCGGCCAGGCACGCCAGAGCTGGGCGGCGATGTCCTGTGCGAGGTCCTCGCGATCGTCCGCGTCGCGCGCGTAGGTGCCTGCGACCTTGAAGACGATGCCGCGATGCTGCTGCAGCAGCGCCGAGAATTCTTCGGCACCATCGTGCTGGCGGTGGGTGCTGATGGCGTCCATCCCCGAAGCGGATCCCCTGATTCTGCGTGACAGGGAGTGATTCGCGGGCGGAGGAGGTTTGTCACGCATCCAGGGCGCGGCCAGGGGTTGGCCGGGTCAGGGTAGGGGAACGCGGATCGGGCGGCCGTCAAGTTCGAGCAGGACGCCGTCGCGATCGATGGCGGTGATGCCGGCTTCACCGACGCGATCGCCCTCGGACTTGCGCTGGCCGTCGATGACCACGAACCGGCGGGCCGGATCCTCGTTCCACATGTGCATGGTCAGCTTCATTGCCGGCAGACGTTGGCGCTGGGCCGACGGAAGTTGGGTGATGCGCAGCGCACCGCTGGCAGGCGCCAGGACAGGGCGCGGGGCCGGGGCGGTGTCGGCGGTGTCCGCGGTGTCGCTGGCAGCCACGGTGTCGCCGGCAGCCGCCGGGGGCGCGGCTTGCGCCGGTCCGGCGGGTGGCGATGGGGCTGCTGCGTCTGGCTCCGGCGGCATGCGCGACGGCGGCTCTGGCGGCGTGATCCTGTCGACCCGCGGGAAGGGATCGGAATCGCCGGCGGTCGGCATGCTGGCCGATGGCGTTGCGGGCGCCGCAGACGCCGCCGGGGCGGTGGTTGCACGTGCGCCATGGTCGCTGTGGCCATCCTCGATCGCGGTTCCGTTGCCGCGCGGCCACAGCGCGACCAGGAGCATCGCAAGCACGAGCGCTGCGCAGGCGATCCAGGTCCAGGGCGGCAGGCTGCGCCGGGCCGCGCGTGCGACAGGCGGCAGCTCGGCACGCAGGCCGGGTGTTTCGCCGCGGCGGCGCTCGGCTTCGGATTTGCGCAGGGCTTCGAGGATGAGTGACATGCGCGGCCTCAGTCCAGCCGACGGAGCAGGCGAGGTCCGGGGTCGCCCGAGGCCAGCGCGAACAGCGTTTCCGGGCCGACCACCCCGTCGACCACGAGCCCGCGCGCACGCTGGAAGCGCCGCACGGAGTCCACCAGGGCGTCATCGAATCCCGTGCCTGGCGCCGCCGCGGTCGCTACGCCTTCGCGCACCAGGCGCTCGCGCAGCCAGTCGACGGATGCGCCAGTCGCTCCGCGGGCGGGCGCCGGCAGCAGTCCCGCGGAGGAGCGCCAGACGGCGGAGTAGCGCCCACTCCATGCCTGCTGCAGCGTCGCGCGATCGACGTCGATGACCGCATCATCCAGCAGCAGGCGCGCATGGCGACCGTCCGAGCCCTGCAGCAGCGCCCAGGCGCTCGCGTTGGCGGCGTCGAGCTGGAGCAGTGCGGGACGACCGATGGCGACCAGGCGGTCGAGGTGCGCGCTGCCGCGGACACAGTACGTACCGGCGGCGAGCGCCGGTGCACAGCCGCTCGCGGCGCGCGCGTCCTCGGCCGTGTGCGGCAGCGCCCAGGCGAGCAGCAGGGCCTGCCACGCGGCGTCCCGGGCTGCGTGGTCCGCGGCGCCGGCGATGCGGGTCGCAAGGCTGGCGGCGTCCACGGCGGCCGCTGCCGCGGACACCGGCGCCTCGACGGTGGAAATGTTCGCGAGCGAGGCAGCGCCCGTCGCCGGATCGCGGGGCGCTGCGGACCCGATCCCGGGCGAGGCGACGGCGTCCCGGTCGGCCTCCCGCGGCCACAGCGCGGCCACGGCGATCGCCATCACCGCCACGGCGCCGACGCCGGCGACCGCAAGCAGCCGGCCCGTGCGCCGCGCGCCCGACGTCACCGCGGGCGGCAGCGCTTCACGTGCGGCTTCTTCGACCAGCGCGGCATCGATCGTGGCGCGATCGCGCGCATAGCCGGCCAGCAGGGCGCGTTCTGCGATCACGTTGACCAGGCGCGGGATGCCGCCGCTGCGCAGGTGGATGCGCTGCACCGCGCCGGCATCGAAGGGGAAGTGCTGGCCGCCGGCCATGCGGAAGCGGTGCCGCAGGTACTCCGCGGTGCCGGCGGCATCGAGCGGGGTGAGGTGGAAGCGCGCGGTGATGCGCTGCGCCAGCTGGCGCAGGCCCGGCTCGGCCAGCATGTCGCGCAGTTCGGGCTGGCCGATGAGGATGACCTGCAGCAGCTTCTGGGTGTCTGTCTCGAGGTTGGTCAGCAGGCGCACCTGCTCCAGCGTCTCCACCGGCAGCGCCTGCGCCTCGTCGATGAGCAGCACCACGCGCAGGCCCTGCGCATAGGCCCCGAGCAGGTGGACGTTGAGCGCATCGACCAGCGCCTTGGCGTTGCCGCGGCGGCCGTCAAGGTCGATGCGCAGCTCTTCGCACACGGTTTCCAGCAGCTGCACCGGATCCTGGCGCGGGTTGAGCACCAGGGCCACGCGGGCGTTGTCGGGAATCTGGTTCAGCAGCAGCCGGCTGAGCGTGGTCTTGCCGGTGCCGACCTCGCCGGTGAGCTGCACGAAGCCGCCGCCGCCGCCCTGGGTGATGCCGAACAGCAGGTGCGCGAGCGCGTCGCGGTGGCGCTCGCCAAGGAAGACGAAGCGCGGATCCGGCGTGATCGAGAATGGCGGCTCGGTGAGCCCGTAATGCTCGAGGTACATGCGCTGCGCGGCGGGACGGGGCCGCCAGCCTGCCACGGATCAGTCGGTGACGTCGCGTGATTCCGCCACCGCCAGCGCCTCGGGATGGGTGATGCGCCGCGGGCGGGTCAGCATCGGGTGCACCAGCACCGCCGCGAGGATGATCACTACCCCCAGGTAGAAGGGCAGGCTCAGCTCCTGCTGCTCCGACAGCAGCACGATCGCCAGCACGATGGCATAGACCGGCTCCAGGTTGACCGCCAGCTGCGCCGAGAACGCGCTCATGTGGCGCAGCGCCACCAAGGACAGCGCGAACGGGAACAGGGTGCAGGCGAAGGCGAGCAGCAGCAGGTAGCCGGCGTCGGCCGCGCCCGGGAGCACGAACAGCGGTCCGGCGAAAGCCGGGAACAGCAGCGGCATCAACGGCGCGAGCAGGGTCAGCGCGATCGCGCCGGCGCCAAGCTCGACGGCGGTCACCACCAGCGGGTCCGCATGGTCCACCAGGCGCTTGTTGAGCGAGCCGAACAGCGCGACGAACAGCGCCGACACCGCGCCCACCGCCACGCCAATGCGCATGCCGTCGGGAATGCCGCCGACTACCAGCGCGACGCCCGGCAGCACGGAGACGCCGAGCGCGAGCTCGGCGCGCGAGAAGCGTCGCCTGGCAAGCCTCGGCTCGATCATCGCCACGAACACCGTGGCCAGCGCCATGCAGGTCGCGGCCACCGAGGCGTTGGCCAGCTTGACCGCGCCGTAGAAGGTCAGCCAGTGCAGCGCCACCAGCACGCCGATGCCGGCGTAGGACAGCAGCAGCCGGCGCGGCATCGCGCGTATCCCGCGCCACACCCGCGGCACCAGCGCCAGGGCGGCGGCGACCAGCAGCATGCGCCACCACACCAGCGGCAGCGCGGGCAGCGTGATCAGCTTGCCGAGGATGGCGGTGAAGCCCCACAGCAGCACGCAGAGGTGGACCTGCAGCTGGGCCTTGGTGGTCGGTGTCATGGTGCGACGTCACGGACGGGGAGGCGATTATCGCGGATGCCTGCAGGGTCCGGAGGCTGCTGCGATCAGCTCGTGTCGGCCAGCCGCTCGTGCAGGGCCATCGCCGCCGCCGGGTTGCGTTCCTTGGCCGCGGAAATGAAGTACACGAAGACGTCGCGGGGCGCCGCTGTGGCCTTGCTGGCGGGTTCGATGCGGGGCAGGTCGGCGGGATCGCCCCCGGCGGCCCAGGTGCGGGCGCGCTCGGCCCAGCGTGCAAGCTCCGCTCCCGGATATCCGGTGGGCCTACCTGCCCGTGCGCGCATCAGCCGTGCGTAGACGAAGTCGGCGGTGACATCCGCAAACGAGGGATGGTCGTCCGAGTCCGTGAACACCGTGGCCATGCCGTGCCGACGCGCAAGCGCCAGGTAGCGCGCGTCGACGAATCCGTGGTCGCGGACATCGAGCACGTGGCGCAGCGGACGCCCGTCCACGCTGTCCGGGAGCAGGGCGAGGAAGTCCGCGAAGGCCTCGCGCTCGATGCGCGTGCCGCGGTCGAACTGCCACACGATTGGACCCAGGCGGTCGCCCAGCGTGGCGATGCCGCCGATGAAATCCTCCACCTGGCTGCCGGTCGCGGCCAGGTTCCGCGACTGCGTGATCCGCTTCGGCGCCTTGGCCGAGAACACGAATCCGGCCGGGGTCTCGTTGCGCCACCTGGCGTAGGTCGCGGGCGTCTGCGCGCGGTAGTAGGTCCCGTTGATCTCGATCGCGGAAAGCTTGCGGCTGGCGTATTCCAGCTCTCGGCGCTGCACCAGGCTCTTGGGATAGAAGTTGTCGCGCCAGGGCGCGAAGGTCCAGCCGCCGATGCCGGTGCGGATGCCGTCGACCGGCGCGATCGCGGTCTCGAAGCGTGAGTCCATCGGCGGAGCCCTTCGCCGGAGAGGACGCCGATCATAGCGCCGCATGTTCCGGCGCAGGCCGCAGTCGCCGATACTGCAGCCCAGTCCACGCCGGTACTTGCGTCCATGTCCACATCCGTCACCGTCCTCGCCGCCGCGCTTTTGCTGTCCTCGGCCATCTCCCTGACACCGGCCGCGGCCGCGCAGGACGCGCCGCCGGCGCAGCTTGTCGGGCTCGATGCCCGGGTGGAAGCGGTTCGCGACACCTTCAAGGTCCCCGGCATCGCGGTGGCGGTGGTGAAGGACGGCGAGGTGGTGTTCGCCGGCGGTTGGGGCCAGCGCGAGGTCGGCAAGCCGGGAGCGGTGGACGCGGACACCCTGTTCTCGATCGCGTCGATCACCAAGGCCTTCACCTCGGCCTCGCTGTCGATCCTGGCCGACGAGGGCAAGCTCAAGCTCGACGACCGCGTGATCGACCACCTGCCCTGGTTCCGCATGTCCGACGCCTACGTCACCCGCGAGATGCGCATCCGCGACCTGCTGGTGCACCGCAGCGGACTGGGCCTGGGCGCCGGCGACCTGCTGTTCTGGCCGCCCTCGGACTACAGCACCCGCGACGTGGTCGAGCGCCTGGCGCAGGTACCGATCGAAGGCGGCTTCCGCGACCGCTACGCATATGACAACGTGCTCTACGCGGTGGCGCAGCTGGTGATCGAGGATGTGTCCGGGCAGCCCTATGCCGATTTCGTGCGCGAGCGGCTGTTCACGCCGGTGGGCATGGCCGACACCCGCATCGACAGCAACGCGCTGCGCCCGAGCGATACCAACGTCGCGATGGGGCATGCGCGGCCGGGCTTTGCCGGCGATCCGCAACCGGTGCCGGCGATGTCGTGGTCGAACAACACCGCCGCCGGCGGCATCTATTCCAGCGTCAACGACATGGCGAAGTGGATGCGGGTGCAGCTGGACGGCGGCGTGCTTGAACAAGGCGTGCCCGGAGACGGTGCCGCCGATGGCGACGATGCCAGGCGATTGTTCAGCGCCAAGCGCCACGAGGCGATGTGGTCGCTGGTGACGCCGATCCCGGTCCGCGAACCGGCGGTGCCCGAACTCGCCGCCACGAAGCCCAACTTCGCCGGCTACGGAGAGGCCTGGAGCCTCAGCGACTACCGCGGGCAGCGCCTGGTCTGGCACACCGGAGGCTGGCCGGGGATGGTCTCGCGCCTGACCCTGGTGCCGGAGCTGGACCTGGGCGTGGTGGTGCTGACCAACCAGGAAGTCGGCGCTGCGTTCAATGCGATCACGATGCACGTGCTGGATGCCTATATGCAGGCGCCGGAGACCGATTGGGTCGCGGCCTATTCCGCGGCGATCGCCAAGGGCGGCGACAAGGCCGAAGAGGACTGGGCGAAGCACCAGGCCGCCCGTGATGCGCGTTCGAAGCCTTCGCTGCCGCTGGCCGGCTATGCCGACACCTATCGCGATCCCTGGTATGGCGACGTCATCGTGGCCGAAGGCCGCCAGGGCCTGGAGATGCGCTTCAGCCGTACCCCGCAGCTGGTCGGCGACCTGGAGCACTGGCAGCACGACAGCTTCATCGTGCGCTGGCGCGACCGGACGCTCAACGCCGATGCCTTCGTCGATTTCAGCCTCGACCACGACGGCAAGGTGCGCCAGGCGCGGATGGAAGCGGTGTCGCCGCTGACCGATTTCAGCTTCGACTTCCACGACCTGCGGCTGGCGCCCGTTTCCGACTGACCGCTTTTTGCGGGAGCAGCCGTGGCCGCTCCCGCGGCGATCCTGCCGGATTCAGTCCTCGTCTTCTTCCTCGAACTCGACCAGTGCGTCGAGGTCGAACGCCAGCGCTTCGACCGCTTCGCGCACGCGGCGCGCGGTCGACGGATTGGGGGCGTCGATTTCGATCGTATGTCCCTGTGGTCCACCGACGTCGCTCAGGCCGGCCGAACTCGAGTCGGCGTCGTCGAGCTGGGGCATCAGATCGTCGATCTCTTCGACGTGCTCGATTCCGTCAAGGCTCTGCAGCAGGTTGATGACAGCGCGGGTGGTGTCGTCGCTGCCGGTGAGGCGGATTCTGAGCAGGGCCATCGCGGGGGATCCTCTGGGGGTCGGTGGCCGTGGGGGGCCGGGACTGCAGGCTAGGAAGCCGCGGGCCAAGGCCGCGTGACGGGCCATGCACCGGGCACGCCGCCACGGACGTGCCGGGTGGGCGCCCCGCTCAGGTCGCCGGCGGCGTGCGCACCGGCACGGTGATGTTGCACAGGTCGATGTGGCCGGCCGGCTTCAGGTACCAGTCGTCGCGGCGGTTCCGGCGCGACTCGACAACGGCGTCGAACAGCGGTGTGTCGGTGCGCAGCACCTGGAGCTCGGTGCGTTCGGCCGCAGGGACTTCGGACGCCAGGCGCACCGCCTTGATCGGCATGCGCTGTGCTGCTTCTTCGTGGAAGCCGAGCGGGCCGGTGCCGCGCGGCACCACGCTCAGCAGCTCCATGCCCAGCAGCACCCGGCCGACCTGGGTGATGTTGCGGTCGAGTTGGCGCGGGGCCTGGCCGATGACCACGTAGAGTTCGGTGCCGTTGCTGGAATCGGCGGCCATGTCGCGGCCGGCGCCGAGCGTGCCGTAGCAGTGCGCCATCCACGCCTGGCCTCCAGCCGGATCGCGCGCGGCGGGGAAGCCGGCGGCGAAGCCGGTCTCCGGCGCCCAGCCGTCGGGGTCTGGCAGGGGGTGGAAGGCGAGGCCTTCGCTCTGGCGCGAGAACTCCGCAGGCAATGCCGCCTTCGCACCACCGATCGGCTTCGGGACCCCGCCCTCATCGGTGATGTCGCCGAACTGGACCACGAAGTTGTCCTGCGAGCGGTAGATCGTCAGGCCGTCCCAGAAGCCTTCCTTCGCCAGGGTGCGGATGTTGGCGACGTGCTCCGGCGCGAAGTCGGGTGCGAGTTCGATCACCACGCGGCCGCCGGCAAGCTCCATGTACAGGGTGTTCGCGGGATCCGGGCGCCGCCAGTCGCTCGGCAGCGAGGCATCGAGCAGTTCCTGCGTTGTCCCGGGGCGTTGCGCCTGGCTTTCGACCTGTGCCGTGGCGGATCCAGCGGCCGGAGCGGCTGTGCCGACGTTGGCCGGTTCGCTGGCCGGGTCGGAGCCGGAGGACGCGGCAGCGCTGCAAAACAGGGCGGCAAGCAGGGCCAGGGGGCGAATGCGGTGGCTTCGATGCACGGCGTGACTCCAGTCGGGTTGCCGCGATTGTTGCCCATCCACTCGGGGTCCTGACTATCGGCACATTCACTATATGGAAGTTCGTACTAGAGTCGCTTCCATGGTCGAACCACTGCCCCTGCCGGACGTCGAAGCTGCCCTGCGCAAGTTCCAGCGCGAGCTGAGCTCGGGCGTGGTGGCATTGGCGCTGCTGGCGGTGCTGTCCCGCGCCAGTGAGCCGATGTACGGCTACCAGATCGCCAAGACCCTCGAGCGCTTCGGCGAGGGCGTGCTCAGCGGCAAGCAGAGCGCGCTGTACCCGGTGCTGCGCAACCTGGAGGCAACCGGATTGCTGTCCAGCCACGCCGGGCCCTCGGAATCGGGGCCGCCGCGGCGCTACTACCGCATGACCGAGGCAGGGCAGGCCGCCCTGCGCGAATGGGCCGCCGCCTGGCGCGCGACCCGCGATTCCGTCGACACCGTCCTGGAGGGGACCCCGCGATGAACAGCCTGCCGCACACCATTCCCGAGTACCTCGACCAGCTGCGACGCGCCCTGGCCGGCGCCGACCCGGCGATGATCCAGGACGCGCTGTACGACGCCGAGGAATACCTGCGCTCCGAGCTTGCCGAGAACCCCGGCCGGTCGGAGGCCGAGGTCATCGCCGCGGTCGCGTCGAGTTACGGCGCACCATCCGAGGTCGCGGACATCTACCGCGACACCGAAGTGACGGTGCAGACCGCGCTGCGTGCGCCGGCGCCGCCCCGGCGCACGTCGGCGGCTGGCCGGTTCTTCGGCGTGGTCGCGGATCCGCGCACCTACGCGTCGCTGTTCTACATGGTGCTGGCGCTGGCCACCGGCATCTTCTATTTCACCTGGGTGGTGGCCGGCTTCTCGACCACGCTGGGGCTGTCGATCACGATCGTCGGCATTCCGCTGCTGATCCTGTTCTTCGGCTCGGTGCGGGTGCTGTCGCTGGTCGAAGGGCGGATCGTGGAAGTGATGCTTGGCGAACGCATGCCGCGGCGGCCGCTGTACACGGTGCGCGGGCGCAGCATCTGGCAGCGCATCGGCGACATGTTCACCGACCTGCGGACCTGGAGCACGATGCTGTACATGCTGCTGATGCTGCCGCTGGGCATCATCTATTTCACCCTGGCCACGACCCTGCTGGCGATCGGGATCAGCTTCGTGCTCGCGCCGATCGCGTCGTGGACCGGCATCGGCGACGCTTGGCTGGAGAGCAACAACGTGGTGCTTTTCGGCTTCGACGGCGTGCCGGTGGAGGGCTGGGGACTGCTGCCGATGCTGGTCGGCGGCGTGCTGCTGCTGTTCGCCACCCTGCACCTGGCGCGTGCCATCGGCCGCGGCCACGGGCTGCTGGCCAAGCACCTGCTGGTGAAGACCGCCCAGTATTCCTGAGCGGTCGGCCCCGCGCTTCAGCGGCGCTTCGCGCCGGTGCGTGTCGCCTTGGTGGCACGTGCCGGTGCGGGGCGCTTCAGCGCTGCGGCCTCCCTGGCCGGTGCCGCGTCATGGCTGGCGAAGAATGCGCGCACCTGCGGATACACCTGGGTGCGCCAGCGGCGGCCGCTGAAGATGCCGTAGTGGCCGGCGCCTTCCACGGTCAGGTGTTCGCGATCCGCGTCGGCGATGCCGGCACACAGATCGTGCGCGGCGCGGGTCTGGCCCAGGCCGGAAATGTCGTCCAGCTCGCCTTCGATGGTCATCAGCGCGCAGCCCTTGATCGCCGACGGGTCGACGCGTTCACCGGCCACGTCCCACTCGCCGCGCGGCAGCAGGTGCTCCTGGAAGGCCACGCGGATGGTGTCGAGGTAGTACTCGGCGGGCATGTCGAGCACCGCGTTGTACTCGTCGTAGAACTTGCGGTGTGACTGCGCGTCTTCCTGATCGCCCTTGACCAGGTCCTGGTAGAAATCCCAGTGCGACATGAAATGGCGCTCGGGATTCATCGCCACGAAGCCTGTGTGCTGCAGGAAGCCCGGGTACACGCGACGGCCGTGTCCGGGGTAGTTCTGCGGTACGACGTGGATGACGTTGTTCTCGAACCACGACAGCGGCTTCTTCGCCGCCAGGTTGTTGACCGCGGTCGGCGACTCGCGGGTGTCGATCGGGCCGCCCATCATCACCATCGACCGCGGCAGCTTTTCCCCGCGCGAGGCCATCAGCGAGACCGCGGCCAGCACCGGCACGGTCGGCTGGCAGACGCTCATCACGTGCAGGCGCTCGGCGCCGATGTGGCGGATGAATTCCTGGATGTAGGCGACGTAGTCATCCAGCGTGAACGTGCCGTCTTCCTTCGGCACCATGCGCGCGTCGACCCAGTCGGTGATGTAGACCTTGTGGTCGGGCAGGAGCGTGCGCACGGTGTCGCGCAGCAGGGTGGCGTGGTGGCCGGACAGCGGCGCGACCACCAGCACGGTGGGCTGGTCCTTCATGCCGAGGATGTTCCGCGCATCGTCGGTGTAGCGCTTGAAGCGCAGCAGGCGGCAGAAGGGCTTGTCGAGCGCGACCTTTTCCACCACCGGCACGTCATGGCCGTCCTTGACCACCTGATGGATGGCGAAGGGCGGCTTCTCGTAGTCCTTGCCGATGCGGTGCAGGAGCTCGTTGCCCGCGGCCAGGCGGCCGGCGCCGGGGACCGAGGACAGCCATGTGCCGTCGGTGCCGAAGATCTTCGCGTTGGCCTGCGCCAGTTCGGTGAACGGGGCAAGCAGGGTGCGGTTGAATTCGTGCAGCTGGTACATCATTGGCGGTGGGGTCCCTGTTCCTGACGCGCTGCAGCATAACGCAGCGGCTTGTGGGCGACAGGTGTCCATTGGTCATGGTCCCGCGGGGTCTGTTCAGGGGCCCCGGCCGCCGGTTTCAGGCCAGTTCGAGCGCGGTCGCCCCGGGCGCCAGCGCCGGTGAGAGCCAGCAATGCGAACCGAGGGCGCGGAATCCCACGCCTTCGAAACGCCTGCGATAGAACGCACCGGGGCGGCCGATGAAGCCGTCCTCGTCACCTTCGGCCGCATCCTCGCGGGCAAAGGTCTCGAGGAAGGCCACGCCGCCGCAGAGCTCCGCCAGGCCCGGCAGGCCCCGGCCGATCTCGCGCGCCTGCAGGTAGTGCAGCACGTCGCTGCACACCAGCAGGTCCGCCGGCGGGCAGGGGCGCAGCTCGGCGAAGTCGGCGAAGCGGGCGTGGTGCAGGTTGCGGCGCGCGCCGTGGCGTTCCACCGCGTACGTGCTGCTGTCGAAGCCGATGTAGTGCGCGTCGGGACGCAGCTTCAGCAGCGGTGCGCGCCAGGCGCCTTCGCCGCAGCCGATGTCGAGCACGGTACGCAGCGGTCGTTCGAGGTGGTACTCCGCCGTGGCGACCGCCAGCGCCACCTTGCGCGCCAGCCGCTGCCGTCCGCCGATGCCGCCGCGGCGGTACCAGCGGTCGAAATAGTCCTGGTCGTAACGCTTTTCCATGCACGGGGTCCAAGGGGCGGGCCCGCCATTGTCACCCGTGCCGGCTGACCTCCGGCAGGTTGCGTGCCACCAGCACGCCGGCCAGCCCCAGCAGGGCCAGGAAGCCCAGCGCCACTTCCGTCCCCAGGCTCGCCAGTGCGCCGGACACGCCGCCGACCACGAGCAGCAGCGCACCCATGGCCGTGTTGGCCACGGCCACGTAAGCGGTGCGAAGGTCGCCTTCGGCCATGTCGACAACATAGGTCTTGCGCGCCACGCGTACTCCGGTATGGGTCAGCGCCAGCAGCAGGTAGACCACGGGATACAGCCACCATTGGCCGCGCATGCCCGGGATCGCCAGCGCGCCGAGGAACAGCAGCACCACCAGCGATGCGAACGCGGCACCCACCACCATCAGCTGCCTGGAGGAGCGATCCGCCAGCCGCCCGAAACCCCTGCCGCCGATCAGGCTGGCCAGGCCCTGGGCGATGACGAACGGTCCCAGTCCACCCAGGCCCACGTCGCCTGCGGAGGCCGCCAGGGCGACGACGAAAGGCGGACTGAGCGCGGAAACCAGCAGCAGCGTCCGTGCCAGCACGAAGCGGCGGAACGGCGCATCGTCGGCCAGCAGGCGCCAGGAGGCACGCAGCCATCCGGAACCCCGGTTCCGCGGAGGCCTGTCCGCTTCGTCGCCGTCCGGTTCCGCTTCCACGATCCCGGAGAACACCGCTGCCGCCAGTACCCAGGCCAGCGCCGCCGCACCCAGGAGCGTGGCCACCAGCATTGGCTGGATGTCGCCGCCCCCGACCCACCGGATGCCCAGGCCGAGCGTGATCGCCACGGCTCCCGAGACCATGGTGCTGATGCCGGAGACCTGGCCGCGTTCGCCCTTGGGCACGGTGCGGCCCATGACGTCCTTGCCGGCCAGCGAGCACAGTGAGCGCGCCAGGGCGAAGCCCGCGAGCGCAGCGAGGATCACGAGGCCCGCCGTCACGCCGCCCAGCGTGGCCGCCGCAAACGCCATCGCCGCCGTGGCGACGGCCTGTCCGGCGGACCCTGCCACCCATGCCGAACGCCGCTGGCGCAGGCGCCGGATCCAGGGCGTCAGCGCCGCCTGCGGAAGCATGGAGCCGGACTCGCGGATCGGCACGAGCAGGCCGATCAGCACCGTCGGCACGCCAAGCGAGGCGAACAGCCACGGCAGCACCGTCTTGGCGTTGACGATCTGGTCGCCGATCTCCTGCAGCGAGTTCGCGGCCACCTGGCGCAGCGCGTTACGCGCGATGGCCTGCCGCGCGGACGCGTCCTGGCCGGAACGGTCCGCCTTGACCAGCCGGTGGTAAAGCTTGAGGGACGTGGTCACTTCGCAAGTGTGCTGCAAGCAGGGGGCAATGGGTGGGTCCGTACCTCGGACGTGCGATCCTTCGCGCTGATTTCGACCATGCAAGGAACCATCGGCAATGCAGAGTTACATCTGGATCAAGTCGCTGCACATCGTGTTCGTGATGGCCTGGGTGGCCGCGGCGTTCTACCTGCCGCGCATCCTGATCAACATCGTGGAAGACGGCGGCAATCCGGCGGTGCGCGAACGCCTGCTGCTGATGGGTCGCCGGCTGTACCGCTTCGGGCACGTGATGTTCGCGCTGGCGGTGGTGGCGGGCGCGGTGCTGTGGCTGGGATACCGGGTGATCCCGGACTTCCCGACGATGGTGGGCAGCGGCACCGGCTGGCTGCACGCCAAGCTGCTGCTGGTGGCGGTCATGTTCGCGATGTACATCGTGGAAGGCCGCCAGCTCAAGGTCGCCGCGGGTGGCGGCGCGATGCCGTCGACGAAGATGCTGCGCTTCCGCAACGAGATTCCGGTGCTGATCCTGCTGGTCATCGTCTGGCTGGTGTTGGCCAAGCCGTTCTGATGCTTTTGTCGTGGCTCGTGCGGGCCAGTCGCGGCTGGCCGCTCCCACAGGTTTGTGCCCGCCGTCGCAGCTGTGGTAGCTCCGCAAGCGTGCCGCGCGTCCGGATCAGGGCGCGGGTGGCTGCACCTTCGGAAGGTCCACCGGCACGCCGGATGCGTCACAGCTGCCGGTCGCGCACAGCTGTCCGCGCAGCGCCGGCGCCGCCTGCACGATCACGTGGTAGATGACGTTCTGCTCAAGCGTGCCGCGGAACGCGGAGCTGCCCGGGCCGCGCGCCCAGATGCCGACGTCGTCGCCGCCATGGGTTTCGGAGCCCAGCGGCACCAGCGCCTCCTGCAGGTAGTCCGGATGCGTGGTGTCGACCTTGCCCAGGTCGGGGCGGCCCAGGGCCGGCTGCGCTTCTTCCAGGTCGTGGCCGTGGCGCTTGGGCCCGGCGGGCTGGTCGTTGCTGGCACCCGCGTAGCCGGGGCCGTTCGCATAGCTGAGGGTGGTGTAGGGCAGGCCGAGTGCGTCCAGGGCCGGGCCGTCGCCGTATTCGCGCACCTTGCCCAGGATCGGGTTGCCGCGCCGCGGGTAGCCGGAGAAACTGAGCACGTGCGAATGGTCGGCGGTGACGACGATCAACGTGTCCTCCGCAGACGTCATGTCCGACGCCGCCTGCACTGCGCGCGCCATCGCGGCGGTCTCGTCGAGCGCGCGGTAGGCGTTGCCTTCGTGGTTGGCGTGGTCGATGCGCGCGCCCTCGACCAGCAGCACGTAGCCCCGCTCGCTGCGTGACAGCGACTCGATCGCGAAGCGGGTCATGGCCTCGATGTCGGGTTCGCCCTCGGGGCCGCGGTCGCGGTCGTGCTCGTACTGCATGTGGCTGGGCTCGAACAGGCCCAGCACCGGCGATTTACCGCGCGCGGCCTCGAACTGGCCGGTGGTGTGGACGAAGGCGCCGTCCGGATTCAGACCCTGCCACTCGGCCACCAGGTTGCGACCGTCCTTGCGACGGCCGCGCACGCCGGGCACGACTTCTTCGGCCGGCAGGAATTCGCGCGCGCCGCCGGCCAGCACCACCTTCGGGCCGCCGGTGTCGCGCACGAACTCGATGAACTGGCTGGCGATGTCCGTGCAGCCGGCCGCCTTGGCCTCGGCCGGAGTGGACGCATCGCTCTCCCAGTTGCGGTTGGGCACATGCGCGTACATCGCCGCCGGCGTGGCGTGGGTCAGGCGCGCGGTGGTGACGATGCCCGTGGCCACGCCGGCGTCGGCGGCAAGCGCCAGCCAGCTTTGCACGCGCTTGCCGCGGGACTCCGCGCAATCGTCCATGGCACCGGCGCTGACGCCGATCGCGCCGATGTGGCTCTTCACGCCCGAGGCCATCGCGGTCATGGTGCCGGCGGAATCCGGCGTCTGCGCGTTGGTGTTGTAGGTGCGCGAAAACGCGGTTGCGGGGAAATGCTCCCAGGACAGCAGGTTCTCCTCGCCGGAGCCGCCTTCGAGCTGGCCGGCGTAGATCCGCGCCGCGGCCACCGTGGTCAGGCTCATGCCGTCGCCCACGAACAGGATCACGTTCTTCGCGCGTCCGGCCATGGCACCGTTGGCGGCCGCGTGCGCGGCGCCGCTGCGATACCACCATGCCGCGGTCTCGCCTTCGGGACGGCTGATCGCGGGCACGTCGACGTGGAACGATGCCGGCGTCGCAGGGCCGCTGGAGGCTGCGGCGCCGTCGCTTCCCCGGGGCTGCGTGGCACAGGCGGTCGCGAGGCAGGCCGCCAGCACCGTCAGCATGGCGGGCAGGCGGTTGCGGATGGAAGCCGGAAGGAGTGGGCGTGCAGTGCGGGTCATGGAGGTCATGCGCGGTTCGTACGGCCGATGGAACGGACATTATGGCCGGCGCCCAGCGTCCCGGTGATGACACTCCGGCGTTCCGCCACGGTCATCGCCGCCGGGATGGCCATGGGCTAAGGTGCCTTACTGCAACTTTCGCTGGATGCCGATGAAGCACGTCAAGGCCTGGTTCAAGATCCCGTTCTGGCAGCGGGTGGCCGCTGGCTTCGTGCTCGGCGCGCTTGCCGGCTGGCTGCTCGGGCCGGCGGCGGAGACCTGGTTCGGCCCGCTCGGCACGGTCTACGTCAACCTGATCAAGATGATCGCCATCCCGCTGGTGTTCTTCGCGGTGGTCAGCGCCGTGGGTTCGCTGGCGGGCCAGCGCTCCATCGCCGCGCTGGCGGCACGCACATTCGTGTGGTTCGCGATCACGGCAGTGCTGGCGGTAGCCGTTGGCCTGACCTTCGGAC
Organism: Luteimonas yanweni; assembly: GCF_039548475.1. Classification (NCBI taxonomy): domain Bacteria; kingdom Pseudomonadati; phylum Pseudomonadota; class Gammaproteobacteria; order Lysobacterales; family Lysobacteraceae; genus Luteimonas; species Luteimonas yanweni. The sequence continues at coordinate 5,142 of NZ_JBCLVC010000005.1, read as the reverse complement.
TGGTGCTCAAGCCCGGCGTCGGCGTCGATGCGGCCAGCCTGCAGGTGGCCGAGACCTACCAGCAGCGTGAGGTGCCCGGTCCGCTGGACGTACTGATCAATATCGTCCCGGAGAATCCGTTCCGCGCGATGGCCGCGCTGGGCGCCGGCCGCACGGAAGACGGGCAGCGCATCATCGTCCCCAGCAACTTCACCATCCTGCAGGTGATCTTCTTCGCCGGCCTGGTCGGCTTCGCCCTGGTCAGGCTGGGCGAAAAGACCCTGCGCCTGCGCGCGCTGATGGACGAGTCGCGCGAGATGATGATCCAGGTCACCCGCTTCGTGCTGGAAGCCACGCCGCTGGGCACCTTCGGCCTGATCGCGGCGCTGGTGGGCACCTATGGCTTCGAGCAGCTGATCCCGCTGGGCAAGTTCGTGATCGCGCTGTACCTGGCCTGTGCCTTCCACATCCTGGTGGTCTACACGAGCCTGCTGCTTGCGCACGGGCTGAACCCGCTGAAGTTCTTCCGCGGCGCGGCGCCGGCGATGCAGATCGGCTTCGTGGCTTCGTCAAGCTTCGCCGCGCTGCCGCTGTCGCTGACCTCGGCAACGCACAACCTGGGCGTCAACAAGGATTACGCCAGCTTCGCCGTGCCGCTGGGCGCGAGCATCAAGATGGACGGCTGCGGCGCGATCTATCCGGCGCTGGGCGCGGTGTTCATCGCCCAGTTCATGGGCATCGAGCTCTCGACGGGCCAGTACTTCCTGATCGCACTGGCTTCGGTGCTGGGCAGCTTCGGCACTGCCGGCGTGCCGGGCACGGCGGTGATCATGGCCACGGTGGTGATCAGCGCGGCGGGCCTGCCGCTGGAGGCAATCGGCATCCTCTACGCCATCGACCGCATCCTCGACATGATGCGCACCATGACCAACGTGACCGGACAGGTGCTGGTGCCGGTGCTGGTGGCGAAGGAGACCGGGCTGCTCGACCGCGAGGTGTACGAGCGGGCGTCGAGCAATGTCGGGGTCGAGGAAGGTGATCGGGCTGAAGAAAAAACCGATCCGGAGCGCGCCCGCCAGACGTAGGGCCAGCGCAGGTGCCGGTGCGGACCATCCCGCCCGTACAGCGTCAGCGATGGCTGCGCGCATGGCTGTCATGGCCGGCCGCAGCTGTAGCTGCTCCCTCGGGGTGGTCGGCTACGGGAGCGGGGTGATCGCCTGGCGTTCGGCAGCGAGCTGGTTCTCGAAGCTGCGTTCGGCGGAATCGGCGTAAGCGACGCAGTCCATCGGCTTCGATGCCGCGGGATCGCCGAAGTTCCGGCCGCTCGCGCCCGGGTGCGGGGTCAGCAGCAGGTCGCAGGGCAGGGCGCGCACCACGCCGAAGCTGCGGCGGTAGTCCTCCACGATGCGCGGGTAGCGCGGGTTTCCGACCAGCTGGTAGTCCGGCGCACTCAGGCTGTCTGCATAGGCGATGCGCAGCTCGCGCCCCTCGTCGCGATCGGTCCAGGTCCAGGCCGTGCTGCCCGGCGTGTGCCCGGGCATGAAGTGCGCGGTGAAGCGCATGCCGCCGAGTTCGACGACTTCGTGGTCCAGCAGCAGGCGGTCGACCTGCACCGGCGGGTAGACGATGGCGTCGCCGAAGTGGATGTCATCGCTGCCACCGCGCGCCAGCAGCACCGCGGACTCGGCGTTCGCGGCGAGGCGCGCCCCGGTCCTGCGGCGGATCTCGGCCAGGGGGCCGACGTGGTCGGCATGGGCCTGGCTGAGGAGGATCAGCTTGAGGTCGCCCGGCGCCACGCCCAGGTCGGCCATGTGCCGCAGCAGCATGTCCGCCGCCTGCGGCATGCCGCCGTCGAGCAGCACGGCGCCGGCCGGGGTCTTGACCAGGATCGCGCTCAGGTTGGCCGTGCCGATGTACCAGGTGCTGTCGGCGATGCGCACCGGTGCGATGGGCTGGCGCCAGCTTTCGTGGACGGTGTACGCCTTCAGCTGCGGCAACGGCGGCTCGGCGGCCCGGGCGGCATGGGATGGCAGGCCGATGGCCAGGGCCAGGGCCAGGGCAGAAGCAGTGGGCAGGGCGCGAAGGAACATCGTTCACCTGTGCGGCAATGGACGGTCCGGCAGTATCCCCCGGCTGCCCGTGACGCGTTCCGGGCATGACTTCCGACCGGGCACTGGCAGCGGCTTCCGCGGTATGTTCGCGATTCGTCCATAAGGGAGATGGGGGACAGATGAAACTGCCCAGGCATATCGCGTGCTTGTCCGCGCTGCTGATCGCGGCGCCGGCCTTCGCCGCCGACACCGACCGCTGGGACATCCCGGTGGCGACAAAAACCCTCGACAACGGCCTGACCGTGGTCGTGTCCGAGGACCGCAGTGCGCCGGTGGTCGGCGTCAGCGTGGTCTATGGCATCGGCATGCGGCTCGAGCCGCGCGACCGCACCGGCTTCGCGCACCTGTTCGAGCACCTCATGTTCGAGGGCTCGGTGAACGCGCCCGAAGGCGTGTTCGACCGCGTCATCACCGGTGGCGGCGGACGCAACAACGGCTCGACCCGCGCCGACTTCACCAACTACATCGAGATCGCGCCCTCGTCGGCGATCGAGCCGATCCTGTGGCTCGAGGCCGACCGCATGCGCATGCTCGACTTCAGCGAGTCGACGCTTGCGAACCAGCAGGACGTGGTCAAGGAAGAGATCCGCAACAACGTGCAGAACCAGCCCTACGGCGGCTTCATGTGGATCGACATCGGCCAGCACGCCTTCAGCAAGTGGGAGAACAACCACGACGGCTACGGCAGCTTCGAGGACCTGGAAGCCGCATCGCTGGATGACGTCAAGGCCTTCCACCGCGACTTCTACGGCCCGAACAACGCGATCCTGTCGCTGGCTGGCGACATTTCGCCGGACGAGGGCTTCGCGCTGGCCGAGACGTACTTCGGCGATATCGCACGGCGACCGACGCCGCCGGCGCCGGATTTCAGCGAAGGGTTGAACACACAGGAGAAGCGCATCCAGCAGGGCGACAAGCTGGCCCAGGTGCCCGCGATCGCCGCGGCCTGGAAGATGCCCGATCGCGGCAGCCCCGACCAGGCGCCGATGGCGGTGCTGGGCGCGCTGCTCGCCAACGGCGACGCTTCGCGGCTGTACCAGGGCCTGGTCAAGGGCCGCGAGCTCGCGCTCAACGTCGACTCGCTCTACGGCCTGACCAGCGAGTGGGAGTATGACGGCCCGACCCTCTTCACCGTGTTCGCGCTCTACAAGCCGACCACCGACGCCGACGCCGTGCTTGCGGCGATCGACCAGGAAATCGCGACGGTCGTGGCCGAAGGCGTCGACGACGCCACGCTGGCGCGGGTCAAGACCCGCATGCTGGCCGACTGGTACAACGGCCTGGAATCGTTCATTTCGCGCGCCGACGCGCTGGCCAAGCTGCAGCTGATGTGGGACGACGCCAATGTCGTCAACCGCATCCCGGGCTGGATCGAGAACGTGACTTCGGCCGACGTGCAGCGCGTCGCCCGCACTTACCTGACGCGCGACAACCGCACCGTCATCGACCGCAAGCCCGAGGCGATGCTGCAGGCCGCCGCGGCCGGCAGCGACGCCGACGCGGACGACGGCACGCCCGGCACCCGTGGCCAGGACTGAGGAGAAACCGCCATGACCATCTTCAAACACACGCTGCTCGCCCTGGCCGTCTCCGCGCTGGCCACCGGCGCCGCCGTCGCCGGTCCAGCCGCCGACCTGCCGAAAGACCTTCCAGCCTACGCCGCCGACAAGCCGCTGCCGGTACCCGACATCGCCAGGAAGACCCTGGGCAACGGCCTCGAGGTCTGGGTGGTGCCGCGCGACGGCATTCCACGCGTCGATTACGTGCTGGCCGTCCGCAACGCCGGCTATGTGGCCGATGCCGCCGACGCGCCCGGCTTCGCCTCGCTGCTGGCGGGACTGCTCGCCGAAGGCACCGCGCGGCGCGATTCGCGCCAGATCGCCGAGTTCGCGCAGGCCCAGGGCGGGAGCGTCGGCGCCTCGGTGAGCAGCGACGGCGCGCTGGTGTACGGCAACGCGCTCGCCGCCAACGCCGGGCCGATGCTGTCGCTGCTGGCCGAGGTCGCGCGCACGCCGTCCTTCCCGGAAGGCGAAGTGAAGCTGGCCCAGGCCAACGCCCTGCAGCAGCTCAAGGCCGCCGAGGCCCAGCCCGGCTTCCGCGCCAACCGTGCCCTGCTGTCGGCGGTCTACGGCGACCATCCCTACGCGCGCACGCAGCAGACCGAGGCCTCGATCATGGCGGTGACGCCGGAAGTCCTGCGCAGCGAGCATGCCCGCCGCTTCCACCCCGACCGCGCGCTGCTGGTGGTCGCCGGCCGGATCGATGCCGACGACGCGTTCCGCTTCGCCGAGCAGGCGTTCGGCGACTGGACCGCGTCGGGCGCCGACGTGCCGCCGACGCCGGCCGCGCCGCGCGAGGCGCGACCGCAGCGGCTGCTGCTGCAGCGCGACGGCAGCGTGCAGTCGACCCTGCGCCTGGCAAGCCCGGCCGTGGCCGCCACCGATCCGGACGCGATCCCGCTGCAGCTGGCCGGCACGGTGCTCGGCGGCAGCTTCTCCAGCCGCGTGATGCAGAACCTGCGCGAGGAGAAGGGCTACACCTACGGCGCCCGTGCCGGCGCGTCGACGTCGGCCCGGGGCGGCTATGTCAGCGGCGCGGCGGACGTACGCAACGAGGTGACCGGGGCGTCGCTCAAGGAGTTCTTCAGCGAGTACCGGCGGATCGGGACCGAGCCCGTGCCGGCGGCCGAGCTCGACGACACCAAGCGCTATGTCGCCGGCGGCTACCTGATCGGCAACCAGATGCAGGCCGCGGTGGCGGCGACCCTGGCCGGCAACTGGCTGGTGGGCCTGCCGCCGGAGTACCTCGGCGAGTTCGTGCCGAAAGTGCGCGCGGTCGATGCCGGCCAGGTACAGGCGATGGCCGCGAAGTACTTCGCCCCGGAGCGGCAGAGCATCATCGTGGTCGGAGACGGCGGCGCCGTGTCCGGCCAGCTGGCCGAGTGGGGCGAGTTCACGACCGTCGACTGACGGTCAGGCGGGAAGCGGCAGCGGGGGGGGGGGGGGGGGGGGGGGGGGGGGAGGAAGGGAGGAGGGGAGGAGAAAAAAAAAAG
>NZ_JBCLVC010000004.1:0-78076 GCF_039548475.1 Luteimonas yanweni | reverse complement strand
GGCGGGTTCACGACTTTCGATTGATGGTAGGGGGGGAAGCGGAATCTTTTTTTCGCGGTTGAGCCAGACCGCGAACGCGCCCGCGGTGAAGAACATCAGCAGGCTGTAAACCGCCGCGGGGATCGCCATTGCCGCGTTGCCCAGGACGTTGAGCGCGATGAAGATCGCCAGCGTGCCGTTGTGGATGCCGATTTCCATCGAGATCGCGATCGCCTGCTGCCGCGGCAGCCTCAGCGCGCGCGGCGCCGCATAGCCGGCGCCCAGGCTGGCGAGGTTGAAGAGCAGGCAGGCCAGCCCGACCGCGGCCACCGATGCCAGCAGCACGTGCCAGGACTGCGCCACGGCCACGGTGACCAGCAGTGCCAGCACCAGCACCGACAGGATCCGCAGCGGCCTGGTCGAGGCCGCCGCGAAGCCGGGCGCGAAATGGCGCACGGCCATGCCCGCGGCCACGGGCAGCAGGATGATCACCGCGACCTCGACCACCTTCGCCACCGGCGGCGGCACGTACTGGCCGGCGCCGAGGAAGTGCCCGAGCGACAGGTTCAGGATCAGCGGCAGGGTCAACAGGCAGAGCAGGCTGTTGATCGCGGTCAGGCTGATGTTGAGCGCCACGTCGCCGCGCGCCAGGTGGCTGTAGATGTTGGCGGTCGCGCCACCGGGCGAGGCCGCCAGCAGCATCAGGCCGACCGCGAGTCCGGGCTGCAGGCCGAAGCCCAGCGCAAGGGCGAACGCCACCCAGGGCAGGAGCAGGGTCTGCAGGGCCAAGCCCACCAGCACCGCTTTCGGGTAGCGCGCCACGCGTCGGAAGTCGGCGAGGGTGAGGCCCATCCCCAGCCCCAGCATGATGACGCCCAGGGCCAGCGGAAGCAGGAGGTTGGTGAGCAGAGAAGCCTGCATCGGCGTCCGGTCGGGTGGCGGGGTTGGCCGAGCTTGGACCGGCGCGGCGTCCGGCGCACGCCGCGGCGCAGCGTGGCCGCGGCACGCCGGTGCCGGCGGAAGGCCGGATGCGGGAAGGCCGCCCGGAGGCGGCCTTCATGTCACGCGTGCCGCGTGGCGGCCGGCCTCAGCTGTGCAGGCCCTCGACCCGGCGCGCCTGCAGGAACTTGCCGGCCCAGTAGCCGGTGTCCAGCCGCGACACGGTGACGTCGCGGCCGGTGCGCGGCGCGTGCACGAACTGGCCGTCGCCGACGTAGATGCCGACGTGGTCGACGCGCTTGCCGCGGCGGCCGAAGAACACCAGGTCGCCGGCCACCAGCGCGGCGCGCTCGACCTGTTCGCCGTTGCCGGCCATCTCGCGCGACACGCGCGGCAGTTCGATGCCCAGCGCGGTGCGGAACACGTAGCCGACCAGGCCGCTGCAATCGAAACCGGAATCCGGCGACGTGCCGCCCCAGCGATAGGGCGTGCCCAGCAGGCCCATGGCCCGCTGCAGCAGGACCTGGATGCGGCCCTGCGGCCTGGCGTCGCCGCCCGACTCGCCGGCCTCGATCAGCTGCAGGACGTCGGCGGCGCTGAGCATGTCGCGGCTCGGCGCGATGGCGGAACCCACCAGGGCCCGGCTGGTGGAGCCGGACAGCACGTCGTCGGCGGAGTCGGCGGCCAGCGGGGCCGCGAGCGCCGGAGCCCCGCAAAGCAGCAGGACACCGGTGAACAGGAGGCGATGCAGTCGCCCTGGACGGGCGAGGCGCAGGGAGTCGATCGGGGCGGAAAAAGTCACGCGGTCTTCACAAGTCAACCAGAGCAGCGCGTGATGGTGACGTAGACAACGCGTGAATTTGTTACGTTTTCATTAGCACGGCGTGAAAGCCGTGAGAACAGTGTCCCGGATTCAGCGCAGGATGCGTTTTGCGCCGCTGTAGTTCCGCCGCCAGTAGCTGCCGTCCAGGTGGTCCAGGCGCACCGTCCCGCCGGTGCTGGGTGCATGGACGAAGCGCCCCTCGCCGACATAGATGCCGACGTGGGTCACGCGGCCCCCGCTGCCGAAGAACACCAGGTCCGCGGTGGCGAGCCGCTCGGGCTCGATCCGCGGCCCCTGGTAGGCGGCCAGGTCGCGCGAGGTGCGCGGCAGCTTCAGGTCGAGCATGTCGTCGTAGACATAGTTGACCAGGCCCGAGCAGTCGAAGCCACCGCCGGGGGTGTTGCCGCCATAGCGGTAGGGCGTGCCGACCAGGCTGATCGCGCGCATCAGCACCGCGTTGGCGGCAGCGGGGTCGGCGGGAACGACCTGCGGCCAGTCGCGCTGGACCGCCGGGCCGGAGGGGGGCGGCGTGGCGCGGACGTCGTCGCGGGCGTCGCGGCCACAGCCCGCGGCCAGCAGCAGGATCGCCAACGCCACGGCGGCGATTGGCGCGCGGCTGCCGGTGTCTGGATAATGCATGCCCTTGCCCATCGGCCGGCATCTTGGCCGAACCGCCTCCTTCCTTACAAGCGGCCCCGCGCCGCGCCTCCGGACCCATTGCCCATGAAGATCGAAAAAGACCGCGTCGTCCGCTTCCACTACACCGTGTCCCAGCAGGGCGGCGAGCCGGTGGAAACGTCGAAGGACCGCGAGCCGCTGGCGATCCTGCACGGCCATGGCAACATCATCCCGGGCCTCGAGAAGGCGATGGAAGGCCACGTGGCAGGTGACAGCTTCAGCGCCGACGTGCCTGCCTCCGAGGCCTACGGCGAGCGTCGCGAGGGCATGACCCAGCGCGTTCCGAAGAAGCACTTCAGCGGCCAGAAGCTGAGCGTGGGCGACCAGGTCGTGCTGAACACCAACTTCGGCCCGCGCGCGGTGACCATCCAGAAGCTCGGCATGAGCGTGGTCGATGTCGACCTCAACCATCCGATGGCCGGACAGGACCTGCACTTCGACGTCGAGATCGTCGACGTGCGCGAGGCCGAACCGGTCGAGATCGAGCACGGCCACGTGCACGGCGCCGGTGGCCACGACCATGGCGATGCGGCCGGCAGCGATGCCGATGCCGACGACGACGCCGGCAAGGCCGGCTGACGGCCCCGCGCGCTTGGATTCCGCCATGGACGAACGCGTTGATGTGGTGGTGGTGGGCGGCGGCGTCATCGGCCTGTGCACCGCGCTGAGCCTGATCGATGCCGGGCGCAGCGTGCGCGTGCTCGAGGCCAGGACCATCGGCAGCGGCAGCTCGCACGGCAACTGCGGCACGCTGACGCCCAGCCACGCGGCGCCGCTGGCCGCGCCGGGCGCGGTCGCCCAGGCGCTGCGCTGGATGCTGACCCCGGATGCGCCGTTCTACGTCGCGCCGCGGTTCGACCCGGGGCTGTGGCGCTGGCTGCTCGGGTTCGCCCGGCGCTGCAATGCCCGTGACTGGCACGCGGCGCTGACCGCGCGCGCGGCCCTCCTCAACGATTCGATCGCGGCCTACCCGGAGTGGGTGGCGCGGCATGCGCCCGGCTCGGAGTACGCGGCGGAGGGCGTGGACTACCTGTACCGGACCGCGTCGGGCTTCGACGCGGCCGCGCGTGACATCCCGCACCTGGCCGCGGCCGGCATCGCCGCGGAGGTGATCGCCGGCAGCGACTACGAGCGTTCGGATCCGGCGCTGAAGCCGGGAATCCACGCGGTGATCCGCTTCCCGGACGATGCCAGCCTGCGGCCGGACCGGTACGTGAGCGGCCTGCTGCAGTCGCTGCGCGCGCTTGGCGGCGGGGTCGAGGACGGCTGGGAAGTGCAGGGGATCGACGAGGATGCGGACGGCGTGACGGTCCATGGCAACCGCGGGCGCGTGCGTGCGCGCGACGTGGTCATCGCCACCGGTGCCTGGTCGCCCACTCTGATGCGCTCGGCGGGCCTGGGCGCGCTGCCGGTCCAGCCCGGCAAGGGCTATTCGATCACCTACGACCGCCCGTCGGTGGTACCGCGGCGCCCGCTGTCGCTGCACGAACCCGGCGTCTGCGTAACCACCTGGGGCAGCGGCTACCGCCTGGGCAGCACGATGGAATTCTCGGGCTACAGCACCGATCTCAACCGCCGCAGGCTGGATGCGCTCGAGCGCGGCGCGGCACAGTTCCTGCACGAGCCCGTCGGCCCGGTAAAGCACGAAGAGTGGTACGGCTGGCGCCCGCTGAGCATCGACGACGTGCCGATCATCGGCCGCGTGCCCGGCCGTCGCCACGCATGGCTCGCGACGGGACACGGCATGATGGGCGTCAGCATGAGCCCCTCCACCGGACAGCTGGTCGCCGACATGATCTGCGGCAACGATCCGCGAATCGATCCCGCGCCGTACTCGCCGGCACGGTTCCGGTGAAAGACGCCCGCGCCATCGAGGTCGACCTGGCCGTCGTTGGCGGCGGCTCCGGTGGACTGGCGGCGGCCTTTCGCGCTGCCAGCCACGGCGCGCGCGTCGCCCTGCTCGAGCCGGGCGAACTGGGCGGCACCTGCGTCAACGTCGGCTGCGTGCCGAAGAAGGCGATGTGGCTGGCGGCCGACCTGGGCGCGCGCATCGGCATGGCTTCGGCGCTGGGCTTCCCGGTCGAACCCGCCTACCCGGATTGGACCCGGCTGGTGGCCGGCCGCCAGCGCTACATCGCCAACATCCACGCCAGCTACCGCCGGCGCCTGGACGACGCGGGGATCGTGCTGCTGCCCGCGCGGGGCCGGCTTGCCGGCGACGGCGTGGTCGAGTGCGGCGACGGCACCCGGGTGCGCGCGGCGCACATCGTGCTCGCCACCGGAGGCCGGCCGGTGCGTCCGGACATTCCCGGCGCCGGCCTGGCGATCGATTCGGACGGCTTCTTCGCGCTGTCGGCGGCCCCCGGGCGGGTGGCCATCATCGGCGGCGGCTACGTCGGCGTCGAGCTTGCCGGGGTGATGCAGGCGCTGGGCAGCCACGTCGAGCTGTTCGTGCGCGGCCAAGGGCTGCTCAAGGGCTTCGACCACGAGGTGATCGAGCGCCTGCAGGGCAACCTGCACCAGTCCGGCATCGCCCTGCACCTGGGCTATTCGCTGGCGGCACTGGAGGCCGGCGAAGCCGGCGGCGTGCGCCTGCGCGAGGAGGGCGGCGATACCGGCCAGCCCTTCGACGTGGTGATCCTTGCCACCGGGCGGCGTCCGAACAACGACGACCTGGGACTGCAGGCCGCCGGGGTAGCGACCGACGACCGTGGCTACATCAAGGTGGACGGGTACCAGGCCACCGGCGCCAAGGGTGTGTATGCGGTCGGCGACGTGACCGGCCGCCTGGCGCTGACGCCGGTGGCGATCGCCGAAGCGCGGCGGCTGATGGACCGCGTGTTCGGCGGCGAGCCGGACGCGCGGGTCGACCATGCAGACGTGCCGACGGTGGTGTTCTCGCATCCGCCGGTCGGCATGGTCGGCCTGACCGAGGCCGAGGCCCGCGAGCGCTTCGGCGGCGACGCGGTCAGCTGCCACCACACCACCTTCCGGCCGATGCTGCATGCCCTGGCCGACGTGCAGCAGCACAGCATGTTCAAGGCCGTCTGCGTGGGCGAGGAGAAGCGCGTGGTCGGCCTGCACCTGCTGGGCGAGGCCGCGGACGAGATCCTTCAGGGCTTCGCCGTGGCAGTGAAGATGGGCGCGACGCTCGCCGACTTCCACGCCACCGTCGCCATCCACCCGACCAGCGCCGAAGAGATCGTGTTGCTGCGTTGAGTCGTTGCGGCGATGGCGACGCGACGCCATGTAGCATCGTGCTCCATGGACATATTCATCCTGCATCGCGGTACTGCGCCGCTCCTGGTCAGCCTGCCGCACGACGGCACCCACGTTCCCGACGCGATTGCACGGCGGCTGACCGCCAGCGCGCGCGGCGTGCCCGACACCGACTGGCACGTGGCGCGGCTGTACGATTTTGCGCGCGAGCTCGGCGCGTCGATCCTCCTGCCAACGCATTCGCGCTACGTCGTCGACCTCAACCGCAGCGAGGACGACACCTCCCTGTATCCCGGGCAGAACACCACCGGCCTGTGCCCGGTGCGGCAGTTCAACGGCAGCGCCGTCTACCTTGAAGGCCAGGAACCCACGCCCGAAGAGGTCGCGGAACGCGTCGAAGCCTACTGGCACCCGTATCACGCGGCACTGCAAGGGGAGATCGATCGCCTGAAGCAGTCGCACGGCCGCGTCGTGCTGTGGGAAGCGCACTCGATCCGGGGGGAACTGCCCTGGCTGTTCCCGGGTCGCCTGCCGGACCTCAACCTCGGCACCGCGGGCGGCGCGAGTTGTTCGCCGGAGCTGGCCGAGCGCCTGGCGCTGGTGCTGGCGAAGCAGGACGGTTACGACTGGGTCGCCAACGGCCGCTTCAAGGGCGGCCATATCACGCGCCATTACGGCCGCCCGGAGCTGGGCATGGAAGCCGTGCAGCTCGAGATCGCGCAGCGTGCCTACATGGACGAGGCGACGTTCGAGTGGCTGCCGGGGCGGGCCGCGGCGCTGCAGCCGGTGCTGCGCGCCCTGCTGGAAGCTGCGCTGGGAGGCTGAGCCTGCAGTCGCGGCACGGCGTTGCAATCCATCCCGTTTGTGGGAGCAGCCATCGCTGCGATTGATTGCCCGCTCATCGCATGCCGCCGGTCGCAGCTATGGCTGCAGCCACAGGTCGTGCGCGATCTTCAGACTTCGAGGGTCGCCAGGTCGCCCTTGTCCTCCAGCCAGGCCTTGCGGTCCGACGCGCGCTTCTTGGCCAGCAGCATGTCCATCAGCGAGCGCGTCTGGTCGGCATCGTCGATGGTCAGCTGCACCAGGCGTCGGGTGTCGGGATGGATGGTCGATTCGCGCAGCTGCGGCGGGTTCATCTCGCCCAGGCCCTTGAAGCGGGTGACGTTGACCTGGCCCTTCAGCTTCTCGCGCGCGATCTTCTCCAGCAGCAGGCGCTTTTCTTCCTCGTCGAGGGCGTAGAACACCTGCTTGCCCACGTCGACGCGGTACAGCGGCGGCATCGCCACGAAGATGTGGCCGGCGCGCACCAGGGCCGGGAAGTGCTGCAGGAACAGCGCCGCCAGCAGGGTGGCGATATGCAGGCCGTCCGAATCGGCATCGGCCAGGATCACGACCTTGCCGTAGCGCAGGCCGGAGATGTCGTCCTTGCCCGGGTCGCAGCCGATGGCGATGGCGAGGTTGTGCACTTCCTCGCTGGCCAGCACCGAGGTCGATGCCACCTCCCAGGTGTTCAGGATCTTGCCGCGCAGGGGCATGATCGCCTGGAAGTCCTTGTCGCGGGCCTGCTTGGCGCTGCCGCCGGCCGAATCGCCCTCGACCAGGAACAGCTCGGTGCGCGACAGGTCCTGGCTGATGCAGTCGGCCAGCTTGCCGGGCAGGGCCGGGCCCTGGGTGACCTTCTTGCGGACGATCTGCTTCTCGGTCTTGAGCCGCGCGCTGGCGCGGTCGATCGCCAGCTGGGCGATCTTTTCGCCCAGCTCGACGTGGCTGTTGAGCCAGAGCGTGAACGCGTCTTCGGCGGCACCCTCGATGAAGCCGGCGGCCTGGCGCGAGCTCAGGCGCTCCTTGGTCTGGCCGCTGAACTGCGGATCACTCATCTTCAGGCTGAGCACGAAGGCGACGCGGTCCCAGACGTCTTCGGGCGCCAGCTTCACCCCGCGCGGCAGCAGGCTGCGGAATTCGCAGAACCTGCGCAGGGCATTGGTGAAGCCGGACCTCAGTCCGTTGACGTGGGTCCCGTGCTGCGGCGTCGGGATCAGGTTGACGTAGCTTTCCTGCACCAGCTCGCCGTCGGGGATCCAGGCCACGGCCCAGTCCACGATCTCGGTGTCCTTCTTCAGGCGGCCCAGGAACAGGTCCGGCGGCAGGGGCTCGCGGCCCGTGAGCTCGCCGGCCAGGTAGTCGCGCAGGCCGTCGGCGTAGTGCCACTCGTCGCGCTCGCCGCTGGCCTCGTCAAGCAGGGTCACGGTCAGGCCAGGGCACAGCACCGCCTTGGCGCGCAGCAGGTGGCGCAGGGCGCGAAGGCCGAACTTCGGCGTGTCGAAATACTTCGGGTCCGGCCAGAAACGCAATCTGGTGCCGGTGTTGCGCTTGCCCACGGTGCCGACGATGCCCAGGCCGCTGACGGGGTCGCCGTCGCGGAAGGACATCAGGTATTCGTTGCCGTCGCGCTTGATGTGCACCTCGACCAGGGTCGACAGCGCATTGACCACGCTTACGCCCACGCCGTGCAGGCCGCCGGAAAACGCGTAGTTGCGGTTGCTGAACTTGCCGCCCGCGTGCAGGCGCGTGAGGATCAGCTCGACGCCCGGCACCTTTTCCTCGGGATGGATGTCCACCGGCATGCCGCGACCGTCGTCGGAGACCTCGCAGCTGCCGTCCCTGTGCATGGTCACCGCGATCGCGCGCGCATGGCCGGCGAGGGCCTCGTCCACCGCGTTGTCGATGACCTCCTGCGCCAGGTGGTTCGGCCGGGTGGTATCGGTGTACATGCCGGGCCGGCGCTTGACCGGATCCAGGCCGGACAGGACTTCGATGTCGGCGGCGTCGTAGCGTGAATTCATCGCGGAAAGGGCAAGGCCGGAGAGCGGGGGGAAGCCGACCAGAATGGCGGCGGGGCAGGGGCGGGTCAAGGCAGGTGTTGACGGGGGTCAATCCGGGTCCCGCGGTCGCGCGCGAGAATCGGCGCCCCCACCAGGAGACCGCCATGACCGCCGCGACCGACGCCTACGCCGACCTGCACCAGAGCTATGGCCGCTGCCTGCGCGACAAGGAGTTCATCGGCCGTTTCTACGACGTGTTCCTGGCCAGCCATCCCGATGTCCCCGCACTGTTCGCCCACACTGACTTCAACAAGCAGCGCATGGCCCTGCGCAAGGGCATCACCATGGCCATCTTCCATGCGGGCGGCAGCCGGGTGGTGGACCGCGGGATCGAGGAGATGGGTGCCGTCCACGCTCGCGACGGGCGCTGCCCGGTGCCGGCGGCGCTGTACCGGGACTGGATCGCCAGCCTGCTGCGCGTGGTCGAAGCGACCGATCCCGAGGCCGATCCGGCGCTCATGGCGCGCTGGCGCGAGGCCATGGCCGTGGTGGTGGATACTTTCACGGCACGCGACACCGGCCCCTCAGGGGAGATGGCCGCCCGGGAAGGGGCCCGCGGCCTGTTCTCGCGCGTCATGCAGGGTCTGCGGCCGCGCCAGGGCTGAGCCGGGCGGCGGTCGCGGCCATGGCCGCTCCCACTGAAGCAGAACGCCCCGGGCGCGCTGTCAAGGTCGCCCCTGCAACCTCCAGCCGCTAGACTATGGCTTTCCTGCGGCAGCCTGATTCATGACTCCCCTGATTTTCGTCACCGGTGGCGTGGTGTCCTCGCTTGGCAAGGGCATTTCCGCGGCCTCGCTCGCGGCCATCCTCGAAGCCCGCGGCCTGCGGGTGACGATGATGAAGCTCGACCCGTACATCAACGTCGACCCCGGCACCATGAGCCCGTTCCAGCACGGCGAGGTCTACGTGACCGACGACGGCGCCGAGACCGACCTCGACCTGGGCCACTACGAGCGCTTCATCAACGTCCGCCTGTCGGGCAAGAACTCCATCACCACCGGCAAGATCTACGAGAACGTGATCCGCAAGGAGCGCCGCGGCGACTACCTGGGCGCGACCGTGCAGGTGATCCCGCACATCACCGACGAGATCAAGCGCTGCATCGACACCGCCACCCAGGGCTTCGACGTCGCCCTGGTGGAGATCGGCGGCACGGTGGGCGACATCGAGTCGCTGCCGTTTCTCGAGGCGATCCGCCAGATCCGCACCGAGCGCGGCCCGGACAAGGCGCTGTTCCTGCACCTCACCCTGGTGCCGTACATCGCCGCCGCCGGCGAACTCAAGACCAAGCCCACCCAGCACTCGGTGAAGGAGCTGCGCTCGATCGGCATCCAGCCCGACGTGCTGCTGTGCCGCAGCGAGCAGCCGCTGCCAGACAGCGAGCGCCGCAAGATCGCCCTGTTCACCAACGTGTCCGAGAAGGCGGTGATCTCGATCGTCGACCTGGACAACATCTACAAGATCCCGGCCTGGCTGCAGAGCCAGGGCCTGGACGCGTTCGTGGTCGAGCGCCTGCGCCTGGCCGACAAGGCCGCGCCGGTGGCGGACCTGTCCGAATGGGCGTCGGTGGTCGACGCCACCCAGAACCCGATCGGCGAGGTCACCATCGCCGTGGTCGGCAAGTACGTCGACCACAAGGACGCCTACAAGTCGGTGGCCGAGGCCCTGCGCCACGGCGGCATCCGCCAGCGCACGCGGGTGAACCTGAAGTGGGTGGAGTCGCAGGACATCGAGCGCGACGGCGCCGCGGCCGCGCTGGCCGGCGTCGATGGCGTGCTGGTGCCCGGTGGCTTCGGCGACCGCGGCTTCGACGGCAAGGTGCTGACCTCGAAGCATGCGCGCGAAACCGGACTGCCGTACTTCGGCATCTGCTACGGCATGCAGGCGGCGGTGGTCGACGTGGCCCGCCACCTGGCCGGGCTGGAGGGCGCCAACAGCACCGAGAACGACCGCCAGACCCCGCATCCGGTGATCGGGCTGATCACGGAGTGGCGCACCAAGACCGGCGAGGTCGAGCGCCGCGGCGAGGACAGCGACCTCGGCGGCACCATGCGCCTGGGCCTGCAGGAGCAGCGACTGAATCCGGGCACGAAGGCGCGCGCGCTGTACGGCAAGGACGTGGTCGCCGAGCGCCACCGGCACCGCTACGAGTTCAACAACCGCTACCGTACCCAGCTTGAAGACGCGGGCCTGGTGATCAGCGCCAAGTCGATGGACGACCTGCTGGTGGAGATGGTGGAACTTGCCGACCACCCCTGGTTCATCGCCTGCCAGGCGCACCCCGAGTTCCTCTCCACCCCGCGCGGCGGCCACCCGCTGTTCATCGGCTTCGTCCGCGCCGCGCGCGAGCGCAAGGCTGGCGGGAAGTTGTTGAAAGAAGCAACGGCATGAGCAACTCCGTGGCAAGAAAGGGCTCTTCTATGAACCTCTGTGGATTCCAGGTCGGCCTCGACCAGCCGTTTTTCCTGATCGCCGGCCCGTGCGTGATCGAGAGCGAGCAGCTGCAGCTTGATGTGGCGGGGCAGCTGAAGGAGATCACTTCGGCGCTCGGCATCAACTTCATCTTCAAGTCGAGCTTCGACAAGGCCAACCGCACCTCGGGAACCGCGTTCCGCGGGCCGGGCATGGAGGAAGGCCTGCGCGTGCTGGGCGAGGTCAAGCGGCAGATCGGCGTGCCTGTGCTGACCGACGTGCACGAGTACACGCCGATGGACGAGGTCGCGAGCGTTGTCGACGTTCTGCAGACGCCGGCCTTCCTGGTGCGCCAGACGGATTTCATCAGGAAAGTCTGCAGCGCCGGCAAGCCGGTGAACATCAAGAAGGGCCAGTTCCTGTCGCCCTGGGACATGAAGCCGGTGGTCGAGAAGGCGAAGGCGACCGGCAACCAGGACATCATGGTCTGCGAGCGCGGCGCCAGCTTCGGCTACAACAACCTGGTCAGTGACATGCGCTCGCTGGCGGTGATGCGCGCCACCGGCTGCCCCGTGGTCTTCGATGCCACCCACTCGGTGCAGCTGCCGGGCGGGCAGGGCACTTCCAGCGGCGGCCAGCGCGAGTTCGTGCCGGTCCTTGCCCGCGCCGCGATCGCCGTGGGCGTGTCCGGCGTCTTCATGGAAACCCACCCCGACCCCGCCAAGGCGCTCAGCGACGGCCCCAACGCCTGGCCCCTGGACAAGATGCGCGCCCTGCTTGAAACCATGATCGAACTCGACGCGGTGACCAAGCGTGGAGGCTTTCTCGAAAACGAGGTTTGATTTTTTGGCCACTGATGACACGGATTACGCGGATAAACGCGGATAGAGCAAAGACACCTTTCCTGTAGGAGCAGCTATAGCTGCGACCCCCGGAATGACCGAATCTTCAGGTCACAGCTGTAGCTGCTCCTGCATGGAAGAGAGAGGCTTACACAAAAGGCTGTTGGCTTTATCGGTGTAAATCCGCGTTTATCCGCGTAAATCCGTGGCAAAAAAGCTCTTCCGCAATCCCACACACACAAAGCGACACAGCGAGCCCATGACCAATATCGCCAAGATCCACGCCCGTGAAATCCTCGACAGCCGCGGCAATCCCACGCTTGAAGCCGAGGTGACCCTCGCCGATGGCGCGTTCGGCCGCGCGATGGTGCCCTCGGGCGCCTCGACCGGTGCACGCGAAGCCGTGGAGCTGCGCGATGGCGACAAGACGCGCTACCTGGGCAAGGGCGTGACGCAGGCGGTGGCCAACGTCAACGGGACCATTGCCGACGCGCTCAAGGACTTCGACGCCGCCGACCAGGCCGGCCTCGACAAGCGCCTGATCGACCTTGATGGCACCGACAACAAGGGCCGCCTGGGCGCGAATGCGCTGCTGGGTGTGTCCATGGCCGCGGCGCATGCGGTGGCGGCCTCGCGCCGCATCCCGCTGTGGCAGCTGCTGGCCGGCGACCGCGCCCCGGTGCTGCCGGTGCCGATGATGAACATCATCAACGGCGGTGCGCATGCCGACAACAACGTCGACCTGCAGGAATTCATGGTGCTGCCGGTGGGCTTCGACTCGTTCTCCGAGAGCCTGCGCGCGGGCACCGAGATCTTCCACGCGCTGAAGTCGGTGCTGAAGGGTCACGGCCTTTCGACTGCCGTCGGCGACGAAGGCGGCTTCGCCCCCGACCTGCGCAGTAATGTCGAGGCGCTCGACACCATCCTCGAAGCCATCGGCAAGGCCGGCTATCGCGCCGGTGACGACGTGCTGCTTGGCCTGGACGTCGCCTCCAGCGAGTTCTACGACAACGGCAAATACCACCTGGTGGGCGAGGGCAAGCGCCTGACCGGCGAGCAGTTCACCGACTTCCTGGCCTCCTGGTGCGACCAGTACCCGATCATCACCGTCGAGGACGGCATGGCCGAGGCCGATTGGGACAGCTGGAAGCTCTTGACGCAGCGCCTGGGCGATCGCGTGCAGCTGGTCGGCGACGATCTGTTCGTGACCAACCCGGCGATCTTCCGCGAGGGCATCGACAGCGGTACCGCCAACGCGATCCTGATCAAGGTCAACCAGATCGGCACGCTCACCGAGACCCTGGAAGCGATCGCCATGGCCGACGCCGCCGGCTACGCCGCGGTGGTCTCGCACCGTTCGGGCGAAACCGAGGACACCACCATCGCCGACATTGCTGTCGCGACCACGGCCACCCAGATCAAGACCGGCTCGCTGTGCCGCAGCGACCGCGTGGCGAAGTACAACCAGCTGCTTCGCATCGAAGAGTCGCTGGGCGCCAAGGCGCGCTTCGCCGGTCGCGACGCCTTCGTTTCGCTGAAGCGCTGACGCGACCGCCATGCGCACGCTGCGGATCGTGCTGGTGGTGCTGGTCGCGCTGCTGGCGTGGCTGCAGTACCGGCTGTGGTTCGGCAATGGCGGCAACCAGGAGGTTGCCGACCTGCAGGCCCAGGTCGAGCAGCAGGCGCGGCAGAACGACGGCCTGCGCGACCGCAACGCCGCGCTCGCCGCCGAGGTCGCCGACCTCAAGTCGGGCGAGGCGGCGATCGAAGAGCGCGCGCGTGCCGAGCTGGGCATGATCCGGCCGGGCGAGACCTTCTATCGCGTGGTCGATCACGCACAGCCGGCGACGACGGCGACCGACACCGAAGAAGAAGCGCAGTGAAACGGATCATCCCCGGAAACGACAAGGACACCCGATGACCTGGGTCGTGATCCCCGCCGCCGGCCGCGGCGCGCGCTTCGGCGGCGACGTGCCCAAGCAATACCTTGAAGTCGCGGGCGAGCCGCTGATCGCGCACAGCCTGCGCGCGCTGTTCGCACACCCGGGCGTCCAGGGCGCCGTGGTGTCACTGGCCGAAGGCGATTCCCGCTGGCAGGGATGGAGCGACGGCAGCGGCCGCCCCGTGATTGCCTGCACCGGCGGCAGTACCCGTGCGGAATCGGTGCTGGCCGGCCTGGCTGCTCTGCCCGACGACGTGCGCGCCGACGCCTTCGTGCTGGTGCACGACGCGGCGCGCCCGAACCTGCGCCTGGCCGACCTCGCCGCGCTGCTGGAGCGCGGTCGCGAAGATCCGGTCGGCGCCATCCTCGCCACGCCCGTGCGCGACACGTTGAAGCGTGCCGGCGACGACGGTGGCATCGACGGTACCGAGCCGCGCGAGCGCCTGTGGCGCGCGCAGACGCCGCAGCTGTTCCGACGCCTGCAGCTGCGCCGCGCGCTGGAAGCCGCGGCCACGGACGGCGTCGAGGTTACCGACGAGGCCATGGCCATGGAGCGCCTGGGCGCGCGCCCTCTGCTGGTCGAGGGAGCCGAGGACAACATCAAGGTGACAACGCCGGCGGACCTGGCCCATTTCGAATTCCTGCTCGCGCGGCGCGCGACGGGGGAGGACGCATGACCATCCGAATCGGCCTCGGCTACGACGTCCACGCATTCGGCGAGGGCGACCACGTCATGCTCGGCGGCGTGCGCGTGCCCCACTCCCGCGGGCTGGTCGCGCACAGCGACGGCGACGTGATCCTGCATGCGCTGTGCGACGCCATCCTCGGCGCGCTGGCGCTGGGCGACATCGGCGTGCATTTCCCGCCTTCGGACGAACGCTGGAAGGGCGCCGACAGCCGTGCGCTGCTGCGCCACTGCGTGGCCCTGGCCGCGGAGCGCGGCTGGAAGATCGGCAATGTCGATGCCACGGTGATCTGCGAGCGGCCGAAGATCGGCCCGCACGCGCAGGCGATGCGGGAGGTGATCGCCGCCGACCTTGGCGTCGCACTCGATGAGGTCAGCGTCAAGGCCACCACCAGCGAGCGCCTGGGTTTCGTCGGACGCGAGGAAGGGATCGCGGCGCAGGCGGTGTGCCTGCTCGTGGCGGCTTGAGGCCATGACTTCGGGCATGCGGCCGAGCCTGGGCCTGCGGCATTGAACGTGGCGCCACCGCGCGCCCACGGCGCGCCGGTGCTTGCCGCGCGGATCCGCGTTGCGCCGGAAGACTTCGACGTCACCGAACTCGATGGCTTCGAGGCCAGCGGTGCCGGCGAACACCTGCTGCTGACGATCGAAAAGCGCGGCATGAACACCGCCTTCGTCGCCCGCCTGCTGGCGGAATGGGCCGGCGTGGATGAGCGCGCGATCGGCTATGCCGGGCTCAAGGATCGCCACGCGCTGACCCGCCAGCGTTTCAGCGTGCACCTGCCCGGACGCGACGCGCCTGACGTCGCGGCGCTCGAGCGCGACGATCCCGCCGCCGGGCAGTCGCTGCGGGTGATCGGCCAGGCGCGGCATGCGCGCAAGCTGCCGCGCGGTGCGCTGGCCGGCAACCGCTTCGTGCTGGTGCTGCGCGAGCTGGAAGGCGACCCCGGCGCGGTAGACGCCCGCCTGCAGGCGATCGCGGCGCGCGGCGTGCCCAACTATTTCGGCGTGCAGCGCTTCGGGCGCGGCGGAGCCAATGTCGACAAGGCGCGGCGCATGTTCGCCGGCCGGCGCGTGCGCCGCGACGAGCGCACGCTGTTGCTGTCGGCGGCGCGCTCGGCACTGTTCAACCGGGTGCTGGCCACGCGCGTGGCCGACGACAGCTGGGATCGCGGCCTTGAAGGCGAGGCCTGGATGCTGGACGGCAGCCGCAGCGTGTTCGGGCCCGAGCCTTTCAGCGATGCGCTGGCCGAACGCCTGGCGGCCTTCGACATCCATCCCGGCGCGCCGCTGTGGGGGCGCGGCGAGCTGCGCAGTACGGGCGATGCGCGCGCACGTGAACTCGCCGCACTTGCCGATGACGACAGCCTTGCGCTCCGCGCCGGCCTTGAAGCCGCGGGCCTGAAGCAGGAGCGGCGAGCGACCCGCCTGCGTCCCGACGGCCTGGCATGGCGCTGGCTGGACGATGGCGCGCTGGAGCTTGCGTTCGCGCTGCCGCCGGGAACCTATGCCACCTCGGTGCTGGCGGAACTGGGCGAAATCGCCGACGCCGGCGGCCACGCCGGCGCCGACTGAGCGCCACCCGTCGGAAAGCGCGCGCCGGCACTGGTGGCGCGCCACGCGCGGGTATAGACCGTGATCGTGCGCCGCCATCGCGGCGCGCAGTGACGGGAGACGGCCATGAAGACGATTCTTCGAACGGTCCTGCTCGCAGCTGCGGCCACGCTGCTGGCAGGCTGCGCCACCACGGACGGCATGGCCTCGCGGCAGGCCGTGCAACCCGACGGCCAGGCGAGGTACATCACCGATGTCGAGTACATGTCGCGGGTCGAGCGCAGGGCGCTCAGCCGCGGGGTGGAGGTGCACTGGGTACAGCCGCCGACCCGGCTCGTGGCCGCCAGCGACCCGTAGTCAGCGCCGGGCCAGCAGCACCAGCACCGCGCCGGTCCCGCCCTGGGCGGGCGGCGCGGAATGGAAGGCCAGCACGTCGGCGCGCTGGCGCAGGATGCGGTCGACGATGTTCTTCAGCACCGGCAGGCTGTCGTCGGAATTGATGCCCTTGCCGTGGACCACGCGCACGCAGCCATGGCCGGCATCGCGTGCGTCGAGAAGGAACCGGCGCAGCAGGACCTCCGCGGTCGCGGCATCGGTGTGGTGCAGGTCCAGTTCGTCCTGGGCGGCATAGAGCCCCTGTGACAGCCGCTTGAGCGTGCGCGCCGGAATCTGCTCGCGCCGGTGCGAAAGCACGTCGCCGCGCTCGATCGAGAACGCGACTCCCCGGCCCAGCCGGAAGTCCTCGCGCGCCTGGGCCTCGTCGCGCTCGGCCATGCGCGCCCTGGGGCGCGGCCGTGGGCGTTCCGGTGGCGCAGGCGTCGCGGGCAGCTCGCGCACCGGGCCGACCGCGGCGCGGAACAGCGCCGCGTCGTCTTCGTCGTCGTGTTTTCCGTCCGCTCCAGCCATCGCGCAAGCCTAGCGCGCGGGACCCGCCGCGTCGCCTTCCGCTATCATTGCGGCAATGAAAATCCTCGTTAGCAACGACGACGGCGTCGACGCCCAGGGCATCCGCGCACTCGCCGCAGGCCTGCGCGCCGCGGGCCACGAGGTCACCGTCGTCGCCCCCGATCGCGACCGCTCCGGCGCCAGCAACTCGCTCACCCTGGACCTTCCGCTGCAGGCCGTGCAGCTGGATGCGTCCACCTGGCGCGTGCACGGCACGCCGACCGACTGCGTGCACGTCGCGATCACCGGCATGCTCGAGGACGAGCCGGACATCGTGGTCTCGGGCATCAACGACACCGCCAACCTGGGCGATGACGTCATCTATTCCGGCACCGTGGCCGCGGCGATGGAAGGCCGGTTCCTGGGCCTGCCCGCAGTCGCGGTGTCGCTGGTCACCGGCGGCAGGCCGGGCCGGCACTACGACACCGCCGCGCGCGCCGCGGTCGAGATCGTGGCGCGGCTGAAGGCCGACCCGCTGCCGGCCGACACCATCCTCAACGTCAACGTGCCCGACCTGCCCTGGGCGGAGATCGAGGGCTTCGAGGTCACGCGCCTGGGCAACCGCCACCGCGCCGAGGCCTGCATCCCGGCACAGGACCCGCGCGGCCGCCATTTCTGGTGGATCGGTGGCGCCGGCAAGGAGCAGGACTCCGGCCCCGGCACCGATTTCCACGCCGTGCGCACCCGGCACATCGCCATCAGCCCGATCCAGGTCGACCTGACCCGTTACCAGGCGCTGGAGCAGGTGGCCGCCTGGGTCGGTGGGCTCGAACAGGCGCTGCGCAACGGAGCCCCGGCGTGACCCCGCGGCTGCGCCTGCAGCCCGAGGCGCTGGGCATGGGCATGACCTCGCAGCGCGTGCGCGATCGCCTGATCGAGCGCCTGCGCGACAACGGCATCGCCGACGAACGCGTGCTCAACGCCATCCGCGTGGTGCCGCGGCACCTGTTCATCGACGAGGCGCTGGCCACCCGCGCCTACGAGGACACCGCGCTGCCCATCGGCCACGGCCAGACCATCTCCCAACCCTGGGTCGTTGCGCGGATGACCGAAGCCCTGTTCGCCGACGGCGCGCATCCCGAGCGTGTGCTGGAAGTCGGCACCGGGTCCGGCTACCAGGCGGCGATCCTCGGTGCGCTGGGCCTGAAGGTCTACACCGTGGAGCGCATCGGTGATCTGCTGCGGGTGGCGCGCAAGCGCTTCCGCTCGCTGGGGCTCAACGTGCGCAGCAAGCACGACGACGGCCGCATCGGCTGGCCGGAAGAGGCGCCGTTCGACGGCATCCTGGTCACCGCCGGCGCGCCGGCCCTGGTCGATGCGCTGACCGCGCAGCTTGCGCCCGGCGGCGTGCTGGTGGCCCCCGTAGGTGCGGGCGGCGCGCAGTCGCTGCTGCGCCTGCGCAAGGACGCCGATGGCCGCATCACACAGGACACGCTGGCCGCGGTCGCGTTCGTGCCCCTCCTCTCCGGGCTGGTGGACTAGGCATGACCACCTCCGTGCCTCCGTCCGGGCCCGCCGGCGACGCCTCGCTGCGCAGCCAGCTTGAAGCGGTCATTGCGCGCCTGCCCACGGGTTCGATGAGCCTCGGCGAGCTGCTCGGCGTCATTGGCGACGAAGGGCTGCTGGTCCTGTCGATCCTGCTGACCCTGGTGTTCCTGATTCCGGTATCGATCCCTGGGGTGAGCACGGTGTTCGGCGCGGCGATCCTGCTGGTAGGAATCAGCCGCCTGTCCGGGCGGCCGCTGTGGATTCCGCGAAAACTGGCCGAGCGGCGGCTGCCCGCCGATCGCCTGCGTCCGGCGCTCGCGGCCGGCATGTCCTGGGTGCGCCGGCTGGAGCGCATCAGCCGTCCGCACCGCATGGCCGGCGTGGTTGACGGCCGCGCGCAGCAGCTGTTCAACAACCTCGCCTTCATCTTCGCCGCCCTGCTGCTGATGGCGCCGTTCGGACTCATCCCGTTCAGCAACACCATCCCCGCGATCGCGCTGCTGCTTTACGCTGTGGGCTTCATCCAGCGCGATGGCGGTGCGGTGCTGCTCGGCCACCTCGCCACAATGGGCACCGTGATCTATTTCAGCGTGTTGATTGCCAGCAGCGGACTTGCCTTGACGCACCTGTGGCAGCGCTTCGCAGGTTGAAACCGCACGCCATGTCCAGCCCGGAGGTCCCCTCGCGCATGCTCCCGATCCGTCGCACCACCCGCATCGCCCTGGTTTCCGCCGTCGCACTGATGCTCGCGCTTGCGGGCTGCGGCACAAGCAAGGTGGTCCGCGAAGGTGGCTCTTCCGCGACGCGGGCGTCGGCGCCGAAGCCGGGCCAGGCGGTCACCGTGCGCAAGGGCGACAACCTCTACCGGCTGGCTACCAACAACGGCATCAGCCCGCTCGACCTGGCGATGTGGAACGGCATCCAGGCGCCCTACACGATCTATCCCGGGCAGCGCCTGCGCCTCTATCCCTCGTCCGGCGCGGGTGGCAACGCGCGCACGGCGGGCACGGCGACCGCGTCCAGGGGCCGGACGAGCGGCACCTCGCGCCCGGTCACCGACAGCCGCGGCAGGACCGTGCAGCCCACGCAGGCACCGCCGCAGCCCACCGGTGCCGCCCCGCTCAAGAGCGCTGTGGCCTGGCGCTGGCCGGCCGACGGCCAGCTGGTCAGCCGTTTCACCGAAGGTGACCCGACCCGCCAGGGCATCGGCGTGGCCGGCTCGGCCGGGCACGCGGTGCGCGCGGCCGGCGACGGCGTGATCGTGTATTCGGGCTCAGGCCTGGTCGGCTATGGCGAGCTGATCATCATCAAGCACGACGAGCAGTGGCTGTCTGCCTATGGCCACAACCGCAAGCGCCTGGTGGGCGAGGGCGACCGCGTGAAGGCGGGCCAGCAGATCGCGGAAATGGGCCGTACCGGCGCCGACCGCGACATGCTGCACTTCGAGATCCGCTACAACGGCAAGCCGGTCGACCCGCTGCGCTACCTGCCGCGGCGCTGAGCGCGCCCGGCTCGCCGGTGTCCCGGCTCAGTCGCCTGAGAGGATGAAGCCGGCGACCACGCGCCGCCCCTCGCTGGCGAGCACGTTGA
Organism: Luteimonas yanweni; assembly: GCF_039548475.1. NCBI lineage: Bacteria > Pseudomonadati > Pseudomonadota > Gammaproteobacteria > Lysobacterales > Lysobacteraceae > Luteimonas > Luteimonas yanweni. The sequence goes on along the minus strand of NZ_JBCLVC010000004.1, from coordinate 58,098 downwards.
ACGTGCGCGCGGCGGCCGCGTTGTTCATCGCCTCCAGGCCCACGCCGCGGGCCAGGCACGCGGCAAGCGTGCGCGGGGGCGGGAATCCCTGGGTGTCGCCGGTGCCGATCACCAGCACTTCGGGCGCAAGCGCGAGCAGCGGCTCGAGGTCTTCAGGCGTCAGCGCGGTGACCGCGGTGGCGGCCCAGTCCTCGACCAGGCGGTCGGGGGCCAGGATGAAGCTGGCCTGCAGCTGGCGGTCGTTGACCAGTGCCGAGCGGCCGTTGGCGGCGCGCAGCACATAGTCGTAGTCGGGGCGTTCCTGGACGAGATCCATGGCGGACCGGGCCTCAGGCCCGCGGCAGCACGATCTGGCGCTTCTCGCTGTTGGGGCGGTACAGCACCGCCACGTGGCCGATGCGCTGCACCAGCACGGCGCCGGCGCGCGCGGCCAGGGCGTCGATCAGGGCGTCGCGCTCCTCGCGGTCGGTGGCCGCCACCTTCACCTTGATCAGCTCGTGGTGCTCGAGCGCGCCGGCGACTTCGGCCACCACGGCATCGGTCAGGCCCTTGCCCCCCAGCTGCAGCATCGCCTTGAGTCCGTGGGCCTGGCCGCGCAGGAAGCGGTTCTGGGCGGAAGTAAGGTCGACGGTCATGGGGGTGGCGGTCAGGTTCGAAGGGATGCGCAGGGTATCATGGCGGCCCGCACGCGCCTCCCACAGAGCGATGGCCACCCGCAGCAGAAGCAGCCAGCGCTGGCTCCAGGAACATTTCGCCGACCCCTTCGTGAAGAAGGCACAGGCGGAGGGCATGCGCTCGCGGGCGGCCTACAAGCTGGAGGAACTGGTCGATCGCGACCGCCTGCTGCGGCCCGGCATGACGGTGGTCGACCTGGGCGCCGCCCCGGGCGGCTGGTCGCAGTGGGTCCGCCAGGCGCTGGGCGACAGCGGCCGGGTGATCGCGCTGGACATCCTGGACATGCCGCCGCTGGCCGGCGTCGAGTTCATTCACGGCGATTTCCGTGAAGACGTGGTGCTCTCGCAGCTGGAATCCGTGCTGGACGGGGCCCCGGTCGACCTTGTGTTGTCGGACATGGCCCCCAACAAGAGTGGTGTGAACGCGGTCGACCAGCCTCGGGCCATGTACCTGGCCGAACTTGCGATGGAGTTCGCCGACCGGCACCTGCGGCCGGACGGAGCGTTCCTGATCAAGCTGTTCCATGGTGTCGGATTCGACGATTACGTGCGCGAGCTGCGGCGGCGCTACGCGAAGGTCGTGATCCGCAAGCCGGCGGCCTCGCGCCAGCGTTCGCCGGAAGTCTATGCACTGGCGCAGGGCAAGTTGGCCCACCCGAAGTAACAAGGCGGCGTCGCCGCGGAGCAGAGCTGAATGAATGACCTGGTGAAGAATCTGATGCTGTGGGTAGTGGTCGCCGTCGTGCTGATGGCGGTCTTCAACAGCTTCAGCCCGAAAGTGGCCGGCAGCCAGGACGTCATGTATTCGCAGTTCATGACCGATGTCCGCAACGACCGCATCAAGTCGGTCGACATCGCCAGCGACGAGCGGTCGATCCAGTTCCAGCGCAAGGACGGCAGTGCCGGAATCACCACTGCGCCGCGCCGCGACGAACGCATGGTCGACGACCTGATCAACCACAGCGTGGAGATCAAGCAGGCGCCGCCGGAGTCGGGCATCACGCTGTGGTCGCTGCTGCTCAACTTCCTGCCGGTGCTGCTGATCATCGGCTTCTGGTTCTTCATGATGCGGCAGATGCAGCAGGGCGGCAGCAAGGGCGCGATGTCCTTCGGCCGTTCGCGCGCCAAGCTGCTCAACGACGACCAGATCAAGGTCACCTTCGCCGACGTCGCCGGCTGCGACGAGGCCAAGGAGGAGGTGTCGGAGCTGGTCGAGTTCCTGCGCGATCCCTCGCGCTTCCAGAAGCTCGGCGGCAAGATCCCGCGCGGCGTGCTGATGGTCGGCCCGCCGGGCACCGGCAAGACGCTGCTGGCCAAGGCGATCGCCGGCGAGGCCAAGGTGCCGTTCTTCTCGATCTCGGGTTCCGACTTCGTCGAGATGTTCGTCGGCGTGGGCGCGTCGCGCGTGCGCGACATGTTCGAGCAGGCCAAGAAGCACGCGCCGTGCATCATCTTCATCGACGAAATCGACGCCGTCGGCCGCCACCGTGGCGCCGGCCTCGGCGGCGGTCATGACGAGCGCGAGCAGACCCTCAACCAGCTGCTGGTCGAGATGGACGGCTTCGAGGGTGGCGAGGGCGTGATCGTGGTCGCCGCGACCAACCGCCCCGACGTGCTCGACCCTGCGCTGCTGCGCCCTGGCCGCTTCGACCGCCAGGTCGTGGTGGGCCTGCCCGACGTCAAGGGCCGCGAGCAGATCCTCAAGGTACACATGCGCAAGGTGCCGCTGGCCGACGACGTCGAGCCGATGGTGGTCGCGCGCGGTACCCCCGGCTTCTCCGGCGCCGATCTCGCCAACCTCGTCAACGAGGCGGCGCTGTTCGCCGCGCGCGAGAACGCGAAGGACGTCCGCATGGACCACTTCGACAAGGCGCGCGACAAGATCCTGATGGGCGCCGAGCGCCGCTCGATGGCCATGAGCGAGGAGGAGAAGACCAACACCGCCTACCACGAGGCCGGCCACGCCATCATCGGCCGCCTGGTGCCGGATCATGACCCGGTCTACAAGGTCACGATCATCCCGCGCGGCCGCGCGCTGGGCGTGACCCAGTTCCTGCCCGAGGGCGACCGCTACAGCTCCACCCGCGAGAGCCTGCACAGCCGCCTGGCCACGCTGTATGGCGGCCGCGTGGCGGAAGAGCTGATCTTCGGCACGGACAAGGTCACCACCGGCGCCTCGAACGACATCGAGCGCGCCACCAAGATGGCCCGCAGCATGGTCACCAAGTGGGGCCTGTCGACCGAACTCGGCCCGATCGCCTACGGCGAGGAAGAGGATGAAGTGTTCCTGGGTCGCTCGGTCACGCAGCACAAGAGCGTCTCCGACGAGACCGCGCGCAGGATCGACGAAGAGGTGCGCGATATCCTCGACAAGGCCTACAACCGCGCCAGGACCATCCTCACCGAGAACCTGGACAAGCTGCACACGATGGCCAAGCTGCTCCTGGAGTATGAGACCATCGACGTGCCGCAGATCGACGCGATCATGGAAGGCCGCGACCCGCCGGCGCCAATCGGCTGGAACAAGCCGGAGCCCAAGGGCGACGACGACGATTCCGACGGCAAGCGCCCGCTGCCGCCGATCACGGATCCCGCCCCACAGGCGTGAGCAAAAGGGGGCGGGCAACCGCCCCCTTTCCTTTCGGTGCGAGCTGTAGCCGTTCCCACACATGGGGCGGCTTCATTGTTTGCGGCGGGTGATAATCGGGCTCTGCCCGCCGGAGCCCGCCCATGTTCGACACCGTCCCCACCCTCGATTGCGCCGGACGCCTCCTGCGCCTTGACCGCCCGCGGGTCATGGGCATCGTCAACGTCACGCCGGATTCGTTCTCCGACGGCGGCGAGCATTTCGACCTCGACGCCGCCGTCGCGCACGGCCTCCGGCTGGCAGCCGAGGGCGCCGACATCCTCGATGTCGGCGGCGAATCCACCCGCCCCGGATCCGACAGCGTCGGCGCGCAGGAAGAAATCCGCCGCGTGGTGCCGGTGATCGAACGCCTTTCGCGTGAGACATCGCTTCCGATCAGCATCGATACCTGGCGCCCTGAGGTGATGCGCGCCGCGGTCGACGCAGGCGCCGGGATGATCAACGACATCCGCGCGCTGCGGGCCGAGGGCGCGCTGGACACGGCCGCCGCGCTCGGCGTGCCGGTGGTGCTGATGCACATGCTGGGCGAGCCGCACTCGATGCAGGATGCGCCGGAGTACGACGACGTGGTCGGCGAGGTCCACCGCTTCCTGGCCGAGCGCATCTTCGCCGCAGAAATGGCCGGCATCCCCCGCAAGCACATCGTCGCCGATCCGGGCTTCGGCTTCGGCAAGACCACCGCCCACAACATCACGTTGCTTGCGCGCTTCGAACGCTTCATCGAACTCGGCGTGCCGGTGCTCGCGGGGCTGTCGCGCAAGCGCAGCATTGGCGAGCTCACAGGGCGCGAGGATGCGAAAGCACGCGTGCACGGTTCGGTGGCCGCGCACCTCATCGCCGCCCAGCGCGGCGCGATGCTGCTGCGCGTGCACGACGTCGCCGCCACCCTCGATGCGCTGAAGGTGTGGGCGGCGGTGGATGCCGTGCCTGCGCCGCGAGCGGCGACGCCCGCGCCCGCGATTTCCTGGCCCGACGACGCCTGATCCCGGGCCGCCTGGCCGCTGACGCCACGCGTCCGGCCCGGCAATGCCACCGGCCACTGCGGTGTGCATCGCAGAGTGCCTGCGTTAGGCTGTGCCACCGCTGGCGCCGGAGGGGCGGCGGCATCGACCGGGGATTCCTGCGCCCATGCTCCAGACCAGCACGCCGCTCATCATCACGTTTCTCGTCTATCTCGCCGGCATGGTGCTGATCGGCTTCTACGCCTGGCGCCGGACCAAGAACTTCGACGACTACATCCTGGGCGGCCGCAAGCTCGGCCCGATCGTGACCGCGCTGTCGGCCGGTGCCTCGGACATGAGCGGCTGGCTGATGATGGGCCTGCCAGGCGCGCTGTATGCCAGCGGCCTGGCCGAAGCCTGGATCGCGATCGGCCTGACCCTGGGCGCCTGGCTCAACTGGCGCTTCGTCGCCGGGCCGCTGCGCGTGTACACCGAGCGCACGGGCAACGCGCTGACCCTGCCCGACTACCTCACCAACCGCTTCCACGACCGCAACCGCTCGCTGCGGGTGCTGGCGGCGGTGATCATCCTGGTGTTCTTCGCGGTGTACTGCGCCTCGGGCGTGGTCGCCGGTGCGCGGCTGTTCGAAAGCGTGTTCGCGCTGCCGTATGCGCAGGCGATCTGGTGGGGCGCGGCGGTGACCATCCTCTACACCCTGGTGGGCGGCTTCCTGGCGGTGAGCTGGACCGACGTCGCACAGGGCTGGCTGATGCTGTTCGCGCTGGTGCTCACCCCGGTGCTGGTGCTGGTGGCCAATGGCGGCCTGGACGGCAGCATGGATCTGATCCGCGAGGTCGATCCCGCGCGCCTGGAGTGGGTCGGCGCGGGAGGAGTCCTGGCGATCGTATCGGCGATCGCATGGGGCCTGGGCTATTTCGGCCAGCCGCACATCCTGGCGCGCTTCATGGCCGCCGAAAGCGTGCAGTCGATCCCGAAGGCGCGGAAGATCGGCATGGCGTGGATGATCCTGTGCATGATCGGGTCGCTGATGGTCGGCTTCTTCGGCATCGCCTTCTTCTCGCTCAATCCCGAGGCGGCCGGCCCCGTGGACGCCAATCCCGAGCGCGTGTTCATCGCCGCCGTGGAGCTGCTGTTCAATCCCTGGATCGCCGGCATCATCCTGTCGGCGATCCTGGCCGCGGTCATGAGCACGCTGTCGAGCCAGCTGCTGGTGTGCTCCAGCGTGCTGTCGGAGGATTTCTACCGCGGCTTCCTGCGCAAGCAGGCCAGCCAGCGCGAGCTGGTGTGGGTCGGGCGCGCGAGCGTGTTGCTGGTCGCGCTGGTGGCGCTGTGGCTGGCGCGCGATCCGGAAAGCCGGGTGCTGGGCCTCGTGTCCTATGCCTGGGCGGGCTTCGGTGCCGCGTTCGGGCCGGTGCTGGTGCTGTCGCTGTTCTGGGGCAGGATGACGCGCGACGGCGCGCTGGCCGGCATGGTGAGCGGCGCGATCGTGGTGATCGCCTGGAAGCAGGTGGCAGTGGAGCGGATGGGCTTTGAGCTGTACGAGATCGTGCCCGGTTTCCTGGTGGCGACCGTCGCGATCATCGCGGTCAGCCTGCTCGGGCGCGAGCCGGCGCAGGACATCCGCAGTACGCACGACGAGGTGCGCGCCTCGCTGCGCGAAACCGGGTACTGAGCAGGCGGGCGGCTTGACCGTGGCCAGGGGCGCCCGGTCCCGTGCCACGCCGTGCGGGATAATCCGCGCATGATCGACACCCGCCCGCCTGTCATCGCCCTGATGGGCCCGACCGCATCGGGCAAGACCGCGTTCGCGATCGACTGCGCGCAGCGCCTGGGCGGCGAGATCGTCAGTGTCGATTCGGCGCTGGTGTACCGCGGCCTGGACATCGGTGCAGCCAAGCCCACGCTGCAGGAGCGGGCAGGCGCGCCGCACCACCTGCTCGACATCCGCGACCCGTGGCAACCGTATTCCGCGGCTGCGTTCGCCGCCGACGCCCGCGTCGCGATCGATGCCATCGCCGCGCGCGGCCGACTGCCGATCCTGGCTGGCGGCACCGGACTGTATTTCCGCGCCCTGTTGCAGGGGCTGTCGGCCATGCCTCCGGCCGATGCGGCGCTGCGTTCGCGGCTGGCGGATGAGGCGGGCGAGCGTGGCTGGGCGGCGCTGCACGCGGAGCTGGCGCAGGTCGATCCGCTGGCCGCGCGGCGCATCCACGCCACCGACGCGCAGCGGATCCAGCGCGCGCTCGAGATCCATCGCCTGACCGGCCGCGGGATCAGCGAATGGAACGCGGATCCGCCGCCGCCCAGGCTGCCGTACCGGGTACTCAAGCTGGTGCTGGCGCCGCGAGATCGCGCGGCGCTGCACGGGCGCATCGCGGGTCGCTTCGATGCCATGCTCCGGGCCGGCTTCCTGGCCGAGGTCGCCGCCCTGCGCGCGCTGCCGCAGCTGCGCGACCATCCCGCGCCGCTGGACCTGCCCGCGCTGCGCGCAGTGGGCTATCGGCAGGCATGGGAGCACCTGGAAGGCGCGACCGGTGCCGATGCGTTCCGGGAACGGGCGATCGCCGCCACCCGGCAGCTCGGCAAGCGGCAGATGACCTGGCTGCGCGGCGAGCTCGACGCCCGCTGGTTCGATCCCGCCACCGACACGGACCGGCTGGCGCGCGCGCTCGCTGGATTCCTCGGCTGAACGCGTTTCCCCGCGGCGCGCCTCGCGGGCTTCCGCGCGCCCGGGCCGTGCCGGCGGTCACGCGACCGCGCCATCCGCCGGCCACGGGGGCCCGGGTCGTATAAGATCGGCGCGTCGCCGCCGGGGAGTGGTCGGGCGGCGCGGCATCTCCGCCATTCCATAACAACAATAAATCAGCTGGGGAACACCGAATGTCCAAGGGACAGTCCTTGCAGGATCCTTTCCTGAACGCCCTGCGCCGTGAGCGGGTGCCGGTTTCCGTGTATCTCGTCAACGGCATCAAACTGCAGGGAACGATCGAATCGTTCGATCAGTTCGTGGTGCTGCTGCGCAATACCGTCAGCCAGATGGTGTACAAGCACGCGATTTCCACCGTGGTGCCGGCGCGCAACGTACGCGTGGGTCCGGGCGGCGGGGTGGTGCAGGCCGCCGACGAGGGCGACGCGCCGGACGCGGGCGCCGACGAGGCCGAATGATGCTTGCGTCGGCGGCATCAGGCCCCATGTCTGGGAGCATGACAGCCAGCCGACGACCGAATGCCCACTGAGCTCTTCGAGCGCTCCCGCGGGGGCGAAAACGCCCTCCTGGTCCAGCCGCACTCCGGCGGGCCGCCCGACGAGGGCGTGCTCGAGGAGTTCGCCGAGCTTGCGCGCTCGGCCGGCGCCAAGGTGGTTCACGTCATGCCCGCGCGCATGGCGCGTCCGAATCCCGCGACCCTGCTGGGCAGCGGCAAGCTCGACGAGATCAAGGCCGCGGCCGAAGCCACCGGCGCCGACCTGGTGCTGGTGAACCATCCGCTGAGCCCGGGCCAGGAGCGCAACCTCGAGAAACTCCTGGAGCGGCGCGTGGTCGACCGCACCGGGCTGATCCTCGACATCTTCGCGCAGCGCGCGCGCAGCCATGAAGGAAAGCTGCAGGTGGAGCTGGCCCAGCTCCGGCACATGGCCACGCGCCTGGTGCGCGGCTGGAGCCACCTGGACAGCCTGCGCGGCGGCTCCATCGGCCTGCGCGGCCCGGGCGAGACCCAGCTCGAGACCGACCGCCGGCTGCTGCAGAAGCGCGTCGAACAGCTGCAGGCGCGGCTGGACAAGGTGGACGTCCAGCGCACCCAGATGCGCCGCTCGCGCGTGCGCAGCGAGCTGCCGCGCGTGGCCCTGGTCGGCTATACCAACGCCGGCAAGTCGACCCTGTTCAACGCCCTGACCGGCGCCGATGCGTATGCCGCCGACCAGCTGTTCGCGACCCTGGACCCGACGGTGCGCAAGATCACCCTGCCGGGCGGCCACGTGGTGCTGGCCGACACCGTGGGCTTCGTCCGCGACCTGCCGCACGAGCTGGTGGCGGCCTTCCGCTCCACCCTGAGCGAGGCCCGCGAAGCCGACCTGCTGCTGCACCTGATCGACGCATCCGACCCGCTGCGCGACGAACGCGTGGCCCAGGTGGACGCGGTCCTGGCCGACATCGGTGCCGGCGACATCCCGCAGCTGCTGGTCTACAACAAGATCGACCGGCTGGGCGTGCCGCCGCGCCACGACCAGCCGCACGCCGGCGACCATGCCGACGAAGCCGCGGTCCGCGAGCGCGTCTGGATCTCGGCCCGCGACCGCGACGGCATGGACCTGCTGCGCGCCGCGCTGGGCCGCCGCCTGGGCCTGCGCCGGCTGCACGGCGAGGTGCGCCTGCCGCCCGGTGCCGGCCGCCTGCGCGCGCACCTGCACGAGATCGACGCCATCCGCGCCGAGGCCCACGACGAGCACGGCTGGACGCTCGACATCGACCTGCCGCTGAGCGACGCGCGGCGGCTGGCGGCGCAGGCCGACGGCGCGCCCCTGCGGCCGCTGCTGCCCGCGGCCTGAGGGCGAAAACACGCGCGTGGCGGACCTGCCGCGCGCGCACCTTGTAGAATGTCCCTTCGCTGCCGGTCCCGGTGGCGGGATCCCCAGACTGGAGCCAGCATGGCCTGGAACATCCCCGGCAAGAACAACGACGACCGCGGTTCGGGCCGCAACGACGACAACGGTCGCCGCCAGAATCCCTGGCCGCCGCGCCGCAGCAGCGGCGGTGGCCGCGGCCGTGGTCCCTTCGACGGCATCCTCGACCAGCTTCGCGGCGTGTTCGGCGGCAGCGGCGGCGGCAATCCGCTGCGCTGGATCGGCATCGCGCTGGCGCTGTGGCTCGCGTTCAACTGTTTCGTGCTGGTGGGCGAGCAGGACCGCGGCGTGGTGCTGCGCTTCGGCAAGTTCGCCCGCGTCATGCAGCCGGGCCCCAACTTCAAGCTGCCGTGGCCGATCGAAAGCGTCACCAAGCTCAACACCACCGGCGTGCGCACCTTCAGCAACAGCCTGCCGGTGCTGACCCGCGACGAGAACATCGTCACCGTGTCGTTCAACGTGCAGTACCGCATCAGCGACCCGCAGATGTACCTGTTCGGCTCGCGCGATGCCGACAACGTGCTCGAGCAGGTCTCGCAGAGCGCGGTGCGCGAGCAGATCGGTCGCGCCAACCTGGACTCCGCGCTCAACGCGCGTGGCCCGCTGTCGGCCGCCGCGGCGACGTCCCTGCAGGCGTCCCTGGACACCTACCGCACCGGCCTGATCGTGACCGAGCTCAGCCTGCAGGACGCGCGCCCGCCGGAGGCGGTCAAGCCGGCCTTCGACGAGGTCAACAGCGCCCAGCAGATGAACGAGCGCCTGGTGAACGAGGCCCGCGCCTACGCCGCGCGCATCGTGCCCGAGGCCCGCGGCCAGGCGCAGCGCGTGCGCACCACGGCCGAGGGTTACAAGACCGCCGAGGTTGCCCGCGCCACCGGTGACGCCCAGCGCTTCACGCTGCTGGTGGACGAGTACGCCAAGGCGCCCGAAGTCACCCGCAAGCGCCTGTGGCTGGAGACGGTCGAAGACGTGCTGGCCGACAACCGCAAGGTGGTCGGTGGCGACGGCCAACAGCTGATCTACGTGCCCATGGGCGGGCAGGGCGGCACGCCGCAGCAGCCGTTGCTGACGCCCGACATGGTCTCGCCGACCGTCAACGCCGCGCCTGAACTGGATCCGAGGCCCGCGGCCGCGCCTGCCAACCTGCCGCGCCCGCCGCGCGAGGGAGCCACCCGATGAAGCCGCAATTCCTCGTCCCCGTCGTCCTGGTCGTGATCCTCGGCCTGCTCGGCTCGATGTTCATCGTCCGCGAAGGCCAGGTCGGCCTGGTGCTGAACCTCGGCCGCGTCGCGCGCACCGACCTCGGGCCCGGCCTGCACTTCAAGATCCCGATGGTGGAAAGCGCGCGCGTGTTCGACCGCCGCTTCACCGCCAACGAGTTCCCGCCCGAGCGCTCGCTGACCTCGGAGCGCAAGGACGTCAGCGTCGATTTCGTCGCCATCGGCTTCATCGTCGACGTCGCCGACTTCTACCGCGCCACCGGCGGCAACGAAGAGCTGGTGACCGACCGCCTGGCGCCGATCATCAAGGACTCGCTGCGTAACGAGATCAACTCGCAGACCCTGACCCAGCTGGTGTCGGGTGATCGCTCCGAGCTGATCGACCGCCAGCTGCCGGGCATCAACGAGGGTGCCCGCACACTCGGCATGCAGGTGGTCGACATCCGCTTCAAGCAGATCGACCTGCCCACCGACAGCGAAGTGATCGGCCAGGTCTACGACCGCATGCGCGCCGAACGCCGCCAGGTGGCCAGCGCACTGCGCGCCGAGGGCGAGGAGCAGGCGCGCATCGTCCGCGCCGAGGCCGACCGCGAACAGACCGTGCTGCTGGCCGAGGCCGAGCGTGACGCGCAGGTGCTGCGAGGCGAGGGCGACGCCGAGGCCGCGAGCATCTACGCGCAGGCTGCGAACCGCGATCCCTCGTTCTTTGCATTCCAGCGCAGCCTGGACGCCTACCGGCGTGCCTTCTCGTCCGGCGAGGCGGTGATGGTGCTGGAGCGCGACGACCCGTTCCTGCAGTACATGCGCAGCGACCGCTGACGCGTGGGCGCCGGGCGTGAGTGACCTGTGGGCCGCCCTGTGCCTGGTGGCCGTGTTCGAGGGGCTGCTGCTGTTTGCAGCCCCGGGGGCCTGGAAGCGGGCGATGGCGCAGATGCTGGCCGCTCCCGAGCGCCAGCTGCGGATGATTGGCGGCATGGTGCTTGCGGCCGGTCTGGCGGCGCTGTGGTGGATCCGCCAGGGCTGAATTTCAATCTAGGAGCAGTGTCATGGGTCAGTCGGTGGTGGTGCTTGGCGCCCAGTGGGGCGACGAGGGCAAGGGCAAGATCGTCGACCTGCTGACGCAGGACATCGGCGCGGTGGTGCGCTTCCAGGGCGGCCACAACGCCGGTCATACGCTGGTGATCGGCGGCAAGAAGACCGTGCTGCACCTGATCCCGTCGGGCGTGCTGCGCGATGACGCGCTGTGCCTGATCGGCAACGGCGTGGTGCTCTCGCCGGCGGCGCTGATGAAGGAAATCGGCGAGCTTGAAGAGGCCGGCGTCGAAGTGCGCTCGCGGCTGAAGATCAGCCCCGCCACGCCCCTGATCATGCCGTACCACATCGCCCTCGACCAGGCGCGCGAGAAGGCCGCCGGCGGCAAGGCCATCGGCACCACCGGCCGCGGCATCGGCCCGGCCTACGAGGACAAGGTGGCCCGCCGCGGCATCCGCGTGGCCGACCTGCATTACCCCGCTCAGCTGGAGGAACTGCTGCGCACGGCGCTGGATTACCACAACTTCGTGCTCACCCGGTACCTGGGCGTGGACGCGGTGGACTTCCAGCAGACCTATGACGAGGCGCTGGCCTTCGGCGAGTACGTCGAGCCTATGAAGTCCGACGTTGCCGGCATCCTCCACGACCTGCGCAGACAGGGGAAGAAAGTGCTGTACGAAGGCGCGCAGGGCTCGTTGCTCGACATCGACCACGGCACCTATCCCTACGTCACCAGCTCCAACACCACCGTTGGCGGCGCGCTCGCCGGCACCGGCGTGGGTGCGGACTCGATCGACTACGTGCTGGGCATCTGCAAGGCCTACGCCACCCGCGTCGGCGGCGGCCCGTTTCCGACCGAGCTCGACGACGAAGACGGCCAGCGCCTTCGCGACCGCGGCCAGGAATACGGCGCCACCACCGGCCGCCCGCGCCGCTGCGGCTGGATCGACATCGTCGCGCTGAAGCGCGCGGTGGCGATCAACGGCATCAGCGGCCTGTGCATCACCAAGCTCGACGTGCTGGACGGCCTGGACAAGCTGAAGATGTGCATCGCCTACCGCTACCGCGGCAAGGAAACCGAGTACGCCCCGCTGGACGCCCAGGGCTGGGCCGAGTGCGAGCCGGTGTACCTGGAGTTCCCCGGCTGGACCGAGGACACCCACGGCATCACCGAGTGGGACAAGCTGCCGCCGGCCGCGCGTGCCTACCTGCGCGCGCTGGAGGAGCTGGCTGGCTGCCCGCTGTCGATCGTGAGCACCGGCCCCGACCGCGAGCACACGATGGTGCTGCAGGATCCGTTTGCTTGATCGAGCGGTTCGCCCGATATGAAAAAACCCCGCTGATGCGGGGTTTTCTCTGATGGATGCGCTGAAATACCTCGGCGGTTATCCGCTAGAGGTGCAGGCGAAGGTGCGCGCGCTGATCGCACAGGACCGGCTGGGCGCGCTGCTGGCCGCGAAGTACGGTGACAGCCACGCGGTGCGCAACGACAGCCAGCTCTATGCCTACGTCCAGGACCTGAAGGACCGTCACCTGCGCAAGTCCGCGCCGCTGGGCAAGGTGATCTACGACGGCAAATTGCAGGTGGTGAAGCATGCGCTGGGCACCCACACCACCATCTCCCGTGTGCAGGGTGGGAAGCTCAAGGCGAGCCGCGAGATCCGCATTGCCAGCGTGTTCCGCGATGCGCCCGCGGAGTTCCTCAAGATGATCGCCGTGCATGAGTTGGCGCACATGAAGGAAGCCGAACACGACAAGGCGTTCTACCGGCTGTGCATGCATATGGAGCCGGACTACCACCAGCTGGAATTCGATACGCGGCTGTACCTGACGCAGCTGGATCTGCTGCGACGGGCCGGGGGCGGATGCCCGTCGGCGGCTTGAGTCCGGCAGGCCGGCCTCGGCCTCAGTGGCCAACAAGTTCCAGACCGGCTTCGACCACCCGCTGCTGTGCGGCATGTACGTCGACAAGAAGCTGGGCGGCATCCCGGCGGTGCAGACGCTTTCGCGCCTCGGTCGCGCGCATGCGGGCAAGGACACCACCTACGTGCTCGACTTCGTCAACGCTTCACGCTGGCGGAGGGTGTGACGCGGCGCGCCACCGCATCTTTTCCTGGAGCCGCTGCAGCACGATCCCGGCGACCATCGCGGGCACGAACCAGGCCGCCTCGCTCGAACCCACGCCGAGCGCCGCCAGCGCCGGACCCGGGCAGTAGCCGGCCAGGCCCCAGCCGATCCCGAACAGCGCAGCCCCTGCCAGCAGCCGCGAATCCACATGCCGCAGCTGCGACAGGCGGAAGTCGTCGGCGAACAGCGGACGACCGCGCCGCAGCACCGGGCGGAACAGCAGCAGGGTGGTGGCCACCGCGCCACCGAGGACGAAGGCGAGGGTGGGATCGAAGTCGCCGGCGACATCGAGGAAGCCGAGGATGCGTCGCGCATCGGTCATGCCCGACAGCGCGAGGCCGACCCCGAACAGCGCGCCGGAGGCGAACGCCGCGGCGATGAAACGCTTCATGCCCAGCCACCCGCGTGGCGCACGATCCACGTGGTCGCCACCGCCGTGGCCATGAAGGTCGGCACCGCCACCATCGAGCGCAGCGACAGCCGGCCCAGTCCGCACACCCCGTGCCCGCTGGTGCATCCATTGCCGAGGCTGGTGCCGAAGCCCACCAGCAGGCCCGCCGCTACCAGCAGCAGCGGCGGGAAACCTTCGCGCGGGGTCGCGATGCCCGGGAGCAGCGCGATCGACGCGCCGCCCGCCAGCACCAGCCCTGCAAGGAACGCCACCCGCCAGGCCAGTTCGCCGCGGCGCGGATACACGACCCCGGCGAGGATGCCGCTGACGCCGGCGATGCGTCCGTTGAGCCACAGCAGCAGCGTGGCCGCGAGCCCGATCAGCACGCCGCCGGCGAGCGCCATCAGCCAGGTCGTACTCATGCGCCGATGCCAACGCTGTTGAGCGGCAGCCGCAGGTAGCGCACGCCGTCGCTCTCCGGCGGCGGCAGGTCGCCGCCGCGGATGTTGATCTGCAGCGACGGCAGGATGAGCTTGGGCGCCGCCAGTCCCGCGTCGCGCTCGTTGCGCAGGCGCACGAACGCCGCCTCGCCGACGTCGCCGGCCAGGTGCACGTTGCGCTCGCGCTGCGCGCCGATCGATGTTTCCGCGCACGCGTCGCGGCCATCCGGCGGATAGTCGTGGCAGAGGAACACGCGGGTGTCGTCCGGCAGCTCGAACAGGCGGCGGATCGAGCTGTACAGCATGGCCGCATCGCCACCGGGGAAGTCGGCGCGCGCCGTGCCGGTGTCGGGCGCGAAGACGGTGTCGCCGACGAAGGCCGCATCGCCGATGACGTAGGTCACGCTGTCGTCCGTGTGGCCGGGGGTGGCGATCACGCGGCCGGCGAGTTCGCCGATGGCAAAGCTGTCGCCGTCGGCGAACAAGCGGTCGAACTGGCGACCGTCGACCGCGAACCCCTCTTCCAGGCCGAACACCGTCTTGAAGCGCGCCTGGATGCCGGTGATGCCGCGCCCGATGGCCACCCGGGCGCCGGTCTGCGCGCGCAGCCAGGCGGCGGCGGAGAGGTGGTCGGCATGCGCGTGGGTCTCGAGGATCCACTCCACGCGCAGGTGGTGCCCGCGCGCGAAGTCGAGCAGGCGTTGCGCGGAGTCGAATGCCGTGCGGGCGGTGGCGGCCTCGTAATCCATCACCGGATCGACGATGGCGGCGTGGCCGCCGGCGCGGTCGTAGACCACGTGGGAGAAGGTGGACGTGGACGGGTCGTAGAAGCTCTCTACCTGTGGATTCATGATGGGCTTCCATATTATTCAGTAAATGCTAAAGTATGATTCGTCCCGTGTCCTGTCAAGCGAGTCCTGCGACGATGCCGAGCAACGCCCCCAGACCGTCCAGCCCCGAGCCGCTGGCCTCCGACATGGCCGTCCACGCCGGCGAGGCGGCGGCCCTGCTGAAAGCGCTGGCCCATCCCGCCCGCCTTCTGGTGCTGTGCCAGTTGGTGGAGGGCGAGCGGACCGTGGGCGAGCTGCAGCCCGCGACGGGACTCGGTGCCTCGGCGCTGTCCCAGCACCTCGCCGTGCTGCGTGACATGGCCCTGGTGCACACCCGGCGCCAAGCGCAGTGCATCCACTATTCGCTGGCGGACGGACCGGCGATGAGCGTGCTCGAGGCGCTGCACGCCGCCTTCTGTGCCGCGCCGCGACCCCACAACATGAGCAGCCTGCCATGACCCCACGACGCACCCTGCCGGCGATCACGGTCGCGGCTGCACTTTCCACCGCACTCACCGCCTGCACCACGCCCGGCGACGTGCCGCGCGCCCAGGCTGACCAGGAGTTGACCATGCCATCACCCGTGCTCGAACGCTTCGCCAACCCTGTCGCCGGCGTCCATTCCGGCGGCCGCATTACGGCGGATGATCTTTCCGCGCTGCGCGCCGCCGGCATCCGCCACGTCATCAACCTCGCACCGGCATCCGAGACGCCCGGGTTCGACGAGGCCGACGCGGTGCGGGCGGCGGGGATTCGCTACGACCCCTTGCCGATCGTCGGCGCCAGCGACCTCGACCGAGAAGCGGTGGTGGCCTTCGACCGCCTGCTGCAGGCCGCCGACGCGCCCGCGCTGGTGCACTGCGGCAGCGGCAATCGCGTGGGTGCGCTGGTGGCGCTGCGCGCGGCCTGGCTGCAGGGTGCGGATGAGGAGTCCGCGGTGGAGAAGGGGCGCCGCTGGGGGCTCGCGGGCCTGGAGGGCGAGGTCCGCCAGCGCATCGCGCGCGAGCGCTGCGTGGCCGACGCGGGCCGGGCCGAACGGGGCACGGACTGCGACGACGCGGGCTGAGCTCGGCTCAGTCCCGGGTGACCGGGCCCGTTGCGGTGCCGGCATCCTGCTGGACGGCGGGTCCTTCGCCGGGCCGGCCGGTTCGCCGGCCACCGCTTCCGGCATCCCTCCGGCTTGGGTCGAGCACCGCCTTCTGTTAACCTGAACAGGTTCGGCCCAGGCCTGCCCACGTTTTTCTCCACCCACCGCGGCAGGTGCGGCCACCACAACCAGGCGCGCGATCGAGTGTTCTCTCGCGCCGCGCTGCGCTTGTGATCTTTACCGATCGTTTGCGTATCCAGACCGTTCCCGGTCCGCGCTTCCGCGCGCCTTTGGCGTGCCCGGGCGTCGGGATGGTGCGCAGCACAATCGATTCATGTCGTCCAATGGAGCATCCATGCCAGATCCAGACCACCAACCACATCCGTTTCCCGAACAGTCGCTGCCTGCCTGGCAGCGTGCGGTGATCAAGGTCGGCAGCAGCCTGCTGACCGACGGCCGCGGCAAGCTCGAGAGGCGCAACGCCTCCGCGCTGGCCTCTCTGATCGCCGGCTTCCGCGCCCAGGGCCGCGAGGTGGTGTTGGTGTCTTCCGGCGCGGTGGCCGCCGGCCGCGGGTTGATGGCGCGGCAGCGCGGCAGCCTGGTGCAGCGCCAGGCGCTTGCCTCGCTGGGGCAGACGCCGATGCTGGCGCTGTGGCAGGGGCTGATCGAGTATCCGGTGGCGCAGGTGCTGCTCAGCCACGACGACATGCGCAACCGGCGCCGCTACCTCAATGCACGGGCGACGATGCAGGAGCTCCTGCGGATCGGCGCGGTGCCGATCATCAACGAGAACGACACCGTGTCGGTGGACGAGCTCAAATTGGGCGACAACGACAACCTGGCTGCCGCGGTGGCCACCCTGGTCGATGCCGACATGCTGTTCATCGCCACCGATACCCACGGACTCTACAGCGGCCATCCCACGCGTGATCCCGACGCGCGGCCCTTGCCGCGGGTGGAGGCGATCACGCCGGAAGTGATGGCGATGACCGCAGGCGGCGCCGGCGCGCTGGGCACCGGTGGCATGGCCACCAAGCTGGAAGCGGCCAGCAAGGCCGCCGCGGCGGGGATCGACACCGCGCTGCTGTGCGGCCACGACCGCCGCGCGCTGGCCGCGCTTGCCAACGACCGCCTGCACGGCACCCTGATCCCGGCGCACGGGCCACGCCTGTTGGCGCGCAAGCTGTGGCTGCGCCACCAGCCCGCATGCGGCGGGCAGCTGCGGATCGACGATGGTGCCTGCAAGGCGCTGGCCGAGCGCGGCGCCTCGCTGCTGCCTGGCGGCGTCATCGGCGTGGAAGGCGACTTCAGCAACCATGCCCTGGTCAATCTGGTCGACAGGCAGGGCCGCCGCATCGGCCGCGGGCTGGTCGAGTACCACGCCAGCGACCTGCAGCGTATCGCCGGCCGCCACAGCCAGGAGATCGAGGGGCTGCTCGGTTTCGACAACGGCAGCGCCGTCGTACGCCGCGACAACCTGGTCCTGTTCGACCAGCCCGCCGCGACCACGCATTGAACAAGGAGACGCTTCCCATGACCAGTTACATCCGCTCCCTTGCCGAGCGCGCCCGTGCGGCTTCGCATGCGATTGCCGCGCTCGACCCTTCCCGCCGCGCGGCGCTGCTGTCGAAGATGGCCGACGCGGTCGACGCCGGCCGCGCCGACGTCCTCGCCGCCAACGCGCGCGACATGCAGCGCGCCAACGAAGCCGGCACCACCGGCGCCATGCTGGACCGGCTGAAGCTCGACGATGAGCGCATCAACAGCATCGTGCAGGCGATCCGCGAGATCGCCACGCTGCCCGATCCCGTCGGCCAGGTCACCCGCAGCGAAACGCATGCCAACGGCATGACCGTGGAAAAGGTGCGCATTCCGCTTGGACTGATCGCGATGATCTACGAGGCCCGGCCCAACGTGACCGCTGACGCCGCCGCGCTGTGCCTGCGCGCAGGCAATGCGGTGCTGTTGCGGGGCGGCTCGGAGGCGCGTGACAGCAACATCGCGATCGCCCGCTGCCTGCATTCCGCGCTGCGCGAATTCGACCTGCCGGTCGAGGCGGTGGCGCTGGTCGAGGACACCGCGCGCGAGCACGTGCTCGAGCTGCTGCAGCTGACCGACCTGGTGGACCTGGCGATCCCGCGCGGCGGCGAGCGCCTGATCCGCTTCGTGGCAGAGAACGCGCGGGTACCGGTGATCAAGCACTACAAGGGCGTGTGCCATCTGTACGTGGACGCCGCCGCCGACCCGGCCGCCGCGACCCGCCTGGCCGTGGACGGCAAACTGTCGCGCCCCGGCGTGTGCAACGCGCTGGAAACGCTGCTGGTGCATGCCGACATCGCCGGCACCTGGATCCCGGACGCGCTGGCCACGATGGCCCGTGGCGGCGCCGAGATCCGCGGCTGCGAGCGGACCCGCGCGCTGTTCGCGGATGCGAAGCCGGCCACCGAAGAGGACTACGACACCGAATACCTGGCGCCGATCATCTCGGTGCGGGTGGTGGATTCCATCGACGACGCCATCGACCACATCCAGCGCCACACGTCCGACCACACGGAGGTGATTTCCACCACCGACCAGGCCGCGGCCGACCGCTTCGTGCGTGCGATCCGCAGCTCGGCGGTGATGGTCAATGCCTCGTCGCGCTTCAATGATGGCGGCCAGCTCGGCCTGGGTGCGGAAATCGGCATCTCCACCACCCGCCTGCACGCCTATGGGCCGATGGGGCTCGAGTCGCTGACCATCGAGCGCTGGGTGGTTCGTGGTGAGGGGCAGGTGCGGCATGCGGAGTCGGCTCAGGCCTGAGTTGGCGACACGTTCGTCCAGGCAAGCCGCGCTCGAGCCTGTTGAAGTGCCGCAACCCCATGCGGGACTGCACACCCATGCGGGACTGCACATGCGGCGGACGATGTGCATGCTGCATGTCGCGGCGAGGGGAATCGCCGGGGTTCGAATCAGGGGGAAGGTATGCAAACGCAGCAGGATCACCGCAAGATCTGCGGCGAATCGCTCGCCCAATCACTGCATGATTCCCCTCGCCATCGCAGGCTGGAATGCGAGCCGTGGCGTCATTGCATCAGCATATGCAACTCGCGAGGCGGGCGGGTGAGGCGGACAGTCGTGCCACTACAGCCGGGGTGTGAAGTTTACCGGGCGCGCTTCGACGTCCTGGAAGTCTTCGTCGACCGGGCCTGCTCGAACCCGGGAAACGTCTTGTCCAGCGAATCCTCGTCCGGCAGGACATAAAACACCCCGCCCCGCTCGAACGTCGGACGCACGACCTGCTCATAAAAATCCGGCGAGACGTTGATGCAGCCGTGCGTGACGCGGTTGTCGTCCGGCGTTGGCGACGCCAGCCGCTCGGGGCGCTTTTCCGCCGGAACGCCGGTCGCGGTCGGATGGATCGAGACCGCGGATTCGTAGTCCACCCACAGCACGCGGCCGGCGTCGATCGACGGACCGTAGCCGCCCACGAAACGGCCCGCGGGCGTAGTGCGATCCCGGCCCGGGATTTCGCGCAGCGCAAGACCGGCGACGCCGGGGGCCGTGTGGTCGCCGACCGCCGATCCGAACAGGCCGGGTGCGGCGCCGCGAAGGCGGCCGTCGCCGCCGAACACCAGGATCTGCGCGGCGGCCTTGTCGATGATCGCAAACGGATAGCCCTGGCTGTCCTTGGACGCGACCACCCAGCCGGCGAGGTCGATCACGGTGCTGGAAACATCCTGTCCCGGCGGAAGCTGGTCGGCGGCGGCGACCGCCGTGTCCGCGGCAGGATCATCTTGGCCCGAGGCCACGCCGCTGAAGCTTGCAGATGCCAGCGCCAGCGCCAGGACGAGCTGGGCGGTCTGGATCGGAGAGTGATTACGGTTACGGATGGGGTCGGACCTCGGAACGAAGACGGGTCAAGTCAACAGGACCGATCGCCAGTAGAGGCCACCGGTCGGGAGCCAGGCCGCTCGACGCGGCCTGTCCCGGCGCACACTCAGCCGCGCGGCACGCGGCGCGGTGACGCTTCCAGCTGCTGGACGCGGCCTTCGATCTGATCCAGCCGCTGATTGGCCCGCTGCGCGCCCTGGTTGGCGGATTCGGCGCTCTGGGCCGCACCCTGCACCTGCGTGTCGAGGCGGTCGAGGCGCGAATTGATGCCCGCGAATTCGTCGTCATAGGTGGCACATGCGGACAAGCCGACGGTGGCGACAATCGCCACGCCGAGCGTCCGCGCCATCACAAGATGTTGCCTGGTCAGGAACATGGCAATACTCCTTTCGTGTGGGGGCTCGAATATAGCCCCGTTTATTCCGGCGCCCGGAGCTGCCTTCAGCTGGCGTTGGCGTAGGTCGAGCACGCGTGAAGGCGACGCGAACCTTAATAGGCAGGCGCTTGGCTGCGGCTGAGCGCCCTGGTCGACGCCACGCTCCGGGACGGCGAGCTTGATGCGGACGGCGCCTCGCTGCGGCGTTACGGGGTGGGGCGACGTGGCGCAGCGGGCAGTCAGGCACGGCACTTGCATGGTCAGGTGATCCGTGTCCCGAGCAGTCCGCATGTCACACACCGCACAATCCACTGTCATCCCCGGGCCCTGGGCAACCCGGCCCCCTGCGCCGGCACGCCGCACGCCCGAACGCCGCCGGTCCGTGCCACCGGCCGACTCCCCGCGCTTGTGCGAGGGCCTCACGCCCGCCCAGCTCGTCACGCGGGAGGCGCTGCAGATCTTTGGCTGGCGCCTGGCGTTCGTGCGCCGGCCGCTGTTCCAGGCGCCCATTCCGGTGTTTTTCGACCAGGCGGGCACGCGCCACGTGGTGATCCTCGAGGACGGCACGCTGGACGAACACCCCACGCTGAAACTGCGGAACTGATCCGGGCTGGCAGGCGCTCAAGGCAAGGCGGTGGCGCGAATCCGCCCACGCGTACCGGCAATCCAGCGGCGTCGTGCATCGCCCAGCCGGTGAGCGGCAGCGCATACGGTTGGCCAGGCGCAGGAGCACCAGCACCAGCGCCAGCACGCCGAAGGCCAAGCGCTGCTGGAACTCGCGGCTGAGCGCGTCATCGGTATGAGGGCCTCGCCCAGCGGTGCGAAGGGCGCTTCGGGCACCATCGCCCAGCGCACGGGCTGGCGCTGGCCCTGCGCATCGAGCAGTAGGAAGGCGTTGATGCCGTGGTACTGCATGTTCGCCCAGCTCTCGCTGGGCCGGGGGCGCGCAGGAGCACATGCGCACCGGCGTCGTCCCGTGGTGGGCACGTCCCGGATTGATTGCAAAATGGGAATCGTTCGCATTAGGCTGTGCGAATTCGCCCCGGCTTCGGCCGCCGCGAACCGCCAACCCGATCAGTCCCGCCAGCCGAGCGTCGCCAGCGGACACAGGGCTCCATCCCTACGTCCGACATCCAGCGACCCTCATGCCACCCATTTTCCCGATCCCTCCGCGGCCTGCCCGCGATCGCCACCCCGATCCCGCGTTTCGCGCCAGTCCGCTCTTGACCGCCATGGTCCTGGCGCTGCCGCTGATGTCTGCCGCGGCGCCCGCGTTGGCCAGTGGCCAATCCGGCGAAGCGGAAGCGCCGTACGACGCCACCACTGCCACCACTGCGACCACCGGGACCCTTGCCGCCACCGACCTCGACACCATCCGCGTCGTCGGCCAGCGCGCCAGTCGCGTCAGCAACGGCGCCACCAACCTCGACCTCTCGATCCGCGAGACCCCGCAGTCCATCTCCGTGGTCACTGCCGGGCAGATGCGCCAGTTCGGCGCCGACAGCGTCAACGATGCATTGCGCCTGGCCACGGGCGTGCGCGTGGACGAGTGGGAGACGAATCGCAGCAGCTACAGCGCGCGCGGCTTCGACATCCTCAACACGCAGGTCGACGGCGTGGGCCTGCCCAACGGCTGGGGCGTCACCACCGGCGCGGTCGATGCCGCCGGCTACGAGAAGGTGGAGGTGATCCGCGGCGCCAATGGGCTCCTCACCGGCGTGGGTAACGCGGCGGGCACGATCAACTACGTGCGCAAGCGGCCGACCAACGCGCGCGAGGGCAGGGTGGGGCTGTCGTACGGCTCCTGGAACACGCTGCGCGCGGAGGTCGACTACTCCACGCCGCTCACCGCAGACGGCAGCTCGGCCGGCCGCGTGGTGCTCGCGCACGAGCACGGCGATTCCTGGCTGCGCGCCAACCAGAACGCGCGCGACTTCGCCTACGGCGTGGTCGATGGCCAGGTCGGCGAGCGCGGCACGCTGACGCTGGGCTACTCGTACCAGCGTGCGGAGTCCGACGGGATCATGTGGGGCGCGCTGCCCTTCACCAACAGCGACGGCACGCAGCGCGAATGGTCGCGCGATGCCAGCACCACCCAGGACTGGACGTACTGGGACACCACAGCGCACACGGCCTTCGCCGAATACACCCACGACGTGGCCGACGACTGGGCGCTGAAGCTCTCGTACAACTACCGCCGCAACAGCGGCGACGAGCGCATGTTCTACGCCTTCGACGGATCGGGCACGGGACTGGATCCGGAGACCGGCCTGGGCCTGTCCGGCTACCCGTGGGGCGGCGACGACGAGGCCACGGCACACCTCGGCACCGCCACGCTCAACGGCGGCTTCCGCGCGTTCGGGCGCGAGCACCAGGCGATGGTCGGCGTGTCACGCGCGCGCAGTACCACCGACAACCGGGAGCGCAGCGCGGACTTCACGTCGCCGGCCTGGGGCCCGCTGCCGCCGTTCCCGTACCCGGCCGACGCAATCCCGGAGCCTGCCTGGAGCGAGCCGACGCTCTACTCCGAACTCGACCAGGAGCTGACGCGCGCCTATGCCGCCACGCGCATCGCGCTCACCGAGCGCTTCAAGGCCATCGTCGGTGCCAATCACGCGCGCTACCGCCGCAGCGGCCACTCCTACGACCTCGGCTTCGACCAGACCACGAAGCACACCAGTCCCTACGCCGGCCTGACCTTCGACTTTACTGACCGCGTGCTCGGCTACGTCAGCTACTCCGACATCCATCAGCCGCAGGACCAGGTGGACGCCAACGACCGTTACCTCGATGCCAGCCAGGGCGTGAACTACGAGGCCGGCATCAAGGCCGACTGGCTGGACGGCCGGCTGCTGACCACGGTGGCGGTGTTCAAGGCCGACCAGGAAGGCCTGGCCACGCCCACGGGGCAGTACAACGAGTTCGGCATGGCGATCTACGCGCCGGTGGACGTGCGCTCGAAGGGCGTGGAACTGGAGGCGGTGGGGCGACTCAACGATCACCTCGAGATCGTCGCCGGCTATACGGCGCTGCGCCTGGATGGCCTCAATGGCGGCGACACCTATCCCTGGGTGCCGCGCCGCACGGCCAACCTGCTGCTTAGCGGGCGTTTCCCGGCGCATGAAGCTCTGTCCTGGGGCATTGGCGGGCGCTGGCAGGGCGGCATCTTCAACACCGGGGCCAGCGGCTTCCGGGTGCGTCAGGACAGCTATGCGGTTGTCAACGCGTTCGTCGCCTGGGACGTCGCGCCCGACGCCACGCTGCGCCTCAACGCCAACAACATCGCCGACGAGAAGTACATCAACACCCTGCGTTACAGCGGGTACTACGGCGCGCCGGCGAATTACACGCTCAGTGTCGACTGGAGGTTTTGATGGTTGGCACGCCCACCACTGCCCCGAGGACGCGTGGTACCTCGGTGACGCTTGCAACCACCTCCCGAACGGCGCTGTTGTCGCGCGTCGCCGCCGCGGTGCTCGGCGGTTATGCGTTCGCATGGGGGCTCATTGCCGCGGCCACCGGCTTCAGCGTCGCCGCTGGCATGGGCTTCCACGACGCGGAGTTCCTGTCGAGCCTTCTCGGGGTGTTGGCCTATCTCGCCGCGCTGCTGTGGACGATCGCGGCGCGGCGGCTGTGGCCGGTGTGGGCGGTGCTGGTGGGCGGCGGTGCGCTGCTGGCCGGCGTGGGTTCGGCCGTGCAGGCGGCTCTGGTCTGATGGGGATGAAGCCGATGTTCGCCACCTTCCGCCAGGCGATGGCCTGGCTGCATACCTGGTTCGGCCTGGTACTCGGCTTCGTGCTGATGGCCGCGTTCTTCTTCGGGGCGCTGTCGGTATTCGACCGCGAGTTCGACCGCTGGGCGATCCCCGCCACGCGCATCGCGCCGCAGCCGATGCCCTCATTCGAAGCGGTGCTGCGCCCGGCCTTCGAGCGCATGCAGCCGACGGCGCAGGCCGTCGATGCCATGCGTCCGCGCGCGAACGGCGCACTGCCGGAGCGCTTCGACACCATCGCCTACTGGAGCGCCTACACCACCCACCGCGATCCGCTGGTCGCGCTGTTCGCTGGTTTCGAGGTGCCGGACGCCAAGCACCCCGGTGAACAGATTTACGCCGAAGCCACCATCGACCCGCGCGATGGCCACGTGCTGCCCGACGACCGCCTCAAGATCGGAAGCGGCTTCTTCTATCCCATGCATTACGGCCTGACGCTGGACTGGAAGAACCTCGGCATCTTCATCGTTGGCTTCTCGGCGCTGGTGATGCTGGCGGCGCTGGTCAGCGGCGTGGTGATGCACCGGAAGGTCTTCCGCGAGTTCTTCACCTTCCGGCCCGGCAAGCAGCGCCTTCGCAGTGTGCTCGACCTGCACAACCTCACCGGCGTGGTCGCGCTGCCGTTCCACTTCTTTTTCGCGCTGACAGGCCTGCTGATCTTCGCAGCGACCTACTACTTCCCGCTCGGCCACACCCAGCTTCACGAGCTGCACGACCGTGCCGCCGCGCTGGACGCACAGCAGACCGGGCTGCCGCACGAGCGCGCCGGCGTGTCCGCGGAGCTGGCCAACGTCGATGCGATGGTGGCCGATGCCCGCGCCCGCTGGGAGCAGGCAGGCAAGGCCGGCGACGTCGGTTTCCTGGTGCTGATGCATCCTGGCGACGCCAACGGCTACGTGAGCGTGTACCGCGCCGGTACCGACCGCATCGCGCTGGTCGGCGACGGCGTCCACTTCAAGGCCACGACGGGCGAGTTGATCCGCGAGGATCCGGCACCGACCACCGTGGGCCGCATGGCCGAGTTCCTCACCGGCCTGCACCTGCAGCATTTCCGCCACTGGCTGCTGCGCTGGCTGTACGTCTTCGGCGGCCTGGCGGGCGCGGTCTGCATCGCCACCGGCTTCGTGTTCTTTGTCGAGAAGCGCAAGCGCCAGCACGGGGCGCGCGGCGTGCAGGGCGCGCGCGTGGTCGATGCGCTGGCGGTGGCCTCGGTGAGCGGCATGGTGCTGGCGGTGCTCGGCATCCTGGTCGCCAACCGGCTGCTGCCCGAGGACCTGCCCGCGCGCGGCGCCTGGGAGCAGCGCGCGTTCTGGGCGACCTGGGTGCTTGCGTTGCTGCACGCGGCATGGCGCAGCGCGCCGGTGGCACGCGGCCTGCCGAATCCTGCATGGCGAGAACAGGCGTGGGTGATCGCGGTGCTGGCAGCGGTGGCGGCGGTGCTCAACTGGGTGACGACCGATGACCACCTGTTGCGGACGCTCGCGAACGGCTACTGGCCGGTGGCGGGCGTCGACCTGGCGCTGCTGGCGGTGGCGATCATCGCGGGCGTGGCGGCACGCCGGCTCGGCGTGCGCGCTCGCAGCCTGCAACCGGTCCCCGCCGCGGAGCATGTATCCGCGATTGCAGGCAGAACCGCCATGCATCAGCCCAAGACTGCGCGGGCACCCCGACATGCATGAGCCGGCCGCCACGGTCTGGCTCATCGCCGCGGCCCTCTGCGCCTTCGCCGGCATGGCCTGGCTGGCGCTGGCCATGCCGGTGCACGCGCGTCAGGCCTGGGGGGGGCTGCCATCGTCCGTGCAGCTGGAGCGGCTGCGGCGGCTGGGCAGGGGCGCGGTGCTGCTCGCGCTGCCCTGCTGCCTGGGCAGCGACCACGCGAGCATGGCGGTGCTGGTGTGGCTGATGCTGCTGGCTGCCGCGGCGGTCGCAACGGCATTCATCCTCGCCACCCGACCGGTTCGCCTGCGGCTGCTCGCTCCGTGGGTCCGGTGCCACGGCTCCGCTGGCGCGCCAGGGCCTGCATCGCCGAAGGGCACGCGTCCGGCACCGACGACGACTTCACCGCCCGGCTGACCCCGTGGTGCTCCCGCACGATGCGCGAAGCTATTCCAGGAACCAGCCATGGCCAGGGAGTCGGGGCGCGGCGTGGACGGTGGCGTGCGCGACCGGGTCGTCGCGCAGGGCGGGCATCGTCCGGCTTTCACGGACGGGGACGTAGCCTCGGACCTCCCGCGAGCAGGAGTGCGCCATGAACCAGGACAAAGACAGCCGACAGCCGGAACACCGGGAACAGGACGACCAGCGGCAGCGTCCGCAGGACATGCCCTCCGAACCGGCCCCCAAGGCCGGCTTCGATCGTGAAGTGGGCGAACTCGAGGATCCCGAAGCCGAAGACGATGGTGCGCTGCCGGGACGTGCCGGCGGCGGCCTCGCCGGCGGCTGAGTCGCATACTGCCCCTCCCCGGATGATCGAGGCCGCCATGTCCATCCCGCCCCTGATGCCCGCCGCCTTCCTCGGCCACGGCAGCCCGATGAACGCGCTCGAGCGCAACCGCTACACCGAAGCCTGGCGCGCGTTCGGGGCCTCGGTACCGCGCCCGCGCGCGATCCTGGCGGTGTCGGCGCACTGGTACGTCAACACCACCGCGGTCACCACCATGCCGCGCCCGAAGACCATCCACGACTTCTTCGGGTTTCCGCAGGCGCTGTTCGACGTGCAGTACCCGGCGCCGGGCCTGCCCGAGCTGGCGGAAGAGGTGGCCGATGTCGCCAGGCCCGACTTCGTCGGTGCCGACACCGATGTCTGGGGCCTGGACCACGGCACCTGGTCGGTGCTGGTGCATGCCTTCCCGGACGCCGACATCCCGGTGGTGCAGCTGTCGATCAACGCGCAGAAGCCGCCGGAGTTCCACGTCGAACTTGGCGCACGCCTGGCTGCGCTGCGCGCGCGCGGAATCCTGGTGCTGGGCAGCGGCAACGTCGTGCACAACCTGCGCGCGATCGACTGGAAGCAGCCGGATTCCGCGTTCGACTGGAACGAGCGCTTTGACGCCGCCGCGAAGCAGGTGCTTGCCGAGCGCCCCGGAGAGGCGGCCGCGCTGATGGGCCATGCGGACTTTGCCGCGGCGGCACCGACCGACGAGCACTTCCTCCCTCTGCTGTATCTCGCCGGGATCGCCGCGGCCAGCGGCAAGGGCGCCGACGTGCTGGTGGAAGGCCCGGCATACGGGTCGCTGTCGATGACTTCCTACACCGTCGGCGCGCAGTGTCCGCCCGACAGCGACGTCACCGCGGGTGCGGCGTCGCTGCCTGCCGACGTGCCCGCCGAAGACAGCAACCTGTAGCGCCCGCCTTGGCGCAATCCCCTGAGCCACGCTCCCGCGCCGCCGTGGCGCGCCAGGCTTGGCCGATCATCCTGGCCAATGCCGCAGTGCCGGCCCTCGGCCTGGTCGATACCGCGGTGATCGGGCACTACGGCACGGCCACCAGCCTGGGCGCACTTGCCTTGGGCGCGCTGCTGTTCAACTTCGTCTACTGGAGCTTCGGCTTCCTGCGCATGGGTACGACGGGCTTCGTCGCGCAGGCGGCGGGTGCGGACGACGAGGCCGAAGTCCGGGCCACGCTCGCGCGCGCCGTGTTGCTGGCGGTCGGCCTGGGCATCGCGCTGCTCCTGCTGCAGTGGCCGGTCGCGGCGCTGTATTTCGGGCTGATGGACGGCAGCGATGCGGTCGAGTCGGTTGCCGGCGAGTACTTCCGCGCGCGCATCTGGGGCGCCCCGGCGGCGCTGGCGATGTTCGCCTGCAGCGGCCTGCTCATCGGGCTGGGCCGCAGCCGCGAACTGCTGTTCGTGCAGCTGCTGCTCAACGGTCTCAACGCGGGCCTGGACATCTGGTTCGCCGGTGCCCTGGGCCTGGGCGCGCGCGGCATCGGCCTGGGCACGGCGATCGCGGAGTGGGCGACCTGCGCGGTGGCGCTGGCGGTGGTGTGGCGCGTGCTGCGCGCGCGGCACGCGGGGGATGAGCCGTTCCTGGCCTGGTGGCGCATCGCCGACCTTGCGCGCATCCGCCAGGCGCTGGCCGCCAACGGTGACATCCTGGTGCGCACACTGTGCCTGCTGTTCGCGTTCGGCTGGTTCGCCAACGCCGGCGCGCGCTTTGGCGACGCGACGTTGGCCGCCAACCACATCCTGCTGCAGCTGGTGTCGTTCAGCGCGTTTTTCCTGGACGGCTTCGCATTCGTGGCCGAGGCGCAGGTGGGCGCCGCATGGGGCGCGCGCGACGGCGGCAGGTTCCGCCGCGCCGTGCGCCTGACCAGCGAACTGGCCGCGGGCACCGCGCTGGTCCTGGCGGCGCTGGTCCTGCTGCTGGGCGGGGCCGCCGTGGCCGCGCTGACCAGCCTGCCGGACGTGCGCGGGATCGCCGGCACCTACGTGCCGTGGACGGCCCTGTACGTGCTGCTGTCGGTGGCCGCGTTCCAGCTCGACGGCATCTTCATCGGCACCACGCGGACGCGTGCGATGCGCAATGCCAGCATGGCGTCGCTCGCGGTGTTCCTGCTGTGCGCGTGGCCACTGGCCGCGCGCTATGGCAACCACGGGCTCTGGGCGGCATTCGTGGTGTTCGTGGTGGCGCGTGCGCTTGCGCTGCTGCCGTACTTGAGGGGGATGCAGGCGGATCTGGCCGGCGTCCGAAGGTGAGTCGGGAGCGCCGGCCGGCGTCACCCGTGGACCATCGATACGCTGATATCTTGCCCGCTGTTCAGCCACGAGCCCGCCAGATGCCGATCCGCTTTCCACTGCTGCTGCTTTCCAGTCTGCTTGCCCTGTCCGCCTGTGCCGACACGGCCGCGCCGGAAGCCGCCCCCAGCCTGACCGTGACCCTGGTCGCGCCGGAGCAGCGCGAGGTCGCGCGCGAGGTGGTGGCCTCGGGCGCGGTGGCCGCGTGGGAAGAGGTGTCGATCGGCGTCGAGCTGTCGGGGCTGCGCGTGGCCAGCGTGGCCGTCGAGGTCGGCAGCGTGGTGGCCGAAGGTGACGTCCTGCTGCGCGTGGACGACCGCACCCTGGCCTCGCAGCTGGCGCAGTCCGACGCACAGGTCCGCGAGGCGCAGACCAACCTCGAGACCGCCCGTCGCAAGGCCGCCCGCATCCGCGAACTCGCCGATTCGCAGATGGTGTCACTGCAGGATGCCGAGGAAGCCGAGGCTGCGCGCGCCAACGCGGAAGCACGCCTCAATACCGCGATTGCCAGCCGCGATGCCGCGCGCGTGCAGCGAGACTTCACCGTGGTGCGCGCGCCGGTGGCGGGCGTGGTGTCGGCACGCAGCGTGCAGCCGGGGCAGGTGGTAGGCGCGGGTGGCGAGCTGCTGCGCCTGATCCGCGATGGCCGCCTGGAATGGCGCGCGGAGCTCGCCGAGGCCGACCTGCTGCGCGTGGACGTGGGCACGCCGGTGCGCGTGGAGTCGCCGGCCGGCTTCATCGAAGGCACCGTGCGTACCGTGTCGCCGGGGCTGGATGCACAGAGCCGCACCGGCACCGTGTACGTGGACCTGCCGGAGCCCGGCGGCCTGCGCGCGGGCATGTTCGCGCAGGGGCGGCTGGTGCTGGGCCGGGCGCAGGCGATGCTGGTGCCGGGCGAGGCCGTGGTGCGACGCGATGGCCGCGCCTATGTCTTCACCGTGGATGGCGAGAACCGCGTGCACGAGCGCGGCGTGGCCGTGGGCGCGGCGCATGGCGACATGATCGAGGTGCACGACGGGCTGGCGCAGGGCGATCGCGTCGTGGCGCGGGGCGCCGGGTTCCTCGGCGATGGCGACCTGGTGCGCGTGGTCGAGAGCGTTGAGGCTGAAGCTGCCGCAAACGCGCAGGCTGCGCCAGCCGCCGGAGCCGTTGCCGAATGAATTTTTCCGCCTGGTCCATCCACCGGCCGCTGCCGGCGATCCTGGTCTTCATCCTGCTCACCGCCGCGGGCCTCGTGGCGTTCAACAAACTCGCCGTCTCGCAGTTTCCCGACCTCACGGTGCCGGTGGTCAACGTCACCGTGATGCTCCCGGGGGCAAGCCCCAGCACCCTGGAAACCCAGGTCACGCGCAAGGTCGAGGACGCCACCGCCAGCATCCCGGCGCTGCGCAACACGGCTTCGATCGTCAACGAGGGCGTGTCCACCACCATCCTCACCTTCGAGATCGAGAAGGACGGCACCATCGCCAAGGACGAGGTGCGCGACGCCATCGACCGCGTGCGCATCGACCTGCCGGCCGATGTCGAGCCCCCGATCGTCTCGCTGGTCAACGTGACCGGCGGCGACATGCTCACCTATGCCGTCACCGCCGATGGCTGGAGCGACGAAGAGCTCAGCTGGTACATCGACGACACCGTGTCCAAGCGCCTGTTCGCCGTGCCCGGCGTGGGCACCGTGCGGCGCATCGGCGGCGTGGACCGCGAGATCCGCGTCGACCTGCGTCCGGAAGCGGTGCAGGGCTTCGGCGCCAGCCCCGCGCTGATCAGCCAGCAACTCGCGCGTATCCAGCAGGAGCAGCCCGGTGGCCGCACCACGGTGGGCGGCAGCGAGCAGGCCGTGCGTACGCTGGGTACCGTCGAGACCGCCGCCGACCTCGCCGATTTCCCGATTTCCATGCCCGACGGCCGCAGCGTGCGTCTGTCGACGCTGGCGACCGTGAGTGATGGCAACGCCACCGTCAGCCAGCGCACCACGCTCGACGGCCGCCCGGTGATCGGGTTTGCCGTGCAGCGCACCACCAACACCAGCGAGGTCGATGTCGGCAACGCCGTGCGCGAGGCGGTCGCGACGCTGCAGGCCGGAGAGCCGCGCCTGCGCGTGGTGGAAGTGGCATCCACCACCCAGGTGGCCGAGAACTCGTTCGATTCCTCGATGCACATGCTCTACGAAGGTTCGGCACTCGCCGTGCTGGTGGTGTTCCTGTTCCTGCGCGACTTCCGCGCCACCTTCATCAGCGCCATCGCGCTGCCGTTGTCGATCATCCCGACCTTCGCGGTGATGTACTGGCTGGGTTTCAGCCTCAACATGATCACGCTGCTGGCGCTGGCCGTGGTGGTGGGCATCCTGGTGGACGATGCGATCGTGGAGGTCGAGAACATCGACCGCCACCTGCGCATGGGCAAGTCGCCCAAGCAGGCCGCACTGGAGGCCGCCGACGAGATCGGCCTGGCGGTGATCGCCACATCCTGCACCCTGGCCGCGGTCTTCATCCCCGTGGCCTTCATGCCCGGCATTCCCGGCAAGTTCTTCCGCGAGTTCGGCTGGACCGCCGCCGCCGCGGTGATGTTCTCGCTGCTGGTCGCGCGGCTCATCACTCCGATGATGTCGGCCTACCTGCTCAAGCCGCTGCCCGAGCACAAGGGCGATTCGAGGCTCATGCAGTGGTACCTGCGCTGGGTGGACCGCGCGCTGAAGCGCCGCAACCGGACGCTCACGATCGCGCTCGGCATCTTCATCGGCTCGCTGGCGCTGCTGCCGCTGCTGGACGTGACCTTCATCCCGCCGACCGACGGCATCCAGAGCAACGTCCTGATCGAACTGCCGCCGGGCACCGCGCTCGCGACCACCGCGGAGGTGGCCGAGACCGCGCGCCAGCGCATCGCCGACATTCCCGAGATCGAACATGTGTTCGTGACCGCCGGCAGCAACTCCGGCGCGAACGGCCCGGCCGGCGACCTCACCAGCGCCGAGCTGCGAAAGGCGACGCTCACCATCCGCTGGATCGATGACCGCGACCTCACCCAGTACGAACTGGAAGGGCAGGTGCGCGAGCGCCTGGCTGACCTTCCCGGCGTGCGCCTGAGTTTCCAGGGCGGCGAACCCGGCCGCGCGCTGCAGCTGGTGCTGGCCGGCGACGACCCGGTGAAGCTGGCCGCTGCCGCCCGCGACGTGGAGCGCGAGATCCGCCAGATGCCGGGCCTCGGCACCGTGGGCTCATCGGCCTCGCTGGTGCGCCCGGAGGTGATCGTGCGCCCCGATCCCGCGCGCGCCGCTGACCTGGGCGTATCGACTGCCGACATCGCCGCCGCCACGCGCGTGGCCACCCGCGGCGACTACGAACAGTTCCTCGCCAAGCTCAACCTGCCCGAGCGCCAGGTGCCGATCCGCGTGCAGCTGGACGAGCGCGCGCTGTCGGATCCTTCGCTGCTCGGGCAGCTGCGCGTGCCCACCGCCACCGGCGGCAGCGTGCCGCTGTCGTCTGTCGCCGAGATCACCACCGCCAGCGGCCCCTCGCAGATCGACCGCTTCGACCGTCGCCGCAACGTCACGATCACCGTGGACTTGAACGGCATGGCGATGGGTGAAGTGGAGAAGCAGATCGACGCGTTGCCGTCGATCAACAACCTGCCGGTTGGCGTGGACCGCCAGGCCGCCGGCGACAGCGAGATTTTCGCCGAGATGTTCGGCGGCTTCGCCATGGCTATGGTGGCCGGCATCTTCTGCGTCTACGGCGTGCTGCTGCTGCTGTTCAACCACGCCAGCCAGCCGCTCACGATCCTGGTGGCGGTGCCGCTGGCCGCGGGCGGCGCATTCGGCGCGCTGTTGATCACCGGCCTCGACATCTCGCTGTCGGTGCTGATCGGGCTGATCCTCCTGATCGGCATCGCGGTGAAGAACTCGATCCTGCTGGTGGACTACGCGGTCATGGCGGAAGGGCAGGGCATGAGCCGGCACGAGGCCCTGATGGATGCCTGCCACAAGCGCGCGCGCCCTGTGATCATGACCACGATGGCGATGGGCGCGGGCATGATGCCGATCGCGCTCGGCCTGACGGCGGATGCCAGCTTCCGCATGCCGATGGCGGTGGCCGTGATCGGCGGGCTGATCACCTCGACCGTGCTGAGCCTGATCGTGGTGCCGGCGGCGTTCACGCTGGTGGACGACCTGGAGCAGCGCGTAATCCGCAGGTTCAGGGGTGGTGCGCATGCCGAAGCGGCTTGATCGCGTGGCAAACACGCCCGGCATGGAATCGTGAGGCCTCGCATCTGATGACGCCTTGCCGGGGCACGCAGCGATGTACCTGATCCAGCTCTTCCTCCCGCTTTACGACAACGATGGCAGCCTCATTGCCAGGTCGCTCCACGACGCCGTGCGCAACGAACTCACCGACCGCTTCGGCGGCGTGACCGCCTTTGTGCGCTCACCGGCGGTTGGCGCGTGGGAAGACGACGACGGCAGCGTCCAGCGCGACGACGTGGTGCTGCTGGAAGTGATGGCCGGGCATGTCCACCATGCGTGGTGGGCGGACTACCGGGTGACCCTGGAACGGCGCTTTCGCCAGGACGAGGTGCTTATTCGCGCGACTGCGGTCGAGCGACTGTAGGCCACCTGTCGGTCAGCGCGCCGCAATCGGCTCTGCGGACTCGCAATCCGGCCCCTGCCTGCCGCGTTCCGCGCTCACGCACAGGCGGAAGTCCCGCAGGCCGGTGATCTGGCGGCTGTCGCCGCGGTTGACCGCAAACCGCTGGACCGGCGCAGTCGCGCACGCATCGCGTTCTCCCACAGCCGTTGCCGCAGCCGCGCACTCGCGCGGATACACGGTGTAATGGCATTGCCCGGACGCGCTGCCCAGGCATTCGAAGCGTGCCACGCCTGCCTCCACGTGGGCCTTGCTGAAGAGCACGTCGTTGCCGTCGATCGTGGCGCGGTGCACGAAGGTGCTGCCGCCGCCGTCACAGCCGAACAGCGAAAGGACGAAGTAACAAAGGGCGATGAGCTTGTTCACGGGTCACCTCACGGGGGTGCTGCGGTTGTTGCGATGCGCTGCGTCACGGCGCATGGGCGCTACATGTGACGGAACAGGGCCATGAAGGGCTGGCTGACCGCCAGTGTTTCCGGGCGTGATTTCAGGCGTACGGTGCCGCGCCCGCTGTCGTCGCGCGTGATCCCGGCGATGGCCTTGAGGTTGACGATGGTGGAGCGGTGGATCTGCTTGAACATCGTCGGGTCCAGCACCTCGAGCAGGTCGCGGATCGGCGTGCGCAGCAGCGCCTCGCCCTCGGCGGTGACCACGGTGGTGTACTTGTTGTCGGCGCGGAAATAGGCCACTTCGTCGACCAGCACCAGGCGCGTCTCGCGGCCCGCGCTGGCGGTGATCCAGGTCAGAGGCGGCGGTGCGTCCGCGCGCGGCGGCATCGGCCCGATGCGTTCGAGCAGGGCCGCCAGCGCGGTGGCGTCGCTGCCGCCGTGCGCCTGCAGGCGCTCCACGGTGGCGGCCAGGCGTTCGGCCGAGATCGGCTTCAGCAGGTAGTCGATCGCGCCGCGCTCGAACGCGTCGACGGCGTACTGGTCGTAGGCGGTGACGAAAACGATGCGCGTGCCCGGACTGGCTTCGGCAGCCGCGGCCGCGACCTCAAGTCCGCTCAGGCCCGGCATGCGGATGTCGAGGAAGGCGACCTCGGGCCGGTGCCCGGCGATCGCTTCCAACGCGCTGGCGCCGTCATCGCACTCCGCGACCACGCGCAGCGCGGGCCAGGCCGCGCGCAGCTGCTCCAGCAGCGAACGCCGCAGCAGCGCTTCGTCCTCGGCAACGACGCAGGTCCAGGATGGCTCAGACATGGTTGCGGCCTGCTTCGACGGCCGCGGGCACGGTGATCGTGGCCGCCACGCCCGCGGGAAAGTTGGCGACCACCGCCAGCGCGGCTTCGCCGCCGAACACCAGGCGCAGACGCTCGCGCACGTTCTTGAGGCCGATGCCGGTGCCGCTGGTCTTCGCGTTGAAGCCGTCGCCGTCGTCGGCCACGGTGACCGCGACCGTGCCATCGCTGCGGCGGGCGCGGATCCACACCGTGCCCGCGGCGGTACGCGGCTCGAGGCCGTGCTTGATCGCGTTCTCGACCAGGGTCTGGAGCATCATCGGCGGCAGTCCGGTCGCGCGCAGGTTCTCCGGCACGTCGACCTGCACCGACAGCCGCGGCCCCATGCGGATCTTCAGGATCTCGAGATAGGCCAGTGCACGCTCCAGCTCCGCGCCCAGGGTCGACAGCTCGTCCTCGGTGCGCGGCAGTGAATGGCGCAGGTACTGGATCAGGTGGCCCAGCATCTCGTCGGCGCGCGGCGGATCGCTGCGCGCAAGCAACTGGGCGCTGGCGAGCGTGTTGTAGAGGAAATGCGGTTCGACCTGGGCGTGCAGCAGGCTCAGGCGCGCGACGGCGAGTTCCTTCTCTGTCGCCGTCTGCACCGCAGCGGCCTTCTCGCCTCGGCGATGTTCGGCCACGCGGCGGCTGATGGCGCGGGTGATCGCTTCGGCGTTCTCGTAGTTGGTGCCGTCGTCGACCAGGAACCAGTCGCTCCATGCCGGCGACTCCGGTTCGCATATCAGCGTCACGCTGCCGCTGTCGTGGCCGGGCAGGACGGTCGCGAGGATCTGGTTGCGCGGGATGCCGAACCACAGCAGCGGGTTCCAGCGGCCCAGCGGGTGTTCGCCATAGGTCTGCGGGCGGCCGACCTTGGCTCGCACCTGCAGGCTGTCGCGAGCGGCCTCGACCTGTTCCACCCGCGGCAGCTCGCGGATCGCGGCCTCGAGCATGTCGAAGGCCTCGCCGGCCTCGAACGGGATCTCCACCTGACGGCGCTGGCGGTTCGACAGCACCGTCCGGTCGACATGGCCCGCGATCAGCCGCACCCGCCCCAGGTGCGAGAGCGCCCCGGCAACCACCAGCACCATCGTGATCATTCCCAGCAGCACGATCGGCCAGTCCACCCTTCCCAGGAGCGGCAGTTCGGACCACATGATGCCGACGACGAGCACCGCGAGGAGCCAGGCGATCGCGAGGCGCAGGACGAAGAAGAAGCTCTTGATCACGGGAAGGCCCCTGATTGTGTTCGATTGCGGCGGAGCATACCGAGCCGCTTCCCGCCCTTGGCCGGGAATGCGACGAAACGTGGAATATGGCGACGAAACCCCGGGTTGGGGCCGTAGGCGAATCGGGCAGCGACGATGGGCCGCCCGGGCGCGCAGGCGGCGGGCTCGCCGGGCCTGGGGCCGGGCGTCGGGGTCAGGGCAGGACGGCGAAATGGTAGCGGTTGCGACCGGCGCCTTTCGCCGCGTACAGCGCAGCGTCTCCCTCGGCCATGAGGCTTGCCGCACTGACCGGCTGGCGCGCGTAGGCGAGCCCGATGCTGGTGGTGACGGTGAGCGCCGTGCCGCCGATATCGATTGCCTCCGCCATGGCCGCGATCAGCTTGCACGCCACGGCTTCGGCGGCCTCGGGCGGTGCATCTTCGATCAGGATCACGAACTCGTCCCCGCCCAGGCGAGCGACCAGGTCGGTCTCGCGCACGCTGTCGCACAACCGCCTCGCGAATGTCTGCAGCACGATATCGCCGGCAGCGTGGCCATGGCCATCGTTGACGCTCTTGAAGCGGTCGATGTCCATGTACATGAGTGCGAGCGGGCTGCCGTGGCGCTGTTGCCGCTTGAGCGCCAGCGCCAGGCGTTCATCGAACTGGCGGCGGTTGGCCAGGCCGGTAAGGGGATCGACGCGCGACATCCGTTCCAGTTCGAGGCGGCTCTCCGCCAGCGCCTGTTCAGCGGCGACGCGTTCATCGATATCGCGACCGGCCACCATGATGTCGACCGCCTCGCTTCCGTCATCGGCGGGTATGCAGCGCAACACGCCTTCGATCCAGACGTAGCGGCCGTCGCTGCGCAGCATCCGGTAGATCTCGGTTCGCGGCTCCCCCGAAGCGAGGACACCAGCCAGCGCCTGTGTCATCTGCCGATGGTCGTCGGGATGCAGGAAATCCCAGCGCTTACCGATCATCTCGGCGGGCCTGAAGCCGAACATCTCCACGGCCGACGGCGAGACATAAAGGAGCGTGCCGTCGGACTTGATGCGGGTAATGACGTCGTGTGAATGATCGGCCAGCATGCGATAGCGGCGCTCGCTTTCGACCAGCCGCGTAGCCAGGCGGTTGCGCTCGGCCATCGCCAGGCAGACCGGAATCGTCATCAGGCAACCGCCCGCCAGATAGAGCTGCAGCAGGGCGAGCTGGCCGTCGTCCCCGAGGCTGGGGTGCGACAGGGGACCGTGGCCGAGGGTCGTGGCCGTGGCCACGGTCACCCCCAGGGTGATCACCCCGAGACCCACCCCGGCGAACCCGTGGCGCACGGCGACGAGTAACAGGGGTGGATAGGTCAGGAACAGCACCGGATACCTGGTGAAGGCGACGCCCACGGCCACTACGGCCAGCAGTCCCATGGTGGCCAGCAGGCTCCAGCCGCGGCCCGGTTTCACGAACAGCCCCAGGCCCTCGCGCTGCACGACCAGGGTCGTGGTCGCCAGCACCACCATGCCGACGACATGTGCGGTATACCAGCCACCGAACGCGCGCACGAAATCCTGGCCGTGCATCGAATGCGCGACGGCTGCGGCCAACAGTGCCGCCAATGCGCACGCGACCAGCGTGGCAGCGGTGGCGGTCCCGCCCAGGCTGAGCCAGTTCTTCGGATCGCGAATGTTGGGAACGCGGATGCGGACGAACCACGCCACTGCCAGCGTTTCAACGAAGTTGCATAACGCAATGGCCATCGCGTACGAGGGCTCGTCGCCGGCCAGCATGCGTGCCGGAAGCTCGGCCGCGAATGCGACCGCCAGGTAGCTTGGCCAGATGGAGGTGCGCCGGGACAGCAACCACCCGGTAAGGATGCCATTGCCGACCCAGATCGCGGCGAGTTCACCAGGTCCGCGCGCCAGCGTGAGCGAGAGCCAGGCCGTCCCCGCGATGAGGATCGCCAGGACGCTCCGGTCGGCCCAGTACGTTCGTGGAAATCTCAGGCGGTGGAGCATGGTTTCATGGCGTGGAAAGGCACTGCGCAGTGTACCTGCAGGCTCGGACGCGTCAGGTCTTTGGCAGCTGCACCGTGAAGCAGGTCTGTCCGTCTGCCGCCGCCGCGCGGATCGTACCGGCGTGGGCCTTCACGATCTGGCTGACGATGAACAGCCCGAGCCCCAGGCTTGCCCGCTCGCTCTCGCCGTGGCTGAGGCCGCCGCGGCGCAGCGGTTCGAACATCACGTCCAGCGTCGCCTGTGGAATGGGCTCGCCCGCGTTGTTGACCCTCAGTTCCGCGTCGGCGCCATGGTCGCGGAGTGCCACGAGGATCCCGCCGCCATCGGTTCCGTACTTGCGCGCGTTGATCACAAGGTTCGTCAGTATTTCGCGGATGCTCCCGGCGTCGAACATGCCACGCAGCGCAGGAGGAGCATCGAAGTCGATCACGACTCCGGGCATCGACGCCTGCAGCAGTTGGATCTCCTCCTGGCACGCCTGGACCAGGTCCACCTCCTGTCTCTGCACCTCGAATCCAAGCCCCATCTGCGACCGGTTGTAGGCCAGCAGCCTGTCCAGCAGCTGGCGCATGCTTTCGCCGCTGCTGATCAGGCGCTGCGCCGCCTTGGCGATGGGAACGTCCACGGCCAGGCGCGCGATGTGCTCGGAGGCCATCATGATCGCCGTGAGCGGGCTGCGCAGGTCGTGGCCCAGGACGCCCAGGAAGATGTTGCGCCAGCGTTCCACTTCATCCGCGTAGTACTTCACTGATTCGGCGATGGCCTCGTCGATCGCTTCATTGAAACGGGTGATCTCCCCCGGGACCGCTGGGACCTCTTCCGGTGCCTCGGCCCACGCGCGCAACACCGCCGCACGCATCGCCCGGTACTCGGCCACCAGCTCGGAAATGCTGAAGCCACTGTGCGCGCGATGCAGGGCATGGGTGGCCGCCGCCGACCTGGCCGCGCCGCGATCCGTCGGCGCGCGTCCCTGGGACTTGTCGATCTCCTCGGCCCGTGTCTGCCTCCTGCGCAGGTCGGCCGCGATGGCTGCGAGGACCTGCGGCAGGTGGTCGCGCAGTTCGTCAACGCCCAGCGAGGTGCCCGCGTCGACGGAGCGGGCAAAGGTGATGGCCTCATCGACAATGGCGTCGGCGCGATGCTCGATGAAGTCTGCAAGGCCGCTCTTCATGCCGTGTTTCCATTCAGGTTCCCCACCCGGATCTTAGCTTCCGTGCACGTCGGGTGCCTTCACAACGACGCCCGTACCTCAGGCCTGCAGCGAAGGGTCGATCAGGTATTTCTCGCCCGTGGACTTGCGCTCGAACGCGGCCAGGATGTCCGGATCCAGCGCGTCGGCCAGGCTGATCACGCGGGTATAGCGGCTGGCAAATGTCGTGGTGAGTTCGGCGACGACCCGCTTGCGCATGCGCGCCATCACCTCCGGCCCGGCCTTGCGCAGAAAAGGCGTGAGCAGCCAGCCACCCAGGCTCCAGCCGAAGCCGAAGCCGCGGTGGATCACGGTGGGTCCGGTATCCAGGCCGCCGTAGACGTAGACCTGCTTGAAGGTGTCGGTGCCGTAGATGTTGTAGTTCGCCGATGCGGCGCGGCTTGCAGCGTCTTCCATCGCCTGCAGGATCTGGCCGGCGAGCGGGCCGCCGCCGATGGCGTCGAAGCCGAGGGTGGCGCCGGTGTCGGCGACGGCGTCGGCCAGTTCTGCCGCAAAGCCGGGCGAGCTGCTGTCGACCACATGGGTGGCGCCGATGTCGCGGAGGATGGTCGCCTGCGCCTGGCTGCGCACGATGTTGACCAGGGGGATGCCGTCCTTGAGGCAGATCCTGTTGAGCATCCGGCCCAGGTTGGACGCGGCGGCGGTGTGGACGATGGCGGTGTGGCCCTCGGCCTTCATGGTTTCGGTGAAGCCGAGCGAGGTCAGCGGATTGACGAACATCGAGGCGCCGTCCGCGACGTCGGTGCCTTCGGGAAGCAGGATGCAGTCCCGTGCGGGCAACCTGCGCAGCTGCGTGTACATCCCGCCGCCGAGCATGCCCACGGTCCTGCCAAGGTAGTGCTGCACGTGTGCGCCCGCCTTGACGACAGTGCCCGCGCCCTCGTTGCCCACCGGCAGCGACCGGTCAATGCGTCCGCCGATCGCCTGCAGGCGCTGCCGCGGGATGTCGGCCACCGCCACGGCTCGTTCGGGGCCTTCTTCACGCCGGAATGTGGACACGTCGGCCGGTCCGAACAGCAACCCGACGTCCGACGGATTGACGGGCGTCGCCTCCACCCGCACCACCAGCTCGTCGGGCCCGGGCTCGTCCAGCGTCACGGTTTCCAGGCTCAGGCGGAGCCGGCCATCCGACGTGGCCAGCGAGCGCAGTTCCAATCCTTGCATTCGGTATCTCCTGCAGTTGCCGGTGATGGCGGGGTCGCCATTGCCGCCGTGTCGGGACGATCGTACCTGCAGGTGCCGGCCGCGCTGTGCTGACCACCGCGACAGCCGCTCATCAGCCCGCCATCATCGGGGTCTTCCTGTAACGCCAGGAAACGACGTGACGGCGAAACGCCAGCGCCTGATCGCCACAAGCCTGAATGCAAGGGCGCGAAGATCCATCGCGCCGTCTTGACGATGCGCGTAGAAACCTGTGATCCCCTTTCACGGAGGTGCATCGAGATGACCAAGCGCGAACTCATCACGCCGAACGAAGGCGACAGCCGTTACGTGCGTCGCGACGAAGCGGGCCAGTTCAAAGAGCAGGACGACGTCGGCCGCTCGCAGAAACAGGACAAGGCGAAGAAGGCGAAGGCCACCGTCACGTCGGGACAGGGGGACAAGGGTGACCAGAAGCGCAGCTGACCATCGACCAGGGAGCAACCTGGTGAGCTGGCGGTGGGAGAGGATGGCCTGGAGGACGCAAATCGCGCCTAGCGTTCCAGGACACCAAGCAGCTGATGCAGCCGGTAGGGCTTGGGCAGGAAGCGCGCGCCTTCCGGAATGGGCGGCAGTTGGGAACGCTGGTAGCCCGAAACGAGCACGACCCCGGCACCCGGTTGCAGCCTGGCGGCTTCTTCCGCCACCTCGAGGCCGGTCACGCCCTGCGGCATGCTGACATCGGTGATGACGTGGTCGAAGCCGACGTCGCCCTTCAGTTTTTCGATGGCCTCCCTGCCATTGCTGGCCATGGTGACGTCGTAACCGAGGTCTGAAAGCGCTTCGAAGATCAGGAACCGGAGGTCGTCTTCGTCTTCGACGAACAGGAGGCGGGTCTGGGGCATCAGGAGGCTTCGAATGCGGGAAGGTGGATGGATACGGAGGTGCCGTGTCCGGGCGTGCTGTGGAGTTCGGCAAAGCCGCCGGACTGCGCGGCAAACCCGAACACCTGGCTCAGCCCCAGCCCGCTGCCCCGTCCTACTTCCTTGGTGGTGAAGAACGGCTCGAATACCCGGCTCTGGTGTTCAAGCGGAATTCCCGGGCCGTTGTCGGTGACGGAGGCGCGGATAAACAGGCGGGCGTCATCGTGCGGCGCGCCCGGCAGACGCGTCCGCCGCATCGCGGTGGACACCGTCACGCGTCCGCCTTGCGGCATCGCATCCCTGCTGTTGATGACCAGATTGAGCAGCGCGGCCTCGAACTGGCCACGGTCGATCTCCGCCAGCGCCGGGCCCGGCACGAGCGCAAGGCTGAGGTCCACGAGGTCGGCTGCGGCCCGGCGCAGCAGCGGTTCGGATTCGCGGACGAGTGCGTTGACGTCCTCGCTCTCGGCGGCAAGCACCTGGCCGCGCCCGAAGCTCAGCAGCTGGCGCGTGAGCAGGACGCCGCGATCGGCGGCCCGCATCGCGGTCTCGAGCACCTTGGCGGTCCGTTCGTCCGTGCTCCGGTGGCCGATGATGTCAAGGCTGTTGACCACCACCGTCAGCAGGTTGTTGAAGTCGTGGGCCAGGCCGAGCGTCAGCAGGCCGATGGCCTCCATCTTCTGTGCCTGGAACAACGCCTGCTGTGTCTGCTGCAGGCGCCGGTCGGCCTCATGGCGCTCGGTGATGTCGCGCGTGATCTTGGCGAAGCCCAGCAAGGCGCCGTCTTCCGCCCAGATCGGGTCGATCACCACGCTGGCCAGGAACTGCGTGCCATCACGGCGCACGCGCCAGCCCTCGGCGGAGAAGCGGCCTTCGGTTTCCGCGGTTTTCAGGTTGCGCTGCGGTACGCCGTCGCGCACCTCGTCGGGCGTGTAGAAACGCGAAAAGTGGCTGCCGATAACCTCTTCCGCACTATAGCCCTTGATACGCACGCCGCCCGGATTCCAGGACCGCACGATCCCGCACGCGTCGAGCATGTAGATGGCGTAATCGGTGACCGAGTTGAGAAGCAGGGCGAGCTGGCGCGTTTCGTCCGCCAGATGGCCGGGCAACGATGTGTGGACAGGCTGCATTGATCCCCCTGAGCGGAGACCCTAGTAGGCCGCACGTTAAACCGTCGTCAACTGCGGCGCGGAGCCGGCTGCAGGTCACGCGCTGTTGATGGCGTGTCGTGGAATGTGCCCTTCAATCGCCCGACTGGAGATTCACATGACGCTTGTTCCTTCCGACGCCCTGGTTGTCGTCGCCGATGGTACCGGGGCCCGCGTGTTCCGGAACGCCGGCGAGGAGCGCGCGCCCTCGCTGCATCAGGTCGAGCTGCGCGAGCTGATGAACATGGATGACGATGGTCCGGCAGGCAGCATGCCGCACGAGTCCACCGGCGCGCAGATCGACGAGGCCACGTTCGCCAAGCAGCTGGCGCTGGCGCTCAACGAAGGCGCGCTCAAGCAGCAGTACCAGCACCTGGTACTCATGGCCGACCCCACCACGCTCGGGAGGATGCGGCCGCTGCTGCACAAGGAGGTCCTGCAGCGCCTGGTCGCGGAGCTGCCGAAGACACTCACCAACGCACCGCTGGGCGATATCGAACAGGCGCTGCGGGCACCGCTGTGAGTTACGAAGCGCGCTACTCGGCCGTGGAACCGGCGCGTGCGGAGCTCGATGCCATGGAAGGCACCCTGCTGCTGGAGTTCGGCACCGACTGGTGCGGCCATTGCCAGGCGGCGCAGGCGCCGATCCAGGTGCTGCTGGGGGAGCACGCAGGCATCAGGCACCTGAAGATCGAGGACGGTCGCGGCCGGCCGCTGGGCCGGACCTTCAAGGTGAAATTGTGGCCGACCCTGGTGCTGCTCCGTTCGGGCCAGGAGCTGGTGCGGGTGGTGCGGCCGGTGTCCAGCGCGGACCTGGAGCCGCTGCGCGACGCGCTGGCCCGGATCTAGACAGGCAGCGGTAGCAGGTCGCCCGGCCCGCGGGTCGCGGCGGGCACGCCTCAGGTCCGGAGCAGGTCCCAGGTGCCGAATTCGGCCAGCACGCACGCCGGCCGGCGCGTGGGCAACGCCGGTTGCGCGCGCCACGCCGGCAACGTGTGTCCACCGGACCCGGGACCCGGGTCAGCATCCCAGCGTGACAGGACGGAAAGGCCCGCGTCCGTGGTGGCATGGAGTGGCACGTCCGCCAGCCTCGCTTCGCCCCGTGCCAGGCCCACCAGCAGTTCGATGGAGCGGCCGTCCAGCGGGCGGTACGCCGCCATGCGCAGGCGACCGTCGCCGCGCTGCGTGACGGTGGCCAGCAGCGTGTCGTCGCGCTGCAGCGCCACGATGGCGCCGTCAATGTCGACCGGGCCGATTTCGATCCACCAGTCCTCGCCCTCGGCGGTGCACTCGCGGGCATCGTCGGGTGCCAGCAGTTCGGCCAGTCGTGCCATGGCCGGCTCCATCGCCTGCCAGTCAGCGGTGTCACGGGCGGCGCGCAGCTGCAGGCCGTGCAGCATGTCGGCCAGCGGCAGCGCGCCATCGTTGGCGACGGCGGCCTGGAAGGCGGGGAGGGCAACGGGATAGGGAATGGCGGGCAGGCCGAGGCCGGTCAGCGCATCGGCCGTGGGGTGGAGTTCGATCATCTGGTGCATGGCGCATATTGTCCCCGGGTTTGTCTCACCAGGCGTGACTGCGGCATGACCCCTACGTGCAATTGCGGCGCCGGCTGCACTTGACTTCACAAACGCAAACGGCCCCGGAGCGGGGCCGTTTGCCTGTCGCCTTTCGGCGCCGGCGTCAGTGGCCGGACGCTGCGTCGATCGCTTCTGCGCTGTTGAAGATCGCCGGATCGGCTTCACCGTTGACGGTGAGGATGCCGGTCAGGCCCTTCTCGGCGCGGGACAGCGCGTGGTCGACCAGGATGTACTTGCCCGGGTAGTCGACCTTGAACTCGACCATGGTCGCGCCGCCCGGCGGCACCAGCGTGGTCTGCACGTCCGTCAGCGGCGGGCTGGTGAACGAGGCCAGGTCATAGACCCGGTCGAATACCTCGCCGATCAGGTGGAAGCTCGAGATCAGGTTCGGGCCGCCGACGCCGAAGAAGATCCGGACCTCTTCGCCCACGTTCGCGTTCATGTCGTAGGTCTTGGTGAGCGCGTCCATGGAACCGTTGAACATCAGGTGCTCGGGCTTCTCGTCAAGCAGCTTGTCGACCGAGAACTCCTGCAGGCCGCTGGAGCCGTGCTTCTGGGCGG
Source organism: Luteimonas yanweni (assembly GCF_039548475.1). Lineage (NCBI taxonomy): Bacteria > Pseudomonadati > Pseudomonadota > Gammaproteobacteria > Lysobacterales > Lysobacteraceae > Luteimonas > Luteimonas yanweni. The sequence goes on along the minus strand of NZ_JBCLVC010000004.1, from coordinate 13,678 downwards.
TGTAGAGCTCGCCCTGCATCACGTAGTACTCCTTGTCGACCTTCGGCAGGCCGCCTTCCGGCTCCACCAGGATCATCCCGTACATGCCGTTGGAGATGTGGTGGGCGATCATCGGCGTCGCGCAGTGGTAGACGAACAGGCCGGGGTGCAGCGCCTTGAACGTGAAGCTCTTGGTTTCGCCGGGGCGCACCTGGGTCACCGCCGCGCCGCCACCGGGACCGGTCACGGAGTGGAAGTCGACCGAGTGGATGTTGACGCTGTCCTCGGCGTTCTTGAGGTTGATCGTGACCGTGTCGCCCTGGCGGATGCGCAGGAGCGGACCCGGAACCGTGTTGTCGAACGTCCAGTAGCGGTACGTGCTGCCATCGGACAGGCGGCCTTCGACTTCGGTGGTCAGCAGGTCATAGGTGACGTGCTGCGGGGCGCGGTCGCCGACGGGCGTGCCGACCTCGGCCGGGTCCTTGGACACGTCGAGCGCCGTGCTCACGACGTCCTTCACGTCGCCGACGATCAGCTTGCCGGCCATGCCCGCGAGCTTGTGCCCGGGGATGGTGCAGATGTACTCGAAGGTGCCGCCCCTGGTGGCGCGGAAGACGATGGTGGTTGAAGAGCCGACGCCGACCAGCTGGTCGGACTGCGCGTTGAACTCGGGCACCGCGATGTCATGCATGGCGCCGTCGTTGTTGGTGACCGTGATCGCGACCACCGAGCCCTCGGGCACGCGCAGGTCGGGGTTGACCACGTCCTTGATCGCGCCGGAGTTGCCGATGAAGACCATCTGGCCGCCGGTAATCTCGGTGCGCAGGCTGAAGTTGACGTCGGCGATCATGTCGACCGATGCCGTTCCCTGCGCGGCGACCTCGGCCGGGACGAATCCGCCAGCGGCGGCGAGTGCGAACAGCAGTACCAGGTTTCTCATGGTGATGACCTCAGTGGTTAAGGGCTTGAAGAAAATCGGGGGCCGATGCGTCCTGGTGCCTGGCCGTTGGAGCGCACGTTACCGGTGTACGGGGGGCAGCCAAATGACCTGGATCAAGCGCGTACGTTCGCGTATGGAAAGTGACCGGTCTTGACCTGCGTCAGATCCATTCCAGCCGCCGGCGCCGACAATCCGCCTCGAGATGAACGCGAAGGCATTCCAGTACTGGATGGGACGGATCGGACTCGCAGCGGCACTGTTGCTGCTGCTGGTTCCCACCACCACGCGGCTGGTTGACGCAGCAGGCGGCGCGGGAAGCGCGCAGGGTCTGGCCGCGCATGGCGGACACGCACCGCATGGCCTGCACGACGGAACAGGGCGGGGCGATACCCGTCCCGCGATCGGTGATCCGGACTGCGACTACTGCCCCCTGTTGGCGGCGCTTGCCGCACCCGCGCCGATGGTGGTCAAGATCGTCGCGCTGCCCGCGGCGGCCGTGCCGGCGCTGGCACCGGCCACCCCCCGGGTGGCCTGGCTGCATCCGAACGGACTGGGATCGCGCGGACCGCCGCGCGCCGGCTGAGCCACGCCACGCCGCCGGCGCCCGCCGCGCGGCACCCCACCGCAATCCGTTTCGTGGAGCCATGCCATGTCGATCCCCTGTTGTCCGGCGATCCGTTCGTCCTGCCTGTTCGTGGCCATCGCCGCCGCGCTGGCCAGTCCCTTCGCCCTTGCCCTGGAAGCAGCACCCGCCGATGCCACGCCCGATGCGACGCGCACGGTCGACTTCGACGCGCTGGTCGTCACCGCCGCCGCGCCGGTGTCCGCGCTGACCTGGGAAACCAGCCCCAAGCTCCCGCGCCAGCCGGTGCCGGCAAGCGACGGTGCCGACTATCTCAAGACCATCCCCGGCTTCACCGCCGTCCGCAACGGCGGCAGCAACGGCGATCCTGTGCTGCGTGGCATGTTCGGCTCGCGCCTGAACCTGCTCACCAACGACGGCGCCATGCCGGGCGCCTGCCCTTCGCGCATGGATAACGCGATGTCCTACATCGCGCCCGAAACCTATGATGCGCTGGTGGTGACCAAGGGCCCGCAGACGGTGCTCTGGGGCCCGGGTGCGTCCGCCGGAACGGTGCGCTTCGAGCGTGACCGCGAGTACTACGCCGAGCCGACCTGGAAACTCGCTGGAAGCGCGCTCACCGGCAGCTGGGGCCGGAACGACCAGGTGGTCGACGCGACGTACGGCGCGCCGCTGGGCTATGCGCGCATCAGCGCCAACCGCTCCGAATCCGGCGACTACGACGACGGCAACGGCGATCGCGTCGGCTCGGCCTGGAAGAAGTGGAACGCCGACCTGGCGCTGGGCTGGACGCCCGACGAGGACACGCTGCTCGAACTCGGCATCGGCATCGGCGACGGCCAGGCGCGCTACGCCACGCGCGGCATGGACGGCAGCCGCTTCGACCGCAGCAACTACAGCCTGCGCTTCGAGAAGGACAACATGCAGGGCGCGATGCAGGCCTTCGAAGCCAGCGTCTTCCACAACGTGGCCGATCACGTGATGGACAACTACAGCCTGCGCGACCCGAACCCGAACGGTGCGATGCCCATGCCGATGGCGTCCAACGTCGAGCGCAGCACCAGCGGCGGGCGCGCCGCGGCCACCTGGCGCGGCGCCGCGTTCGAGCTCGTCACCGGCATCGATGCCCAGGACAGCCGCCACCGCCGCCGCGCCGGCATGGGCCGCAACGCCTATCTCGCCATGCCATGGGTCGTCGACGCGCGCTTCGAAAACCTCGGCCTGTTCGCCGAAGGCACCTGGTTCCAGGGCGAGGACAGCCGCTGGATCGCGGGCGCGCGCGCGGACCGCGCAGGTGCCGAGGACGGCCGGATGACGGTGGCCGGCAGCCACGGCAATCCGGCAATGCCCAATCCGACAGCGGGCCAGTCGCGCGAGGAAACGCTCAAGGCGGGCTTCGTCCGCTTCGAACGCGACGTCGACAAGTCGCTCAGCTGGTACGCAGGCATCGGCCACACGGAGCGCATGCCCGACTACTGGGAGCTGTTCTCCGCGAACATGGGCCCGATGGGTTTCGCCAACGCCTTCGCCGGCCTCGACACCGAGAAGACCACCCAGCTCGACGTCGGCCTGCAGTACCGGGGCGAGCGCTTCGATGGCTGGATCTCGGCCTACGCCGGCCGCGTCGACGACTTCATCCAGTTCCGCTACATGGACACGATGATGGGCGCGACTTCAATGGTGTCGAACATCCATGCGCAGACCAGCGGCGCCGAGCTTGGCGGCGAGTACCGCGCGAGCGAGGACTGGAAACTCGGCGGCAGCCTGGCCTATGCCCGCGGCAAGGATCGCGACAGCGGCCGCCCGCTGCCGCAGATGCCGCCGCTGGAAGGCCGCCTCACGGCCGACTGGAACAACGGCAGCTGGTCGGCCGGTGCGCTGGTGCGCATCGTCGACGGACAGGACCGGGTGGCGGACGGCTATGGCAACGTGGTCGGCCAGGACATCGGCCCCAGCGCGGGTTTCGCTACGCTGGCGCTCAACGGCGGATACAGCTTCGCCAGCGGCGTGCAGCTGACCGCGGGCGTCGACAACCTGTTCGACCGCGCCTACAGCGAGCACCTCAACCTCGCTGGCAACGCCGACTTCGGCTATCCGGCCGATGCGGTCCGGATCAACGAGCCGGGCCGGACGTTCTGGTTGCGGGTGGGCTACACGTTCTGAGTGCAGTCGCAGCCGCGGGGCAGGGTGGTGCCGCTACTGCGGCGGCACCACGCCGCCGTCTTCCCTGGTGAACGGCGCGCTGATCGGCGGCAGGATCTCCAGTACCGTTTCCGATGGACGCGCCAGCCGCACGCCCAGGCCGGTGCGCACGAAGGGCCGGTTGATCAGCACCGGCTCGGCGAGCATGGCGTCGAGCAGCGCGTCCTCGGGCAGGGACGGGTCGTCCAGGCCGAGCTCGGTGTACTTCGCTTCCTTCGCGCGGATGGCATCGCGAACGCCGATACCGGCGTCGCGGATCAGCGCGACCAGCTCGTCGCGCGTCGGCGTGTCCTGCAGGTACTCGATGACCACGGGCTCGATGCCGGCGTGGCGGATCAGTGCCAGCGTGTTGCGCGACGTTCCGCAGCGCGGGTTGTGGTAGATCGTGGCGCGCATGACGGTCCTCGTGCGGGGCGCTCCACTGTACCGTGGAGGGGAAAGCGAAACATCCGTGCACGCATACAATCAGGGCGTGTACTCCGCACCTTCCAGTCCGCCGCCCGGTCTGCGCCAGCAGATGCGCGGCATGTTCGACGTGCGCCGCGGGCCACCCGGACGTTGGCGCTTTGCGTTGCGGGCAGCGTTCTGCATGGGGGTGCCGATCCTGGCCGGCTGGCTATCAGGCGACGTCGCTGCGGGAATGCTGGCCGCCACCGGCGGCTTCACCGCGCTCTACGGCAATGATCGTCCCTATCTGAACCGTGCGCGCGAGCTGGCGCTGATCGCGCTGGCGTTCGCGGCGGCGGTGGGTATCGGCATGGCCGTCGCGCCGCTTGGCTGGGTCGTGGTGGTGCCGGTCGTGGCGGTGATGGCCATGGTCGCCACCTGGATGGGCAATGCCTTCCAGATCGGCCCGCCGGGGGCGTACATGTTCCTGTTGGCCTGCGCCGCGGCCAGTGGCCTGCAGGCGCCAGCCGGCGGGCCGCTGTCGGCGGCGCTGCTGGTGCTCGGCAGCGGCGCGTTCGCCTGGTGCGTGCACATGCTGGGCGCGCTGTCCGACCCGCGCGGCCCTGAAAAATCCGCGGTGCTGCGCGCCGGCGATGCGGTGGCCGCCTTCGTCGCGGCCGTGGGCACGCCGGGGCAGGATCGCGCACGCCACGCCGCAGCGCGCACCCTGCACGCGACATGGAACACGCTGGTCGCCTACCAGCCCGCGCGCACGGCGCCCGGCCGCCTGACCGCCCTGCGTGCGATCAATCGCCGCATGCACCTGCTGTTTGCCGACGCCATGGCCGCCGCCGCCCGCAGCGAACCGCCACCGGCCGCGATCACGGAAGAAGTGCGCGGACTGCAGGCCCATGTCCGGGCAGCTTCGAGCACGGATGCATTGCCTCCGGGCGTGGTGCCGGGCGTGGTGCCACTCGGCCATCCCGGCGCCACCAGCATCCTGCGCGAAGCACTGGCACCGGGCTCCATGTCTCGCCTGGTGGTGCTGCGCGTGGGCCTGGCGGCGCTGGTGTCGGGCTGGATCGGTGCCCGGTTCGGGCTGGAGCGTTCGTACTGGGCGGTAGCGGCGGCGGTGCTCATGTTGCACCAGGGTTTCGACTGGAGCCGCACGCTGGTGCGCTCGGTCGAACGCCTGCTCGGCACCTGGGTGGGCCTGCTGCTGGGAGGGGCCATCATCCTGCTGTACCCGCAGGGCCTGTGGCTGGTGGCAACGGTGATGGCGCTGCAGTTCATGGTCGAGATGCTGGTCGTGCGCAACTACGCGCTGGCCGTGGTGTTCATCACCGGCGCGGCCCTGCTGCTGGCGTCGGGCGGCCAGCTGATCGAATCACCCGGGTCCTTCGTGCTGGCACGCGGGGTGGATACCGCGATCGGCTGCACTGTCGCCCTGCTGGTATTCCGCCTGCTGCCGGCGCGTCCGGCAGCCGTGCTGCCAGCCCAGCTGGCGCGCACGGTGCGCGGCGTGGACGCGGTGGTGGCGCAGCTTGCCCGCGGCACGGTGGTCACGCCGGTTGGGCGCGCGGCGCGTCGCGACCTGCAGCGGAAGAGTTTCGCGCTCCAGGATGCCTACGAGGCCGCGATCGCGGCTGCGCCGGAACAGCGGCGTGAAGCCGAGCGCCAATGGCCCACCGTGGCCGCGGCCCAGCAGCTGGCCTATCGCACCCTTTCGGCGTGCTGGACGCTGGAGCAGCTGGATTCCGGCGCCGCGGCCACGCGTGCGCGGGAACTGTTCGGCGACGACGGTGCAGCGCAGGTGCGCGCCGCCCTGCGCATGCTGGCGGACACTGCCGCGGCGCGCGCCACAAGCGGCCCGCTGGGCCTGCTGCCGCCACTGTTGGAACGCGAACTGCACAACCTGCAGGAGTGCCTGGCGCGGGAACCGCTTTCGATGCGGGATTGAGCCACATCAGCCGGCCTGGACATGTCCGGTGTCGCTACTGGTTCATCGACGACGCCGGCGCCTCGCCTCCGTGCGTGCCTAGGCGGTCGACCAGGGACTGGCTCGCGCGGTTCAGGCCAACCACGTCCACCGTGGCGCCGTGCTTGCGCAGCTTCTGCACCACGCGATCCAGTGCACCAACCGCGCTGGTATCCCAGAAGTGCGCATCGCGCAGGTCGATCAGCACGTTGCCCGGCGTGTGCAGGTAGTCGAAGCTGTTGGCGAACTGGACGGCCGATGCGAAGAACACCTGGCCGGTGACGCGATAGCTGCGACGGCCGTCGTCGCCGTCGTGGTGCTCGACCCGCAGCATCGAGCTGACGCGGCGCGTGAAAGACAACGCGGTCAGCAGCACGCCGGCCAGCACGCCCTTGGCAAGGTCATGGGTCGCGACAGTGACCACCACGGTGCCGGACATGATCAGGTTGGCGCTCTTCGGGTGGGTCTTCAGTTCGCGGAAGCTCTTCCAGTGGAAGGTGCCGATGCTGACCATGATCATCACCGCCACCAGCGCCGCCATCGGGATCATCGATACCCAGTCCGAGGCGTAGACCACGAGCAGCAGCAGGACCACGCCTGCGACCATGCACGACAGCCGGCCGCGGCCGCCCGAGCTGACGTTGATCACCGACTGGCCGATCATCGCGCAGCCGGCCATGCCGCCGAACAGGCCGGCGACGATGTTCGCCGAACCCTGGCCGGCACATTCGCGGCGGCGGTTGGTGGGCGTGTCGGTCATGTCCTCGACGATCTGCGCGGTCATCAGCGACTCCAGCAGGCCGACCACGGCCAGCGTGGCCGACACCGGCAGCAGGATCCACAGCGTGTCCAGCGTCCACGGGATGTCGGGGAGCAGGAACGTCGGCAGCGCGTCCGGCAGTTCGCCCATGTCGCCCACGGTGCGGATGTCCAGGCCAAGCCAGAGGCTGAGCGCGGTGAGCAGGATGATCGCCACCAGCGGCGAGGGCACCGCCCTGGTGAGCAGCGGCAGCAGGTAGATGATCGCCAATCCCGCCGCGCACACGGCATACACCGCCAGCGGCATGCCGACCAGCTCCGGCAGCTGTGCCATGAAGATCAGGATCGCCAGCGCATTGACGAAGCCGATCACCACCGAACGCGAGACGAAGCGCATCAGCGTGTTCAGGCGCAGGGCCGCGGCGAGCAACTGCAGCACGCCGGCGAGGATCGTGGCCGCCAGCAGGTACTGCAGCCCGTGGTCACGCACCAGGTCGACCATCACCAGCGCCATCGCCCCGGTGGCCGCGGAGATCATGCCGGGCCGGCCACCGGCAACTGCCGTGACCACCGCGATGCAGAACGAGGCGTACAGGCCGACCCTGGGATCGACGCCGGCGATGATCGAGAACGCGATGGCTTCGGGGATCAGCGCAAGCGCGACCAGGACCCCGGACAGGACATCGCCGCGGATGTTGCCGAACCACTGCTCTCGCAGCGGCGGATAGATGACGGACATGGAACGGCTCCGCGGGCGTCTGCGACGACGCGCACTGCATGGGTGGAAGGACAGGGAATGTAGCGGATCGCCCCATTGTCCGGGTCTTGCCGTCAAGGGACTGCCGCAGCCACGCGAAGGGCGCGTTGCGCGGCCGCCACCGCTTGCGCCATGATCGGATGATACCGGCGAGGAGAGGATCGATGATGGATTGCACGCAGCGCAGCAGGGTGGGCAGGTGAGCATGGAGATCGTGCCGGTCTGGAAAAACGTGACGCCCGAACTGTCATCGGAGCTCATCGCCATGTGGGCGCGCAACGGTGCGCTGCCGGATCCGACCAAGGCCGCCGAGCGGGCGCAGCAGGCTGTGGCAGTGGGTCGCGACGGTGAGGGCCAGATCTGGGGCGTCGGCACCGCGGTGCTGGGCATCGTGCCGTCCTTCGGCCAGCCAACCTATCTCTACCGGCAGTTCTTCGACGTCGGCGCGCGCGGGTTGAAGCAGACCATGCCCTTCCTCAATGCCATCCGCGACACGCTGGAGGCCTACAACGCCTCGCTTCCGAAGCCGGAGTCGGTGGGGGTGATGATCGAACTGCAGAACGACGACATGGCCGTGCGCTACCAGGACATGTACGAGGCCGGGGCCAAGGCGCACTTCATCGGCTGGTCGCCGCGCGGGCGACAGCTGCGGATGATGTATTTCAAGGACGCCAGGATCATGCTTCCGTTCGATGCCATGCCGCGGAAACGGCCGGTCGCGGCGTCCTGATCCCGGGCCCCGGCGTCTTCGCCGTGGGCGTGCCGCTTCACCGCGCCGCGACGCCCGCGGCCGGAAGGTAGGCCTTCCCACCTGACGAGGAAGGCGACATGGCACGCGGAAGCTACGACCAGGCCCAACTGCACGAACTGCTGTACCAGGGCATCGAGACCGAGCTCGGCGGCGAGCAGGTCTACCTGAAGGCGATCGAATGCGCGGTCAACGATGACCTGCGCAAGGAGTGGAACGAATACCTCGAGGAGACCAGGCACCACCAGGAAGTGCTGCTGGGCGTCTTCGAAAAGCTGGGGCTCGACCCCGAGGTCCGCACGCCCGGTCGCGAGGTCGTGGCCCACCACGGCAAGTCGCTGGTGAAGGCGATGGAGATGGCGCAGGCGGCGGGCGACCCGGCGGCCGCGGAGCTCGTCGCGGCCGAATGCGTGGTGCTGGCCGAGACCAAGGACCACCTGAACTGGGAGCTGGTGGGCTACGTCTCCAGGAAGGCCACCGGCGACGTCGGCAAGGTGCTCAAGGCTGCGTACGAAGAGGTCGAGCAGCAGGAAGACCATCATCTGTACCACACCAAGGGCTGGGGTCGGGAACTCTGGCTGCAGTCGCTCGGCCTGCCGGCGGTGCTGCCGCCGCCGGAAGAGGTCAAGAAGGTCGAGACAGCGATCGGCGCGGCGCGCGCCGAGAACGCCCGCGACGGAATGCGCAAGCAGTAGTCCTGTGATCGTGCGCGGCCGGCGAGGGGGTTTGGGGGTGGGTGGCTTTAGACACCCACGCGGCGGCCGCGCGCTTTCAGTGCGGAGCGGCTTCAGGCCCTGCGCAGGAGGCGCAACCCGAACCAGTCCTTGGCATCGTTCCAGCCATCGACCACGCGCAGGCCGGCCTCCGAGGCAAGCGAGCCGATGCGCGCGTTGGTGTATTTCTGGCTCTGTTCGACCTGCATCGACTCTCCGCGCGCGAAGGCGAATCGCCGCCGGTCCACGGTCACGACCTGGTCGCGGAGGCTCTCCAGGGTCGTGACGATGCGGCCTTCGGATTGCACGTAGCGCGCGCGGTGGGCGAAACCCGCGAGGTCGAAGTCGCTGCCGAGGTCGCGGTTGAGGCGGCGCAGCAGGTTGAGCGTGAACTCCGCGGTGATCCCGGCGGCGTCGTTGTACGCGGCCTCGATGACCGCCGGATCCTTCTCCAGGTCCAGGCCGAGCAGGGCCGCACCGTTGTCGCCCATGGTGTCGCGCATGGCGGCGAGCAGGCGCACCGATTCTTCGCGGCTGAAGTTGCCGAGCGTCGAGCCCGGGAAGAACACCAGTGCCGACGCGGCCCTGCGCGAGGGCGCCGGGAGGGGTACGGCCTGGGTGAAATCGGCCAGCACCGGCAACACTTCCACGTCGCCGAATTCACGGTCCAGGCGCCCGGCGCTGGCCGTGAGTGCCGAGCGCGAGATCTCGATCGGCGTATACGCCACCGGATCCTCCAGCGCGTCCAGCAGCAGCCGCGTCTTGCGGCCGCTGCCGCTGCCGTACTCGACCACGTGCGCGCGCGGCCCGACGGCGGCGGCGATCCGCGGCCCGCAGTCGGCAAGCATGGCCAGCTCCACGCGCGTCGGGTAGTACTCGGGCTGGCGGGTGATGGCCTCGAAGAGTTCCGAGCCGCGCCGGTCGTAGAAGTACTTCGACGGCAGGCGCTTGGGCTTGGCCGACAGGCCGTGTAGTACGTCGCCGGCGATGTCGTCGACGCTGGGGTGGAGATCGGTGATCGTCAGCTCGTTGCTCAAGCAGGGTCCTTTGCCAGGCGCAGGCCGGAGAACTGCCAGCGCGCGCGCGGCGCGAAGAAGTTGCGGTAGGTCGGGCGGGCGTGTCCGGGCGGGGTGGCGCAGCTGCCGCCCCGCAGCACCAGCTGGCCGCTCATGAACTTGCCGTTGTATTCGCCAAGCGTGCCCGGAAGCGGGCGGAAGCCGGGGTAGGGCGCGTAGGCGCTGGACGTCCACTCCCAGGCCCGGCCGGTGCCGGCAAGTCCGGATGCCGCGCTTTCCCACTCGGCCTCGGTGGGCAGGCGCGCGTCGGCCCAGCGGGCGTAGGCATCGGCCTCGTAATGGCTGAGGTGGCGCACCACCGAATCGGGATCGCGCTCGCGCCATCCCGCCAGGGTGAATTCACGCGCGCCGTCCGGGTGCCAGTACATCGGTCCTCGCCAGCCTTCCCGCAGCGCGAGGTCCCACCCGTCGCTCAGCCACAGGGTCGGGGTGCCGTACCCACCGTCGGCGACGAAGGCGGCGTAGTCGGCGTTGCTCACCGGATGCCTGGCGATGGCGTGCGCCGGGACCAGCACGCGGTGCCGCGGCGTCTCGTTGTCGTAGGCGAAGCCGGCGCCGTCACCCGGCCAGCGCGCGGCGCCGGTTTCGACGATGCGCTCGTCGCATTCGATCCAGGCATCACGAGGGGAAGGACGCAACGGCGCGGCGGCGCCCGCGGTTGCAGCGCGGGCGGTCCCTGACGCGCTTGCGTGTTCGATCGTGCAACCCGACTGATAGGCCGGCTGCAGCGGGTTGCACCACAACGCGTGCTTGATGTCGGCGAGCATCAGCTCCTGGTGCTGCTGCTCGTGGTGGGTGCCGAGCAGCAGGATGTCGCGCGTACCGGCCGTGAAACTCCCCGCCGCCAGCTGCTCCAGCACGCGGGCGTCGATGGCCTCGCGCCAGGCCAGCACCTCCGCCAGGGCCGGGCGCGAGACCAGGCCGCGCTGCGCGCGTGCGTGGCGCTCGCCGGCGCCGACGTAATAGCTGTTGAACAGATAGTCCCAACCGTCCGGCATCGCCTCGGGCAAGTCTCCCAGAACGAAGCGCGAGAAGAACCAGGTGGTGTGCGCGAGGTGCCACTTGGCCGGGCTGGCCTCGGGCATCGATTGCAGCTGCGCGTCCTCGGGCGACAGCGGCGCGGCGAGCGCCACGGTGTGGGCGCGCACCTCCGCATAGCGGGCGGCGAGGTCGAAAGCCATGCCCGAAGCATAACCGCTGGGGCGGGCGGTCTCCGGGCAGGTTGCCTGCAAGACCGTCACTCAGGCGAGCGTCCGAAGCTTCGGTTCGCGGGCCCACTGCCGGCCCTTGGCCGCGGCGATGAAGGCCTTCGCCTCGGCGGCATCGACAATGCCCGCGTCATGGCCGACGCCACCGGCTTTCAGCAGCGGGGCCGCGCCGGCATCCGATGCGATCGCCTTCAGGTGTGCCCAGGCGTTGGAGACGAAATCCACCGCCGCAGACTCCTCCGCCAGCCTCCTGCCGGCCGCATCGGACAGCAGCACAGCGACCGCGTCAAACAGCTGCGAGGGCGTGCCCGCGAGCTGGCCGTCGGCCGCCTGCTTCTTTCCGTCGGACAGCGTCGCGCCGCCCAGCTTGGGCGCCACCAGCTTCACCGTGGCGCCGGCGGACTCCGCGGCTTCGCGCAATGACTCCAGCGCCGCCGCATCGCTGCCCTCATCGAAGAGGATGCCGATGCAGCGGCCCTCCAGCGTGTCCTTCATGCGCCCGATGATGCGCACTTCGGGTGCCGGTGGCAGGTCCTGCGCCGGCACCGCCGCCGGCGGGGCAGGTGGCAGCGTGTCCATGCCCAGGCCGTTCGCCACCCGGTTGGCCAGTTCCTCGTCGACGTTGCGCAGCTGGCCGACCATGCGTTCGCGCACCTTGGGGGTCTCGACCTTGGAGAGCTCGAACACCAGCGCCGATGCCAGGTGCGCCTGTTCCGGCACCTCCAGGCTGCGGAAGAACATGCGCGCCTGGCTGAAGTGGTCTGCGAAGCTCTCCGGACGGATGCGCCCCTTCACCCCGTCATCGGCCGAGGCATGGCTGCGGAAGCCGGCGGCCGCATCCGCGCGCGGGCTGTCGTCCTGCAGCGAACTCGGCTCGTAGTTGACGCGGCCACGCGGCACCTGCATCTGCATGTGACCGTCGCGTTGGTGGTTGGCGAACGGGCACTTCGGCTGGTTGATCGGGATCTGGTGGAAGTTCGGGCCGCCCAGCCGGATCAGCTGCGTGTCCAGGTAGGAGAACAGCCGCCCCTGCAGCAGCGGATCGTTGCTGAAGTCGATGCCCGGCACGAGGTTGGCCGGGCAGAAGGCCACCTGCTCGGTTTCGGCGAAGAAGTTGTCCGGCCAGCGGTCGAGCACCATGCGTCCGATCACCTGCAGCGGCACCAGCGCCTCGGGGATGATCTTGGTCGGATCAAGGTGGTCGAAGGGGAAGGCTTCTGCGTCTTCTTCGGTAAACAGCTGGACGGCCAGCTCCCACTCCGGGAAGTCGCCTGCCTGGATCGATTCGAACAGGTCGCGGCGATGGTAGTCGTTGTCGGCGGCCTGCAGCTTTGCGGCCTCGTCCCAGACCGTGGACTGGATGCCCAGCCTGGGCCGCCAGTGGAACTTGACGAAGGTGCTGCGCCCTTCGTCGTCAAGGAAGCGGAAGCTGTGCACCCCGAAGCCTTCCATCATCCGCAGCGAGCGCGGGATGGTGCGGTCGCTCATCGCCCACATGATCATGTGCATCGATTCCGGCGTGAGCGAGATGAAGTCCCAGAGCGTGTCGTGGGCATTGGTCGCCTGCGGGAAGCCGCGGTCCGGTTCGGGCTTGAACGAGTGCACCAGGTCAGGGAACTTCATCGCGTCCTGGATGAAGAACACCGGGATGTTGTTGCCGACCAGGTCGTAGTTGCCTTCCTTCGTATAGAACTTGACAGCGAAGCCGCGCGCGTCGCGCGGGGTGTCGATCGAACCCTTGCTGCCGGCCACCGTGGAGAAGCGGGTGAACACCGGCGTACGTTCGCCGACTTCGGTGAAGATCTTCGCCCGCGTGTACTTCGCCAATGATTGCGTCAGCTCGAAGTAGCCGTGCGCGGCCGAGCCGCGGGCATGCACGATGCGCTCGGGGATGCGCTCGTGATCGAAGTGCATGATCTTCTCGCGGAGGATGAAGTCCTCCAGCAGCGTCGGGCCGCGCGGGCCCTGCGTGAACGAGTTCTGGTTGTCGGCGATGACCACGCCCTGGTTGGTGGTCAGCCGCGGGCGTTGGCCGCCGGCCTGCTGCTGGTACTCGCCGCCGCTGCCGCGGGGTGCGTCGAATTCAGGGTCGGGACCATCGGCGGGGCGGCCCACGCTTCCCGTGGGCTTCGGCGTCGCCGGCTCGCGCTCCGTGGGGGGCTGCGCCCCGGGCGGGGTGGTGGTCGGGGTCCGGGGCCTGGCCATGCGCTGCTCCTTCGCGGGGGAAGGCACATGGTGTGGGCTGCCGCGTAAAGCGGATGTGGCGGGAGAGACGGAGGCCAGCCGCGTGGCGCGCCACGCAGCGGCTTCCGCCAGGCCGGACCAAGAGCGGCGTGCCCCGCAGCTGG
>NZ_JBCLVC010000003.1:0-3376 GCF_039548475.1 Luteimonas yanweni | reverse complement strand
CCCCCCCCCTCTCCCCCCCCCCCCCCCTCCCTCCCCCCCTCCCCCCCCCCCCCCCCCCCCCCCCCCCCCCCCTGGCCCATCAAGCGCTCCGGCGGTTACACCACGTCGGGCTCGCTGAACGCCTCCGGCTCGTCCTCGGCCGAGCCGATCGGGATGCAGCTGCAGAACACGTTCTTGTCGCCGTGCACGTTGTCCACGCGCGCCACCGGCGGCCAGTACTTCTGCTGGCGCAGCGACGGCAGCGGGAACACCGCCAGCTCGCGTGGATAGGCGTGGGTCCAGTCGCTGGCCGAGGCCTGCGCCGCGGTGTGCGGGGCGTTCTTCAGCGGGTTGTCCTCGCGGTCCAGGCGGCCGTCCTCGATCGCGCGGATTTCCTCGCGGATCTGGATCATCGCGTCGATGAAGCGATCCAGCTCGTGCATCGACTCGCTTTCGGTCGGCTCCACCATCAGCGTGCCCGAGACCGGGAAGCTCAGCGTGGGCGCATGGAAGCCGAAATCGATCAGGCGCTTGGCGACGTCCTCGGCACCGATGCCGGTGGCGTCCTTGAGCGGACGCAGGTCGAGGATGCACTCGTGCGCGACCAGGCCGTTGCGACCCGTGTAGAGCGTCGGATAGTGCGGCTCGAGGCGCCTGGCGACGTAGTTGGCGTTGAGCAGCGCGACCTGGGTGGCGCGGCGCAGGCCTTCGGCGCCCATCATCACGATGTACATCCAGCTGATCGGCAGGATGCTGGCCGAGCCGTGCGTCGCGGCCGAGACCATGCCGACCTCGCCCTCGCCGCCGAACGCGCGCGGCAGGAACGGCGCCAGGTGCGACTTCACCGCGCAGGGACCGACGCCGGGGCCACCGCCACCGTGCGGGATGCAGAAGGTCTTGTGCAGGTTGAGGTGGCTGACGTCCGAGCCCCACTTGCCGGGGCGGGCCACGCCGCAGAGCGCGTTCATGTTGGCGCCGTCGGTGTAGACCTGTCCGCCGTGGGCGTGCACGATTTCGCAGATCTCGACCACGTCTTCTTCGAACACGCCGTGCGTGGACGGGTAGGTGATCATGATCGCGGCCAGGCGGTCGGAGTACTTCTCCGCCTTGGCGCGGATGTCCTCGACGTCGACGTTGCCGTTGGCGTCGCAGCGGGTCACGACCACGGTCATGCCGACCATCTGCGCCGAGGCCGGGTTGGTGCCGTGCGCGGACTCGGGGATCAGGCAGATATCGCGGTGGCCTTCGCCCTTCGAGGCCAGGTAGGCGCGGATCGCGAGCAGGCCGGCGAACTCGCCCTGGGCGCCGGAGTTGGGCTGGAAGCTGACCGCGTCGTAGCCGGTGATCTCGGCCAGCATCGCCTCCAGGCCCTCGATCAGCTCCTTGTAGCCCTCGGCCTGGTCGGCCGGCGCCAGCGGGTGGATCTGGCTGAACTCCGGCCAGGTGATCGGGATCATCTCGGCGGTGGCGTTGAGCTTCATGGTGCACGAGCCCAGCGGGATCATCGTGCGGTCCATGGCCAGATCCTTGTCGGCCAGGGCACGCATGTAGCGCAGAAGCTCGTGCTCGCTGTGATGGGTGTTGAACACCGGGTGGGTCATGAACGCGGTGTCGCGGACGAGGTCGGCGGGCAGCGCGTCCGCGACGCTGGCGTCGAGGGCGTCGATGTCGTCGACCACGGCGCCGAACAGCGCGGCCAGCGCGACCACGTCCTCGCGCGTGGTGGTCTCGTCCAGGCTGATGCCGACGCTGCCATCGTCGATCGCGCGCAGGTTGATGCGCGCGTCGCCGGCCTTGGCATGCACGGCCGCGGCGTCGATGCCGCTGACGTGCAGGGTGTCGAAGAACGCGTCGCCCACGGTGGCGCCGGCACCGCGCAACGCGGTGGCCATGATGGTGCTGAAGCGGTGCACGCGGCGCGCGATCCGCACCAGGCCCTCGGGGCCGTGGTAGACGGCGTACATCGACGCCATCACCGCCAGCAGCACCTGCGCGGTGCAGATGTTGGAGGTCGCCTTCTCGCGGCGGATGTGCTGCTCGCGGGTCTGCAGGGTCAGGCGGTAGGCGGGATTGCCTTCGGCGTCCACCGAGACACCGATCAGGCGGCCCGGGATCTGCCGCTTGAAGGCGTCGCGGCAGGCCATGTAGCCCGCGTGCGGGCCCCCGAAGCCGAAGGGCACGCCGAAGCGCTGGGTGTTGCCGATGACGATGTCCGCGCCCCATTCGCCGGGCGCGGCGATCACGGTCAGCGCGAGCAGGTCGGCCGCCACGGTGACCACGCCGTTGCGCGCGTGCACGGCTTCTGCCACGGCGCGGTAATCGTTGATGCGGCCGAAGGTGTCGGGGTACTGCAGCAGCACGCCGTAGCTGTCGACGGTGGCGGCGTCGGCGTCGTCGCCCACGTGCAGCTCGATGCCGAGGCCACCGGCGCGCGTGCGCAGGACCTCCAGGGTCTGCGGGTGCACGTTCTTCGACACGAAGAACACGTTCGACTTCGACTTCGCCGAGCGCTTGGCGAGCGTCATCGCCTCGGCCGCGGCGGTGGCTTCGTCGAGCAGCGAGGCGTTGGCGATCTCCATGCCGGTCAGGTCGGCCAGCATGGTCTGGAAGTTGATCAACGCCTCCATGCGGCCCTGCGAGATCTCCGCCTGGTAGGGCGTGTAGGCGGTGTACCAGGCAGGGTTCTCGAGGATGTTGCGCAGGATGACGTTGGGCACGTGGGTGCCGTAATAGCCCTGGCCGATGAAGCTGCGATAGACCGTGTTCCGGTCGGCGATGGCGCGGATCTTCGCCAGCGCATCGACCTCGGTCATCGGCGGCGGCAGGGCGAGCGCGTCGCCGGAGCGGATCGAGCCGGGGACGATGGCGTCGGTCATCGCGTCGAGCGAATCGTGGCCGACGACGCGCAGCATCTGCGCGATCTCGTCTTCGTTCGGGCCGATGTGGCGTTCCACGAACGCGTCGTGGTGCTCGAGCGAGCGGAGGGAAGCAGGTTGCTTGGTCATGGCAATGGACTCTGGCGGGCGCGGGTGGGCCGCGTGCACGCACGCGGGGCGCCCCTCTGTCCTTTTGCCTGAGAGTTCGGGACGGGGCGCGAGCCCCATCCATGCACCTTCGGCGCCGGGTTTGACCGGTCTCTCCAGAGTTGTCCCAGCCGGCGGTACGTGGGCCTGAGCGATTACGGGCGTTGCGCCTTCGGCAGCCGGCCCGGTGGACTGGACGGCTTCTCCCGCTGGAGGGTCTTGCCCGGGGATTATAGCCTGCCGGGCAGCGGCAGCTCCTGTGGAGCAGTGCCAACTCTGTGGAGCAGTGCGAGCTCTTGTGGGAGCGGGGGGGGGGGGGGGGGGGACAGCTACGACCTGAGCACCCCCCCCAGAAACGCCTCCCCAACAAAAGG
>NZ_JBCLVC010000002.1:0-228857 GCF_039548475.1 Luteimonas yanweni | reverse complement strand
TGGGGGAAAGCTCCCAAACCTCGAGTCGCCCCCTCCCTGCCCCCCCCGCCCCCACAGGAGCCTCTCCTACAGCGACGGGGGGGAGCCGGTATCCTTGCCGGCCCGCCTTCATCCCGTCGGCCTGCCGGCGCCCGCCCATGCCCCCGCATCTGCCCAAATCCACCGGCCGGCTGGCCTTGCTGCTGGCGGGGCTGTCGATGTTCGGCCCGTTCTCGATCGACGCCATTTTCCCGGCCTTCCCGGTGATGGGCGAGGCGCTGGGCGCCGACAAGCTGGCGATGCAGCAGACCATCAGCGCCTACCTGGTGGCCTATGCGCTGATGAGCCTGGTGCACGGGCCGATGTCGGACGCGCTGGGCCGGCGGCGGGTGATCCTGGCGGGGCTCGTGGTCTTCATCGCCGCATCGGTGGGCTGCGCGCTGGCCAACGACCTGGCGACGATGCTTGCGTTCCGGGCCCTGCAGGGCCTGTCGGCGGGCGTGGGCCTGATCGTGGGTCGCGCGGTGATCCGCGACCTGTTCGATGGCGACGACGCGCAGCGGCTGATGAGCCAGGTATCGATGATCTTCGGCATCGCGCCCGCCATCGCGCCGGTGATCGGCGGCTGGATCCTGGGATGGGGACACTGGCACGACATCTTCTGGTTCCTGGTCGGCTTCGGCGTGCTGCTGCTGGCGGCGACCTGGATGTGGCTGCCTGAAACCCATCCCGCAGAAAGCCGCAGCGCGCCGGTGCCGCGGCGGATGCTGCGCGACTACGTGCTGATCTTCGCCAACCGGCGCTTCCAGCGGCTGGCGGCCGCAGGCGCGCTGAACTTCTCGGCGCTGTTCCTGTACATCGCCTCGGCGCCGGCCTTCGTGCTCGACCTGCTGCGGCTCGACGAGCGCAGCTTCGCCTGGTTCTTCGGCCCGATGATCGGCGGGATGATGCTGGGTGCTTTCACCTCCGGCCGGGTGGCGGGGCGCATGCCGCACGCCGTGCAGGTCAACATCGGCTTCGCCTGCTGCGGCCTGGCGGCGGTGGCCAACGTCGCCTACGGCCTGCTGGTGGACGTGCCCGCGGTGCCCTGGGCGGTGCTGCCGGCGGCGCTGTGCGCATTCGGCGCGGCCCTGGTGTTCCCGGTGCTGACCCTGGCGATCCTGGACATGTACCCGCGCCAGCGCGGTTCGGCCTCGTCGCTGCAGGCGTTCACCAGCCTGGCGCTGAACGCTGTGGTCGCTGGCCTGCTGTCGCCAATGGTCAGCGGTTCGATGCTGACGCTGGCGCTGGCCGGGGCCGCGTTCACGCTTGCCGGCTGGCTGGTGTGGCGCCTGGAGCGCGACCGGACCAGGCGCCTGCCCGAGGGGCAGTGCGCCCCGGGAATGCCGGATCCGGCGGAACACGTCTGAAGCCGGCGGCCGCGGCCGCGGATTCAGCGATCGCCAATCGGCAGTTCGAGCGTGACTTCAGCCGTGTCGTGGGCCGTGGCGTGGCCGGTCACGCTGCCGCCGTGCGCCTCGGCGATCGCGCTCGCGATCACCAGGCGGAGTCCCAGCGCCTCGTCCGGTGGATCCGGGTGCGGTGACGTCAGCAGCGACGCCACCAGCGCATCGGAGGCGTCGCGGCAGCGCACCGCACACACCATGCGCAGGCGCCCCCCCTCGGCAGCGATATGCGCCTGCACCGCGTCGCTATCATTGCGTGACAGCTGGAGGCCGAGCAGGGAATGGAACAGCTGGGCGAGGCGATGGGCATCGCCGCGGATCCTGAGGCGCCCGGTTCCCGGGGCGAAGCCGACCTGTGGGGCGCGGGCGCCGAGGCGGGCCGCGGCGTCGGCCACCAGCAGTTCGAGGTCCATCGACTCCTCGCTGGCGAGCAGGCGACCCTGCCCGGCGCGCGTGAGGTCGTCGAACTCGTCGATCATCCCCGCCAGCCGCTGGACCTGGCGCTCCAGGACGGCGAAGAGCTCCTCGCGCTCGGCCCCGCCGACGCGGGCGTCGCGCAGCAGGTGGACCGCGGTCTGCATCGGTGACAGGGGGCCGCGCAGGTCGTGCGCGAGGCGATCCATCCAGGGCCTGGCGGGCGGCGTGCTCATGCGCATGGCTCCGGCCGGTCCGCGCGGGCGCACAGGCGGCGGATCGCGTCCAGCGGGGGCGGCTTCACCAGGTGCTCGTCGAAGCCCGCCTCGCGGGTGCGCTGGCGATCGGCCGGCTGCCCCCAGCCGGTGACGGCGACGATGCCCAGTACCTCCGGGCCGCGCTCCTCGCGCAGCCGGCGGGCGATGTCGTAGCCGCTGCGCCCGGGCATGCCGATGTCGAGGAACACCAGGTCCGGGGCGAAGCGCTCCACCTCGGCTTCCACCAGCAGCGGGTCGTGGACCTGCGCCACCTCGTGGCCCAGCACCCGCACCATCATCGCCAGCGTGCTGGCGGCGTCCCGGTTGTCATCGACCACGAGCACGCGGGTAATGGCAGCCGGTCGCGCGTCGGGGGCGGGTGCCGCCTCTTCCGCGGCCGCGGCGTCGGGCGCCCCGGCTTGCTGGTGACTGCGCAGCGGCAGGCGCACCCGGAACGTGCAGCCGGAGCCCAGGCCCGCGCTCTCCACCTGCACCCGGCCATCGTGCATCTCGACGATCTTCTGCACCAGGGTGAGGCCGATGCCGAGGCCGCCATGCGAGCGTTCCATGGTCGTATCGACCTGGCGGAAGACATCGAACACCGCCGTGAGCTGGTCGTCGGCCAGTCCGATGCCGCGGTCGCGCACCGTGATCACCGCCTCGTCCAGCCCTGCGTCCAGGCCTGCCTCGAGTTCGATCAGGCCCTCGGGGTCCGAGTACTTGGCGGCGTTGTTCAGCAGGTTGGCGAAGACCTGGGCCAGCCGCGCGTGGTCGGCGTGCAACAGCACCTGCTGCGCCGGCAGCGAGATCCGGAAGCGGTGCCCGCCTGCGTCGATCCAGGGTTGCGCGACTTCCACGGCCGCAGTGAGCACGTCGGCGAGGTCGGTGCTTGACCGGCGCAGCGCGAGCTTGCCCTGGCTGATGCGGGCGATGTCGAGCAGGTCGTCGATCAGCCGCACCAGCAGCGCCAGCTGGCGTTCCATCGTGGCCTGCAGCGGATCGCCGTCGCCGCCCGCCTCGAGCCGCCGGATGTTGAGCGCGTTCTGCAGCGGCGCCAGCGGATTGCGCAACTCGTGCGCCAGGGTCGCAAGGAAGACGTTCTTGCGGTGGTCGACGCCACGCAGGCGTTCCTCGGCGCGCGCACGCTCCGACACTTCGTTCTGCAGCTCCGCGTTGCGGCTGGCCAGCGCCTCGTTGGCCAGCCGCAATGACTCGTTGAGGCCCTCGAGTTCGCGCGCTTTCTCCCGCTGCAGCTCCTGGTTGCGCGCCGCCAGGCTGGCGTTGAGCAGTTCCAGCTCGCGCCGCTTGCGGTACAGCTCGACCAGCACCTCGACCTTGCTGCGCAGGATTTCCGGAATCACCGGCACCATGACGTAGTCGACCGCGCCAAGCTGGTAGCCCTGCAGGCGGTCCATGTCCGAGATGTTGACCGCGGTCACGAAGATGATCGGCGTCTTCTCGTAGCGCGGATGCCGGTGGATCAGGCTTGCGGTCTCGAAGCCGTCCATGTCGGGCATGTTGACGTCGAGGAGGATCAGCGCGTAGTCGTCCTGCATCAGCAATCGCAGCGCGTCGCGGCCCGAATTCGCCCGCACCAGGCATTCACCCAGCGGCTCCAGGATCGCCTGGTACGTCAGCAGCCGCGCCGGCTGGTCGTCGACCAGCAGGATCCGCACCGGAGCCCCGGCCGGCGACACCGGGGTGCCGGCGCGCCGCGAACGGGTCAGCGATTCAGCCACTGTCGCAGCACCCCCAGCAGTTCGTCGGTCACGACGGGCTTCGCCAGGTAGTCCGAGGCACCGGCTTCAAGGCACTTTTCGCGGTCGCCCTTCATGGCCTTGGCGGTGATGGCCACGATCGGGAGCGAGTGCGAACCCGGCAGGTGCCGGATCCTGTGCATCGTCTCGTAGCCGTCCATGCCCGGCATCATGATGTCCATCAGCACCATGGCGATGCCGTCGTCGCCGGCGACCACGGCGATCGCCTCCTGGCCGGTGCCCGCGGTGAGCACCTGCATGCCATGGCGTTCGAGCACGCTCGACATCGCGAAGATGTTGCGCACGTCATCATCGACCACCAGCACGCGCTTGTCGGCCAGGACCTCGTTGGAGGCCTGGGCCTGCGTGGCCACGGGCGGCTCGGCGGCGGCAGGGTGAAGCATCCGGTCCCCGCTCGCCGGGTCGTGTGCCGCGGCCGGCGCCCCGGCGGGGGCGGGCGCCGCCAGCAGCGCCTGCGCCGCGCGCAGGCTGTGGGTGCGATCGGCGCCCGCATAGTGCAGCGGGAGGTACAGGGTGAAGACGCTGCCGCTGCCGCGCGTGCTGTGCAACTGCAACTCGCCACCGAGCAGGCCGGCGAGTTCGCGGCTGATCGCAAGGCCCAGGCCGGTGCCGCCATACTGCCGCGAGGTGCCGGCATCAGCCTGCTGGAAGGCTTCGAACACGATCCTCTGCTTGTCCGCCGAGATCCCGATGCCGGAGTCGCTGACCTCGATCGCGACCACGGTGTCGGCGGCGCCGAGCACGTCATGGGCAGGCGACCACCCGGACGAGGCCTGGTAGGCGCGCATGCGCACGCTGCCCTGGGGCGTGAACTTGAAGGCGTTCGAGAGCAGGTTCTTGAGGATCTGCTGCAGGCGCTTGGGGTCGGTGCTCAGGGTTGGGCCCAGCCCCGGGTCGACCTCGATCGTGAACTCGAGTTCGCGCCGCTCGGCCTCGTGCCGGAATGCGCGCATTAGGCTGTCGCGGAGGTGCGTGAAGCGGACGCTCTCGCTTTCCACGGTCACGGTGCCGGACTCGATCTTCGACAGGTCGAGGATGTCGCTGATCAGGTTCAGCAGGTCGGTTCCGGCGGCGTGGATGGTCTTGGCGAACTCCACCTGGCGTCCGTTGAGGTTGGCTTCCGGGTTTTCTGCCAGCTGCTGCCCGAGGATCAGGATCGAGTTCAGCGGCGTGCGCAGCTCGTGCGACATGTTGGCAAGGAACTCGGATTTGTAGCGGGAGGTGAGGGCGAGTTCGGCCGCCTTCTCCTCGAGTTCGCGCCTGGCGTGCTCGATCTGCTGGTTCTTCTGTTCGACCTCGGCCTTCTGCTCGGCGAGCATGTGCGCCTTCAGCGCGATCTCCTCGTTGGTCTGCTGCAGCTCGTCCTGCTGCGTCTGCAGCTCGCCGGCGAGCTGCTGCGACTGGGACAGCAGGCGCTCGGTGCGCATCGTCGATTCAATGGTGTTGAGGACGATGCCGATGCTGCCCGACAGCTGCTCGAGGAAGATGCGCTGCGAAGCTGTGAATCCGGTCAACGAGGCCAGTTCCAGCACTGCCTTGACCTGCTTCTCGAACAGCACCGGAAGCACGATCACGCTTTTCGGCACGGCATTGAGCAGTCCGGAGGCAATCTGCACCGAGCCGGGCGGCAGGTCATCGATCAGGATCAGCCGGCCTTCCGCCGCGCACTGCCCGACCAGACCCTCGCCCAGGGCCAGCGTGCCCGGGTGCAGTGCGCCCGGGGCATCGGCATAGCGGGCGAGCTGGCGCAGCCGCGGGTGGCGGCTGGCATCGTCGGCCTCGACCACGTAGATCAGGCCCTGCTGCGCGTCGACCAGTGGCGCGAGTTCCGACAGCAGCATCTGGCCGAGCGTCGCCAGGTCGCGCTGCCCCTGCATCATGCCGCTGAACTTGGCGAGGTTGGTCTTCAGCCAGTCCTGCTCGCTGCTGCTTTCGGTGGTCGCGCGCAGGGTGCCGATCATCAGGTTCATGTTGTCCTTGAGGTCGGCGAGTTCGCCGCGGACATCGACCGTGATCGAGCGGGTCAGGTCGCCCTGGGTCACCGCCGTGGCGACCTCGGCGATGGCACGCACCTGGGTGGTGAGGTTTGCGGCCAGCTGGTTGACGTTGGCGGTGAGGTTCTTCCAGATGCCGGCGGTGCCCGGCACGTGCGCCTGGCCGCCGAGGCGGCCTTCGACGCCGACCTCGCGCGCGACCGTGGTCACCTGGTCGGCGAAGATCGCCAGGGTATCGGTCATGCTGTTGATGGTGTCGGCAAGCTCCGCGATCTCCCCCTTGGCTTCCACGGTGAGCTTCTGCTTCAGGTCGCCGGTGGCCACCGCGGTCACCACCTTGGCGATGCCGCGCACCTGGGCCGTGAGGTTGGTGGCCATCGAGTTGACGTTGTCGGTGAGGTCCTTCCAGGTGCCGGCCACGCCAGGCACCTGCGCCTGGCCGCCGAGCTTGCCCTCGGTGCCGACATCGCGCGCCACGCGGGTGACCTCGGCGGCAAATCCGTTCAGCTGGTCGACCATCGTGTTGAGCGTGTCCTTCAGCTGCGCGATCTCGCCCTGCGCATCAACCGCGATCTTGCGCGACAGGTCGCCCCGGGCCACCGAGGTCGCCACCTCGGCGATGTTGCGCACCTGGGTCGTCAGGTTGGTCGCCATGGAGTTGACGTTGTCGGTGAGGTCCTTCCAGGTACCGGCCACGCCCGGCACCTGCGCCTGGCCGCCGAGCTTGCCCTCGGTGCCGACCTCGCGCGCCACGCGCGTCACTTCCGCGGCAAAGCCGTTGAGCTGGTCGACCATCGTGTTGATGGTGTCCTTCAGCTGCAGGATCTCGCCCTGCGCATCGACCGCGATCTTGCGCGACAGATCGCCGCGCGCCACCGCGGTGGTGACCTCGGCGATGTTGCGTACCTGCGTGGTCAGGTTGGACGCCATCGAGTTGACGTTGTCGGTGAGGTCCTTCCAGATGCCGGCCACGCCGGGCACCTGCGCCTGGCCGCCCAGCTCGCCCTCGGTGCCGACCTCGCGCGCCACGCGCGTGACCTCGGCCGCGAAGCCGTTGAGCTGGTCCACCATCGTGTTGATGGTGTCCTTCAGCTGCAGGATCTCGCCCTGCGCGTCGACCGCGATCTTGCGCGACAGGTCGCCGCGCGCGACCGCGGTGGTGACCTCGGCGATGTTGCGCACCTGGCTGGTCAGGTTGGATGCCATCGCGTTGACCGAGTCGGTCAGGTCGGCCCAGGTGCCGTCCACGCCGCGCACCTGGGCCTGGCCGCCCAGCTTGCCCTCGGTGCCGACCTCGCGCGCGACGCGCGTCACTTCGGCGGCGAAGCTGTTGAGCTGGTCCACCATGGTGTTGATGGTGTCCTTGAGCTCGGCGATCTCGCCGCGCACGTCCACGGTGATCTTGCGCGAGAGGTCGCCACGCGCGACAGCCGTGGTCACCTCGGCGATGTTGCGCACCTGGCTGGTGAGGTTCGACGCCATCGAGTTGACGTGGTCGGTAAGGTCCTTCCAGGTGCCGGCGACGTCGGGCACCTGCGCCTGGCCGCCGAGCTTGCCCTCGGTGCCGACCTCGCGGGCCACGCGGGTGACCTCGGCCGCGAAGCCGTTGAGCTGGTCGACCATCGTGTTGATGGTGTCCTTGAGCTGCAGGATCTCGCCCTGCGCGTCGACCGCGATCTTGCGCGACAGGTCGCCGCGCGCGACCGCGGTGGTGACTTCGGCGATGTTGCGCACCTGGCTGGTGAGGTTGGACGCCATCGCGTTGACCGAATCGGTGAGATCCTTCCAGGTGCCGGCGACGCCGGGCACGATCGCCTGGTTGCCGAGCTTGCCCTCGGTGCCGACCTCGCGCGCCACGCGCGTGACCTCCGAGGCGAAGCCGCGCAGCTGGTCGACCATGGTGTTGATGGCCTCCTTCAGCTGGAGGATTTCGCCACGCACGTCCACGGTGATCTTGCGCGAAAGGTCGCCGTTGGCGACCGCGATGGTCACCTCCGAGATGTTGCGCACCTGCGCGGTGAGGTTCGACGCCATCTGGTTGACGGAGTCGGTGAGCTCCTTCCAGACGCCGGAGACGCCCTCCACCTTCGCCTGGCCACCGAGGCGGCCGGCGGTCCCGACCTCGAGCGCCACGCGCGTGACCTCGGAGCTGAACTCGCCCATCTGTTCGATCATGCGGTTGACGATGGTCGCCGAGCGCATGAATTCGCCCTGCAGCCGCCGGCCGTTCGCGTCGAGAGGCACACTGCGCGTGAGGTCGCCCTTGGCGACGCCGGCAATGGCTTCGGTGATCGTGGCGACCGGCCGGACGAGGTCGTCGACCAGTTCGTTGACCGAGTCCTCCATGTCGCCCCAACCGCCGTGCCGGTTCGGCAGCGCGATCCGCTGCCGCGTGAGGCCTTCGCGCCCGACCTTCTCGCCCACGCGGGCGAGTTCGTGAGCCAGCCCCCGGTTGCTGCGCACCACGGCGTTGAAGGCATCGGCCAGCCGGCCGTCCAGGCCCTCCCAGTGGCCGGGCAGTTCGACGCTGAAGTCACCCTGCGCCACGGCCTGCAGGGCCGAGAGCATCATGCGCATCGGATCGCGGGCACCGCCGCACGGCGTGTCCGAGCGTGCGGCGCCGCGCTGCGCCTGCGATATTTCCGTCACCCTGGTCCCCTGTTCCCTCGGATCCCCCGGACCCGACGGGGAACCTTACGACCTGGGCATGCGCGGGGCGTTCACAAGTCGGTCACGCCCGCGCGACTGCGCGGGCGTACCTGCCCGCTAGCGCGCGGCGGGGGCGCTGGATGCAGGCGCGGCGGACGCCTGCCAGCCGCAGGTCTTGCCCTCGTTCTGCTGCACCAGCCAGGCCTGCAGCGGCTCGAAGTACTCCAGCACCGCGGAGGCGTCCATGGTTTCGCCGCCGGTGAGCTCCTCCATCGTCTGTTGCCAGGGCTGGCTGTTGCCCTTGGACAGCATTGCCCAGAACTTCCCGCCCGCGGCCTGGTTGCCGGCGAAGGTGCACGCGTACAGGGGGCCGTCGTGGCCGGCGGCGTCGCACAGCGCCTTGTAGAACTGGAACTGCAGCACGTGCGAGAGGAAGTAGCGCGTGTACGGCGTGTTGCCCGGCACGTGGTACTTGGCGCCCGGGTCGAAGAACTCCTCGCCCCGCGGCGTGGCCGGGGCCACGCCCTGGTAGCGGGCCTTCAGGTCCCACCACGACGTGTTGTAGTTGTCCGGGGTGATCGAGCCGTCGAACACGCCCCAGCGCCAGCGGTCGATCATCAGGCCGAAGGGCAGGAAGGCGACCTTGGACAGCGCCATGCGCATCTGCGCGTTGATCAGCGCTTCCTCGCCCGGCGCCTGGCCTTCCACCAGCCCGATCGACTGCAGGTAGCCGGGGGTCATGGCCAGTTCGATGGTGTCGCCTATGGCTTCGTGGAAGCCGTCGTGCGCGCCGTTCTGGAACAGCGGGGGCTGCTTGCCGTAGGCCAAGTAGTAATAGACGTGCCCCAGCTCGTGGTAGATCGTGGTGAAGTCTTCCTCGTTGGGCTTGATGCACATCTTGGTGCGCACGTCGGTGGCGTCGGCGTTCATCTGCCAGGCGCTGGCGTGGCAGACCACGTCGCGGTCGCGCGGCTTGATGAACTGGGTCTTCTGCCAATAGCTTTCCGGCAGCGCCGGCATGCCGAGCGATGTATAGAACCCTTCGGCCTGGCGGGTCATGGCCTTGGCATGCTCGAGGCGCGCCGCGTGGGCGACCTCGGCGCGCTGGTCGGTTTCAAGCAGCGCGTTCTCGCGCACCAGCGCCTCGTTGAGCGTGGCCTGGTACTGGCGCTCCAGGGCACCGCTGACGTCGAGCTGGCCGGCCTGCGGGTAGGGCGCCAGCAGCGACCAGAGATTGCTCCAGTCCTGCTGCCACATGTTGCCGGTCAGGTGGGCCGGCAGCATGCCGTTGATCGAGCCGCGGCCGGGGTATTCGGCTTCCAGGCGGGTGCGGGCGTAGCAGTGCAGTTGTTCGTACAGCGGCTCGACCTGGCTCCAGAGGCGGTCGGTCTCGGTGGAGAGTTCGGCCGGGGTCATGTCGTAGCCGGCGCGCCAGAGTTCGCCGGCGTCGGCGAAGCCGAGGTCGCGCGCGCCCTCGTTGACCAGCTCGGCGAAGCGCGCGTAGTCCTCGCGCATCGGCACCGAGATGGTGTGCCAGCCTTGCCAGGCGTCGAGCTGGGCGTCGTAGTCGCGGTTGTTGCGCAGCACGTCCTCGAGCGCGCCGAGCTGGCGGCAGGAACGGGCATCGCCCTCGCCGGTGCAGTACTCGCCGCGGCCGTAGGTGCCTTCCATCCTGCTGGCCAGCCGGGTCAGCTCGGACAGCTTTGCCGGGTCGCGCGGCGGCGGCATCGATGTGCCGAGCTTGAGCAGGCTGATCGCGCGCTCGGTGGCCGGCGACATCTCCTTGCCCTCGAAGCGGCGCGACTGCTCGACCCATTGCTGGGTGCGGGCCAGGTAGCGTTCGTTGCCCTTCGATGCGAGCAGTTCGCTGTCGTCGTTGCTGTATGTCGAGGCGACCCACTGCGAGGCCGTCAGTTCGGGCATCAGCTCGGCGAGCTCGTCGTTGACCCGCGCGACGAATTCATCCGCGGTTTCCTTCTCCAGCTGGGCCTGCGACGGCGTGCCGTCCGGACCTGGCGCGGTGGAAGGCGTCCGCGAGCACGCGGCAAGGACCAGCGCGGTGGCGACGGCAAGGGCAAGGCGGGTGCGTGGCTTCACTGCGGATCTCCGATGGCGCCTGCTGGCGGCGCGAAACCC
This sequence comes from Luteimonas yanweni, assembly GCF_039548475.1. Classification (NCBI taxonomy): domain Bacteria; kingdom Pseudomonadati; phylum Pseudomonadota; class Gammaproteobacteria; order Lysobacterales; family Lysobacteraceae; genus Luteimonas; species Luteimonas yanweni. Next base: position 218,205 of record NZ_JBCLVC010000002.1, on the reverse strand, counting down.
CCGCAGGCTAGTGGGCGGGTGCGGCACCCGCAAGTGCGGCTCAGCCCGGCAGCAGGCCGCGGACGTCCAGCCAGGCGCGGGCGTCGTCGGCGTCGCGTTCGAACCAGGCGCGGGTGGAGCCGAGGCGGAAGCTGTAGCCCCAGGCATCCATGTCGGCCATCAGGCGGTCGCGGCCGACCGCGGGCAGGGCGTCGGCCAGGAGGATCTGCAGGTAGCAGGTCGCGTCTTCCTCGGGCACCGAGTCGGTGGCGTCGGTATGCACCTGGGCGCGCCGTTCGGGCGGCAGCACGATCAGGTGGCAGGCTTCGTGCAGCAGTGAGTGCACGGGCGTGTCCGCGCGCGCGTAGACGGTGTTGCCAATGATCCCGGCCTCCGGCTCGCCCCAGTAACTGCCCGGGATCGCCGCGCCGTCCTCGACATGCCCAAGCTCCAGCCCGTGCCGCGAAAGCAGCCCTGCCATCTCCGCAAATGCAATCTCGCCCAGGACCAACACCCCCGCCGCCCCCTCGGTGGGAGCGGCTATAGCCGCGATCGAGGCATCCGGGATCGCGGCCATGGCCGCTCCCACACCATCCGCGGTGTCCGCAACGGTCAGCTCAGCCGCCCCCACACCATCCGCGGTGTCCACAACGGCGGGCTCAGCCCGCCGAGGCGCGTTGTTCGTCGGTCAGGGCGACGGTGATGTCGAGCACGTCGTGCTCGCCGTCCTTGGTCAGGTCCACCTTGACCGCGTCGATGTCGACGCTGACGTACTTGCGGATCACCTCGAGCAGCTCGCGCTGCAGCAGCGGCAGGTAATCGGGCGCGCCGCGGGAGCTGCGCTCCTGGGCCACGATGATGCGCAGGCGCTCCTTGGCGATCGACGCGGTGTTCTTCTTGACCTTGAGAAAATCAAACATGCCCATGCCTCAACCCCCGAACAGCTTGCTGAAGAAACCCTTCTTCTCCAGCTGTGTGAACCGCATCGGGCGCTCGTCGCCGATGATGCGCGCGACGGCGTCGTCATAGGCCTGGCCGGCATTCGACTCCATGTCCAGGATGACCGGCTCGCCCTTGTTGGATGCGTTGAGCACGTCGCCGGACTCAGGGATCACGCCGATGGTCTTCAGCCCCAGCACGTCTTCCACGTCGGTGATGGAAAGCATTTCCCCGGTTTCCACGCGCGCCGGGTTGTAGCGGGTCAGCAGCAGGTGCGAGGTGATCGTTTCGCCGGCCTCGGCCTTGCGGGTCTTGGAGTCCAGCAGGCCGATGATGCGGTCGGAGTCGCGCACCGAGGACACCTCGGGGTTGACCACGACCACCGCCTGGTCGGCGTAGTACATCGCCAGGAACGCGCCCTTCTCGATGCCGGCGGGCGAGTCGCAGACGATGTAGTCGAAGCCGTCGGCGTCGAGCTCCTTGAGCACCTTCTCCACGCCTTCGCGGTTCAGCGCGTCCTTGTCGCGCGTCTGCGACGCGGCGAGCACGAACAGGTTGTCGAAGCGCTTGTCCTTGATCATCGCCTGCTTCAGTGTGGCCTCGCCCTGGGTCACGTTGACGAAGTCGTACACCACGCGGCGCTCGCAGCCCATGATCAGGTCGAGGTTGCGCAGGCCGACGTCGAAGTCGATGACGGCGGTCTTCTTGCCGCGCCGGGCCAGGCCGCAGGCCAGGCTCGCGCTGGTGGTGGTCTTGCCGACGCCGCCCTTGCCGGACGTGACTACGATGATCTCGGCCAAAGTCTATCTCCTGTGTGCGCGCTGCTCAGTCGAGCGCTGCTATTTTCAGCTGGTCGCCATCCAGCCACACCTGCACGGCCTTGCCGCGCAGGTCGGCGGGGATGTCTTCCAGCACCTTGTAGTGTCCGGCGACCGCCACGAGTTCGGCATGGAACTCGCGGCAGAAGATACGTGCCTTCGCGTTGCCCTGCGCGCCTGCCAGTGCACGCCCACGCAATGCGCCGTAGATGTGGATCGAGCCGTCGGCGATGACCTCGGCCCCGGCGCCCACGGCGGCCAGCACGGTGAGGTCGCGATTGTCGGCATAGACCTGCTGGCCGGAGCGTACCGCAGTGGTCTGGACCACGCCCGGGCCGCCTGCCTGCGCCGCGGCCGGCGTGGCGGGCGCGGCCGGTGCGGCGGGCTCCGGCTCGGACCGGTCGGCGGCCGCGGGCCGGCGTGCGGCAGGCGCGGGCTCGTGCGCGGCCTCCGGCGCGCCGGCCGGCTCGTACTGCGCGCGGAACCGGGCCAACAGCGGCAGGCCCAGTTCGACCGCCAGCTGTTCGTTCTCGCTGTTGCCCCAGGCCAGGGCCACGGGCAGCGCACCGGCGTCGCGCAGCGCCGCGAGCAGGGCATGCGCGGTGGCCGCGTCCGGAAGCGCGGCCAGGCCACCAAAATCGATCACCACCGCGCCGCGGGCGAACAGCTTGGGCGCGCGCTGGACGCGCTCGCGCATTTCAGAGGCCAGGCGATCGATGTCGAGGGTGCGGATGCGCAGGTTGGCGATCCCGACCTGGCCGATCTTGAGCTCGCCGGCGGGTTCGAAGTTCGCGGCCGGCGCGCCCGGGGTGCCCGCCATCAGCGGGTGCCCGTCGCGAGGTGGGCCTGGCCGGTGGGCCGCGGCTGGACCAGCCAGGGGACATCGGGCAGGTCGTCGCCGTAGGTGTCGCGGACCCAGGCGTAGCTGCAGAGGTCCTTGGTCAGCATTGAAGCGCGGATGCCGGTGTCGGGCATCACGTGCTGGCCGACCTCGCGGAAGCCGAAGCTGCCGTGGAAGATGCGCGCGGGATCGCTGTCGTGCTCGATCAGGACTTCGCAGGCCAGCACCGGATAGCGCAGCTCGGCGTAGCCCTGGACATCGGCATAGATGGTGCGGCCGACGCCACCGCCGCGACGGCGGCTGGCGACCACCACCCGGTCGATGTACATGAATTCCGGGTGGCGCTCGGCGAACCAGTGGAAGTTGCTGCTGTCGTGCCCGCGCCGCGAGCCGAAGCCCACCAGGAAGCCGGCCAGCGTGCCGTCGCGTTCGGCGACCCGGAAGTAGTCCGCGGTGTCGTGGAAGTGGCGCACGCGGGCCGCATCCAGGGGCAGGATCGACGGACCGGCGGCATTGTTCAGGGCAAGGACGGAATCCAGCTCGTGCTCGCGCACGTCGCGGACGACAATCGACATTCCAGACTCCGTGGTGTGGCCAATGACCGTCAACGCAGCGCGCGCGGCGCATGGGCCAGCGGCGCCCGTACGGCGACAGTGGCCATTATCGCATGGCCGGATCGCATGGCCACACCCGCGGCCGCGCGCGGGCATGACTTCCGGACCGTAGCCCCGGGGGCGCTTGCGCCTACCATGCAGCCATGCTCCAGCGCTTCGACCACAATCGGCTGCTGCGGTACGCGGGACTGTTCACCTGGGCGGTGATCGGCCTGCCGCTGCTGCTGCTGACCATTCCTCAAGCCGACCGCGAGGGCGTGCCCGTGCCGGCCGCCCCCGGGGCCATCCGCGCCTGGCTGGCCTGGGCAGTCTTCGGCGCCAGCTACGCCTGGCTGACCCGCGGCCTCGGGCGGCAGCGGGTCGGGGCGGTGGACCGGGTGCTGCTGGCGGGCCTGGCCGGCGGCGCCATCGCGATCAGCTACTACAGCCAGAGCGGGCTGGGCAGCATCCTGCTGATGGTGGTGGCCAGCGTGCTGCCGTGGCTGCTTCCGGTCTGGCAGGGCGTGGCCCTGCTGGTGCTGTGCGAGTTCGTGATCGTTCCGGTCTACGTGCGCGGCTTCGATTTCTCCTGGGGCGAGGCCATCCTGCAGGCCAGCCTGTACGTCGGTTTCACCGGCTTCGCCTTCGTCACCGGCCTGGTGGCCCGCCAGCAGGCCCAGGCCCGCGACGAGCAGCGCCGGCTGAATGCGGAGCTGCGCGCGACCCGCGCCCTGCTGGCGGAAAGCGTCCGCGTCAACGAGCGCACGCGGATCTCGCGCGAGCTGCATGACCTGCTGGGCCACCACCTGACCGCGCTCAGCCTGAACCTGGAGGTGGCCAACCACCTGACCAGCGGCAAGGCGCAGGAGCACGTGGGCCAGGCCCACACGCTGGCGAGGCTGCTGCTCTCGGACGTGCGCGAGGCGGTCAGCCAGATCCGCGGCAACGAGACCATCGACATGGCCGCCACCCTGGAACCGCTGGTGGGCAACGTGCCCGGCCTGCAGGTCGAGATGCGCCTGCCGCGGCCGTTCCCGATGGAGGATCCGGAGCGCGCCCACGTGCTGCTGCGCTGCACCCAGGAAATCATCACCAACGCGGTGCGCCACGCCCAGGCCAACGTGCTGCAGCTGCAGTACCGCCTCGACCGTGGCGCGGTCCACCTGGTGGCCCGCGACGACGGTCGCGGCGCCGACGGCTTCACCGCCGGCAACGGCCTGCGCGGCATGCGCGAGCGGCTGTCGGCGTATGGTGGCGAGGTCGACGCCGAGACCGCACCGGGGCAGGGCTTCACCCTGCGCCTGCGGCTGCCCACCGACGACGTTCCCGACATCGCGATGCCCGTGGCGGGACCGCCCGGCGCGCCAGCCATCACCACGGAGGCTCCATGACCACCGTTAGCAGCGATCCCCAGCGCGCCATCCGCGTGTGCCTGGTCGATGACCAGACCCTGGTCCGCCAGGGCATCCGCTCGCTGCTCGCGCTCGACGGCGGCATCGAAGTGGTCGCCGAGGCCGTGGACGGCCGCCAGGCGGTGGAAATGATCCCGCAGTTCGCCCCCGACGTGGTGCTGATGGACATGCGCATGCCGGCGATGTCGGGCCTGGAGGCGCTGCAGGCCCTGTCCCAGGCCGGGACCCTGCCGCCGACGATCATCCTCACCACCTTCGACGACGACCAGCTGGTACTGGCCGGGCTCAAGGCCGGGGCCAAGGGCTACCTGCTCAAGGACGTGTCCCTGGAGCAGCTGGTGGGGGCGATCCGCACGGTGGCCGGCGGCGGATCGCTGGTGCAGCCGGCCGTGACCCAGCGCCTGCTGTCGGGCCTGGAGCACATGCGCAACGATTTCGTCAGCCTGGACCGCCCGGATCCGCTGACCGACCGCGAGACCGAAATCCTGCGCCTGATGGCGTCGGGGTTCTCCAACAAGGAGATTGCGAACTCGCTGGGCGTGGCCGAGGGAACGATCAAGAACCACGTGTCCAACATCCTCAGCAAGCTGGGGGTGCGCGACCGGACGCGGGCCGTGCTCAAGGCCTTCGAGCTGCAGCTGGTCTGAGCCGCCGGGCGCGCGCGGCATGCACGGCGCGCGGGCGGCGGGCGGATATCAAAAAAGCGCGCTGCAAAGGTCGCGGCGGCGCGGGCAAACTTGCTAGGATTGCCGGTCTGCGCCCCGGCCTCGGCCGGTCCTGGTCCCGGAGAACCCTGAATGACCCGTTTGCTCGAGCTCCTGATTTCCATGGCGATCGTCGCCGTGCTGTTCATCGTCGTCGGCGTGCTGCTGCCGTCCAGCCGCTCCCTGACCGAAAGCGTCGAGACCAATCGCAAGCCGGCGATCGTGTTCGACACGCTCAACAGCTTCAAGCGCTTCGACGACTGGCATCCCTTTGCGCTGGGCCAGGTCAAGCTGAACCGCTCGGGTCCGGATTCCGGCGTCGGCGCCCGCATCGACTACGACTCGGAAGTGTCCGGCGTGGGCAAGGGCAGCTGGGAAATCGTCGAGTCCGATCACGACGAGCGCGTGGTCTACAAGATCGACGACAGCAAGCGCGGCTCCAACAAGCAGACCAGCTTCACCCTGAAGCCGACCGGTCGCGGCGGCCGCAACGTCGAGATCACCCAGAACTACAGCGTCGAGTACGGCTGGAACCTGCTCGGCCGCTACGCGGGCCTGTACGTCAGCCGCAACATCGGCGACACGATGAAGCTCGGCCTGGGCCGCCTGTCCAACATGCTGGCCTCGGTGCCGAACTTCGACTACCGCGTGGACGGGTCGACCCTGACCAACCTCGAGTTCGCCGAGATCCCGGCCGAGAACCTGCTGGTGGTCAACGCCGGTGCGATCGAACGCAACAACGAGATCATCAAGAAGGCGATGAAGGACAACGTGGAGTGGATCAACCGCACCATGGCCGAGAGCGACCTGGAGGCGGTCGGCCCGGTGCGCATCGTCACCACCGAGTTCGCGCGTGAGACCTACACCTTCGACGTGGTCCAGGCCGTGCGTCGCAAGGGCACCGGCGCCGCCGACGAGGCCGGCACCGATGCCGCCGGCGACCAGGCCGCGGACGAGGGCGAAGGCGAGGCCGCACCCGCCGCACCGGCGTTCGTTGTGGCTCCGTCGGACGCCCTCGACGAGGATTCGATCAAGCTGCAGGGCCCGGTCACCTATGTCCGCAGCGAGCCGGTGTACGTGGCCCGCGGCGACTACAAGGGCTACATGGCCGAACTCGACGCGGCGCGCAACGCCACCCGTGCCTGGGCGATGACCCAGGGCGAGGAGGCGATCGGCCGGCCGTACGAGTACTACGTCAACGGCATCGATGCCGCGTTCACCGCCGAAGGCCAGTTCAAGGTGTTCTGGAACCTGAAGCGCTGAGCCGCGAGTGAAGCGCTGAGCCGCGAGGCCGGATGAATGATATGCCACGCAGAACGCCGCATCCCTGGATGCGGCGTTCTGCTTTTTAAGGAGCAGCACGCGATGATCCACGCCGATTACGCCCGTACCAGGCCCGCGGGCATCCGCATGCTTGCTGCCGCGGGGGCGCTGCTGGCGGCGGTTGCGGTGGCGCTGGCCGCATACGCATCGCATGCCACGGGTCCGGACGCGGGGATGCGCCTCGGCCTGGCGGCCGCGTTCGCCTTCGGCCACGGACTGGCCCTGGCGGCGCTGGCGCCACGCGCGCGCGGACGCCTGGCCACGATGGGCCTGTGGGCGCTGTTGCTGGGCGTGCTGCTGTTCGCGGGTTCGCTGGCCGGCGCACATTTTTTCGGCCTGCCGACGCGGCTGGCACCGGCGGGCGGCGGCCTGACGATCCTCGGATGGCTCGCCCACGCCGTTTCCGCAGTGCGGCGCTGAGACGATGCCCAGGTTCTCCCGGGGGTACGACACCATCGAAGCCGAAGCCTGGCTGGCGCGCCGCGACCGCCGCCTGGGCACCTGGGTGCGGCGCCTGGGCCCGATCGACCCCGATCCGAGGTGGCGGCGCACGTTCGACCCGGTCGACGCGCTGGCGCGGGCGATCCTGTTCCAGCAACTCAGCGGCAAGGCGGCGTCGACGATCGTGGGGCGCGTGGAGGCGGCCATCGGCAGCTCGCGCCTGCACGGCGATACCCTCGGCCGCATCGACGATGCGACCCTGCGCGCCTGCGGGGTCTCCGGCAACAAGGCCCTGGCCCTGCGCGACCTGGCGGCACGCGAGGCCCGCGGCGAGATCCCCGACCTGCGGCGGATGTCGGTCATGGACGCCGACGCCATCGTCGCGGCGCTGGTGCCGATCCGCGGCATCGGCCGCTGGACGGTCGAGATGATGCTGATGTTCCGGCTCGGCCGCCCGGACGTGTTGCCGGTCGACGACCTCGGCATCCGCAAGGGTGCCCAGCTGGTGGATCGCACGGAGGACATGCCGAAGCCGCGCGAACTCGCGGCCCGGGGCGAGCGCTGGGGGCCATACCGCACGCATGCCGCCCTGTACCTGTGGCGCATCGCCGACTCCGCCGCCACAGTGACCCCGACCAATCGCTCCCAGGGCTGAGGCGGAAAGCTTTTTGCCACGGATTTGCGCGGGTAAGGGCGGATTTACACGGATAGAGCGAAAGGGCAGAAAACTGAGAAGAGCTTTCTTGCCACGGATTTACGCAGATTACGCGGATCTGGTTGAGGCAAGCGTGTTGCCCAGGACGCATCCAGCCCGCCTCGCCAAGCACCCGTTTGGAAGGAATAAGGAACCGGTGCGAAGCGCCTCTCCGCGCTGGCCCCGGCCCAATCCGCGTAATCCGCGTAAATCCGTGGCAAAAAAGCTCTCGCTTTTGAGCCTTTTTCGCTCTATCCGTGTAAATCCGCCCTTACCCGCGTAAATCCGTGGCAAACGCTTTTCCAGGCCTTTCGATCGCGGCGATAGCCGCTCCCACCGGGAAGATGTAGTCAGGGGCTGGGGGCGAGGACGGACAACAGACCGCGGGCGGCCTGGAGGCGTTCTTCGGGTGTCGGCAGTTCCAGGGTGAGGCGGAGCTTGTCGGGGCCGTCCATGCGGTAGCTCTTCGGCTGGCCCTGGACCAGGTTGATGATCGCCATCGGGTCGATCGCGGGCTTCTCGACGAACTGGACCCGCCCGCCGCTGGTGCCGATGTCGATCTTGCGGATGCCCAGGCCGGTTGCGCGCTGCTTCAGCTCCGCGATCGCGAACAGGTACTTCACCGGGTCGGGCAGCAGGCCGAAGCGGTCGATCATCTCCACCTGCAGCTCGCGCAGCGCCTCGGCGTCGCGGGCGGAGCTGATGCGCTTGTACAGCGTCAGTCGCGCGTGCACGTCCGGCAGGTAGTCGTCGGGGATCAGGGCGGGCACGTGCAGCTCGGCCTCGGCGCCGCGCGAGGCGGTGCCGTCGACGTCGGGCAGCTCGCCGCGCTTGATGCTGCGCACCGCGCGCTCCAGCAGCTCGGTATAGAGGCTGAAGCCGATCTCGGCCATCTGTCCGCTCTGGTCCTCGCCCAGAAGCTCGCCGGCGCCGCGGATCTCGAGGTCGTGGGTGGCCAGGGTGAAGCCGGCGCCCAGCTCGTCCATCGATGCGATCACGTCCAGGCGCTTGCGCGCGTCCGCGCTGATCGAGCGCTTGTCCGGGATCACCAGGTAGGCATAGGCGCGGTGGTGGGAACGGCCGACGCGGCCGCGCAGCTGGTGCAGCTGGGCAAGGCCGAACTTGTCCGCGCGGTTGATGATGATGGTGTTGGCATTGGGGATGTCGATGCCGGACTCGATGATGGTCGAGGCCAGCAGCACGTTGAAACGCTGCTTCTGGAAGTCGAGCATCACCCGCTCCAGCTCGCGCTCGGGCATCTGGCCGTGGGCCACGCCGATGCGCGCCTCGGGGACCAGTTCCTGCAGCTGCCGCTGCATGCGGCCGATCGACTCGACGTCGTTGTGCAGGAAGAACAGCTGGCCGCCGCGCGCAAGCTCGCGGTCGAAGGCCTCGCGCAGCTGGGCGTCGTCCCAGGGCACGACGAAGGTCTGCACCGCCAGGCGGTTGGTCGGGGCGGTGGCGATGATCGACAGGTCGCGCAGCCCGGCCATGGCCATGTTGAGCGTGCGCGGGATCGGCGTGGCGGTGAGCGTGAGCAGGTGCACGTTGGCGCGCAGCGCCTTCAGCGCCTCCTTCTGGCGCACGCCGAAGCGCTGCTCCTCGTCAACGATCACGAGCCCGAGGTCCTTGAAGCGCACGTCCTTCTGCAGCAGGCGGTGGGTGCCGACGATGACGTCGATCGTGCCTTCGGCCACCTTCTCCAGCTCGGCCTTGATCTCCTTCGTCGACTTGAAGCGCGACAGCACCTCGACCCGGATCGGCCAGTCGGCGAAGCGGTCGCGGAAGTTGGCGTAGTGCTGCTCGGCCAGCAGCGTCGTCGGCACCAGCACCGCGACCTGCTTGCCGGCCGCGGCGGTGGCGAAGGCCGCGCGCACCGCGACCTCGGTCTTGCCGAAGCCCACGTCGCCGCAGACCACGCGGTCCATCGGCTGGGAGGACTGCAGGTCGCGCAGCACGGCCTCGATGGCCGAGTGCTGGTCCGGCGTCTCCTCGAACGGGAAGGTGGCCGCGAAGGGTTCGTACAGGCCGCGGTCGACGTCGATCGCAAGCCCCGCGCGGGCCTGGCGCTTCGCCTGGATCTCGAGCAGCTCGGCGGCGACGTCGCGGACCTTCTCGGCCGCCTTGCGCTTGGCCCTGGTCCACTGTTCCCCGCCAAGGGAATGCAGCGGCGCGGTTTCGGGCGAGGCGCCGGAGTAGCGGCTGATCAGGTGCAGCTGCGCGACCGGCACGTACAGGCGGTCGCCCTTGGCGTATTCGATCTCCAGGTACTCGGCGGGCATGCCGCCGGCCTCCAGCGTCACCAGTCCGCGGTAGCGGCCGACGCCGTGGTCCTCGTGCACGATCGGCGAGCCTTCGGACAGTTCGCCGAGGTCGCGGATGATCGCTTCGGGCTCGCGGCCGACGCGCGTGCGGCGGCGGGGCTGCGTGGCACGCTCGGGGAACAGCTGGCGTTCGGTGAGCACCACCAGCGGCTCGCCGCCGCCGGACCCGTCGCCGTCAAGCGCGAAGCCGTCTTCCAGCGGCGCCACGGCGATCGCGAAGCGCGCCCCGCCAGTGACGAAGCTGCGGAAGTCGGGCAGCACCTGGGGCCGCAGCGCGGCGGCGTCGAGGACTTCCAGCAGCGCCTCACGACGACCGGCGCTGTCGGCCGAGATCAGCACGCGTCCCGGATAGCTGCCGAGGAAGTCCTTCAGCGGCGCCGCGGCGGCGTCGTGGCGCGCGGCCACCGGGAGTTCGGGCGCGGGCTGTTCCCCCAGGCGCGCCGCCTCGGCGTGGCGCGGATGGTCGGCGCCGGCGAGCTCGATCCGCGGGGCCTCGTTGAAGCGCGCGCGCAGGTCGTCCGGTGCCAGCCACAGCGCGCCGGGCGGCAGCACGGGATGCTCGACATCGTGGCGGTGCTGCTCGTGGCGCTGGCCCGCCTGGGCCCAGAAGTGATCGGCCGCGGCCGGCGTACCCTCGTCCACCAGCGGCAGGGCGGCCTCGCCCAGGTAGTCGAACAGGGTGGCGGTGGCGCCCTCGGGGAAGAACAGCGGCAGGTAGTACTCGATGCCCGCCGGCGCCGCGCCGGCCTTCAGGTCCTGGAACAGCGCGCTGCGCCGGGTATCGATGTCGAAGCGCTCGCGCAGCGCGTCCAGGGCCCGCGCGCGCGATGCCTCGTCGAGCGGGACTTCGCGGCCGGGCATCAGCTGGATCGCCAGGACCTTGTCCAGCGAGCGCTGGCTCTCGGGGTCGAAGACGCGGATGGTGTCGATCTCGTCGTCCAGCAGTTCGACGCGGAACGGCGCCGCCTCGCCCATGGGATAGACGTCCAGCAGCGCGCCGCGGACGGCGAAGTCGCCGGGATCGTAGACCTGCGGCACGTTGCGGTAGCCGGCGGCCTGCAGGCGGCGCTTCTCGGCGTCCATGTCCAGGCGCTGGCCCACGCGCAGGTCGAAGCTGTTGCCGATGACGTACGACAGCGGCGGCAGGCGCTGCATCAGCGTCTGCACCGGCACCACCAGCACGCCACGATCCATGGTCGGCAGCCGGCGCAGGGTTGCCAGGCGCTGGGAGACGATCTCGGGATGCGGACTGAAGCGGTCGTAGGGCAGGGTTTCCCAGTCGGGGAAGCCGAGCACCGGCAGCGTGGGATCAGCGCCCAGCAGGGTGCGCAGGTCGGCCTCGATCTGGGTCGCCGCGTGGTTGTCGCGCGCCACCGCCAACAGCACGCCGTCGTGGGCACGCGCGGCCGCGGCCACGAACCAGGCCAGCGCCGAGCGCGAAGCCGGCGTGCGCCACCACGCCCGCGGGCGCCCGGGGCCGGGCAGCGGGGGACGGGGCAGCAGGAGGGGGGCGAAGCTGGCTGGGGGAGTCTGGTCGGTCATTCAACGCGCGGAAAGGCGGCAGCGCCGACGGCCTGGTGCCGCAGGTGCGAGGGCGCGCAGTTTAACCCGTGGCCCTGTCGATGCCGGCGACCGGCGTGGTCGCAGCCAGCGGCAGGCGGACGCGCACGAAGCCGGGGTCGGCTCCGTCGACGTCTTCGAAGCCCATCGAGCGCGCCAGGTCGCGCAGCGGTCCGTTGTCCTCGAGCACGTCGCCGTGCACGGCCTCCAGCCGCTTGCCGCGGGCCCAGCGCGCCACGCGACGCATCAGGTGGCGGCCCAGCCCCATGCCGGCGACGTTGCGCCCGACGAGGATCGCGAACCGCGCCTCCCGCGTGCCCGGGACCACGGCGGCGTGGGCCAGGCCCGAGAGCATCGCCTCGCCCGGCGGCAGCGGCTCGGCCACGACCAGGGTGAAGGCGTTGCGCGCATCGGGCTGGGCGAGGCGGATGGCCTCGTCCGTGCCCATGGCGTCCGCCCCGGCAAGCAGGTGGCGGCCGAGTTCTTCTGGCTCCATCAGCTCGAAGCCGGCGCGAAGCACGGCGGCATCCTCGGCACGGATGGGACGGATCAGGACGTCACGGCCGTTGCCGAGGCGGATCTCCTCGTGCCACGGCGGAAGGCGGTTTCTTGCGACCATGGAGCGGATGCTGTCACGGTCGAAGTGAAGCCGGCCTCTACATCACCGCCTGGCTGCCGGGACCGATGTGCATGTGGCGCGCCCGCGGTGGCTCAGGGAGGACTGCGCAGCCAGTGCAGGCGCGCGCTGGCGCCGCGTTCGCCCAGGGCACGCGCCAGGGCCGCCAGTGCCGGCTCCAGCACGGCGTCGAACTGCCACGGCGGGTTGACCACCAGCAGGCCGCTGCCGTTCATGCGCAGCGGCGAGTCGTCCGGGCGCACCATCAATTCGGCCAGCAGCGCGGACTTCGCCGGCAGGTCGGCGGCGCGGCGCTGGAAGGGGCCGAGCGTGCGCCGCAGCTTGATCGGGTACCAGAGCGCGAACACGCCCTGCGGAAAGCGCCGCAGGCCCTCGCGGATCGCCGCCAGCGAATCGTCGAACTCGGCCAGCTGGGTCTCGTAGGGCGGGTCGACCAGCACCAGGCCGCGCCCGATGCGGGTCTCGCCGTCGCGCGGCGGCAGCAGGGCGCGCATCGCGGCATAGCCGTCGCCGCCGTGCACGCGCACGCGTCGGTCGCTGGCGAAGGTCGCGCCGAGAACCTTGGCCTCCTCCGGCTGCAGCTCGCAGCAGGCGATGCGGTCGTCGGGGCGCAGCGCGTGCGCGAGCAGCCAGGGCGAGCCAGGGTAGGCGTCGGCGCCGTGCTCCTGGCGGCAGGCACGGACGGCGTCCAGGTAGCGGCGCAGCAGCGGGTCCTTCGGCATTTCGGCGAACAGGCGGGCGATGCCGTCGTCGGCCTCGCCGGTGCGCTTGGCGCTGGCGCCGGCCAGGTGGTACAGGCCGCGGCCGGCGTGGGTGTCGAGCGCGAACAGGGGGGCCGGCTTGGCCACCAGCGCATCGCACAGGGCCAGTAGGACGACGTGCTTGAGGACGTCGGCGTGGTTGCCGGCGTGGAAGGCGTGGCGGTAATTCATCGGCGAAGGATACCGGTCCTGCGCCGGCCCGCGGCCCCGGTATGCTGCGCGCCATGCCTGCGCGCGCGCCGACGCCCCCATCCACCCTGCTGCTGGTCGAGGACGACCCGGCGATCGCCGAGGCCGTGCTCTACGCCCTGCGCGCGGAGGGACACGTGGTCGAACACCTGCTGCTGGGCGGCGGTGTTGCCGCGCGGGTGCGCGCCGGTGGCATCGACCTGGTGCTGCTGGACGTGGGCCTGCCCGACATCGGCGGCTTCGAGGTCTGCCGGCAGCTGCGTGCCTTCAGCGCACTGCCGGTGGTGTTCCTGACCGCGCGCGGCGACGAGGTGGACCGGGTGCTGGGGCTGGAGCTGGGCGCGGACGACTACATCGCCAAGCCGTTCTCCCTGCGCGAGCTGGCGGCGCGCGTGCGGGCGCGGTTGCGCCGGCATCCCGCGGCCGCGGACAAGCGCGGGGCGCAGGCGGGGCCCGCCGCCGAAGCCTGCGCTCCCACCAGGCAGGGCCGCTTCGAACACGACCCCGCCGCGCGCCGGGTCCGTTTCCGTGGCGTGCTGCTCGACCTGACCCGCTACGAATACGCCCTGCTTGCCGAGCTGCTGCGCCGCCCCGGCGCCATCCTCAGCCGTGGGCAGCTGCTCGACCGCGCCTGGGGCGATGCCCTCGACAGCGGCGAACGCACGGTCGATACCCACGTCAAGACGCTGCGCGGGAAGCTGCGGGCGGTCGACGCCAGCGCCGACCCGGTGCGCACGCATCGCGGCATCGGCTATTCGCTGGACGTGGACTGAGCCCGTGCGCATCGGCCTGCGCATCCTGCTGGGCTACTTCCTGATCGTGGCGCTGGCGGCGCTGCTGCTGGGCCAGGTGTTCCTGCGCGAGGTGAAGCCGGGCGTGCGCCAGGCGATGGAGGACACGCTGGTGGATACCGCCAACGTGCTGGCCGAGCTCGCCACCGACGACCTGCTGTCCGGCCATATCGATGACGGCCGCTTCGCGACCCGCATCCGGGCACTGGCCGGGCGCGACATCGGCGCCGGCATCTGGGGCTTCGAGAAACGCGAAGTGAACTACCGGGTCACGGTGACCGACGACCGTGGCATCGTGGTGTTCGATTCCGCGGGCCTTGACCTGGGCGCGGACTATTCGCAGTGGAACGACGTCCTCCTGACCCTGCGCGGCCGCTACGGCGCGCGCTCCACGCGCAGCGACCCGGATGACGACAGCAGTTCGGTGATGTACGTCGCCGCGCCGATCCGCGATGGCGCGCGCATCGCCGGCGTGCTCACCGTGTCCAAGCCCAACCGGGCGATGGCGCCGTTCATCGCGCGCAGCGAGGCGGTGATCCTGCGCTGGGGCATGGTGCTGCTGGGCAGCGCGCTGCTGGTGGGCCTGTCCGCGGCCTGGTGGCTCTCGCGCCAGCTCGGCGGGCTGCGCGGCTATGCCGACGCCGTCACCGCCGGCCGGCGCGCGGTGCTGCCGCGCTCGGCGGGCGAGTTCGCCGACCTCGGGCGCGCGCTGCAGACCATGCGCGAGCGCCTGGAAGACCGACGCTACGTGGAGCGCTACGTGCACACGCTCACCCACGAACTGAAGTCACCGCTGGCGGCGATCCGCGGCTCGGCCGAGCTGCTTGAATCACCGCTGCCCGAAGCCGACCGCCGGCGCTTCGCCGCCAACATCGGCGCCCAGAGCGAGCGCATGGCCGCGATGATCGACAAGCTGCTGGTGCTGGCCGCGGTGGAGCACCGCCAGCACATCGAGGATCCGGCGCCAGTGGACCTGGCGTCGATCGCGCGCGATGTCGCTGAAGCAGTCGCGGCCCGGCTGCGTGCCGATGGCGTCGTGCTCGAACTCGAGGCCGACGAACCGCTGCCGTCGCCGGTCGGTGATGCGTTCCTGCTGCGCCAGGCGCTGGAGAACCTGGTCGACAACGCGATCGCGTTCTCGCCACGGGACGGCAGGATCCTGCTGGCGCTGCGCGTGCGCGATGGCGGCCTGGCGCTGGAAGTTTCCGACGACGGTCCGGGCGTGCCGGACTACGCACTCGACCAGGTGTTCGAGCGCTTCTACTCGCTGTCGCGCCCCGGCGGTGCCGGCCGCAGCAGCGGCATCGGCCTCACCTTCGTTGCCGAAGTCGCCAAGCTGCATGGGGGCCGCGCGTGGCTGCGAAATCGCGATGCTGGCGGTGCGCTTGCCGGCATCGAACTGCCGGCTGGCTGATCACCGCTTCTTTGCGTCGCCCCGCCGGGTATCACCGCGCTTCGCCCGTGGCCAGGCTGCGGCTCCTGCCGCTTCACACCCGCCTCACCGTCACGCCGCGCTCCGGACACGCGCCACCGCCAGGCTGCCCGCACTTCCCGGGAGGACTGGACATGAGACTGTGGTTGAAGATCCTGATGGTGGCGGCGATGACGCTCGCGATCCTGGTGCCGCTGGCGATGATTGGCGGCGTGGTCGAGGAGCGCCAGTCGCGGCGCGCCGAAGCGGTGGCGAGCATCGCGGCCAGTTTCGGCGGCCGCCAGGTGGTGTCGGGCCCGGTGCTGGTGGTGCCCTATACCGAGAACGTGCGCGAGCAGGTGGCGGACGCCGCCGGCGTCATGCGCACCACGCTGCGGCGGCGCACGCGGCACTGGACCTTTTTCCCCGAGACCCTGGTGGTGGACGGCGAGCTGGTGCCCGAGACCCGCAGGCGCGGGCTGCACGAGGTCCGCGTGTACCAGTGGCAGGGCGCGGTGGAGGCGCGCTTCGACGCGCGCATTCCCGGTGACGGCCCCGAAGGCGCGGACCGGCGCATCGGCGAACCCTGGCTCGCCTTCGGCATCGCGGACGTGCGCGGCCTGCGCGAACTGCCGCGGATGCAGGTCGGTGGTCGTGCGCTGCCGCTGGCGCAGGGCATCGGCCACAAGGACGGCCCCGGCGTGCATGCGCTCCTGCCGGCGCCGGCGGCCGGCGCACGACTCGCCTTCGACACCCGGCTTGACATCGAGCTGCGTGGCACCGAGTCGTTCGCGATGATGCCGTTGGCGCGGGACAACGACCTGCGCCTGCGTTCGAGCTGGCCGCATCCGCGCTTCGAAGGCCTGTCGCCGGTGCACGACCGCGACGGCGCCGGCTTCAGCGCGCAGTGGAAGGTCGCATCGCTCGCCACCGACGCCCAGCGCCGCTACCGCCGGCACGCGTCCTTGGGCGACCCCGGTCCGTCGCTGCACTGGAGCCCGGATCCCGACGCCGCCGGCATCACCCTGGTCGACCCGGTGAACGCTTACCTGCAGGCCGAGCGGGCGACCAAGTACGGCGTACTGTTCGTGTTGCTGACCTTCGTTGCCTTCTTCATGTTCGAGCTGATCCGCCAGCAGCCGATTCACCCGATCCAGTACGGACTGGTGGGCCTGGCGATCGCGATCTTCTTCCTGCTCCTGGTCAGCCTGGGTGAACACATCCCGTTCGGGCTCGCCTACCTCTCTGCGGCAACGGCGTGCATCGGATTGATCGGCTTCTACCTCGCGGCGGTGCTTGGTGGTGCGCTGCGCGGCGCGGGCTTCGCGGCGATGCTGGCAACGCTCTACGCGGCCCTCTACGGTCTGCTGGTCTCCGAGGACAACGCGCTGGTGCTGGGTGCCGGCCTGCTGTTCGTGGTGTTGGCGGCGATCATGGTCCTGACCCGACGGATCGACTGGTACCGCGTGGGCGCGGCGCTGCCCCCGGCGGGTCGCTGAGCGACTGGACCCTCAGGACAGGCCCGGCACGTACGAGCCCAGCCACAGCGCGCCGCCGCCGAGCAGCGAGCCGATTACCGTGGCCGCGAGCACGTCGCTGGGCCAGTGCAGGCCCAGCACCACGCGCGACAGGGCGATCATCGCGGTGAAGGGCAGCAGCAGCCAGGCCAGCTGCGGGTAATAAGCCAGGGCGACGATGGTGAACGAGACCGCGTGCAGGGTGTGGCCGGACGGGAAGCTGAACTCGTCCAGCGGCGCGATCCAGGCACGGATGCGGACGTCTGCGGCATAGGGCCGCGGGCGCCGCGTCCAGCGCTTGAGCGCCTTGTACAGCAGCAGCGCGATGGCGCCGGTGGCGGCCATGTGCGCCGAGGCGCGCAGGCCGTCGAAGCCGTCCACCAGAACCATGGCCGCCATCAGCAGGTACCAGGCGACGCCATCGCCGGCGCGGCTGACCGCGGCGAAGGCGCGCAGCACTCCGCCGCGCGCGCACCAGCCGTTGGTGCGCAGACAGAGCAGGCTGTCGGGCGTAAGCCGGCGGTCAGGCGAGGGCAGCGTGGACATCGGCGTGGCTCCGGTGGCGGGCGATGCCCTGCAGGATGGCGTCGAAATCGGCGGCGACCTGCGCCGGCCGCAGCGGCTGCACCGCCAGGCGCGCGCCGTGGCCCATGTCGCGGCGCGAGCCGTCTTCCAGTGAGAGGCGGCAGGCGGCATCGATGAACGCGGCTTCGTCATGCGGCTCGATCGCTGCGCCGTGGAGGCCGTGGCGCAGGTGTTCGGCGGCGGCGCCGTAGCGGTAGGCGACGGTCGCCACGCCGCTGGCCATGGCCTCGATGGTGACGTTGCCGAAGGTCTCGGAGAGGCTCGGGAACAGGAACAGGTCGGCGCTGGCGAAGTGGCGGGCAAGCTCTTCGCCGCGCTGCAGGCCGCAGTAGATGAAGTCCGGATTGGCCTCGCGGATGCCGGCGAGCTCAGGGCCTTCGCCCACCCAGACGAAGCGCGCGTCGGGCCGCAGCTCCTGCAGCGCGCGGAAGGCACGGATCGCAAGATCGAGGTTTTTTTCCGCGGCCACGCGGCCGACGTAGGCCACGGCAAGGTCGCCGGGCCCCAGGCCCCAGCGGGCGCGCAGCGACTCATCGCGCCGCGTGGGGTCGAAGCGGCGGGTATCGACCGCGCGCGGCAGGTGCAGCACGTGCTCGAAGTCCAGGCGCGCGAGTTCGGCGCACAGTTCCCTGGTCGGCACCAGAGTGGCGGCGGAGCCGTTGTGGAAGCGACGCATCCACGCCAGTGCGACCGGCTGCATGAACGCCGCGCCGTAGTCGCGCATGTAGTGGTCGAAGCGGGTGTGGAAGCCCGTGGCCACCGGAATACCGAGCGCCTTGGCCGCGCGCATCGCCGACCAGCCCAGCGGGCCTTCGGTTGCGATGTACACCGCATCGGGCCGCTGCCGGCGCCAGCGGCGGCGGAGCTTCGCAACCGACGGCAAGCCGAGGCGCAGTCCGGCGTAGAACGGCACCTGGAGGCCGCGGGTCAGCACGTGGCCGCCCGGCCCGGTTTCAGCTCGATGTTGCCGCGGGCGCACCACCTCGACTTTGTGGCCCCGGGCGCGGAGTCCGCGCTCCAACTCCTGCACTGTGAGCGCTACGCCGTTGACTTCCAGCGGATATGTCTCGGTGACGATGGTGTAGTGCATGCGGGGCTCCGGTTTGACCGAAGCCTGGCGCCTGGCGGTGTCGCGCCTGTTGCAGGAATATGACCGCCGTGTGACCTGGCTCCAGGTCCTACCAGTGCAGCTGCACCCGCGCTTCGACAATCGACGGGTCGTCGCTGACCACGGCGCCGCTGGCGGCGTCGACGCGGCGGCTGGCGACGTCGACGTAGTTCAGCATCAGCTTGGCGTTGTTGCGCCAGTACCAGTTCACGCCCACGGTCCAGGCCTCCATGTGGCCGCCGCGTACGCTGCCGTCGTCGAGGTCCAGCTGGTCGTAGCGAAGTGCGAACTGCCAGAGCCCGCTGTCACCCAGTTGCGTGCGCGGCAGACCACCGCGGTAGCCCCATGTGGTGCCGCCCGGCGTCCAGACCGCGCTGGCGTAGCCGCCGGTGGTGTCGTAGCCGGAGGCATCGATGCGATCGCCGCGGGCGAGGAAGTACTCGCCCTGCAGCTTCAGCGGGCCGCGGATCCACAGCGCCTCGAGTCCGGTGGTGGCCAGACGGTCGACGTCGGCCATCGGGCCGCTGTCGATCAGGCGCTCGGCGAAGTCGGCGTTCGGGCGCGCGCGCAGGCGCAGCTGGTCACGGTCGGTATCGCGATCGACGTGGCTCAGGCCGAAATGCAGGATCTGGTCGTCGTCGCGCACGGGTGCCCACCAGGTGCGCAGGCCGTAGCCCGCGCCGTGGGTGTCGTGGTCGAGGTTGCGTCCGAACCAGCCGACCGTGGCGCCGTGGCCGCCCGCGTCGTAGTTCCAGGACGCACCCAGGCGGCGGCCGGTGGCGAACGCGCCTGTGGCGGTGGCCTTGGCGATGAAGTCGTTGTTCCTGGACGACGACAGCTCTTCCAGGCCGTTGGGCTGTTTCGACTGGCCAAGCAGCAGGGTGTGGCTCGGGCCGTCGTCGCCGCCGAAGCGCCAGGACAGGTTGTTGTCGAGGTAGTTCTCGCCTTCGACGTCGTAGCCCAGCGCCCACGACAGGTTGCCGGGACCGCTGCCCTTGAGCGCCAGCTCGAAGCGGCGAACGCCGGTGGCGCGGTCGCGGCCGTCGGCGCGGCCGTCGAGGTCCATCAGGTCGTTGTCGAACCAGTAGCCGTCGACCTGGAACATGCCCTCGAAGGCGATGTCGGAGCCTGCGACCGTGCCCAGCGGGATCTCGGCGTGGGCGGGGAGGCAGACGGCGGCGGTCAACGCGATCGGCAGCAACAGGAGTTTCATCGGAATGTCACGATCCGGTCATCAAGGGGGCGCCGGAGTGTAACGCGCGCGTCGTGAGCGGCCTTGGAACGCACTGTGGCGCCTGCGCGGCGTGCGCGGCCTGGTCGGCCATCCGCCCACCGCCACCGCCCACGGCCGTCGGCTCAGCCGTCCAGTCGGCCACTGTCCACGCGACTGAGCCCGCCCGGAGCCTCTTGGAAGCCAGCGGCGAGCAGCGCCATGCGAACCGCGGGGTCGTCGCTCCGGGCCAGGGTTTGCAGGGCGTAGCGGCCGTCGGCCTCGATGGTGAGGCTTGCTTCCAGATGCAGGGGGCCGTCGGCGTTCTCGGGCACCAGGGAGAGGATTCCCGTGCGTCCCGCACAGGCGGGGCTGCCGGTGAGCAGCAGTGGAGGCAGCGCGCCCTGGGGCAGCGCGGCTTCGATCCGCACGCGACCCCCGGCCTGGCGGCAAGTCGTATCGTCGAACAGCAGCCGCACGTCCTCGAGCGATGCGCGCAGGTCCAGGCCCGACAGCGACGGCAGCGGCAAAACGCCGTTGCCGCCGTCGATGCCGTGCAGGCGCCCGCCGGCGATTGCCAGTTGCGCCTGCGGGGTGCGCAGCCACAGCCGCTGGTGGCCGGTCAGCAGCGGCAGCGGCGAGAGTCCCGTGCGGACGTCGCCGAAGGCCGCGCCGCGCCAGTGCAGCTGGCGCAGTTCGCCGCGCCAGAGGCTGCCGCTGGCGTCCAACGCCGACAGGCCCGGAGGCAACGCCAGCCGCGGAAGCACCACCTGCAGCGGCACGGACAGCAGCAGGGCGAGCGCGAAGCTGCCAGCGAACCACCAGGCCAGGCCACGGCCGCTCATGGTGCTGCTCCACCAAAGCCGACTTCAGCGCGCAGCTGCCCGTCGGCGCGCTCGACGCGCAGCGAGGCCGGCGCGAGGCTGTCGCGTCCGGCCAGTTGGCCCAGCCATCCAAACAGCGCCGGCGAGGCCACGCGCTCGAACTCGATCACGAAGGCGCCGTCGGCCGCGCTGCGCTGGCGGCTCGGGGCGAGGCCGGCCTCGCGCACGCTGTCGAGGATCAGCCGCTGCAGGGCTTCGCCGCCGGTCGGGGGCGTCGATGCCGCGCCGGAGCGGGTCAGCGCCGCAACCTCGGCTTGAACCTGCTGCAATCCTGCGGCAGCGCGATCGTGGCGGGCCTCGGCGCCGTCGCGCAGCGCCTGCAGTGGCCACAGCAGGCCGTACCACCAGGCGAAGGCCGCAAGCAGGGCCGCCATTATCGCCAGCATCACGCGTTCGCGTTGCTCGCGGCCGCGCCACCAGGCCTGGAATCGTGGGATCGGGCTCATGCTTCGGGCTCCAGGACCAGTCCGGTGCGCAGGCCGCCGGGGGTTTCGCTGCTGGTGCCCTCCACCATCCGCCAGCCGTCGGCGGCGAGCGTGCTACGGAGGGCTTCGATGTCTTTGGCGCTGACGTGGAAGACGAGCGCGCGCAGGCGATCGCCGCGCTGGTATTCGAGTTCAAGCAGGTGCGTGCCGGGGCGCGCGGAGACGGCGGCGAACAGGGCGCCGCTGGCGGCGGCGAAGGCGCGCGGTTCCCTTGCGGCCTGCAGCCGCGGGGCGAGGGAGTCGGCACCGGCGTCGGCTCCGGCGGCTGCGGGCAGTGCCTCCCGGGCGGTGGCCGTGGCGCGGGATTCCAGCGCGCGCGCGGCCAGTTCCATGCGCAGCGCCTGCGCCGCGACCAGCAGCAGCGGCGACGCCAGCAGCGCCGCCGCGAGCCAGGCCAGGCGGCGGCGGTTGGCTGGTCGGGCGCGCGTGGAGGCCGGGGCGAAGTCGCCCTGGAGCAGGTCGACCTCGGGCTGCAGTGCGCGCGCGGCGAGGCCTTCCAGGCCGCCTTCGACAGGGATCCGCGGGCGCTCGCCCAGCACCTGCGCCGCCAGCGACGGCGCGGCGACGTAGGCGAGGCCGTGGCCGCGCACCAGCCATCGGTCGCCGGCATCAAGCACGCGCACCGTGGCGTCGTCATCCGGCACCGGCACCGGCAGCAGCAGTTGCTCGGGCACCGCGGCGTCGGCCACCAGCCCAAAGGCCGCGGCGCGGGCGAGCCAGTCGCGCAGCAGCCCGGGTTCCACCGCGGCTACCGTGCGCTGCGTTGTGGACGCGCCGCCGTCGAGCGCCACGTGCAGCGCGTCGGGGCGGGCCAGACGAGTGGACAGCAGGGCCCGTGCCGCGGCCTGCGCCTGGGCCGCGCTGTGCGCCACCAGGTCCAAGCGGTCGATGCGTACGGCCTGGCCCGGTACCACCAGCACGGTGTGCGTCATGCCCGGCGCCTGGGCCGCGGTCGCTCCGGGCCGCAGCGTGGTGCGTGCCAGCACGCGGCCGTCGCCGTCCATGTCCAGCAGCGTGGCGGCGCCCGCGGGATCGGCGGGCAGGAAAAGGATGCGCTTGCTCATTCGTCGTGTGTCCATCGCCGTGCCACCAGGTGCACCGGGCCGTGGGAGTCGCTGTCCAGCAGCGCGCTCAGCACGACTTCGGCGCCGTCGTACTCCACTTCCGTGCGCAGGGCGAAGTAGCGGGTGTGCACGCGCAGCTGCTGCAGCACGTGGTCGGGCAGGAAGGCCGCGGCGATCGCGTCCTGCCTGGAGAATTCGGGCACGTCGCGCCAGCCACCCGCGGGTCGCGAGGCGATCACGCGGCGCGCGGCGGCGATGTCCAGGGTGTTGTCGCTGAGCACGGAGAGCAGCAGCGCGTCGCCCTCCTCCAGCGTGTTGACGTTGACCGGTGACAGCGCGCTGTCCGGCTGGGCGCAGACCCAGGGGCGCAGGCGCGCGTAGGCGGTTGCGTCATGCCCGGCGATGGCGCGCAGCTCGCTCGCCTCCGCCAGCAGCGCGCCGGAGGTGCGGTAACCGGGGCCGCGCGCGGCATAGGCCGCGTCCTCGGCGCCGGCGGCGCCCGGCAGCTGGTCGCGGTCGATCCAGTCGACCAGCGCGTCGGCCATCGCGTTCGCCTGCGCCGGCGTGAACTCGAGCGCCTGCAGCAGGGCCAGGTACTGGCGTACGCCGGCCTCGCGCCGCGACCACTGGCGCACGGCGCCTTCGACCACGCTGTTGAGGTTGAAGCACGCGGTGGCGTCGTCCACGCGCACACGCATGGTGCCGCCGTCGATGGGGAACACGAAGGGCCGGCCGTTCCAGCCGCCCTCGAGCGTGGTGCGACCGTCGCCGCGGTCGAGCTGGTGGATGCGCGCGCGCGCCAGCTCCTCGCTGCCCAGCGCGTACCACTGCGCCTGCGCCAGCGCCTGGGCATTGCCGGTGCGGCGCAGTCCGAAGCGGATGTCGTCCATCACCGCGACCAGCAGCACTGTCATCACCGCGACCAGCAGGAGGACTGTGAGCAGGGCGGCGCCGGCCTGCTTCGAAGACGCCGGCCCGGCGCCGGCGCCGGGCGACGCGCCTGCATGCGCATACCCGGGCCGTGCGCTGATCACGGCGCGATGCCCGGCAGCAGGAAGCGCTGGCGCACGTGGCCGATGGCATCGAGCTCCAGCTCCAGTTCGATCGCGCCCGGCAGCGATGTCGCGCCGCCGTGCCAGCCGTCGTTCCAGACGTCACCGGTGAGGTAGGCCACGCGCGCGCCGGTGATGCCCTCGAGCAGCACCCGCGCCGGTGGCGGCGTCGCGCCGTCCACGGCCGTGCGCGCACTGCGTTCCAGGCGGCCGTCGACGATCCGGTATTCGACGTACTCCAGCGAGGCGCGCGCTGCGGCTTCGTGGTTTTCGTGGCCACGACGGACGAAGGCGAACAGCGGCCCGCCCTCGCCGGGACGGCCACCGACGAAGGCATCGCGGGCGCTGCTGCCGTCGGCGCGCCGCACCAGGCGCACCGCGGCCTGCGACAGGTCGGCGCGCAGCAGGGCGCGGGCGCGCTGGAACTCGCCCAGGCGGTCCATGCGCGCGCGCAGGATGCCCTGGCTGTCGGCGGTGTAGGCCATCACGGCGACGCCCGCCGCGGCGATGAGGCCGAACAGCGCCAGCGAAACCATGACCTCCAGCAGCGTGAAGCCGCGGGCCGCATCGCGGGGCCGCATCGGGGTCATCGCGGCAGGCTCCGGAACAGCGAAATTTCCGCCGCCACGCGGGACTCGCCCGGTGGCGACACGCGGATGTCCACGCGCAGCAGCGAGGGATCTGCGGTCGGCCCGGTGCTGCGCGTCCAGCGCCAGTCGCGGCCGCCGGCCTCTTCGCTGCCCCTGGCTTCGTCTGCCAGGGCGCGCACGTCCAGCGCGGCGGCCTCGACCGCGACGTTGTCGGCGACCACGGCGGCCAGCACGCGCTCCTCGATCGCCACCGCGGTGCGGGTACTTTCGCCGGCAAGGTTGAGCAGGCCAAGCACGGCGAGCGCGAACACCGCCAGCGCCACCAGCATCTCGATCAGCGAGAAGCCGGAGACGGCGCGGCCCGCGGCGACGCCCTCAGCGCGCCGTGCCATCGATCGTCACCGCGCCGCCGCCGTCGACCGACACGCGCGCGCGGCGCCCTTCGCGCAGCAGCACCAGGTCGCCAGGCTCGGACGCGCCCGTGGGGTCGAAGCGGAACGCCAGCCGGGCCTCGCGCCGCGGCAGCTGCGGCCGGGTGCCCGGCTCCCAGTCGACGTCGGCGAAGGCGCGGCCTTCCAGCGGCTGCCAGCCGTCAAAGCGGCGGCGCGAGAAGCCGTAGCCGCGCGCGGTCACCCCGACCTCCACCGTGCGCATGCCGAGGATGGCCTCGTCGCGCGCGTGCGCCAGGCGCGCGGCAAAGGTGTCCGCCTCCTTCGCCAGCGCGTCGTCCGTGGACGGCAGGGTCAGCGCCACGGCGGCACCCGCCAGGGCGATGACGAGCAGCGCCATCATCAGCTCGACCAGGGTGAATCCGCGCGCGCGCCGCATCGCCGGGGCTCAGCGCCAGTTGCCGATATCGGCGTTGTCGCCTTCGCCGCCCTCGGCACCGTCGGCGCCGAAGGAGAACACGTCGAAGCCGCCGCTGCGGCCCGGCTGGCGGTACTGGTAGGCCTGGCCCCAGGGATCCTCGGGCAGGCGGCGGATATAGCCGCCCTTGCGGTAGCGCTCGGGGCGCGCCAGGCCCGACGGCGGATCGAGCAGCGCGTCCAGGCCCTGTGCCGTGGTCGGGTAGGTCATGTTGTCCAGGCGATAGGTCTCCAGCGCCTGCTCCAGCACCGAAACGTCGGCGCGCGCCTTCTCCTCCATGGCGCGATCCTGGCTGGGCATGACGTTGATCATCACCACCGTCGACAGCAGGCCGATGATGACGATCGCGACCATCAGTTCGACCAGGGTGAAGCCGGCGCTGCGGCGGAAAGAACGGGTGGGGATGTTGCGGCTGTGCATGGGGCCTCCGGTCAGCCCGCCACGAGGGCGTTGAATTGCAGGATGGGCAGCAGGATGGCGAGCACGATCACTGCCACCGCCGCGCCGAGCACGATGATGATCAGGGGTTCGAGCAGGCTCATCGCCGCCGTGGTGAAGGTGTTGAACTCGCGTTCCAGGTAGTCGGCGGCGCGGTCGAGCATCGGTGCGAGCCGCCCGCTGTCCTCGCCGCTGGTGGCCATGTACAGCAGGGTCGGCGGAAACACCGCGGCGCGCTTCATCGCGTGCGACAGGCTGCCGCCTTCGCGGATGACTTCGACCATCGACTCCGTGGCTTCGCGCAGCACGGTGTTGCCGACGGTGCGCGCGGTGATCGCCAGGCCTTCGATCAGCGGCAGGCCGCTTTCGGACATGGTGGCCAGCGTCCGCGCCATGCGCGCGGCGTGGACGTCGCGCAGGATGCCGCCGAGCAGGGGCAGGCGCAGCAGGGCGGCGTCGAAGCGGCGGCGGACAACGGGCCCGCGCAGCAGCCGTACCGCGGCGAACCCTGTGGCCGCCAGCAGCACCAGCATCGGCAGCCACCACGTCGAAAGCAGGTCGGAGATGCCGATCACGATGCGCGTGAGCAGAGGCAGCTCGCGGCCCATCGACTCGAACTGCTCGACCACCTTTGGCACCACGAACACCATCAAGGCGATCACCACCAGCACCGCGGTCACCGCCAGCGCCGCCGGATAGACCAGCGCCGAGACCAGCTTGCTGCGCACCTGCTGGTCGCGTTCGTGCAGGTCGGCGAGGCGTTCGAGGATGGCGGGCAGGGCGCCGGTGCCTTCGCCGGCGGCGACCATGGCGCGATACAGCGGCGGGAAGGCGCGGCCTTCGCGCGCCATCGCATCGGACAGGCGGAAGCCTTCGACCACGCGCGCGTGGGTGGCCATGACCACGCGCCGCACCGGCGCGCGTTCGGACTGGCTGCCGATGGTGCGCAGGGCTTCTTCCAGCGGCGCCACCGCCACCAGGGTGGCGAGCTGGCGGGTGAGGAGGGTCAGGTCCTTGGCGCTGAAGCGGCCACGGGCGCGCGATGGTTGTTCGGCGCGGACCGTGGCCGGCTCAACGCGCACCGGCAGCAGCTTCCGGCCCTCGAGCAGGCGTCGTGCCTCGGCCGCGTTGCCGGCATCCAGCACGCCCTCGCGGCTGCGGCCCTGGACGTCGAGCGCGGAGTACTCAAACGCCGCCATGGTCGTGCAGCTCCTGGCGGGTGACGCGCATGGCTTCCTCGAGCGTGGTGTCGCCGCGCAGCACCGCGCTGCGCGCGGCGTCGCCAAGGCGGCCGGCGGTGGCGAAGGCATGTGCCGCCAGCGCGTCCTCGTCGGCGCCGGCACCGATCAGCTGGCGCATGGGTTCATCGATCT
Organism: Luteimonas yanweni; assembly: GCF_039548475.1. Taxonomy (NCBI): domain Bacteria; kingdom Pseudomonadati; phylum Pseudomonadota; class Gammaproteobacteria; order Lysobacterales; family Lysobacteraceae; genus Luteimonas; species Luteimonas yanweni. Next base: position 191,615 of record NZ_JBCLVC010000002.1, on the reverse strand, counting down.
CGAGCGCTTCGTGGATGCCCAGGCGCCCGGCGTAGCCGGTGTGACTGCACTGCGCGCAGCCGGCGGCGCGGTATAGGGTGGCGCCGGCCGCCGCCGGGCCAAGCAGGCGGATCGCGGCCGGGTCATCGACCATCGGCTGACGGCACGCTGTGCACAGCCGCCGCAGCAGGCGCTGCGCCAGCACCAGGCGCAGGCTCGATGCCAGCAGGAAGGACTCGATGCCCATGTCGCGCAGGCGCGTGACCGCGCCGGGCGCGTCGTTGGTGTGCACCGTCGACAGCACCAGGTGCCCGGTCAGGCTGGCCTGCACCGCGATCTGTGCGGTCTCCGGGTCGCGCACTTCGCCGACCATCACCACGTCCGGATCCTGGCGCAGGATCGCGCGCAGGCCGGCGGCAAACGTCATGCCCACGCGCGCGTTGACCTGGGTCTGGCCGACGCCGTCGATGGCGTATTCCACCGGGTCCTCTACGGTAAGGATGTTGCGACGGCCGTCGTTGAGCGCGGCCAGCGCCGCGTACAGGGTGGTGGTCTTGCCGGCGCCGGTGGGGCCGGTGACCAGGATGATGCCGTTGGGCACGCGCAGCGCGCGCTCCAGCGCCGCGCGCACCGGCGGCTCCAGGCCCAGGCTGTCGAGCGTGAGGGTGCCCTGGTCCTTGTCGAGGATGCGCATCACCACGCGCTCGCCGCCGCGCGCGGGAAGCGTCGACACGCGCACGTCCAGCGCCTTGCTGCCCATGGTCAGGCCGATGCGGCCGTCCTGCGGCATGCGCTTTTCGGCGATGTCCAGGCGCGCCATGACCTTGACGCGTGACACCAGCAGCGGCGCGATGCGCCCGGGCAGGCGCAGCGCCTCACGCATCACGCCGTCCACGCGCATGCGCACCACCAGTGCGGATTCGAAGGATTCGATGTGGACGTCGGAGGCGCCGATGCGCGCGGCCTCGGCGATCAGGCCGTTGATCAGGCGGATCACCGGCGCGTCGTCCTGCGCGTCGAGCAGGTCGGCGGTGGCGGGGATGTCGCCGGCCAGGGCGTCGAGGTCGCCGGGAAGCTCGAACTCGCCGCCGCCGGCCAGCGCGGCGTCGGCGTACAGCTCCGACAGCCGGCGGTCGAAGGTGCTGCGCGGCAGGACTTCGACCTCAAGCTCGACGCCCAGGCTCCGCCGCGCTTCCAGCAGCGCTGCGGGGTCGGCATCCTCGCGCAGGCCGACGCGCGCGCGCTCGCCCATTGCCAGCAGCACCACGCCCTGGTGTTTGGCGAATGTGTAAGCGAGGGCGGGCAGGGCTTCGCTCATCGCGCGTGGTCGCCGGTGGCGTGGTCTTCATCGGATGTCGTCCGGGAGGCCGCGGGTCCCGGCGAGGGCGCCAGGGCCTGCGCTTCGGCAGGCGCCGGTGCCGGCAGGGGCGTCGCTGTCGCGCCGGACGTCGCGCCGGGCGCTGGCATCGCCGGCGGCGCAGCGCGCAGGTACTCCCGCACCAGCTCGTCCAGCGCGTTCTCCCGCTCGCCCTTCACCGGCAGCTGGCTGCGCATGTAGTCCCAGCGTCCGGCGCTCATCGCCTGCGCGTCCGCGGTGCTGCGCACGATGGTGGGGCGGATGAACACCATCAGGTTGGTCTTGTCGTGCGAGCGCGACCGGTGCCGGAACAGATGGCCGACGATCGGGATGTCGCCCAGCAGCGGCACCTTGGACACGGTGTTGCGGTCGCTCTGGTCGAGCAGGCCGCCAAGCGCGACGATCTCGCCGTCGTCCACCAGCACCCGAGTCTCGACCTCGCGCTTGTTGAGCACCAGCTCGGCGAAGTCGTCGCTCACCGGCCCGGCGATCGAGGACACCTCCTGGCGCAGGGTGAGCGTGATGCCGCCGCCGGCGTTGATCTGCGGCGTGACCTCGAGCTGGATGCCCACGTCCTGGCGCTCGATGGTGCGGAAGGGATTGCTGTTGTTGTCGCCCAGCACCTCGCCGCTGGTGGTCGGCACTTCCTGGCCGACCAGGATCCGCGCCTCCTCGTTGTCGAGCGTCAGGATCGACGGCGTCGACAGCAGGTTCGACGCGGTGTCGCTGTTCACCGCGTCGATGATCAGGCCGAAGGTGGCGTTGTCGTTGCTGCCGGCGATGCCGCCGAGCGCGCCGTTGATGCCCAGCAGCGACTGCACCGCGGCCTGGCGGGCGAGGTCGAGCACGCCGTTGTCGTCGTCATCGTGGTCGCCGCGTGCGCGTTCGGCGGCGTAGCCCGCGGCCAGCGGCATGATCCCGGGATTGGCGCCGGGGTGCTGGGTGGCGAGGAAGGGGATGTTGCTGCCTTCCTTGCCGGCGATCAGCAGCTGCGCGCCGAGGCGCTTTGCGGCGTTGTTGGAGATCTCGACCACGATCGCCTCCACCAGCACCTGCTCCCGGCGGGTGTCGAGCTGGGTGATCACGTCGACCAGCAGGCGCTGGGTCTCCGGATCGGCGTTGATGATCAGCGAGTTGGAGCCGGGGTAGCGGACGATGGTCGGGCGTTTGCCGGGCACGGCGGTGATCAACTGTGCGGCATTGGCATCGGTGGCGGCGCCCGCGGCGCCGGCCGCGCTGCCGGTGGTGGACGCCTCGCCGTCGGGCGACTGCCCGACCAGCTGCTGCAGCACCGGCAGCAGCTGCTCGGCGCTGGCGTGCTGCAGGCGCACCACGCGCACGCCGCCGGTGCGCTCGGCGCGGCGGTCGAGTTCGAGGATGGTCTGCACCACGCGCTGCACTGCGGTCGGCGCGCCGCGGACCACGATCGAGTTGCTGCCTTCCACCGGCTGGATCGAGAGCTGGCCGCCGCGGCCTTCGCCGCCGCCGAACAGCTGGTTGACCGTGGCCGCCACTTCGCGCGCCGAGCTGTTGCGCAGGGTGACCGTGTCGATGCCTGCGGTGTCGCTGTCGATCTGCGCCACCAGGCCGCGGATGCGGCGGATGTTGTCGGCGTAGTCGGCGATCAGCAGCGCATTGCCCTGCGGCGTCGGCACCACCACGCCGCCGCGGCCGACCAGCGGCTTCAGCGTTTCCGCGGCGATGCGCGCGTCCACGGTTGAAAGCGGCAGCACCTGGGTGGTGAACGCCGAGCCGCCGCTGCCGCCACCGGGCAGCTGCGCCGCGGCGGCGTCGGGCACCACGCGGTAGGCGCCCGGCCCCGCGCTCACCGCCACCAGGCCGTTGGCGCGCAGCACCGCCAGCAGCACGCCCAGCAGCTCGGCCTCGTCCATGGCCACGTGACGGGTGATGCTGACGCTGCCCTGCACCGCGGGATCGATGATGAAGGTGGTGCCGGTGGCGCGCGCGACGTCCTGGATGAAGGCGCGGATGTCGGCGTCCTGCGCGCTCACGCCGGCGGTGGCCTGGGCGAAGGCGAAGGGAGCCGGGTGCGCGAGCAGCGCAACGGCAAGTGCGGCGGCGAGGAGTCGCTGTTTCACGGTGTCTTGGCCTGCAGGGTCGCGCTGCGGATCTGGCCGTCGCGCCGGTAGGTGAGGGAGATCGAGGACGCGCCGGAGAGGCTGTTGGCGAGCTCGGCGTAGCGTTCGGCGTCCAGTGCCTCGTTGTTCACCGACAGCAGCACGTCGCCTGCCTGCAGTCCCGCCTGGCGCAGCACGGCGCCATCGCCGCGCGGGATCACGGTGTAGCCGCTGATCCGGCCATCGGTTTCGTCGGGGCGAAGGCCCATCTGGGCGAGCAGCTGCGCCGGGTCGATCGCTTCGTCGGGCGCGTCCGCGGCTGGCGCGGATGTGGGCGCTGTACGCGCGGGTGCCGGGGGTGCCTGCGCCGCTGTCGGGCGGGTTGGCGCGGGGCGTGCGTCGGGCCGGGTGAAGCGGAGTTCGCTGCGGCGCCCGCCGCTGTCGAGGACCACGTGGTCGGCTTGCACCTCGGCCAAGGTCACGCCAGGTGCCACGGCTTCACCGGTGGCGTAGGAGCGCTGCGGGCCTTCGCGCATGGCGATGATGGCGCTGCCACCCGCCGGAGCGGGGCGGACCGCGAACAGGCGCAGGCCGGAGGCGTCGGCGCTGGCGGCGATGGCCGCGCCGTGGCCGGGGTAGAAGGCGTCGATGGCCAAGCGCCCGGGCTGTTCCCGGATGACCGTCGCAGCGTCAATCACGGGCGCGCCCAGCGGGGCGGGCGGCAGCAGCAGCCAGGCCAGGCGCGCTGCCTGGAGGGCGAGCAGCACGACGATGGCGACTTCGACGGCCCGCCGCAGGCCATCGGGCCTGCGGAAGCGGTCAAGGGCGGTGCGAAAATCGGGAAGGGAATGGAATGCGGGCACGGGCAAGGGCGTCGTGGCGCAGGATGCTGCGCCCTCGCGACAGCATGCGAAGCTTTCGTGACAGGCTTGTTGCAGCTGACATATTGGTGTCGTTTTGCGGGGCGCGCTTTGACGGGATACCCGCCCGTTGCCCCCATCTGCCCCTCGGGCCTCTTCCCCCGTCAGAACCCGGTCGAGACGCTGAACGACCAGGACACGCCCGGGTCGTAGCGCAGGACGTGGATTTTCTGGCCGCCGCCGCCCTCGATGTACTCGTCGTACTCGGTGTCGAGGATGTTGCGCGCCGCGAAGCCCAGGGTCACCGGCGTTTCGCCGAAGCGCATGGTCTTGCGCAGGACGAGGTCCAGCGTCAGGCCCGGATCTTCCATGACGTCCTGGCGCAGGTTGTTGCCGCGCGCCGAGATGCGCTCGCTGACGTAGTTGGCGATCAGCGTTGCCTGCAGGTCCTTCGCGGTGTTCTCGATACCGAACTGCAGGTTGGCGATGTGCTCCGACTGGCCCTGCATCCGGCTGCCGTCAAGGATCAGGCTGCGTGCGGGCTGCGTGGTTCCGCTGCCGCCGTCCAGGGCGACCGTGTCGTTCGCGCCTGCGGTCACCTCGGAGTCCGTCCAGGTGTAGTTGGTGGCCAGGTACAGGCGATTGCCATCCCACCAGTCCGCGGCGATGCCGGGGTCGAAGTACTTCTTGAGCTCCAGCTCTGCGCCGTACACGGTGGCCTCGGGCGCGTTGACGAAGGTCTGCCAGAGCTCGTCGCCACCGCCGGTGAACATGATCGATTCGATCGGCTTGTCGATCTGCTTGTGGAACAGGCCGGCCGTGAAGTATTCGCCCGAGCCGAAGAACCACTCGTAGCGGGCGTCGAAGTTGGTCAGTTCGCTGTCGACCAGCCAGGGGTTGCCGTAGAGCTGGCGATCCTTCTCTGGCTCGGTGTACAGCTGCGGCGACAGCTCGCGGAACTGCGGCCTGGCGATGGTCTGCGAGGCACCGAAGCGGACCTGCCGGTTCTCAGCGACGTTCCAGGTCAGGGTGAGCGCGGGCAGGAAATAGTCGTTCTCCAGCGGCGCGACGGCACCGGAGCGGGCACCGGTATAGATGTCGTACGGGTGCACCGCCTGTGTCGCGTTCTCGTAGCGGACGCCGAGGGTGCCGCGCAGCCTGGAGGTGATTTCGCCGTCGACCTGCAGGTAGGTGCCGAGCACCTTGAGCGTGGCGTCGTAGGCGGCCTGGCCGGCGAGGCCGGTGGTCTCCTCCAGCCGCAGCCAGCCCTGGCTCAGGTTGTAGTCGGAGAACAGGTAGTCGGGGCGCTGGTACGGGAAGTAGTGGGGCAGGGTGGCGCCGTTGCCGGGGCCGTCACCGGCGAAGTACCTGAACTCCCGCGACCAGGCGTTGCGGTCGTTGTCCATGTACGAAGCACCGCCGCTCAGCGTCACGTCGCGCTCGATCGGCAGGCGCCAGGTGACGTCGACGCCGCCGCTGGCGACCTCGTCCTCGACCTGGCTGAAGCGGGTGTAGTTCTCCTGGTTGCCAACCGAGTAGGCCCAGTAGCCGTCGCCTTCGTCGCGGAAGCCGATCATCTTCTCGTAGGGGACGTCACGGGTCGCCTGGGCCCAGGCGGCCCGCCATTCGACCTTGAGGTCGCCGTACTCGCCGAATTCGTGCGAGCCGCTGAGCTGGTTGTTGATCATCTCGCGCTCGAACCAGCGGGTGTCGTCCCTGCGGTAGCCGTAGTTGCTGATGTAGTCCATGCCGGCGCGGCTGCGGGCTTCCTTGAGCGTGTCGTGCACGTACAGGGTGGTGAGGTTGATCCTGTTGTTCCCCCACTCGTAGCCGGCGCCGAGCAGCGCGTTGACGCGGGCGTTGTTGCGGGTGGAAAGGAACTCGTAGTCGTTGCCGTAGGCGAGCGTTTCCAGGTCAGGGCCGAGGAATACGCCCTGCTCCTGGTCGCCGAAGATGGTGCGCCACTCGTTCTCGAACCCGGCCACGGCGACGAAGCCGATACGGGCGTCGTCGCCCATGTCGGCCGAATAGCCGGCGCTGAAGCCGAAGTCGACGTCCGGGTCGATGCTGTCGTTTTCCTGCAGCACGTTGACGCTGGCGTTCTCGAGGCTGCGGCCGATCGTCGCCAGTTCCTCGTTGCTGAAGTTGTTGCGGTCGACCCGCTTGCCGGTTCCGATGGCGTCCTGGAGCGCGCGCGGGATCTTGCGGGTGCCGTCGTCGTAGCCCCAGAAGTCGTCGTCGCCACCGCCGTAATAGGTCAGGCCCTTCTCCATGGTGGTGTTGTCGTTGAAGCCGCCGCCCACGCTGAGCTTGAAGAAGGGTTCGTCGGGTATGTTGAGCGACTGCAGGTCGATCACGCCGCCGCCGAACTCGCCGGGATAGCGGACCGAATAGGTCTTCTGCACGGTCATGCCCTGCAGCACTTCGGCCGGGAACAGGTCCAGGGGCACCACGCGCTGCATGGGTTCGGGGCTGGGCAGCGGGGAACCGTTGAACAGCGCCGAGGAGTAGCGCTCGCCAAGGCCGCGGACGTAGACGAACTTGTCGCCGACGATGCTCACGCCGGACACGCGCTGCAGGGCGGCGGCCGCGTCGGCGTCGCCGGTGCGTTCGAAGTCCTCGCGCTGGATGAACGATGCGACCTCGGCGGTCTGCAGCATCGGCTCGGGAATGTATTCGCCACGCACTTCGACAGCGTCGAGCTGGACCGGCTGTTCCGGCGTCGGCTGGGCGGCCGTGGCAGCCGACTGGGCGATCGTGGCCTGCACGATCGTGGCCTGGGACGGCACCACGGCCTGGCCGCCGGGCGCTTCAGGCTGCTGGGCCCACGCGCCCTGGCATGCGATGAGAGTGGTGATCGCGACGAAGAGGCCGCTGCGTGACGGAATGCGCTTCATAAAGGGACCTTGGGCTGTGCGGTTTACGGGGCCGGGCATGGGGAGGGGCGGCCCGTGCAGGCCGCCCCTTGTTGCAGCGACGGGCCCGATCAGCAGGACGCGTCGGCCGTCAGGCCGCAGGTCCAGCCCTGCCACCAGGTGTCGCTCGAGTCCTTGACGCCGCCGATGTAGTCGACCTGCTCGAAGAAGCTGTGCTTGCCCGCCAGGTTCGCGACCGCCGGGACGGCGCTTTCGTTGGCGCCGTTGACGAACACGCCGGTCAGGGTCGAATTGCCCGCCACGGTATTGGTGCCGGCAGTGAAGGCGGCTTCCGCGTCTGCGTTGTTGAAGTTGTTCGGGCAGGCGAAGAAGACCGACTCGAGGACGGCGGTGCTGCCGCGCTCCGGCACGTGCTCGATGCTCAGGCAGGTCAGGCCCTTGCCCGTGCCGCCAGCCTTGCGGGTGACCACGGTGTTGTAGATCTCCGCGCGGCTGCCGAGGTTGACCGTGAAGCCGGAGCCGTTGCCGCTGCTGCCGCCGGCACGGCCGACGTAGGTGAAGTTCGCGACCTGCGGGTTCGAGTACTGCCCGGGCGTGAGCGGGATGGGGTTGCTGCTGTTGGTGCCGGACCACTCGTTCATGTTGTCGCCGGTGCTGTCGCGCTGGACCACGACACCGAACTGCACGCCGCCGTTCCAGCCGGAGTCGATATCGAGGCTGTCATCGCTGGCGCCGGTGATCACGATGCGCCGGGCGTTGACCGAGCCGCCGAAGATCTCGATGCCGTCGTCGGAGCTGTTGTGGACCTGGACGTACTCGATGGTGGTGCCGCTGCCGACGCCGCCCATGGTCAGGCCCTGGAGTTCGTTGCCGCCGGAGAAGGCGAAGCCGGAGTACTTGATCTGCATGTACTGCACGGTGCCGGAGTTGTCGGTGGTCGAATTGCCGCCGTACATGCCGAGGTCACCGCCCTCGATCCTGGTCTCGCAGGCTGCGCTGCCCGGTTCGAAGTCGCCGATGCAGGTGTTGACCGGCGAACGGCCGGCGAGCACCAGGCCGCCCCAGCGACCGTCGGTTTCGGCGTCGGCATTGCCTTCGACGTCGATCTTCGCGGTCAGGATGATCGGCTCCTCGGCGGTGCCGAGCGCATAGATCTTCGAGCCGCGGTTGACGACCAGGGCGTCGGGGCCGGCGGAGGCGTACACGGTCACGCCCGGCTCGATGTTGAGGATGCCTTCGCGCGCACCCGCCCTGGGAGCGGCCGGGTCGCCACCCATGTCTTCGCCGACGTGGACTGCGCCATTGATGGCGTAGACGGTGCCGTCGCGTTTCGGCAGGGTGAGCTCGCCGATGATGCGCTCCGGCAGCTCGCAGGCGCGGAAGTCGGCGATGGTGCCGATGTTCCTGAAGCCTTCCGGGCAGTTCTCGGCCGGGCCACTGGTCGGCGGCGGCGGCGGAGGCGGCGGCGGGGTGGTCGGCGGGGGCGGCGGGGTGGTCGGCGGCGGCGGGAATGCGCCTTCGCCGGGCGAAGCGACGCGGTCGGCTCCACCACCGCAGGCACTGAGCGCGAGCACCGCGCCAAAGGTCATGAGGAGGGCCTTGGAACTGTGGCGCATGGACATCGGTTGGTCTCCGGGAGGAATGGACTGCGAACGCAGCGATGGAACCGCGGCCGTTGCCCGCCCTCGCTGGGCGGCGTCCGCTGCGTTCCGGATGAATCGGGAATGAAGGCTAGGGGCGTCCCGTTACAGCTTTCTTTCAGGGACAAGTCGCGTGGCGGCGAGTTGTCATGCATGGCAATCGCATGACATCCGGAAGACGGCTGTCATCGCGCGGTCATGTGTCCGGTGTCTGCTTCATCCGGGCGATTCCTCACGGGCATGACCATGGAAACACCGGTGATCGATCACGCGCTGCTGCAGTGGCTGCTGGGGCAGGTGCACTCGGGCGCGTCGCCGGAGGACGTGGTGGCCTCGATGGTCGCGCGTGGCTGGGCGGAGGACGATGCGGTCGCCGCGCTCGAGGATGCGATGCGCGGGCACCTCGACGCCCATGCGCGCGCGAACGACCTGCCGCCGCCGGAACGGGTGCCCGCGCCGATCGTGATGAACGGTCCGTCGGTGATCGATGCCGGGGACCGGCGCGTGCCGGTGCTGGCGAACATGCTGCATCCGCGCGTGGTGGTGTTCGGCAGCGTGCTGTCGGATGCGGAGTGCGACGCCCTGGTGGAGATGGGGCGGCAGCGCCTGCGGCCCTCGGCGGTGTTCAACCCGGACACGGGTGCCGACGAGTCGCACGAGGCGCGGAGCAGCGAAGGCACGTTCTTCAGCCGTGGAGAGAATGCGCTCTGTGCGCGCATCGAACGCCGCCTGGCGGCCCTGGTCGACTGGCCGCTCGAGAACGGCGAAGGCCTGCAGCTGCTGCGCTACGGCCCGGGCGCGCAGTACCGGCCGCACTACGACTACTTCGATCCCGACCGCCCCGGCGCGCACGTGGCGCTGTCGCGCGGCGGCCAGCGCGTGGCGTCGATCGTCATGTACCTCAACACGCCCGACTGCGGCGGTGCGACCACCTTTCCCGACGCCCGCTTTGAAGTCGCGGCGGTCAAGGGCAACGCGGTGTTCTTCGCCTACGATCGACCGCATCCGATGACCGGCAGCCTGCATGGCGGCGCGCCGGTGATCGAGGGCGAAAAGTGGGTGGCGACCAAGTGGCTGCGGGTCGGGCCGCACATGTGACCGACCGCCTGTCGGAGTATGTGCACCGCTCGTCAATCGAAAGATGCTTTGTCATCGAGGTGTAACCCACCGCAGCGCCACGCGTAGTGTGATCACTGCATCACCTACAGGCGCTTCGTGCGCAGGAGCACCGACATGCAGCGGATCGCGATTCCCCTCCTCGTCTCCGTGGCCCTTCCGTTCGCCGCCACCGCGGCCGACACCGCGCCAAAGTCGACCCAGCAGGTCTACACCTACGCGGTCGAGCTCGACGCCGACGGCCGCATCGCAAGCCTCGAGCCCCACGGCAGCGCGCCCGGTCCCACCACGTCCGCACTGGCCGCGGAGATCCGCGACTGGGTGTTCAACTCCGGCGCCGCCGACGGCGCTTCGCGCACCTTCCTCCGTGTCGTGGTCGACCAAACGGCGGGGGGCGGCCACGAGGTGGTGTCCGCAACCACCGGGCCGGCGCTGGCGGCGATGACACCGCCCGAATACCCGATGCGCGACCAGCTGGCCGGCAACGAGGGCATGGTGGTGCTGAGGCTGGAGGTCGCCGCCGACGGCTCGGTGAAGGATGCCGACGTGCACGCCGCCACCGGCACCGTTTCGCGCGCGATGGCCGATGCCGCGGCGGATGCTTCGCGCCAGTGGCGGTTCTCGAGCGAGCAGGTCGGCGGCGAGCCGGTGGCCTCCACGCTGTTGTGGCCCGTGTGCTACCTCGGCCCCTGGTCGTCGTCTTCGGCCTGCAGCTGGACCGGTCCCGATGCGCAGCGCTTCTCCAGCAAGACCGTGCTGCCGCTGCGGCCGAACGTCACCGTGTCCTGGACGGCCGCGCGCTGAGGCGGACGCGGCGGCCGGCGCTCAGGCGCCGGTCGCCCTGCCAGCAGGCGTCGCGTCGGCTGTCGTCTTGTCCGGATACGTGCACAGGTCGCGGATGACGCAGGGCCCGCACTCCGGGCGCCGCGCCTTGCATACGTAGCGCCCGTGCAGGATCAGCCAGTGGTGGGCATCCAGCAGGTAGTCCGCCGGCACCCGCTTCATCAGCCGGTCCTCCACTGCGCGGACGTTGCCGCCGTGGGCCAGGCCGGTGCGGTTGGAGACGCGGAAGATATGCGTGTCGACCGCCATCACCGGTTCGCCGAAGGCGGTGTTGAGCACCACGTTGGCGGTCTTGCGGCCCACGCCCGGCAGCGCTTCCAGCTCCGCGCGCGTGCGCGGCACGTCGCCGCCGTGGCGTTCGATCAGGAGCTTGGCCATCGCGACCACGTTGGCGGCCTTCGCGTTGTACAGGCCGATGGTGCTGATGTAGCGCTTCAGCCCGTCCTCGCCCAGCGCGGCGATGGCGGCAGGCGTGTTGGCGACCGGGAACAGGCGTCGCGTGGCCTTGTTGACGCCGACGTCGGTGGACTGGGCTGACAGTGTCACCGCCACCAGCAGTTCGTAGGGCGAGGCGTACTCGAGTTCGGTGGCCGGCTTCGGATTCAGCGCGGACAGGCGCGCGAACATCTCGCGCACGTCGGCGTTGGGCATGATCCGGCCGCGCCGCTCGGGAAAGGCGCTCAAGACTGCGTGCCCGATGCGCGCGCCCTGGCGCGTGCCAGGGCCGCGGCGGCGGCCGCGGGCAGCGTGGAGCGGGAAGGCGCCGGGAGTGTGCCGGTGTCGCTGCCGGCGCCGGTGCCCCCGATGCCGGCGCTGATGCCGCTGACGATGGCGCCGGCCTGCGCTGGACCCTCGACTGCCGCGTCCCCAGAGGGGGGCTGGTTCAAAGGGCTGTCTGCCGACAGCCCGCCGCGGGCGCGCAGCCGCCCATTGGCGATGCGCTCCAGCCGGGCGTCGCGGGCGCGATGCCGATCGCGAGCCGCCCAGGCCACCAACAGCCGGTCGCGGGCGGCCGACAGCATGGCGTTGCAGCCAGCATCAAGCCCGGGCAGCGGCTGGAAGCGCGCCAGTCCGCCATCGATCGCGGCGTCCAGATCGTCTTCGCGCAACAGGTCGCAGAGGCGGCCGGCCTGCGCGGCATCCGGCGCATCCGCGTCGGCGCCGCTTTCCATCAGGACGGCGTGGCCGCCTGGACCGGGGCAGTCGCCATCGTGATCGCGATCGCGGGTGGCGTCACGCTCTGGCATGCGTCGGCTCAGCGACCCGTGAACGCCGGCTTGCGGCGTTCGAGGAAGGCGCCCATTCCCTCGCGTGCGTCTTTGGTGGAGAACGCAAGGCCGAACTGCGCGCTCTCGTACTCCAGCCCGTCGTCGATCGCGCACTCGCCGCCGACGTGGATCGCGTCCAGGATGCCGCGCATCGCCAGCGGCGCGTTGCCGGCCAGTTTCGCGGCCAGCGTCATGGTCTCGGCTTCCAGCTCCGCCGCCGGCGCGACGCGGTTGACGATGCCCAGCTGCAACGCGCGCGCCGCATCCACCGGTGCACCGAGCAGGGTGAGCTCGAGCGCCGCCGCGCGCCCGGACAGGCGCAGAAGGCGCTGGCTGCCGCCGAAGCCGGGCAGCAGGCCCAGGGTGACCTCGGGCAGTCCGAGCTTCGCGGTGTCGGCGGCAATGCGCAGGTGGCAGCACATCGCCAGCTCCAGGCCGCCGCCAAGCGCGAAGCCGTTGACCATCGCCACCACCGGCTTGGGCATGCGCTCCATCCGCCGCATCAGGCGCTGGCCGACCAGCGAGAAATCGCGCGCCTGCACCGCGCTCAGCGCCGACATCTCGGCGATGTCCGCGCCGGCAACGAAGGCCTTGCCGCCGCTGCCGGTGAGCACCACGACGCGGACCCCGTCGTCGACAGCCGCCGCGTCGAACGCGACCTGCAGGGCCTCGAGGGTGGCCCGGTTGAGCGCATTCAGCTTGTCGGGACGATTGACGGAGAGGACGCGGACGGCGCCGTGGTCGGCGGCCAGGATCAGTTCGGACATGGAAGCCTCGGGGTCGGGGCGCGCGCGGAACTTACGCCGCACGGCGGTGTCGGAGTGGGCGGTGTCAGTGGCGGTTAAGCACTGGGGCCAGTATCCTAACGTGTCCAGACGGGGCGGCCAGGCCGCCCCGCCGCATCTTGGACCCAACCAATCGGCAATTCCGGAGAGTCCCACGAATGAAGTTGCGCCTGCTCGCTGCCGCCCTTGCGGCCACCACCCTGGTCGCCGGCACCGCCGCCGCCCAGGACACCACCTCTGAGAAGGGAAAGCTCAGCTACGCGATCGGCTACAACACGGGCGCCGAGCTCGCGGAGCTGACCGAGCGTGGCGAAGCCATCGACGTCAACACCGTCGTCAAGGCCCTTCAGGACGCCTACGGCAAGAAGGAGCCGGCGGTCGCCGTCGACCAGCTGCGCACTGCGGTCGAGAACATGCAGAAGCGCCAGCAGGCGAAGATGGAAGCCGAGTTCAAGAAGCTGTCCGACGCCAACAAGGCGGCCAGCGACAGCTTCCTCGCCCAGAACAAGTCCAAGCCGGGCGTGAAGACCCTGGCCAGTGGCGTCCAGTACCGCGTGATCGAAACCGGCAACGGCGCCAAGCCGACGCAGGCCAGTGATGTCGCGCTGACGTACAAGGGCACGCTGCCCGACGGCACCGTGCTGATCGACACCAACCAGGTGCCGCAGGGCCAGACCCCGGGTCCGGTCGAGCTCAAGGTCAGCCAGGTGCCGCTCGACGGCCTGCGCGAGGCGCTGCTGCAGATGCCGGCCGGTTCGCGCTGGGAAGTGGTGCTGCCGGGCGACAAGGCCTATGGCAATGACATCCGCGCCGGCCGCATGGCCAACCAGGCGGTGGTGTTCGACGTCAAGCTGGTCAGCGTCAAGTGACCGCGGGGCGCCGACGGCGCCCCCTCTCCAGCTGCGCGGCCGCCGCTGCGCACGCTGCTGCTCCAAGGACGCGCCGGCCCCGTGCCGGCGCGTTCGTGTCCGGGGCCCGCCCAGCCATCGGGAGTCCGTGATGAACACCGCGTTCCGCGCCGTCCAGAGTCCCTGCACCGGCGTGTGCACCCTTGATCCGGAAGGCTTCTGCGACGGCTGCCTGCGGACCGGCGACGAGATCGCGGGCTGGCTGGCGATGGATGACGCACAGCGTGCGCACCTCATGGACTCGGTGCTGCCGGAACGCGAGGCGCGCCGCGGCTGATGGCCGGCATGCACGCCGACGCCGCGCTCCAGGCTGCGCTGGGTCCGCTGAGCGCGGTGCCTGTCGGTGCGGCCTGGAACCTCGACGAACTGAGCGATCTGCTGCCGGCGCACGCCGCGCTGGCGGATGCGGCGGTGCTGGTGCCACTGGTTGGCGAAGGCGAGACCAGCGTCATCCTGACCCGGCGCCACGATGGCCTGCGCCAGCACGGCGGACAGGTGAGCTTTCCCGGAGGGCGGGTGGATCCGGGCGATGCCGGTCCGCTCGCCGCCGCACTGCGCGAAGCGGACGAGGAGATCGGCCTGCGGCCCGCGGATGCGCGCGTGCTCGGCTATCTGGATCCGCTGGCGACCGTCTCCGGCTTCCGGGTGCTGCCGGTGGTGGCACGGGTGCCTGCCGGCTTCGAGCCGCGACCGCGGCCAGGCGAGGTGGCCGAGGTTTTCACCCTGCCGCTGGCGTGGCTGATGGCCCCCGAGAACCTCGACCGCATCGTGATCAACTACCTCGGGCGCGAACGCCACGTGCTTGAATACCATCGCCACGATGCCGCACCGGGCCAGCGCGTCTGGGGTGCGACGGCGTCGATCCTCTACAACCTGCGCCAGCGCCTGCTGGCCGCCGGAGGCCTGCCATGAATGCAATGCCCGACTGGGGCACGCTGGTATCGCCCCCGGACCTTGCCGCAGGCCTTGGCGACCCGATGCTGGTGCTGCTGGACGCCCGCTTCTCGCTCGCCGACCCCGCGGCCGGCGAGGCGGCCTGGCGCGAAGGGCACCTGCCGGGTGCGCGCTACGTACGCGTCGACCGGGACCTGTCGGGGCCACACGTGCCCGGTGCAGGTCGCCACCCCTGGCCTGGCGCTGCGGCGTTCGGCCGCCTGCTTGCCGCGCTCGGGATCACGCCGGCGCACCAGGTCGTGGTCTATGACGCAGCCGACGGCGCGTTTGCCGCGCGCGCCTGGTGCCTGCTGCGCCTTGCGGGGCATGCACGCGTGGCGGTGCTCGACGGCGGATTCGCCGCCTGGCACGCCCAAGGCCTGCCGCTGGACGCCGCCACTCCCGACGTGCCGCCGACCGCGCCATATCCGGTGGCTTTCGACCACGCACGGCTGTTCGATGGCCAGCGCGTCGAAGCCCACCTCGCCGCCGGTGGTCTGCTTCTTGATGCCCGTGCAGGCGAGCGCTTCCGCGGCGAGGCCGAGCCCATCGACGCCCGCGCCGGGCACGTACCGGGCGCGACATCCCGGCCCTACGCGCTCAACCTGGTCGACGGGCGCTTCAAGGCGCGCGAGGTGCTGGCTGAAGAGTTCGGGGCACTGTTGGGCGACGATGCGCCGACGCAGGTGGTGGCGATGTGCGGCTCGGGCGTGACTGCCTGCCATCACCTGCTGGCGATGGCGCATGCGGGGCTGCACGGTGCCGGGCTGTACACGGGCTCGTGGAGCGGCTGGATCGAAGACCCGGCGCGTCCGGTCGCCGCCGGCGGCGGCTGAGCCGCGCCGCTTGCCAGACGCTCGGCGTCCGCGGTGTCCGCGGTGTCCGCGGCGTCCCCGGTCGCCGCCGCAGTGCCGCCTTGCGTTACTTGCCCAGCCGCGCCACCAGCGCGCGCAGCCCGGCCTGGGTGTCCGGGTCGTTCCAGGCGTCCACGAAGGTATCGATGTCGATGCGCTCCGGCGCCAGCGCGGCGACAAGATCCGCGCGCGCGATCTCGCGGGTGTGCAGCACCGGCCGGCGCGGCAGCGCGAGCAGCGCGTCCAGCCAGGCACGGGCGCGGGCAACGACCTCGCCAGGCGCGGCGAGTTCATCGACCAGTCCGATCTCGAACGCGCGTGCGCTTTCGACCAGTTCGCCGCCCACCAGCAGGCGCTCGGCGCGATGCGTACCGACCACGCGCCGCATCAGGTGCTGGATGCCGTCCGGCGCGACCAGGCCGACCTGGGTCTCGTTGAGGCCGATGCGGAACGGCCCCTCGGCCATCACCCGGTAGTCGCAGCACAGGGCGAGCACGCAGCCGCCGGCTGGAGAGTGGCCGGTGATCGCCGCGGCCACGGGCACCGGTGACGCGGCCAGCGCACGCGCGGCGTCCAGGAAGCCCGTCCAGGCCGCGCCCAGCGCGTCGCGCGACTGCAGCGACAGCAGGTGGGGTACGTCCAGCCCGGCGGAGAAGACCTTTTCACCGCCCGACAGCACCAGGCCCTGCGCGCCGGCGTCGACTGCCGCGGGCACGGCCGCCGCCAGCGCTGCGCAGAGCTCGGGGTCGAGCGCGTTGACCGGAGCGCGCGCGAGCCTGAGTTCGGTGATCGCGCCGTGGCCGATGGTTTCGATGAGTGCTGTCATGCGTCGTCAGGTCCGCCCCGGAGTGGATGGCTATGATAGGTGCATGACCAGCCTCCTTCGAACCCTCGTTCC
Organism: Luteimonas yanweni; assembly: GCF_039548475.1. Classification (NCBI taxonomy): domain Bacteria; kingdom Pseudomonadati; phylum Pseudomonadota; class Gammaproteobacteria; order Lysobacterales; family Lysobacteraceae; genus Luteimonas; species Luteimonas yanweni. Next base: position 175,220 of record NZ_JBCLVC010000002.1, on the reverse strand, counting down.
CGCCGCGCTGCTGTGCGCAGCCACTGCGGGCGCCAGCGCTTCCGGCCCGGCCCGCACTGATGCACAGGCTGCCAGCGGACCCGCCACCTGCGTTCCGCGCGTGGTCGAGGGCTGGCTGCGTTCGCCGCCGATGCCGATGCCGATGATGGCGGGCTTCGCCCGTATCGAGAATCCGTGTGCCATCGATGTCGCCATCGTCAGCGCGCACAGCGACGCCTTCGCAAGCGTCGAGCTGCATGAAACAACGGTTGTCGATGGCGTCAGCCGGATGCGCGAAGTGCCGCGCTTGCCGGTGGCAGCGGGCGATGCGGCGGTGCTGCAGCCGGGTGGCCTGCACCTGATGCTGATGCGGCCGGTGGCACCGCTGCAGAGCGGCGACTCGGCGCGCGTCGAATTCAGCCTGGCAGACGGCCGCAGCATCGGTGCCGACTTCGAGGTGCGCGCCGCCGACGCGCGCTGAAGGACGCGCGCCGGGCATTCCCGCGCGGCCGGCGGCCGACCCGGCAGTCGCGATTGTCGGAAATGAAACATCCCTGCCGACCGGCGTCCTGCGCCGGTGGCGGTGCCATGCGGGCGCTCCCGTGCATGCCGCCACGCACCGCGGACTCCGCACGGCGCGGGCCGTGTTGCATGCCTGCAACGTTTTCACGCGCACCGCGCGCGCTGGACCGGTCCCGACGCCCGCCATTCCCGACGGCTCCCTGAAAAGTCCCGAGTTACCAAGTGCTTGCATGCGTCGCCGGATGACTGGCATCGAACATGCGTGGGACAGGGTTGCACCGGCGTGCGGCACCTCCCCTTCGTGCGCCGGCGCGACATTCCCCCAAGGAGTACGACCATGCATATCCGCAAGAGCATGTTGGCTGTGGCCGTGTTGCTCGGTGCAGGTCTGTCCGCCCAGGCATGGGCGCAGGACCAGACCGAAACCGGCCGCGGCGACAACAACGCCAGCAATACCGAAGACAACAGCAGCGGTTCCGACCGCGACAACGCCGGCAGCGCCGCTGCCGATGGCATGTCGAACGCGTCGGCCAACAACAACAGCTCGGCCAGCACCAGCGTCGCCAGCTCGTTCAACACCAGTTCGGCGATGGCCGAGACCAGCCTCAGCGGTACGGTGACCGGAAACAGCGTCCTGGTGCTCGGCAACATCGCCCAGAACAACGGCAGCGCCGATGGCGGCGCGGGCGGTGCGGGCGTGGGCGGCACCGCGGTCGGCGGTACCGGCGTGGGCGGCGGCGGCGGTGACGGCGGCGATGGCCAGGCGGCCAGCCTGCGCGACGGCGATGCAAGCGCGACCGGCCTCGCCACCGCACTTGGCACGGCCGGCGCGGGTTCAGGCGCAAGCGCCAGTGCCGACGGCGATGCGGTCGGCGACGGGATCCCGAGCGCGACCTCCGATGCCTCGGCCACCTCGGGCGACAGCACCGCATCCGCAGACGGCAGCTCGGCCGGTGGCGACACCAGCGCCGACAACTCCGGCAGCAGTGGCGATGCGTTCGCAACGGCCGGCAATGGTGGTCGTGGCGGTGACGGCGACGGTGGTGCCGCGAGCGGTGGCGACGGCAACGGTGGCGACGGCGGCAGCGGCGGCACCAGCTGGGCCCATGGTGGTGCCTTCGACATGTCCAACTCGATGGATGGCTCGGCGAACGCCGCGGCCGGGGTGATGGTCATGGCGCAGAACAGCGGTGCGTCCTCGCTGATCCAGCAGGGCGTGACCGTGCAGGCCAACCTCAACGTGGGCGGTCCCTAGTCCGGACACGGGCGTGCGTCGCGGACGCCGTGTCCGCGACGCGCGCTCCCCAGGCAAGGAGGATCGGCCATGCCAGCCATCGTGATTCCACTCATCGCCGGCGTGCTCGCGCTGGCGTCCCCGGCAGACGGTGCGGTCGCGGTCGAAGGCTTCGGCCAAGCCGTGGCCGGCAGCACGCTGGGTACCCTGCGCGGCGGCGAGTCGACGAGTCTGGTCATCGTCGATGTCGACAACAGCGGCAACGTCGAGGGCAACACGGCGATCGGGACCGTGGGCGGCTCGAACGTCGTGACCGGCGGCGCCTTCGGCAACGCGGCCGGGATTTCAACGGTGATCCAGAACAGCGGCGCCAATGTGTTGATCCAGAACGGCACCGCGGTGAACGTGCAGTTCGGCGGGCCGGTGCCGTGAGTGTCCGCGGCGTGGGGCTGCTGCCTGCCTGGCTTGCCCTGGCGGCCTGCCTGGGCTGGCAGGCAGCGGCACCCTGCGCCGCGGGCGGTGCGCCCGCCGATGTCCGCGTTCCCTATGGCGGAAGCTATGCGGTGCCGGTCACCAGCCTGAAGGCGGCGCGTTACCGCACGACCGTTCCGCAGCAACACGACTTCAGCTGCGGCTCGGCGGCGATCGCCACCCTGCTGACGTTCCAGTACGGACACGCGGTGGGGGAGGGCGACGTCTTCCGCCACATGTACGAGCGCGGCGACCAGGCCCGGATCCGCCGGCAGGGGTTTTCACTGCTGGACATGCGCGCCTACCTCGAGGCCCAGGGCTACGCGGCCGACGGCTTCGAGGTTCCGCTGGACCGGCTGGTCGAGGAAGGATTGCCGGCGATCGTGCTGCTCAACGATCGCGGCTACCGGCATTTCGTGGTGGTCAAGGGCATGCGCGCCGGCCGCGTGCTCGTGGGTGACCCGGCACGCGGCACGCGCCTGCTGCCACGGCGCGAGTTCGACCGCCTGTGGGACAACCGGGTGCTGTTCGTGGTCCACAACCGCCGCGAGCTCGCGGCCTTCAACCATCCGCGCGACTGGCGGCTGGCGCCACTGGCGCCCCTGGCCACCGCCGTGCAGCGCCAGGGCCTGCAGGACGTGGTCATGCACCGTCGCGGCCCGGGGGACATCTGACCATGAAGATTCCGAATGCGAGACGCCTGGCGTGGCACCTGCTGGTCACCTCGCTGCTGGCGCTGGCGGGGATCGGCTGGCCGCTGCCGGCGGCGGCCGATGCGGCAGCCGTGGCCGATGCGGCCGGCGTGCCGGCGACATACGCCCACGCCGGTGCGCAGGGCGCGATGCCGCCGGCCGGCTGGATCCCGTTGGGCGAGGCCAGGCTGGAAGCGATGCGGGGCGGCTTCGCGCTGCCGTCGGGCCTGGTGGTCTCGTTCGGCTTCGAGCGCCTGGCCTGGGTGAACGGTGAGCTGGTGGCGTCGATACGCGTGTCCATCCCCGACATCGCCAACATGACCGGACCGCAGGCCCGGGAGCTTGCGCGGCTGCAGCAGCTGCAGCTGGTGCAGGTGGGTCCCGGCAATGTGCACGAGGGCGCCGGGGGCGGCCTGGTGCTGCAGAACACGCTGGACGGCGCGCAGATCCGCGTGCTGACGACGATCGATGCCGGCAGCAACGCGCTGGGACTGCTGCAGGCGGTGAACTTCACGGACGCGCTGGGCCTGTCGGGCCTGGGCGCGCTCGGGACGCCCTGATGCGCGCGGGGAAGCGGGGGGCGATGGTGGCGCTGCTGGCCGCGGCGCTGCTGGGGCCGCATCCCGCGTGGGCCCAGGCGGGGGCGCCGTCACCGGTGGCGGCAGGCGACGCCCGGATCAGTGCACTGGAGGCCCGGCTGGACGAGCAGGCGCGGCAGATCCAGGCACTGCGTGAGTACCTCCAGTCGCAGCGCGCCGACTGGGATGATGCCGCCGGCGTCGACGCCTGGCGCTTGGATGCACTGCGCGCGCGTGGCGGCGCGACGGGTGCCGGCGCCGGTGCCACGGGCGCCGCGCAGCCGGGGATGCCCGCGATGGCCGCCGCGGTTGCGCAGGACGCGGGCGACCCGGCGCCGGTCGGGCAGGCGCCCGAGGACGCCACCCGGCCGCCGGAAGTGGCGCAGATCTTCGACCAGCCCGGCGTGCTGACGCCGGCCGGGACGCTGATCCTGGAGCCGTCGCTGCAGACCGGCTACTACTCGAACGATCGCGTGGCGCTGGTGGGCTACACCGTCATCCCCGCGATCCTGATCGGCCTGATCGACGTGCGCCAGGTGAAGACCACCAGCGTGACCGCGGCGCTCGCCGCGCGCTACGGCATCGGCAAACGCTTCGAAGTCGAGCTCAAGGTCCCGTACATGCATATCCGCGGCGACACCGTCAGCCGCGAGATCTTCACCGGCGCCGCCCAGGACAGCGTGTTCAGCGCCGACGGCAGCGGCCTGGGCGACGTCGAGGCGACGGCGCGCTACCAGTTGCCCAACAAGGGCGCGGACCGGCCGTTCTACGTGGTCTGGCTGCGCTACAAGGCGCGCACGGGCAAGGACCTGTTCGAAGTCACCACCGACTGCGTGACCCGCTGCGTCGCCAACGCGACCGGCACCGGCCTGCCACTGGAGCTGCCCACGGGCAGCGGCTTCGCCTCGCTGCAGCCGGGCGTGACCTGGATGTACGCCTCCGATCCCGTGGTGTTCTTCGGCAGCCTCAGCTACCTGCACAACTTCGCCCGCGAAGACGTCTCGCGGACCACGCTCACCGGCGCGCCCGAAGGCTTCCCGCAGACGACCACGGAATACCTGGGCGAGATCGACGCCGGCGACATCTTCGGCTTCAACCTCGGGATGGGACTGGCGCTCAACGACCGTGCCTCGATCAGCATCGGCTACGACCACAGCCTGGTCGCGCGTTCGCGCCAGAACGGCAGCGACATGCCGGGTTCGGTACGGGTGGTGCTGGGCACGCTGATGCTGGGCGGCACCTACCGCATCAGCGACCGCACCAGCTTCAACATCGCCCTCGGCGCCGGCATGACCCGCGACACGCCCGACGTCAGCCTGGTTGCGCGACTTCCGATCCGCTTCTGAGTGTCCGCGTGTGGTCGCCGGCCGCGTTGACCTTGCTGGACGGGAGACGGGAGGCCATCCGGAAGGGGGCGGGTGCAGCACGTACACATGCCGGCATGCACAGGAGTGCGGGAATTCATCCACTGGGTCCTGGCCGAACGCGCCGTGCTCGAGGCGCTGCCCGAAGGCCTGGAGTCGCGCGGGTGGAGAGCCCGGAGGGTGGCGCGGACGGGCGTGATCCCGGCACCCGATGCCGATGGCGACGATGCCTGGCGGGCCGGCCTGCTTGATCTCAGGGGATGTGACCCGCCCTCGGCGGAGTCACTGCAACGCATCGGCGACGTGCTGGCCCGGGGTGGCCGTGGCTGGGTGGCAGGCCTTGCCCCCGGACAGGTGCGATTGGAGCCGGTGCGCCAGCTGGTGCGCGACCACTGCCACGACTACGTGGTGCTGCCCTGTGACGGCCTCCTGCTGGCCACCGTGCTCGGCCACGCCTGCGGCATGGCGCGGCTGGAGGACTGCAGCCGCGTCGCACTCCGCCCGGTCCCGACGCCCGACGGCATGATCGGCGACAGCCCGGTGATGCATGCCCTCTACCGCCAGCTGCAGCGGGCGGCGATGACCGGGGCGCCGGTCTGCATCGGTGGCGAAACCGGCACCGGCAAGGAGCTCGCGGCGGCGGCGATCCATCGCCATTCCGCGCGGCACGGCGCACCGCTGGTGGTGATCAACTGCGGCGCGATCCCGGAAAGCCTGGCGCAGTCCGAGCTGTTCGGCTTCGAACGAGGCGCATTCAGCGGCGCCAGCCAACGCAAGCGCGGGCGCTTCGAACATGCCGATGGCGGCACGCTGTTCCTTGACGAGATCGGGGACCTGCCGCTGGAATCACAGGCTTCGCTGCTGCGCTTCCTTGAGCAGGGCACCATCCAGCGCCTGGGCGGCCACGAAGACATCGCCGTGGACGCGCGCATCATCTGTGCGACCCATATCGACCTGGAATCGGCCGTGGAAAGCGGACGCTTCCGCGAAGACCTGTATCACCGCCTGCGCGTGATCGAACTGCAGATGCCGCCCCTGCGCCAGCGCGGGAGCGACATCGCGCTGCTCGCGGTGTGGGCGCTGGCGCGGCACGCAGGGGAGGGAGGCGGCCGCGTGCGCGGCTTCACCCGTGACGCGCTGCGGGCGCTGCACGACCATCCCTGGCCCGGCAACGTCCGCGAGCTGGTCAATCGCGTGCGCCAGGCGGTCGTGATGGCCGAAGGGTCGCGCATCACCGCCCGCGACCTGCGCCTGCAGGACGCCGGGGTGACGTTGCAGACCCTGGGCGAGGCGCGCCTGGAAGGCGAGCGGGTGGCGATCGAGCGCGCCCTGGTCCGCAACGGGCGCCACCTCCAGGCGGCGGCGCGCGATCTTGGAATCTCGCGGGTCACGCTGTACCGGCTGATGAACCGGCATGGCCTGCGTGGCGGCGCGGACGAATCCGCCAGGGCCTGAGCCTTGCGACCCCGGGTGGGGCGCCGGGTTCAGCCAGCCGCGATCGCCCGCACGACGTCGGGCAGCGGTGTGGGACGGCCGCTGGCGCGGTCCACCCAGACCATCACCACGTGGCCATCGGCGTGCAGCACCGTGCCGTCCGCGCTGGTGATGCGGTGGCCGAGGGTGACGCTGCTGGTGCCGACGCGGTCGGCGGTCAGCTCGACCATGATCGATCCCGGGTAGGGGATCGGCTGGCGGTAGTTCATCTGCACCGCGGCCAGCAGCGGGGCGGTGGTGTCGGTCACCCACTCCGTGCCCAGCGATTCGAACCAGCGGATCCGCGCCTCCTCCAGGTAGGTCATGAAGTTGGAGTTGTTGACGTGGTTGAAGGCGTCCAGGTCGCGCCAGCGCAGCTCGATGGGCATGCTGTGGAGGAGCTTGCCGTGTTCGGCGGGTTCGCGGTTCATGTGATGTCCCTGGCCTTGCGGCGACGCGTGGGGGTTCCGGTCTTGCCGCGCGAGCGCGGGCGTGGCGCCTCGCCGACCACGGGCACTCCGGAGCGCGCCCTGTGTTCGTCCAGGAGCTTGGCGAGGAAGCGTCCGGTGTGCGACTGCGGCATCGCCGCCACCTCTTCCGGCGTGCCCTGGGCGATGATCTCGCCGCCGCGGTGGCCGCCATCCGGGCCAAGGTCGATCACCCGGTCGGCGGTCTTGATCACGTCGAGATTGTGCTCGATCACCACCACGGTGTTGCCGTCGTCGCGCAGCTTGTGAAGTACGCCGAGCAGGTGCTCGATGTCGTGGAAGTGCAGGCCGGTGGTGGGTTCGTCGAGGATGTACAGCGTGCGCCCGGTGTCGCGGCGCGAGAGCTCCTTCGACAACTTCACCCGCTGCGCCTCGCCGCCGGACAGCGTGGTCGCCGACTGTCCCAGCCGGATGTAGCCGAGCCCGACGTCGGTCAGGGTCTCGAGTTTCCGCGCCAGCGTCGGCACGGCGTGGAAGAGGTCCAGCGCGGCCTCGACCGTCAGCTCCAGCACCTCGTGGATGTTCAGGCCCTTGTAGCGGATCTCCAGGGTTTCGCGGTTGTAGCGCTTGCCGCCGCAGACGTCGCAGGGCACGTAGATGTCGGGCAGGAAGTGCATCTCGACCTTGATCAGGCCGTCGCCCTGGCAGGCCTCGCAGCGGCCGCCGCGGACGTTGAAGCTGAAGCGGCCCGGGCCGTAGCCGCGCGCGCGCGATTCCGGCACCTGCGCGAACAGCTCGCGCAGCGGCGTGAACAGCCCGGTGTAGGTGGCCGGGTTCGAGCGTGGCGTGCGCCCGATCGGTGACTGGTCGATATCGACCACCTTGTCGAACAGGTCCAGGCCCTCGACCGAGCGGAACGGCGCCGGCGTGTGCGAGGCACCGTTGATCTCGTTGGCCGCCAGTGCGTACAGCGTGTCGTTGATCAGGGTGGACTTGCCCGAGCCGGACACGCCGGTCACCACGGTGAACAGCCCGTTGGGGATCACCAGGTCCACGTCCTTGAGGTTGTTGCCGCTGGCGCCCAGCAGGCGCAGCTCGAGCTTCGGGTTCGGCGCATGGCGCCTGGCCGGGATCTCGATCCGGCGCTTGCCGGACAGATACTGGCCGGTCAGCGAACGCGGCGCGGCCAGGATGTCCTCGTAGCTGCCCTCGGCCACCACTTCGCCGCCGTGCACGCCGGCTCCGGGGCCGATGTCGACGATGTGGTCGGCGAGGCGGATCGCGTCCTCGTCGTGCTCGACCACGATCACGGTATTGCCGAGGTCGCGCAGGCGGGTGAGCGTGCCCAGCAGGCGCTCGTTGTCGCGCTGGTGCAGGCCGATCGAGGGCTCGTCGAGCACGTACATCACGCCCACGAGGCCGGCGCCGATCTGGCTCGCCAGCCGGATGCGCTGGGCTTCGCCGCCGGACAGCGAATCGGCCTTGCGTTCGAGCGTCAGGTAGTCGAGGCCGACGTCGACCAGGAAGCCCAGGCGTTCGCGGATTTCCTTGACGATGCGCGCGGCCACCTCGCCACGCCAGCCGGGAAGCTCCAGCCCGGCGAAGAACTCCAGCGCCTCGCCGATCGGCAGGACCACGATCGACGGCATCGCGCGCTCCGCCACGAACACGTTGCGCGCCGAGCGATTCAGGCGCGCGCCGCCGCAGTCGGGGCAGGGCTGTTCGCTGATGTACTTGGACAGCTCCTCGCGGACCGCGGAGGACTCGGTCTCGCGGTAGCGGCGCTCGAGGTTGGGGACGATGCCCTCGAAGGCATGGCTGCGCTTGCTGCGCACGCCGCTCTCGGTCACGTAGGTGAACGGGATGCGCTCCCCGCCGCTGCCGAACAGCACGGCCTGGCGCACCGCCTCGGGCAGCTCCTGCCAGCGGCTGTCGACATCGAAGCCGTAGTGCCGCGCCAGCGACGCGATGAGCTGGAAGTAGTAGTGGTTGCGCCGGTCCCATCCGCGCACGGCGCCGGCTGCCAGCGACAGCTCGGGGTGCACCACCACGCGGCCCGGATCGAAGAACTGGCTGACACCCAGGCCGTCGCAGGTCGGGCAGGCGCCGGCCGGGGCGTTGAAGGAGAACAGGCGCGGCTCGAGTTCGGGCAGCGCGTAGTCGCAGACCGGGCAGCTGTAGCGCGAGGAAAACAGCAGCGGCTCCCCGGACTCGTCGTCGAGCGGGCGGACCTCGGCCATGCCGTCGCCCAGCTTGAGCGCGGTCTCGAAGGACTCCGCCAGGCGCTGCTGCATGTCCTCGCGCACGCGGAACCGGTCGATCACGGCCTCGATGGTGTGCTTCTGGCGCAGCGCCAGCGGCGGCACCGCGTCGATTTCATGCACGGCGCCGTCCACGCGCACGCGCACGTAGCCCTGCGCGCGCAGCTGTTCGAACACCTGGGCGTGCTCGCCCTTGCGCTCGCGCACGACCGGCGCCAGCAGCATCCATCGTCGCTCGGCGTTCGCCGGATCGTTGGCCAGCGCCATCACCTGGTCGACCATCTGGCTGACGGTCTGCGCCTCCAGCGGGTACTGGTGGTCCGGGCAGCGCGGCTGGCCCACGCGGGCGTAGAGCAGGCGCAGGTAGTCGTAGATCTCGGTGATCGTGCCGACCGTCGAGCGCGGGTTGTGCGAGGTCGACTTCTGTTCGATGGCGATCGCCGGCGACAGGCCTTCGATGTGGTCGATGTCGGGCTTGTCCATCACGCTCAGGAACTGGCGCGCATAGGCCGACAGCGACTCGACGTAGCGGCGCTGGCCCTCGGCGTAGATCGTGTCGAACGCGAGCGAGGACTTGCCGGACCCGGACAGGCCGGTGACGACGATCAGGCGGTCGCGCGGCAGGTCGAGGCTGATGTCCTTGAGATTGTGGGTACGTGCTCCGCGGATGCGGATGAGGTCGAGCGCCATCGGGTCGTCCGGGGGAAAGGGAGAGGGTGGGCGATCAGCCAGCCTACCGAGCCCCTTGGATGGGGGCAAACCGCCGGATTTCCAGATCCCGGTAGACGGGCGAAAGAAAAGGGGCCCGGCGAACCGGGCCCCTCCATGTCACCTTGCGACCTGTATCAGCGACGCGCGGTGTAGTTCACCGTGATGGTCTCCGAGCACACGTTGGTGCCGGCGTTGCAGACCTGGTAGGTCGCCGAGCCGGGGCCCGTCGACTCCGCGGTGAAGGTGTGCACGAACGCGCCGGTGTTGCTCGAAGTGGCAGCCACTTCGCCATTGAACAGCACGTCGACCTGCTCACCTTCGCCACCGGTCCACGCCAGCGGCACGCGGATGCGCTGGCCACGCAGCGGGAACACCTGGCGGGCCATCAGGCCTGCTGGTGCATCGCCAACGTCTCCGATGTCGAAGCTGGCGGTCAGCGAAATGCCCGTGGCCGACTCGTAGCCGTCGATGCGGATGAACCACTCGCCGGCGGCGGGAGCCTCGATCAGGCAGTCCTCGATGCTGCCGAAGAGGTACGGACGGCAGTCATAGAGGGTATCCGTCGGCAGCTCGGCGTGCCTCACGTAGAGGTCGGTGTCACCGTTGGGGCCGTCCATCAGCACTTCCAGATTGGTGGCGCCCTCCGGAAGGTCGATGACGTAGAACACCTCCTCGCCGGCATCCACGTCGATGCCAGTCACGGTGACGCCGTTCTCGAGCTCGGTGGGCGGGTCCACCACGATCGGCGTGTCGTCGTACGTGCCCATCACGGAATAGCCGTTGGACGCGCTGTAGGAGACGACCCTGACGTGCCATTCACCCGCTTCGGGGGCGGTGAACTCACACGTTTCGGCGACCACGCCACCCGTCCACGGACGGCAGTCGTACAGCGAGTTGGTCGGCGCCGCGCCGTAGCGGACGTAGATGTCCGAGTCACCGGTCGCCCCGGTGCCCGGGGTCAGGTTGAACACCACCGAGCCCATGTCCTCCGGTACGTCGAGCACGAAGAACTTCTCGTTACCCTGGCCCATCGATTCCAGCTCGACGGGGACGCCGTTCTCGAGGTCGGTCGGCGGCGGCGGGGCCGGCGGCGGCGGCGGGTCTGCCGGGAGTTCCTCGGCGCTGGATGCCACGGCAACCGCGCGGCCGGCGTCGATCAGGCTGGCGCACCAGCGCGAGCTGGTGTCGCAGTCGGTGACCAGGCCGTTGGCGGCATAGCCGGTGTTGCGCAGCATCGTCTTGACTTCGTCCGGCGGCAGCCACTCGCCCGCTGCCTCCATCATCAGCGCGGCCGTGGCGGCCACGTGCGGCGTTGCCATGGACGTGCCGGCGTACCAGGCATAGGCGTCGTCTTCCTGGACGGTCGCACCGCTGTTCAACGTCGACAGGACCTGGTCCTCGTTGGGCATGACGCCGCTGCCGGCCGGAGCCGCGACGCTGATGCCCACGCCGTGGTTGGTGGCGGCATAACGCGTGTTGTCGGGACCCGTGCCCGCGACCACGATCACGCCGTTGCAGCCCGCCGGAGCGTAGTTGGCGATGTCCGAGCTCGAGTTGCCCGCCGCCACGACCACGGAGGTGCCGTTCGCGACGGCGATATCGATCGCATCCTGCATGTCCGTCGGGCAGGCGATCGCGCCGCCCAGGCTGAGGTTGATGACGTGCGCCGGCGTGGTGTTGTCGGGAACGCCAGGAACGCTGCCGCCCGAGGCCCAGACGATGGCGTCGTTGATGTCCTCGAAGCTGCCGCCCGCATTGCCCAGGACGCGGACATGCTGGACCTTGGCGCCGTGGGCAACGCCCGCGACGCCGACGCCGTTGTCGGTCAGCGCGGCGATGGTGCCGGCCACGTGGGTGCCGTGCCAGCTGCTGTCGTACTTGCTGTCCCAGTCGCCCTCGTCGTTCGGATCCGGGTCGCGGGCATCGCTGTCACGCGCGTTGGCGGGGTCGGAAATGAAGTCATAGCCTGCGATGAACTGGCCAGCCAGGTCGGCGTGATCGACCTGTCCCGTATCGAGCACCGCGACGATGTAGCCGGTGCCGTCGACGGTATCCCAGGCTTCGGTGGCATTGATGCCCATGCCGTCGCCTTCGTAATGCCACTGCTGTGCGAACAGCGGGTCGTTCGGCTCGAGCATGCGGTACATGCGGCCGTTGGGCTCGACGGCGCGGATCGCCGGGTTTTCCATCAGCGCGGCTTCAAGCTGCTTGCGTTCGACGACGTCGATGGTGCGTCCGGTCCGGATGACCTGCGCCCCCGTGCCGGTGGTGCGCTGGATCGCGATGCGGGTGCCGAGCAGCTTGCCGACGGAGTCGAGCTGGCGCTGCAGGTTCGCCGCGGGCTTGGCGCCCTTCTGGAAGCTGACGATGAATGAATCGTACTCGGTGTCCGCCGGCGCCTTCAGGTTCATTCCGTAGGGGTGGGCGGGCTTGGCGAACAGAGGGGCCTTGACGGCGCTCTTCTTCTGCGTCTGCGCGGGCTTGCTGGCAGTCGGCATCTTCAGTGCCGCATAGGACGGCCCCGCGACAAGGGCGGCGGTGATCGCCACCGCGAGCGCGGTTGTTGTGGTGTTCCAAGTCGTGCTGGTCATTTCGTTCCTCTCTCCTTTCGTCGATCCGGCGCATCTATGGCGTCGGCCCCATCCACGCAGTCGCTGTCGCTACTTCAGTGGAAGCTGTGCGCGCGTCCGCGGCGCGACCAGGGGTCGACGGCCAGCGGGCGGGCGGAATCCGGATATGGAAATGCGCGGGCACGGGCGCAGGGCGCGGTGCCTCGAGCTGGTTGCACGCAGGCCGTGGGCGACGGGCGGGGCGATGCGGCGCGCGAGCGCGCCAGTCGACCGGGAGCCGGGGTGGCCTTGCGTCGCGTTGCTGATACAGGTGGAACAATGCACGTACAGAGGCTCTCCGTGGAAAGAGATGATCCCGCGCCGTGCGCGCTTGCAATGCGCGACAACGGACGCCTGTAGCTGTCCTTGCAGCGGATGGTCCCCTGTGGCCCGTCCGACCGTTCGAACCTACCGGATGCAGGGGGCGATGCGCAACCGTATAGCCCTCATTCAGCCTGGTTTGACCCGAAAGCCGCGTTCCAATTACAATTCCGCTCCTGTCTACCCCCAAGGGAGGCAGGCGACCACAATAACTACATAGGAAGCTTGGTCATGTACGCAGTCCTGGTAACAGGCGGGAAGCAATACCGCGTGATGCAAGGCGAGACGCTCCGCGTCGAGCTGCTGGACGTCGAAGCCGGCAACGAGATCACGTTCGACAACGTGCTCATGTTGGGTGACGGCGAGGGCATCAAGGTCGGCGACGCGCTCAAGGGCGCGACCGTCACCGCCACCGTCAAGGCCCACGGCCGCGCCGACAAGGTGCGCATCGTGAAGTTCCGCCGCCGCAAGCACCATCGCAAGCAGATGGGCCACCGGCAGCACTACACCGAAATCGAGATCACCGGGATCGCTGATTCCGGCGACAAGAAGTAAGGAGACGCAGCCATGGCACATAAAAAAGGCGTAGGTTCCTCGCGCAACGGCCGCGACTCCAACCCGAAGTACCTCGGCGTGAAGATCTATGGTGGCCAGGCGATCGATGCCGGCAACATCATCGTCCGCCAGCGCGGCACCCAGTTCCACCCGGGTTCGGGCGTCGGCCTCGGCCGCGACCACACCCTGTTCGCGCTGATCGACGGCAAAGTCGAGTTCACGACCAAGGGCCCGAAGAAGCGCCGCACCGTGAACGTGGTGGCCGAGGCCTGAGCCCGGCACCACGCTCCGCGAAGGCCCCGCTCCGGCGGGGCTTTTCGTTTCCGGCGCCCGCGCCGGCACCCGCTAGACTTCCGGTCACCCGCCGCGGCCCCCCGGCCCGGTCCCGCCACAGCCTGGATCCATCGCCATGAAACTCGTCGACGAAGTCGAAATCACCGTTACCGCCGGCAATGGCGGCAACGGCTGCGTGGGCTTCCGGCGCGAGAAGTACATCCCGCTCGGCGGTCCCGATGGCGGCGATGGCGGCAACGGCGGCGACGTCTGGCTCGAGGCCACCCGCAACCTCAACACTCTGGTCGACTTCCGCCACCAGCGGACGTTCCGCGCCCGTCGCGGCGAGGACGGCATGGGCCAGCAGCGCTATGGCAAGGGCGGCGAGGACACGGTGATCATGGTGCCGGTCGGCACCCAGGTGTTGAACATCAACACCGACGAGGTGATCGGCGACCTGGTCGGCGACGGCGACCGCCTGCTGGTTGCCCGCGGTGGCAAGGGCGGGCTGGGCAACATCCACTTCAAGACGTCGGTCAACCGCGCGCCGCGCAAGGCCACGCCGGGCGAGGAGGGCGAGCAGCGCGAGCTGCGGCTGGAGCTGAAGCTGCTGGCCGACGTCGGCCTGCTTGGCTTCCCGAACGCCGGCAAGTCCACCCTGGTCCGTGCCGTGTCGGCGGCCACGCCGAAGGTGGCGGACTATCCGTTCACGACGCTGTACCCGAACCTCGGCGTGGTCAGCGTGGAGCCTGCGCGCAGCTTCGTCATCGCGGACATCCCGGGCCTGATCGAGGGCGCCGCCGACGGTGCCGGCCTGGGCGCGCTGTTCCTGCGCCACATCCAGCGCACCGGGTTGCTGCTGCACCTGGTCGAGGTCGAGCCGCTGGACGGCTCCGACGCCGCCGACCAGGTGCGCGCGATCGAGCACGAGCTCGGGAAGTTCGACGCAGGCCTGATGGACAAGCCGCGCTGGCTGCTGTTCAACAAGGCCGACCTGCTGCCGCCCGAGGACTCGCGCGCACTTGCCGAACGGGTGGTTGCCGACCTGGGCTGGACCGGCCCGTGGTTCGTCGTTTCGGGCCTCGCCCGCGAGGGCACCCGCGAGGTCATGCTGAAGGTGCAGGCCTTCCTCGACGAGCAGGCCCGCGACGCCGCCGATGCGGCAGACGCGGCAGATGCCGCCGGGGGTTGAGGCGGGCGCGGTGGCAAAAGCAGCTTTCAGCCACGGATCTACGCGGATGACCACGGATCAGAAGCAGAGCAGTTCGCCCTGCCTTTGCTCAGTCCGCGTGCATGCGCGCCAATCCGTGGCCAGAAACGCCTCCCTGGCGACGCACGCAAAAAGCCCGGCCGGAGCCGGGCTTTCTTCCACCGCGCTGCGGTTCGCCTCAGGCGGCGCTGGCGATCGCCTTGATGCGGGCGGTCAGGCGGCTCTTGTGGCGGGCGGCCTTGTTGCGGTGGATCAGGCCGCGGGCGCTGAAGCGGTCGAGCAGCGGCTGCGCGGCGGTGAAGGCTTCCTGCGCGGCGGTGGCGTCGTTGGCTTCGAGTGCCTTCAGCACTTTCTTGACGGCGGTGCGCAGCTGCGAACGCTGGCTGTTGTTGCGCAGGTTGCGCACGACAGCCTGCTTGGCGCGCTTCTTGGAGGACTTGATGTTGGCCACAATGGGATCCTGGGAACGGGTGTAAAGACGGAATTCGGGTCGAGCGAGCAGGAAATTATGGGGGAATCAGGAGCTTGCGTCAAGAATGCGCCTCGCCGGCGGTGGCTGGCATGAGCGGGGCCGTGCAGGACGGCCACGAGGCAAGGGGCAACGTGGCCGTGGCGGCCCCGGGCGTGCCTGCGGCCGGGCTGGATCCGGCCGCGTCGATGCCCGCCGCCGGGTCTCCGGGCACGCCTGGCGCGAGCCCTGCCGGCGGCGGCCGCCGCGGAGGCGGGCTGCTGCGCTCCACCGCCGTGTTCAGCGCCATGACCCTGCTGTCGCGCATCGCCGGCTTCCTGCGCGACGCCCTGCAGTCGCGCGTGTTCGGCGTTTCGGTGGCGATGGACGCGTTCGTGATCGCCTATCGGATCCCCAACTACCTGCGCCGCATCTTCGCCGAAGGCTCGATGCAGATGGCCTTCGTGCCGGTGCTGAACGAGTTGCGCGAGCGCGACGACCCGCAGGCACTCAAGTCCTTCGTCGATGCCATGGCCGGAGCATTGCTCGCGGTGGTACTCGTGTTCGCCGCGGTCGGCATGCTCGCCGCCCCGCTGATCGCGCGCATGTTCGCGCCCGGGGCCCTCGACGATCCGGAAAAGCTGGCCCTGATCGCGGACATGCTGCGCATCACCTTCCCCTACCTGGTGTTCATCTCGCTGATGGCGCTCGTGGCCTCGGTGCTGAACAGCTTCGGGCGCTTCGCGCTGCCGGCGGTGACGCCGGTGCTGCACAACCTGGTGATGATCGTCGCCATCGTCTGGGTATCGCGCTGGTTCGCCGAGCCGGTCAAGGCGCTTGCCTGGGGCGTGCTGGTGGCGGGCGTGCTGCAGCTGGCCGTGCTGTGGCCGGCGCTGGGGCGGCTCGGGCTGCGGCCGCGGTTCTCGCCCGGGTTCCGCCACCCCGACGTGCGCCGGGTGGCGAAGCTGATGGTGCCCACGCTGTTCTCGTCGTCGGTCGCGCAGCTGAACCTGCTGGTAGGCACGATCTTCGCGTCGCTGCTGGTGACCGGCAGCCAGACCTGGCTGTACCTGTCCGACCGCCTGGTGGAGTTTCCGCTGGGGCTGTTCGGCGTCGCCATCGGCACCGTGATCCTGCCGCACCTCTCCCGCCGCCACGCCGCGGCCGACAGCGAGGGCTATGGCGCGACGCTCGACTGGGCGCTGCGCATGGCACTGCTCGGCGGCGTGCCCGCCGCGGTCGGCCTGCTCCTGCTCGCCGAACCGCTGACCGCGGTGGTCTACCAGGGCGGGCGCTTCACGGCGCACGACACCCGGATGGCGGCGATCAGCCTGTCGGCGATGAGCGTCGGCATCCCGGCCTTCATGCTGACCAAGGTGCTGGCGCCCGCGTTCTTCGCGCGCCAGGACACGAAGACGCCGATGCGCGCGGCCATCATCACCGTGATCGCCAACGTGCTGATGACCA
The DNA here is from genome assembly GCF_039548475.1 of Luteimonas yanweni. NCBI lineage: Bacteria > Pseudomonadati > Pseudomonadota > Gammaproteobacteria > Lysobacterales > Lysobacteraceae > Luteimonas > Luteimonas yanweni. The sequence continues at coordinate 158,624 of NZ_JBCLVC010000002.1, read as the reverse complement.
TCGCCTTCACCACGCCGCTCTGGCTTTGGGAGGTGCAGGGCGCGCACGTCGGCATCGCCCTTGCCACCGGCCTGGCCGGCATCCTGAATGCGTGGCTGCTCTGGCGCTACCTCAAGCGCGCCGGCCTGATGCGGCCACAGCCGGGCTGGGGACGTTTCTGGCTGCGCCTGGCCGTGGCCTGCGGGGTGATGGCTGCGGCGGTGCTGGCGTTGAGCGGCTGGGTGGGCGACTGGACCGCGATCGAGAGCCTGCTGCTGCGGGCCCTGCTGCTTGTCGCGGTGGTGGCGGCCGGCGCCCTGGCATATGGCGCCGCGCTGCTGGCGGTCGGCCTGCGCCCGCGCGACCTGCGCCACTGATCTCCGGGCGCCCGGTGCGGGGCCTGCCCCCACCGCGCCGCCGCTATACTTGCCGACCGACTCCGGTCGGGCGCGCCGCCGCCGGCGGCCGCGGCAAACCATCCTGGATTCCATGAAGCAGCTGTTCCGCGACGTCGACGGCGGGCCCCTGTGCCCCGAAGGCAGCGTGGCCTGCATCGGCGCCTTCGACGGCCTGCACCTGGGCCACCGGGCGCTGGTGGGCCATGCGGCCGCCCGCGCCCGCGCGCTGGGCCTGCCGCTGGTGCCGCTGAGCTTCGAACCGCTGCCGCGAGAGTTCTTCGCACCCGACGCGCCGCCGCCACGCCTGATGCTGCCGCGCGCGCGCGTCGAGGGGCTGTGCGGGCAGGGGGCCGGCCTGGTCGGGCTGCTGCGCTTCGACCGCGCATTCGCGGCGATGCCGCCGGATGTGTTCGCCGAACGCGTGCTCGCCGGGCGGCTGCGCGCGCGCGAGGTCTGGGTCGGTCCCGGCTTCCGCTACGGCAGCCGCCGCGCCGGCGACCTGGGCACCCTGCGCGATTCCGGCGCGCGCCTCGGCTTCGAGGCCGGCGAAATCGAGCCCGTGCAGCTCGACGGCGGTCGCGTGTCGAGCACCCGCATCCGCGCCGCGCTGTCGGAAGGCGACTTCGCAGCCGCCGCGCGCCTGCTCGGGCGGCCGTATGCCATCGGCGGGCGCGTGGTGCGCGGCCGCCAGCTCGGGCGCACGCTCGGCTTCCCGACCGCCAACCTGCGCTTCGGCGGCAGGGTGCCGGCGCTGCAGGGCATCTTCGCCACCCGCGTGCACGGCGTCGGCGACGCGCCCTGGCCGTCGGTGTCGAGCTTCGGCACGCGGCCCACGGTGGACGGCATCGAGCCGCTGCTGGAAGCCCACCTGTTCGATTTCGACGGCGACCTGTACGGTCGCCGCATCGAAGTTGAATTCGTCGCGCGCCTGCGCGACGAAGAGAAGTACCCCGACCTGCCGACCCTGGTCGCGCAGATGGACCGCGACGCCGCCCAGGCGCGCCACATTCTGATGCATACCCCGCAGCGAGCGACCGCGTGACCGACGACAGCCAGCGCTACAAGCCCACCATCCTCCTGCCCGAGACCGCCTTCCCGATGCGCGGCGACCTGCCGAAGCGGGAGCCGGCGACCCTGGCGCGCTGGGAGGCGGACGGGCTGTATGCCCGCCTGCGCGAGCATGCCGCGGGCCGGCCGCGCTTCGTCCTGCACGACGGCCCGCCGTATGCGAACGGCGCCATCCACCTGGGGCATGCGGTCAACAAGATCCTGAAGGACATCATCGTCCGTTCCAAGACGGTCGCCGGCTTCGACGCGCCCTATGTCCCGGGCTGGGACTGCCACGGCCTGCCGATCGAGATCGCGATCGAGAAGAAGCACGGCCGGGTTGGCGCGAAGCTCGACGCCGCGGCGTTCCGCCAGGCCTGCCGCGAATACGCGCTGGCGCAGGTCGAGCTGCAGAAGGCCGACTTCAAGCGACTGGGCGTGCTCGGCGAGTGGGACGATCCCTACCTCACGCTCGACCCGGCGTACGAAGCCAACGAGATGCGCGCGCTGGCGAAGGTGATCGACAACGGCCACCTGGTGCGCGGCGCGAAGCCGGTGTACTGGTGTTTCGACTGCGGCTCGGCGCTGGCCGAGGCCGAGATCGAGTACCAGGACAAGGTGTCCCCGGCGGTGGACGTGGCCTATGCGGCGCGTGAGTCCGGCGCGGTGGCGCGGGTCTTTGGCGCAGTGCTGCCCGACGGCGTCGAGGTCGCGCTGCCGATCTGGACCACCACGCCGTGGACGCTGCCGGCGTCGCTCGCGGTGTCGCTCGGCGCGGACATCGAGTACGCGCTGGTCGAGGGGCCCGCGCACGACGGGCGTGCCCGCTGGCTGGTGGTGGCCGCGTCGCTGGCCTCGAAGGTCCTGGCACGCTACGGGGTCGAAGGCGAGGCGGTGGTCCACGGCCATGCCAAGGGCGCCGCGCTGGACGGCCTGCTGTTCGCGCATCCGTTCTACGCCGAACGCGATATCCCGGTGATCCTGGGCGACCACGTGACCGACGATGACGGCACCGGCGCCGTGCACACCGCGCCGGGCCACGGCCAGGAGGACTTCACGGCCGCGCGCGCGTACGGCATCGTCGACCGCTACACCGCGGCGCAGATGAACCCCGTCGACGGGCGTGGCGTGTACCTGCCGTCGACGCCCGCGGCGAACGGGACGGAGCTGGCCGGCACCCATATCTGGAAGGCCAACGACGCCATCGTCGAGGCGCTGCGCGCGAGCGGCGCGCTGCTGGCGCATTCGAAGATCGAACACAGCTATCCGCACTGCTGGCGCCATCGCACGCCGGTGGCGTTCCGTGCCACGCCGCAGTGGTTCATCTCGATGGACAAGGCCGGCTTGCGCCGCGACGCGCTGGCCGCGATCGACGGCGTCGAGTGGTTCCCCGGCTGGGGCGAAGCGCGCATCGCCGGCATGGTCGAGGGTCGCCCGGACTGGACGATCTCGCGCCAGCGCACCTGGGGCGTGCCGATCGCGCTGTTCGTGCACCGGGAAAGTGGCGAGCCGCATCCGCGCTCCAGCGAGCTGATGCGCGCCGCGGCCGACCTGGTGGAGCGGGGCGGCATCGATGCTTGGTTCGCGCTTGATCCGGCGCAGTTGCTTGGCGACGAGGCCGCCGACTACGACAAGGTCACCGACATCCTCGACGTCTGGTTCGACTCCGGCGTCACCCACGAGTGCGTGCTGGCGGCGCGCGGCATCGGCAAGCCGGCCGACCTGTACCTGGAAGGCTCCGACCAGCATCGCGGCTGGTTCCAGTCCTCGCTCCTGACCGGTATCGCGATCGATGGTGCCGCACCGTACCGGCAGTGCCTGACCCACGGCTTCACCGTGGACGAGCACGGCCGCAAGATGTCGAAGTCGCTCGGCAACGGCATCGAGCCTCAGGAAATCATGAAGACGCTCGGCGCGGACATCCTGCGCCTGTGGATCGCGTCGGCCGACTATTCGAACGAGATGTCGCTGTCGAAGGAGATCCTCAAGCGCAACGCCGACGCCTACCGCCGCATCCGCAACACCGCGCGCTTCCTGCTCGGCAACTTGCACGGTTTCGACCCCGCGGTGGACGTGGTGGCGTCGGCCGACATGGTCGCGCTCGACCGCTGGATCGTGCATCGCGCCCACGGTGTGCAGCAGAAGATCGTCGATGCCTGTGCGCGCTACGACTTCGCCGAGGTGGTGCAGCTGCTGATGAACTTCTGCAGCGTCGATCTCGGTTCGCTCTATCTCGACGTGACCAAGGACCGGCTCTACACCATGCGCGAGGACTCGCGCGGCCGGCGCAGCGCGCAGACGGCGATGTACCACATGGCCGAGGCCTTCGTGCGCTGGATCGCCCCAATCCTGGCCTTCACCGCCGACGAGATGTGGGGCTACCTGCCGGGCGATCGCGAAGGCAACGTGCTGTTCGCCACCTGGTACGAAGGCCTGGCTCCGCTCACCGACGATGCAGCGCTGTCCGCGCGCGAGTTCGACGAGCTGCTGCGCCTGCGCGAGCAGGTGTCCAGGGTGCTGGAGCCGATGCGCGCCAGCGGCGCGATCGGTGCGGCGCTTGACGCCGAGATCACCCTGACCTGCGGCGTGGCCGACCAGAACCGCCTGTCGGGCCTGCTCGACGAACTGCGTTTCTTGTTCATCAGCGGCGACGTGGCCCTGGTGGCCGATGACGACGCCGGCGAAGTCGCGGTGGCGGCCGTGCCCACCGACAAGCCCAAGTGCGTGCGCTGCTGGCAGCGCCGCGGCGACGTCGGCAAGGTCGCGGCCCATCCGCAGCTGTGCACGCGCTGCGTGTCGAACGTCGAAGGCCCGGGGGAGGATCGCCTGTGGTTCTGAAGCCGAAGCCCAACGCATTGCCGTGGCTGGTCGTTTCCCTGGTGGTGCTGGTGCTCGACCAGCTCAGCAAGCAGTGGGTGTTGACCAGCCTGCCGGAGTACACCGCGATCCCCGTGGTCGAGGGCTTCTGGAACTGGTACCGCACCTACAACACGGGCGCCGCCTTCAGCTTCCTGTCCGATGCCGGCGGCTGGCAGAAGTGGTTCTTCACCGTGCTCGCCTTCGGCATCAGCGGCCTGCTGGGCGTCTGGCTGGCACGCACGCCGCGCGCGGACTGGCGCACGGCGCTGCCGTTCGCGCTGGTGATCGGCGGTGCCATCGGCAACGTGATCGACCGCCTGCTGCACGGGCACGTGATCGACTTCATCCAGTGGCACTGGCGCGAGCACTACTGGCCGGCCTTCAACATCGCCGATGCCGCCATCGTTGGTGGCGCCATCGGGATTGCCCTGTTCGGAATTTTCGCCCCGAAGAAGCCCGAAACCCTGTAGGACAGCTGTTTGTGGGAGCGGCTATAGCCGCGATCGGGGCACCACGCCATCGCGGCTATAGCCGCTCCCACAAAAGCGGACGGCCGCTCCAGCTCCCGCTCCAGCGGAAGGCCACGCCCGCGAGGGCAGGAGCGCTCCCATCGGGGCAGGGGTAGAATGGCGGCATGGATATCCTGCTCGCCAACCCCCGCGGCTTCTGCGCCGGCGTCGACCGCGCGATCGAGATCGTCAAGCGCGCGATCGAGACGCTGGGGGCGCCGATCTACGTGCGCCACGAAGTCGTGCACAACCGCTACGTGGTCGACGACCTCAAGGAGCGCGGGGCGATCTTCGTCGAGGAGCTCGACGAGGTGCCCGACGGCAACACGGTGATTTTCAGCGCCCACGGCGTGTCGCAGGCGGTGCGCCAGGAAGCCGACAGGCGCGGGCTGAAGGTCTTCGACGCGACCTGCCCGCTGGTGACCAAGGTGCATTTCGAGGTCGCGCGCCACTGTCGCGCCGGCCGCGACGTGGTGCTGATCGGCCATGCCGGGCACCCCGAGGTCGAAGGCACGATGGGACAGTGGAGCCGCGAGCGCGGTACCGGATCCATCTACCTTGTCGAAGACGTGGACGACGTCGAGGCGCTGCAGGTCGCGCAGCAGGAGAACCTGGCCTACACCACCCAGACCACGCTCTCGGTCGATGACACGCGCGGCGTGATCGAGGCCCTGCGGGCGCGCTTCCCGGCGCTCCAGGGCCCGAAGAACGACGACATCTGCTACGCCACCCAGAACCGCCAGGACGCGGTGCGCCTCCTGGCGACCAGGTGCGACCTGGTGCTGGTGGTGGGCTCGCCCAACAGCTCGAACTCCAACCGGCTGCGGGAGCTTGCGGAGCGCGACGGCGTCGAGGCCTACCTGATCGACGGTGCCGACGAGATCGACCCGGCATGGGTGCTTGGCCGCCGCCACGTGGGCGTGACCGCCGGCGCTTCGGCTCCCGACGTGCTGGTGGAAGGCGTGTTGGCCCGGCTGCGCGGGCTCGGCGCCGACAGCGTGAGCGAGCTCGCCGGCGAGCGCGAAAACATGGTGTTCGCCCTGCCCAAGGAGCTGCGGCTGCGCCTGGTGGACTGAGGCGCGCGCCTGTCCGCCGGATGCCGGAAAGAAAAAGGCCGCCCGGGGGCGGCCTTTCTCCTGATGCTGGTGCCGGAAATAGGAATCGAACCTACGACCTACGCATTACGAATGCGCCGCTCTACCAACTGAGCTATTCCGGCGGGGCCGCACATTGTAGGGGTGCGCCCGCGCCGCGGTCAAAGCATCACAGGCCCCCCGACCTCCAGGCCGGTGCGCAGGCGGTCGGCCAGGCGCATCGCCAGGGCCACGATCGTGAACGTCGGGAAGGCCCAGCCACCTGTTGGAAACACCGAGCTTCCGGCGACATGCAGGTTTTCAACGCCGTGGACCTTGCAATCGCGGTCGACCACACCGTCGCCGGGCCGGTCGGACATGCGGGTGGTGCCGATGTGGTGGGCCGTGCCCACGAGGTCGGGGCTCAGCGTCGTGTCGGCGATCCAGGGCGCGGACTGGAAGCGGCCGCCGCAGCAGCGAGCGGCCTCGCTGCCGAGCAGGCCTGCACTGGTGCGGAACGACGCGTAGTCGAAATCGGTGAAGCGCCAGTCCACGCGGACCTTGCGCAGCCCCAGTGCGTCGCGTGACTCGCCGAGCGTGATCCGGCTCTCGGGGTTGGGCGCCTGCTCGAAATAGGCCATCAGGTCCACGGACCTGACGCGGTCGACGGGACGATGCCGCAGCTTGCGGGCGACGGCACCCGCCACGTGACCGGCGTTCATGCCCATGCGCAGCGCCAGGCGCGCCCGCCGGGCTCCGCCCGCGGCCGGTGGCGCGGTCGGGTGCGTGCCCGCGAGGCCAGAGGCCAGGGAGCTCTGTACTCCTTCTTCGACTCCCCTGTCGTCATTGGCCGGCGGCGTGCGGAAGCTGGCGCGCAGGTCGCGCAGTGCCTGCAGCCCGGCGGGCGCGGAGTCGAGCACCGGCAGCGGCCGGGCGCGGGCGTTGAGCAGGCGCAGGCGGCGCTGGGCGCTGTCGGCCAGCGCGAGCTCGCGATAGAGCGGGCGCGACTCGCGCTGGCCCTCGCGGTCGTAGGGGCGCAGCAGCATGTCCAGGTTGCCTCCAAGCACCTGTCCGGCGAGGCACCGCGGATGATCCATGAAGTGGCGGCCCACCTGGTCGTGGGCATTGCCCAGGCCGTGCGGGTGCGCGCCATCGGAAAGCAGCAGCAGGCGCGCGTTCTCGATGCCGCCGGCCGCGAGCACGTAGTGGCGCGCGTGCACGGTGCCGCGACGGCCGTCCAGGCTGCCGATGCGCGCCTCCTGCACGCGCCCTGCGCCTGGCGTGGCCGCGAGCTCCATCAGGTTGGCGTGCAGCAGCAGGGTGATGTTGTCCGATTTTTCGAGCAGCGGCCGGTAATCGGCCTGGAAGAAGACCGGGCTCTCGATGCATACGCGATCCACCGCGTATTCCTCCAGCAGCGGCAGCGCATGCGGGAAGTGCGCATTGCCGAAGCTGCCGTCGCCGATGCCGTGGCGCGGGTCGATGCGGAGCTCGGAGCGTGCGTGGCTGCACCAGGTGGCGAGCTCGTCGAAGCCGATCGGCCAGCCGCTGCGGGGCACCCAGTCGCGCGGCGCGAGGTCAAGGCGCGTCAGCGGCACGCAGCCTCCGCCCCAGAGCCGGCAGCTGCCACCCAGCGCGCGCAGCCGGCACAGGTGCGGGTCGAGCCGGGAGGAGCCCACGGATTCGCCTTCGCTCAGCGCCTGTGCGTCGGGTTCGCTTTCCATGCCCCCGCTTTCGAGCAGGCAGACGGTGAAGCGGCTGTTGGCGAAGGCGCTGGCGACCGCCAGGCCGGCCGGTCCCGCGCCGATGATGCAGAGGTCGCTCCGGTAGTCGCTGGGCGCCGAAGGATCAAGATAGTCGAGTATCAAGCGGAGTCTCCTCGGCGCGGCTGCCGTGCATACGGGGGCGCCGTTGATTGACAACGCCAAGCCGGGCGGGCAGCGGTCATCCACCCCGGCTTGCCCCGGGCCGGGCGCGGCGTCTCGCGCGGCGCGACGCCGCGCCGCTATCCTGAGCGCCTTCCACACGGAATCCATCCATGGCCAAGGCACGGACGGCCTACGTCTGCACAGAATGCGGCGCCGACTCCAGCAAGTGGCAGGGCCAGTGCGGCGCCTGCGGGGCCTGGGACACGCTGTCCGAGATCGTTCTGGAGTCCGCCGCCTCGTCAAAAGCCGCCGGCCCCGCGCGGCGCGGCGGCTGGGCGGGCAAGGCCGAGGCGCCGAAGGTCACGCCGCTGAAGGACGTCATGCAGGTCGACGACCAGCGCGTGTCCACCGGCATCGGCGAATTCGACCGCGTGCTGGGCGGCGGGCTGGTCGAGGGCGCCGTCGTTCTGGTGGGCGGCGACCCCGGCATCGGCAAGTCCACCCTGCTGCTGCAGGCCATGGCCAGCATGGCGTCCACGCTCCCGGGCCTGTACGTGACCGGCGAAGAGTCGCTGGCGCAGGTCGCCGGCCGCGGCACCCGCCTGGGCCTGCCGCTCGAGGGCGTGAACGCGCTGGCCGAGACCTGCGTGGAGCACATCCTCGGCCATGCCGCCAAGCTGCGCCCGCGCTTGATCGTGGCCGACTCCGTGCAGACCTTGTGGACCGAGACCCTCACCGCGGCGCCTGGTTCGGTCAGCCAGGTGCGCGAATCCGCCGCGCGCCTGGTGCGCTACGCCAAGGAGACCGGCACCGCGGTGTTCCTGGTCGGGCACGTCACCAAGGAGGGCGGCATCGCCGGCCCGCGCGTGCTCGAGCACATGGTCGATGCGGTGCTGTACTTCGAAGGCGATTCCGGCAGCCGCTTCCGGGTGTTGCGCGCGTTCAAGAACCGTTTCGGCGCGGTCAACGAACTCGGCGTGTTCGCGATGGGCGACAAGGGCCTGAAGGAAGTGCCCAATCCGTCGGCGATCTTCCTTTCCGGCGGCACGCGCCAGCCCGGCAGCTGCGTGATGGTGACCCGCGAGGGCACGCGCCCGCTGCTGGTCGAGGTCCAGGCCCTGGTTGATTCATCGCCGCTGTCCAACCCGCGGCGGGTGGCGGTGGGCATGGAACAGAACCGGCTGGCGATGCTGCTGGCGGTGCTGCACCGGCATGGCGGCATCGCGGTGGGCGACCAGGACGTGTTCGTCAACGTGGTCGGTGGCATCCGCGTGCAGGAGACCGCGGTCGACCTTCCAGTGCTGCTGGCTGTGTTGTCGTCGCTCCAGGACCGGCCGCTGGCGGAGAAGACGATCGCCTTCGGCGAGGTCGGGCTGTCGGGCGAGATCCGTCCGGTGCCCAACGGCGAAGAGCGGCTGAAGGAGGCCGCCACCCATGGTTTCAGGCGCGCCATCGTGGCCAGGGCGAATGCGCCGAAAGCCGGGCGTTACAAGGATCTTGAAGTGGTGGGCGTGGAGCGCCTGGCCGACGCCATCGACGCCGCAGGCTGAGGGTCTTCAGACCCGCTGCAGCACCAGCTCCAGCACGAACTTGCTGCCGAAGAAGGCCAGCACCAGCAGCGCCATCGCCGCCAGCGTCCAGTGCACCGCCTTTCGCCCGCGCCAGCCGAACCGCCACCGGCCCATCAGCAGCACGCCGAACACCAGCCACGACAGCCCGCTCAGCACGGTCTTGTGCAGCAGGTGCTGTGCCAGCAGGTCCTCGACGAACAGCACGCCGGTGAGGAGGGTGGCGCCGAGCAGCACGAAGCCGGTGGCGATGGTGCGGAACAGCAGGGTCTCGAGTTCGACCAGCGGCGGCAGGGCGCGCAGCCAGCCGTGGATCTCGCGACGGCTGAGCGCGCGCTCCTGCAGCCACAGCATCACCGCCAGCAACGCGGCCACGCCCAGGGTGGCGTAGGCGAGGAGTGCCAGCCAGGCGTGCAGCTGCAGGCGCCAGTCCAGCGGCTCGGGCGGGATGTGGCCGTGGAGATGGTTGCCGAGGAGCGCAAGCGCGGCGATGGGGAAGACCACCACGCCGAGCGTGCCCATGCGCCGCCCACGGATGCCGACGGCGGTGGTCAGCGCTGCCATGCCCAGGGTCACCAGCGAGATGGCCGCGAAGAAATGCATGTCCGCGCCGCCGATTCCACGCCAGGCCAGCACGTGCTCGATCGCATGCGCCAGCATCGCGCCAGTCGCCGCGACCGGCCAGGCGTGGCCCCACTGGCCGCGCCGGATTCCGCGCACCAGCAGGCCGGCGGCCGCCAGGTAGAGAACGATCGCGATGAGGACGGGAAGCATCCGCGCAGTGTCGCATACGCACCCGCCGGCCTGAACGGGCGGCGACGTTGCGCGGCGGGCGCGCTATGCTGTCCGCAAGCGGGGCCTTGGCCCCGTGGCACTCCAAGCCCGGCTGCCTGTGTCCGAAGGATTCCACGGATATGGCGCCCGGGCCGTGGCCTTCGCGGGCCACCGGGTCGGACTGGAAACGGGCCGGCCTCCCTGGTCCCGGAATGGAGCGACAACATGGCTGCCCTGGTCGACCGTTTTGGGCGGTCGTTCCCCTATCTGCGCCTCTCCCTGACCGAGGCGTGCAACTACCGCTGCAGCTATTGCCTGCCGGACGGCTACCAGGCGGACGGGCGTCCGCGCTTCCTCGAACTCGATGAGATCCAGCGCCTGGTGCGCGCCTTCGCGGCGCTCGGGATGAGCAAGATCCGGCTTACCGGCGGGGAGCCGACGCTGCGCAAGGACCTGCTGCCGATCATCGCCGCGGTGTCCGCCGTGCCCGGCGTCAGCCGCATCGCCATCACCACCAACGGAACCCTTCTGCCGCGCCACGTGCGCGAGTGGCGCGAGGCCGGCCTGACCGCGCTCAACGTCAGCCTGGACACGCTGGACCCGGAACGCTTCCGTGCGATCACCGGCCACGACCGTTTCGCCGAGGTCACCGAGGGCGTGGAGATGGCGCTGGGCCTCGGCTTCGATTCGGTCAAGCTCAACGCGGTGCTGCTGCGCGGTCGCAACGACGACGAGTTGCCCGGCTGGTTCGACTACCTGCGCGAGCGCGACATCGCCATCCGCTTCATCGAGTTGATGCGCACCGGTGACAACCTCGAGTTCTTCGAACGCCACCACCTGCGCGCCGAAGCGCTGGAGGACGAGATCGTCGAGGCCGGCTGGACGCTGCGTCCGCGCGCGCCCGACGCCGGCCCTGCGCGCGAGTATTCGCATCCGGATTACAGGGGTCGCATCGGCATCATCGCGCCGTACTCGAAGGATTTCTGCGCTGGCTGCAACCGCCTGCGGGTGACCGCACGCGGCGACCTCCGGCTGTGCCTGTTCGGCGACTTCGGCATCGGCCTGCGTCCGCTGCTGCAGTCCGACGACGACCATGACGCGCTGGTTGCGCGCATCAGCACCCAGCTCGGACTGAAGGCGGCCGGCCATGGCCTGCACCAGGGCGAGACCGGCCTCACCCCGCATCTCGCATCCATCGGAGGATGAGCGGCGCAATGACCAGCGAACACATGGGCGGACAGCGCGTGACCGGTGAACCGGCGGCCTTCCACATGGCCGACATCCGCAACAAGCGCCCCACGCGCCGGCGCGCGGTGGCGGTCGGCGAACTGATGGCCGGTGCGGCTGCCTTCCCGATGATCGTCGAGCGCCGCCTGCCCAAGGGCGACGCCCTGGTGATGGCCGAAGTGGCTGGCCTGCAGGGCGCGAAGATGGCATCCGCACTCATGCCGCTGTGCCACCCGCTGCCGCTGGAACTGGTGCAGGTGCGTTGCGTTCCGGTGCCGTCGCGCAATGCCATCCGCGTGTACTGCGAGTGCGCCACCGAAGCCCGCACCGGCGTCGAGATGGAGGCGCTGGCTGGGGTGAACGCGGCGCTGCTGACGCTGTACGACCTGACCAAACCGGTGGAGCCGGCGCTTGCCATCGATGGCATCCGCCTGCTGTTCAAGGAAGGCGGCAAGAGCGGCCTGTGGCTGCACCCCGACGGCATGGACGGCGACGAACGCGCGCACTACCGGCCGCGCGACATCGCCCGTCTGGACGGCGTGCCATGCGCGGTGCTCACCCTCAGCGACCGCGCCAGCCGCGGCGAGTACGAGGACCTGTCCGGCCCGCTGCTGGTCGACGGCCTGCGCCGCCTCGGCGCGCAGGTGGCCGGTGCCGAGGTGCTTCCCGACGGCATCGAGCCGCTTGCGGGGCGCCTGCGCGCGCTCGCCGCCGAAGGCGTGCGCATCTGCCTGACCACCGGCGGCACCGGCCTCGGCCCCGGCGACCACACGCCCGAAGCCCTGCGTTCGGTGGCCGATCGCGGCGTCGACGGACTGGCCGAGATGTTCCGCAGCGAGAGCGCCAAGCACACCCCGCTGGCCTGGCTCAGCCGCGCCGACGTGGTGCAGGTCGGCGGCATGCTGGTGTTCGCGCTGCCCGGCAGCCGGCGCGCGGCACAGCAGGGCATCGACATCCTGGCGCCGCTGCTGGCGCATGCGCTGGCGATGGTCGATGGCGGGGGGCATCCGTGAGCGCGGCCCTCGCGTACGACGACGCGCTGGCGATGGTCCTGGGCGAAGCGGCGCCGCTTGCGATCGAGCGGCGCGCTCCGCAGGACGCGCTCGGCCTGGTGCTGGCCGAGGCGGTCGCGAGCGAAGCGGACCTGCCGCCTTTCGACAACTCGGCGATGGACGGCTTCGCGCTGCGCGCCGCGGGCGAGGTGCTGGCCGCGGGCCGCGAGTTCGACGTCTCCGGCGCGCAGGTAGCCGGCGACGAAGCTTCGGCGGCGGGCGGGGGCGCCTGGGAAATCATGACCGGCGCGCGCATGCCCGAGGGGCTGGACAGCGTGGTGCCGGTCGAGCGCGTGGAGATCCTCGGGCACGACGGTGAAGGGCGGCCGCGACGCATCCGGCTGGCCACCGACGTGCCGCCCGGCGACAACGTGCGCCTGCGCGGCGAGGACATCCTCGCGGGCGCGCCGGCCGTGCCTGCCGGCAGCCGCATCGGCGCGGCCGAGCTGATGGTGCTTGCCTCGCTCGGCGTCAGCACGGTGGCGGTGCGGCGGCGCCCGCGGGTGGCGGTGATCAACACCGGCCGCGAGCTGGTCGACGACCCGGCGCGCCCGCTGGCCTCGGGCGAGATCCGCAACAGCAACGGGCCGTTCCTGGCCGCGCGCGCGGCCGCGGCGGGCGCGGACATCGTGCTGCGCGAGACCGTCGGCGACGAGCCGGAGATGTTCCTGGCCGCGCTCGAGCGCGCGCTCGGGGCCGGGGCCGACGTGGTGCTGAGCACCGGCGCGGTGTCGATGGGCCGACACGATTTCGTGCCCGACGCGCTGCGCGGCATCGGCGCCGACATCCGGTTCCACAAGGTCGCGATCCGTCCCGGCAGGCCGCTGCTGTTCGCGCGCCTGGCCGGTGGCGCGCTGTTCTTCGGGCTGCCCGGCAATCCGGTGTCGAGCGCGGTCGGCCTGCGTTTCTTCGCGGAGCCCGCCCTGCGCGCAATGACCGGCATGGCGGCCGAGCGCCCCCTGCGCATGCCGCTGGCGGCCGCCTACCGCAAGCGCGCGCCGCTGCGCTTCCACCTCAAGGCCCGGGTCGAGCTTGTCGACGGCTGCCTGCGCGCCCGGGTGTTGCAGGGCCAGGAGTCGTTCAAGGTGCTGCCGCTGCTTGCGGCCAACGCCTGGATCGTGGTGCCGCCGGAATCCATGGCGCTCGAGGCCGGCGGGATGGTGGATGTCTATGGCCTGGGGCACCTCGAGGCCCCGCTGATCGGAGGGGTGCTGGAGTGAAGGTGCAGCTGAGCCTGTTTGGTGCGTTCCGGGCGCATGATCCCGCGGCGCAGGTCGAGCTTGAAGTCCCCGATGGTGCGCGCGTGTCCGACCTGCGCGAAGCCCTGGAACAGCACGCCCGCGAACACTGGCCGGCGTTCCGGCCGGAACTGCTGAAGGCCTCGGCCTTCGCGAGCGAGCGCACGGTGATGCGCGATGCCGAGGCCCTGGTCCCCGGCGTGGCAATGGCCGTGCTGCCGCCGGTGAGCGGAGGTTGAACATGGTGCGCTTCCACTGCGCGGTGACCGACATCGTCGACGGCCCGCTGGATCCCGCGTCGGCGCTGGAGTTCGTGTCCGATCCCGGCTTCGGCGGCATGACCATGTTCATCGGCCGCGTGCGCGACCTCAACCACGGCCGCGTGGTCACCGGCGTCAGCTACGACATGTTCGAGCCCTTGGCGCTGAATGGCTTCAGGGCCATCGCCGAAGAGATCGATACGCGCTTCGGACCGAAGGTCCGGCTGTACGTCGCGCATGCCAGGGGACGCCTCGGCGTGGGCGACCTGGCGGTGGTGGTGGCCGCGGGCACCCCGCACCGCGACGAGGCCTTCCGCGCCTGCCGCGAGCTGATCGAGCAGGTGAAGCACACCAGCCCGATCTGGAAGCAGGAGCATTACGAGGATGGCGACAGCGTCTGGAGCGAGGGCTGCTCGCTGTGCGGCGTCGATGACGCCAACGCCGCTGCGCATGGCGAGGACGCAGGTCACGGGCACGATCATGCCGGTGCCCATCTTCACGCCGACAGCCATGGCCACCCGCATGCCGATGACCGGAGGGCTGGCGTGGCTTCGACGCTTGAGGGGGGGCGCGTCGCTTCCGTCCGCCACGCAGCGATGAAAGTCCAGCTTCAAGGCCCATCGCTGCGCCTGCGCATCGACGAGGAGGAACTGGCGCGGCTGCTGGCTGGCGAAGACGTGGTGAACCGCACGCAGGCGGCGCCGGGCGCCGTGGCCTGCCAGCGGCTGCGGCTGCTGGTTGGCGACGCGGCCACTGCCGCGACCAGCGACGAGGGCAGGGCCGCTGCGCGCTTCGACGCCGATGGCGGAGCGTGGACCTTCAGCCTTCCCGAGGCCGAGGTGCGCGACTACGTTGCCCGGTTGCCATGCCGCGATGCCCTGGAGTTCGCGCTGCCCGGCGGCGAAGCGGCGCTGAGGCTCGCCTTCGAAGTCGACGTCCGCGACAGCGTCCGCCGCCGCGGTCCACCGCTGCGCCGCGCCGCGCCGCGTCCCGACTGACCGGCGCCGGGCCGACCGGTCGCGACTCGCCGCGGGCGCGCGAGGGGCTCACGGCTGAAAGCTATACTTGGCGGTCCACAGATCCCTGCCAGGCGTCCTCCATGTTCGAATCCCTCACCCAGCGACTCTCCGGCACCATGGAGCGCCTGCGCGGCCGCGGCCGCCTGACCGAGGAGAACATCCGCGAGGCCACGCGCGAAGTGCGCATCGCACTCCTGGAAGCCGACGTCGCGCTGCCCGTTGTCCAGGCCCTGATCGAACGCATCAAGGTGCGCGCGGTCGGCCAGGAGGTCCTGAAGTCGCTGACCCCCGGCCAGGCCCTGATCAAGGTCGTGCGCGACGAGCTGACCGCGGTGATGGGCGCGGCCGCCTCCGACCTCAACCTCAACGTGCCGGCGCCGGCGGTGATCCTGATGGCCGGCCTGCAGGGCGCGGGCAAGACCACCACCGTCGGCAAGCTGGCCAGGCTCCTGAAGGAGAAGCGCAAGAAGAAGGTGATGGTGGTCAGCGCCGACGTCTATCGTCCCGCCGCCATCGCCCAGCTGGAAACGCTGGCGAAGCAGGTCGACGTGCGCTTCTTCCCCTCGGACGTGTCGCAGAAGCCTGCCGACATCGTCCGCGCGGCGATTGCCGATGCGCGCAAGTCGTTCATCGACGTGCTGCTGGTCGACACCGCCGGCCGGCTCGCCATTGATGAAGCGATGATGGCCGAGATCAAGGAACTGCACGCCGCGGTCAAGCCGGTCGAGACCCTGTTCGTGGTCGATGCCATGACCGGCCAGGACGCGGCCAACACCGCGAAGGCCTTCAGTGAAGCGCTGCCGCTGACCGGCGTGGTGTTGACCAAGACCGACGGCGACGCCCGCGGCGGCGCGGCGCTCAGCGTGCGCTACATCACCGGTCGCCCGATCAAGTTCATCGGCACCAGCGAGAAGGTCGACGGCCTGGACGTGTTCCACCCCGACCGCATCGCCAGCCGCATCCTCGACATGGGCGACGTGCTGTCGCTGGTCGAGCAGGTGGAAGGCCAGGTCGACAAGGACAAGGCGCAGAAGCTCGCCGAGAAGGTCGCTAGGGGCAAGAAGTTCGACCTCAACGACATGCGCGACCAGCTCGAGCAGATGCAGGGCATGGGCGGCATCCACGGCCTGATGGACAAGCTGCCGGGCATGGGCCAGATCCCGGATTCCGTGAAGAACCAGGTCACCGGCAAGGAAGTGCCGCGCATGGTCGCGATCATCGGCTCGATGACGAAGAAGGAGCGTCGCAATCCGGCGCTGCTGAACGGCTCGCGCCGCAAGCGCATCGCCGCCGGTTCCGGCGTCACGCCGGCCGACGTCAACAAGCTGATGAAGCAGTACCAGCAGATGGAAAAGATGATGGGCAAGCTGGGCCGCGGCGGCATGAAGGGGATGATGCGCGGCCTGCAGGGCATGATGGGCGGGCGCGGCGGGATGCCGTTCCGCTGATCGCCGGAACTCGTCGCATGGCGGAGGATCCTGCGGTGTCCGAAGGCCTTGCCGCCCCCGCGGAATATCCTGTGGACGCCGGCCACTTCACCAGCCTGCAGATGCGCGGGGACAGGGTGCAGGGGCGCGACCTGCACCTGCTGCGGCTGCGCCACGCCTCCCAGGACCTGTGGCGGATCGGCACGGACAAGGGCCGGTTGCGGCGAGAGATCCGCAATGCCTTCCTGCAGTGTGATGACCGCGCCGATTGCACGCTGAGGATCTGCGTGCGTCCCGCAGGTCGCGGGGTGTCACCGGATGACCGCGCGGCTGTCGCTTCGCCGTTCCGGTACGACCCCTCGGCACAGGGCGACTCCGCCCGGCTGCTGCGCGTCGACGTCCGGATCGAGCCACCGCGTACGGTTTCCGCGTCCCCGCTTCGCGTGCGCAGCCATCACGGCCTTCGCGCCTGCCCGTTGGTGAAGCATCTCGCCCTGCAGCCCCAGTTCGCCATGCGGTCGCAGGCGCAGGCAGCGGGCTACGACGATGCGCTCCTGATCGCCCCCGACGGGTGTATTGCCGAAGGAAGCTTCTGGAGCATCGCCTTCTGGGACGGGGAGACAGTGACCTGGCCCCGGGCGCCTGCGCTGGCGGGCGTCACCTGGCGGCTGCTGCAGCGGGAGCTGCACGATGCCGGAATCCCGCAGCGGCGCGTGCCGGTACTTCTCGAAGACGTCGAATGCCAGCGTGCTGCCTTCGCGGTCAATTCAAGCGGGATCCGCGATATCGCGTCGATCGACGCCCATGCGCTGCCGGGTGACGCCGGGTTCGGCGGCGCGTTGAGGGACCTGCTGGCCGCCGTTCCCTGGGAGGATTTCTAGGCGCGGGATCGGGCGGCGGTGCCGGGTTTCGCGCGGCCGCGGCCTGCGCTATAATTCCCGGCTTACCTCGCCACCCTGGCGACTGGGCAACACAGAGAACGCACCATGGTCAAGATCCGCCTTACCCGCGGTGGCGCCAAGAAGCGCCCCTTCTACCACATCATCGTCACCGACTCGCGCAGCGCGCGCGACGGCCGCAACATCGAGCGCGTGGGTTACTACAACCCGGTTGCGCAGGGCGCCGAACAGCGCGTGGTGCTCGACACCGCCCGCGTGGACCATTGGGTCTCGCAGGGCGCGCAGGTCAGCGACAAGGTCCGCAACCTGTACAAGGAAGCGACCAGCGCCGCGGCGGCTCCCGCCGCCTGATGGCCGGGCCGCGCTTTCGCGCGCGGCCATATCCTTCATGGACACCACCGGGCGCCGCATCCTGCTGGGCAGGGTCCACGGCGCCTTTGGCGTGCGTGGCGAACTGAAGCTGGAATCGTTCACTGATCCGGCACGCGCGATCCTTCGCTACCAGCCCTGGATCCTGCGCGACGCGCAGGGCCGCGAACGGGAGCTGTCGGGCGCGCAGGGTCGTGAAAGCCCCAAGGGCCTGGTCGTGACGCTGCCGGGAATCGAAGACCGCGACGCCGCCGAGGCGATGCGCAGCAGCGAAGTCTGGGTGCCGCGCGCGGCGCTTCCGCCACCGGCGCCCGGCGAATATTACTGGGTCGACCTGGAAGGCCTGCGCGTGGCCACTGTCGAAGGCGTCGACTTCGGCACCGTGTCGCACCTGTTTTCCACCGGCGCCAACGACGTGCTGGTGGCCGTGGGTGATCGCGAGCGGATGATCCCCTTCGTGACCCCCGATTACATCGTCTCGGTCGATTTCGAGGCCGGCCTGGTCACCGTCGACTGGGACCCGGAATTCTAGGCATGGCCGCGGGCGCCATCGACGCCGCCGACGTCGACACCACCACGCGCGACCCGATGCGCATCGACGTCATCAGCCTGTTCCCGGACTTCGTGTCCCAGATGGCCGGCCACGGCGTGGTCGGGCGCGCGGCGGAGCGCGGCCTGCTGTCGCTGCACGGCTGGAACCCGCGCGACCACGCCGAAGGCAGTTATCGCCGCGTCGACGACCGCCCCTTCGGTGGCGGGCCGGGCATGGTGATGCTGATCGACCCGCTGCGTGCCGCGCTGGCCGCCGCGCGCGCGGCCGACACTGCGCCTGTGCACGTGATCTACATGAGCCCCCAAGGGCGGCCGCTCGACCAGGCAAAAGCCCGCGAGCTCGCGCTGTTGCCGCGCCTGGTGCTTCTTTGCGGACGCTACGAAGGCGTGGACGAGCGCCTGCTCGCGGCCGAGGTCGACGAGGAGCTGTCGATCGGCGACTACGTGCTCTCCGGCGGCGAACTGGCCGCGGCCGTGGTGGTCGATGCCGTGGCCCGCCTGCTGCCCGGGGCCCTGAATGACGCCGAATCGGCCGCCCAGGACAGCTTCGAGGCCGACGGCGGCGACGGGCCGCTTCTGCTCGATTGCCCGCACTACACGCGGCCGGTCCAGCATCCGCTGGGAGTGGTGCCGCCGGTGCTGCTGTCGGGCAACCACGCTGCGATCGCCAACTGGCGCCGCCAGCAGGCGCTGGGGCGGACCTGGCTGCGCCGCCCCGACCTGATCGACCCGGGCGCGCTGTCCCGGGCCGACCGGCGCCTGCTTGACGAATGGCTGGCCGAAGCCGGCCTGGCGCCTGTCGGCGACGACCCGCGCCCGCCCCGGTAACACGCCGCTGGCGGGCAGGGGCGGAACCACGCTACAATGAGCGGCTAGCTGTAACCACGCCAAGACGCGGGTCCACGTGCACTCGCGCTATAACAGCCCACAGGGCACTACCAACAGGCACAGGCAACCACGACCATGAACAAGCCCTCACTCAATACCCTGCTGCAGAACTTCGAGACCGAGCAGGTCACGCGCGAATTCCCCGTCTTCGGCCCCGGCGACACCGTGATCGTCAACGTCAAGGTGAAGGAGGGCAATCGCGAGCGCCTCCAGGCCTACGAGGGCGTAGTGATCGCCAAGAAGAACGCGGGCCTGAACTCCGCCTTCACCGTGCGCAAGATCTCGCACGGCTTCGGGGTCGAGCGCGTGTTCCAGACCCACAGCGCGGCCATCGACTCGGTCGAGGTCAAGCGCCGCGGCGCGGTGCGCGCCGGCAAGCTGTACTACCTGCGCGAGCTCGAGGGCCGCAAGGCGCGCATCAAGGAAGACCTGGCCGGCAACGCCAAGGCGCGTGCGAAGGCCGCCGCCCAAGCCGCTGCAGCCAGCGAGGCAGCGTCGGCCAAGTAAGCCCGGCCACGCGCTCCACCGGACGGCCGCCTTCGGGCGGCCGTTCGCGTTTCCGGGCCCGGATTTCCGCGTTCAATCCGCGCCCTGCGCCGCCGCCCGCGCGCCTGCCGGCACGGCGCCGGGACGCGGCGCGATGCGCGGACAGGCGTCGGCCACCGGTGCCGGCGGTTGCGCCGGTATCTCGGCGGGGATCGCGACCGTATCCGTGTCGCCGTCGCCTGCCAGCATGCGCGCCTCGCGCCAGCGGCCCCAGCGGTAGTAGGCCAGCGACATCACCATCGCGCACAGCGCGCTCACCGGGAAGCTCAGCCAGATCGCATCCGCCCCCAGCGCCGGCTGCAGCAGGTTCGCGAAGGGCACGCGGATGCCCCACAGCGCGACCACGAGAATCAGCAGCGGCGGTACCACGGCGCCCGTCGAGCGCACCACGCCCGAGACCACGAAGGTCACGCCGAAGAACAGGAACGACCAGATCGCAATCAGGTTGATGTGCTGGCCGGCCTCGATCGCCGGGCTGCCCGGAGGCAGGAACAGCGACAGGATCCGCGGGCCGGACAAGAGCAGCGGTGCGATCAGCGCGCCGGTCAGAAGGAAGTTGAAGGCGACGCCGGCACGCATGGTGCCGTCGACCCGGTCCCAGCGCCCGGCGCCGACGTTCTGCGCCGCCATCGAAGTGCAGGCGGCGCCCATCGCCATCGCCGGCATCTGCACATAGGTCCACAGCTGCAGGGTCGCGCCATAGGCCGATGCGGTATCCACGCCGTAGCCGTTGACCATGCTGATCATCACCAGCATCGCCAGCGACACCAGGATCATCTGCAGTCCCATGGGCACGCCCTTGACCACCAGCGCGCGCACGATCGCCGGGTCGGGCAGGTAGGCGCGGACCTCGGCGCGCGGGATCCACAGCGGGTGCCGGCGCCAGCGCAGCCAGGCCAGCATCGCCGCCAGGCTGCAGGCATTCGCCACCAGGGTCGCGCCGGCGGAGCCTGCGATGCCCATCCGCGGAAACGGGCCAAGCCCGAAGATCAGCACCGGGTTGACCACGATGTCCACCACCACCACCACCGCCAGGAACACGAAGGGCGTGCGGGTGTCGCCGGCACCGCGCAGCACCGCGGTGAGGAAGGCGAACATGTACATGAAGGGCACCGCCAGGAAGATGACCTGGAGGTAGGCCTCGGCCAGCGGGAGCGAAGCCTCCGGCGTGCCCATCCAATCCAGGATGTGGCGCGCCAGCGGCAGGCCGGCGGCAGCCACCAGCAGCGACAGCGCGCCGAAGAAGCTCGCGCTGGTGCCGATGACGCGCCGCGCCCGCACCGGGTCGTGCGCACCGATCGCCTGCGCCACCAGGATGGTCGCGGCCATGCCGATGCCGAACACCGAACCCAGCAGGAAGAACATGATGTTGTTGGCGTTGGCCGTGGCGACCAAGGCCTCTTCGCCCAGGAATCGCCCGACCCAGACCGCATTCACCGAGCCGTTGAGCGATTGCAGCACGTTGCCGGCGAGGATCGGCAGCGCGAAGACCAGCAGGGTGGGGGCGATGGCGCCCGCGGTGAGGTCGCGCGTCGAAGGTTTTGCCATGGACGCATCGTGCCAGAAGCGATGTCGAGGCCGGCGTTAGAATCGGGACATGACTGCACAGGACCAGGCACCGGCCCCGGCGGCCGGGGTACGCATCGACATCTGGCTGTGGGCTGCCCGCTTCTTCAGAACGCGCACGCTGGCCAGGCAGGCCGTGGACAACGGCAAGGTCGAGATCGGCGGCCAGCGGCCCAAGCCCTCGCGCACGGTGCGCGTGGGCGATGCACTGCGCGTGCTGCGCGGCGAGGACGCGTTCGAGGTCGAGGTGCTGGGGCTTTCCGACGACCGCGGCCCGGCCCCGGTCGCGCGACTCCTGTACCGCGAGTCCGATGCCTCCCGCCAGGCACGCGAACAGGCGGCGCTCGCCCGCCGTGCCGCCCATGACGGCTATCGCGCGCCGGAGCACCGCCCGGACAAGCGCGCACGGCGGCTGATCCGCGCCCTCGGCGACATCGACGCCAGCTGACCGGCGACGAAAAAGGCCGCGACTCCATCGGCGTCGCGGCCTTCGCGTTGCAGCATCTGAACCGGACGATCAGCTCTCCGAGCGCGGCTCCTGTTCACCCAGGCTGTTGGGCGAGGTGGTGCCGGCAAACGCGCCGAGCTTGCGCAATGCCGCCTCCACGCCGGCTCCATACGCCGGATCGGCCTTCGTGCAGTTGTCGACGTGGCGCTGCTTGATGAAGTCCGGCGCGTCGCCCATCGCGCGCGCGGTGTTGTCGAACAGCAGCTGCTGCTTGTCCGGTGTCATCAGCCGGAACAGGTCGCCAGGCTGCTTGTAGTAGTTGGCATCGTCGTCGCGGAAATCCCACCAGTCGGCGTCGCCGGTGATCTGCAGCGGCGGCTCGCGGAACTGCGGCTGTTCCTGCCACTGGTTGAAGCTGTTGGGCTCATAGTGGAGGCGGCTGCCGTAGTTGCCGTCGACCCGTCCGATGCCGTCGCGATGGTTGCTGTTGACCGGGCAGCGCGCGGCGTTGACCGGGATCTGCTGGTAGTTGGTGCCCAGGCGGTAGCGCTGCGCGTCGGCGTAGTTGAACAGGCGCGACTGCAACATCTTGTCGGGCGACGCACTGATGCCGGGCACCAGGTTGCTGGGTGCGAACGCGGCCTGTTCGACGTCGGCGAAGAAGTTCTCCGGATTGCGGTTGAGCTCGAACTCGCCGACCTCGATCAGCGGGTAGTCGCCCTTGGGCCAGACCTTGGTCAGGTCGAAGGGATGGTAGGGCACCTTCTCGGCTTCGGCTTCGGCCATGACCTGGATGTACAGCGTCCACTTCGGGAAGTCGCCGCGTTCGATTGCGTCGTACAGGTCGCGCTGGTGGCTCTCGCGATCATTGCCGATGATGTCCGCGGCCTCGGCATCGCTCAGGTTCCTGATGCCCTGCTGCGTGCGGAAGTGGAACTTCACCCAGAAGCGTTCGCCGGCTTCGTTCCAGAAGCTGTAGGTATGCGAGCCGAAGCCGTGCATGTGGCGGTAGCTGGCCGGAATGCCGCGGTCGCTCATGACGATCGTGACCTGGTGCAGCGCCTCGGGCAGCAGCGTCCACCAGTCCCAGTTGTTTGTGGCCGAACGCAGATTGGTGCGCGGGTCGCGCTTCACCACCTTGTTGAGGTCGGGGAACTTGCGCGGGTCGCGGATGAAGAACACGGGGGTGTTGTTGCCCACCATGTCCCAGTTGCCTTCCTCGGTGTAGAACTTCAGCGCGAAGCCGCGGATGTCGCGTTCGGCGTCCGCCGCGCCACGCTCGCCGGCAACGGTGGTGAAACGGGCGAACATCTCGGTCGTCTTGCCGACGGCCTCGAAGATTTTCGCGCGGGTGTACTTCGTGATGTCATTGGTGACGGTGAAGGTGCCGAAGGCACCGGAGCCCTTGGCGTGCATGCGCCGCTCGGGGATCACCTCGCGCACGAAGTTGCCGAGCTTCTCGTGCAGCCAGACGTCCTGCGACAGCAGCGGGCCGCGCGGGCCGGCGGTGAGACTGTTCTGGTTGTCCGGAACCGGGGCGCCGAAATCGGTGGTGAGATGGGTGACGGGGCATTTCTTCCCGTCGTCGGAGGGTGTGTTCATGCGCTGGCTCCCAGTGCCGTGGTGGTCGGCTTTGACTCTACGGCGAGGTGATGGAAAGATGAAATCGATTTGAGGCCTTCGATTGATAGCACCTGGCTATCGCCGGCTTTATTTCTTCCCGAACAGACCGCCGCCAAGCTTCACCAGGTCGCCGATGCCGAGCTGCCCGTCGCCGTCCTGGTCGAGCACGGCGCCCAACAGGCCGCCCGCGCCGGACTGCTCGCGGATCGACCGCTGCTCCTGTCCGAGGATGCTGCCCAGTGCGTCTGCGCCGTCGCCGCTGGCCCCGGTCTGGCGCTGCTGGAACATCTGTTTGGCGAGGTAGGCCATCACGATCGGCGCCAGGATCTTCATCAGCTGCCCGGCCTGGCCCTGGCCCAGCCCGGTGGCCTGCGCGACGCCGGCTTCGGCGCGCGGCTGGTTGCCGCCGAAGATGTGGCCGAGGATCGCGCCGCCCTGGCCGGCGCCCGCATTGGCGCCACCGGCGCTGCCACCGCCAAGCACCGCGCCCATCACCCCGGCCAGGTCGAGGCCCGCATGGTCTTTCTGCAGCGCGCCGTACAGCGCCTGCGCGCCCTGAGGCTGGCTGGCGTTCTTGCCGAGTGCACCCATCAGGAGCGGAAGCGCCGCGCGGATCGCGTCGGAAGCCTGCGCCGGTGCAACGCCCAGCTGCTGTGCCACCTGCTGTGCAGGCGCGCCCTGGAGCTGTGAAAGAAGATCGTCGGTGAGATTGGCCATGTCCGTATCCTCGGGGTCGGATCTCCGATCCTACGTCGTTTCGATGGCGCAACGACGTGCCACGAGTGCCGGCTCAGGACTCGCGGGATGGTGTCGGTCCGGGGTCGGGTCCATCGATGCGCGGCCCCCATTGCTCGACGGTGTGCAGCTGCAGGCGACGCTCGACCAGCCTGCGCCAGGATGGCACCAACGGCAGCTCCAGCAGCGGTTCCAGTGCCAAGGGATCGAGCACCCGATCGAACAGCAGACGGTTGAGGCGATCCAGCGACCAGTCCGGCCACGGGCGCTCAAGCAGGCGCAGGGTGTCGCCGGCCTCGGCCACGCCTGGCTGCAGCACGCGGTAGTACCAGCCGGTGCGGCCGCTGTCCTGTACGCGCCGCGCCATGTCCGGTACGCCGAAGCGGTCGTTGAGCTTCCAGCACGGTTGGCGCCCCTGGCTGACTTCGAGCACCGCGTGACCAAGCGCGAAGCGGTCGCCGATGCAAACCGAGCCTTCGTCCAAGCCTTCGCTGCTGATGTTCTCGCCGAACGCGCCTGGCGCAGCGAGTACCGGCAGCTCGCCGAGCTCCGAGCGCCACGTCGCGTAGTGCTCGAAGGGGTAGTGGTGCACTGCCTTGTCGACGCCGCCGTGCACGCGCAGGTCGCCCTGCTCATCGCCGTCCAGGCCGGTGGCGGTGATGCGCAGCGGGCCGCTGCGTGGGCGCTTGTCGATCCCGCTGCGGCTGCCGGGGCGGGCGTAGGGAACCGCCACGCCGGTGAGCAGGGCCTCCACGCGCACATGGATTTCCGGAGCGGTAGTCATGCCAGTGTTTTCAGCCGGTACAGCGCTTCCAGCGCCTGCTTGGGCGTGAGTTCGTCGGGATCGATTCCGGCCAGAGCTTCGAGCGCAGCCGATGACGGCGAAAACAGCCCGAACTGCTGCGGTGCATCCAGTGCTTCCGCCGACAGGGGTGGGGACGCCGCCGGGCCTTGCTGCTCGAGTTCGGCCAGGCGCGCGCGCGCCTGGCGCAGCACCGGCTTCGGCAGCCCGGCCAGCGCGGCCACCTGGAGGCCGAAGCTGCGGTTGGCAGGGCCGTCCTTCACCGCGTGCATGAACACCAGCCGCTCGCCGTGTTCGACCGCGTCCAGGTGCACGTTGGCGATCCCGCTGCCCGGCGTGGCCAGCGCGGTCAGCTCGAAGTAATGGGTGGCAAACAGCGTGTAGCAGCGGTTGTGCGCGGCAAGGTGGCGCGCGCAGGCTTCGGCCAGGGCAAGACCGTCATAGGTCGACGTGCCGCGCCCGATCTCGTCCATCAGCACCAGCGACTGCTCCGTGGCGTGGTGCAGGATATGGCTGGTCTCGCTCATCTCGACCATGAAGGTCGACTGGCCGCGGGCGAGGTCGTCGCCGGCGCCGATGCGGGTGAGGATGCGGTCGATTGGGCCGATGCGCGCACGCGCGGCGGGCACGAAGCTGCCGATGCAGGCCAGCAGCACGATCAGCGCGTTCTGGCGCATGTAGGTGCTCTTGCCGCCCATGTTCGGGCCGGTGATGACCAGCATCCGGCGCGCACTGGCATCCGGGTCGCCGTCAAGCATCAGGTCGTTGGGTTCGAAGGGTTCGTCGCGCACCGCTTCCACCACGGGGTGGCGGCCGCGCTCGATCTCGAGGCAGGCGTCGTCGACCAGCTCCGGGCGTGACCAGTCCAGCGCGATCGCGCGCTCGGCCAGGCCGGCGAGCACGTCGAGTTCGGCCAGCGCCGCGGCGCAGCGCTTGAGCGACTCCAGGTGCAGGTTGAGCTCGTCAAGGATCTGTTCGTAGAGCAGGCGCTCGCGGGCCAGCGCACGCTCGCGCGCCGACAGCACCTTGTCCTCGAAGCCCTTCAGCTCCTCGGTGATGTAGCGCTCGGCGTTGGTCAGCGTCTGCCGCCGGGTGTAGTGCGTCGGCGCCCTCGCCACGTGCGCCTTGCCGATCTCGAGGTAGTAGCCGTGCACGCGGTTGTAGCCGACCTTGAGCGTGGCGATGCCGCTGGCCGCGCGCTCGCGCGCCTCGAGGTCGATGAGGAACTGGTCGGCATGGGTCGACAGCCGGCGCAGTTCGGCAAGCTCGGCGTCGTGGCCGTCGGCGAACACGCCGCCGTCGCGGGCGAGGACCGGCGGCTGCTCGACCAGGGCTTCCGCCAGCAGCGCCGCCTGGGCCGCGTGCTCGCCCAGGCCGGCCACCAGCGCCTGCAGCCGCGGGGAATCCACCGCGCCGAGCGCCGCGCGCAGTCCCGGCAGCAGGCCCAGCGCATCGCGCAGGGTGGACAGGTCGCGCGGGCGCGCGGATCGCAGCGCGATCCGCGAGAGGATGCGTTCGACGTCGCCGAGCGCGCGGAAGCGCTCGCGCAGGTCGCGCTCGACGCCGTCGCTGATCAGTGCGCCGACCGCGTGCTGGCGCTGGCCGACGATCGTGCGGTCGCGCAGCGGGCGATGCATCCAGCGCCGCAGCAGGCGCCCCCCCATCGGCGTGACCGTGCTGTCGAGCACCCCGAGCAGGGTGTGCTTCTGCTCGCCATCCACGCGCGTGTCGAGTTCCAGGTGGCGACGGGTGGCGGCGTTCATCGCGATCGCGCCGTCGCTTGATTCCAGCGCGATCGCGGTCAGGTGCGGGAGGCGCTGCTTCTGCGTCTCCTCGACGTAGCCCAGCAGCGCACCGGCCGCGGCGATGGCCTGCGGACGGTCTTCGATGCCGAAGGCACCCAGGTCGTGCAGGCCGAAGAACTGCAGCAGCTGCCTGCGTCCGCTGTCGGCATCGAACAGCCAGGGCGCGCGCCTTCGAACGCCGCCGCGGCCGGTCGCAAACGCGGGCCAGCCGTCCTCGTCGGGGAGCAGCAGCTCCGCGGGGTCAAGTCGCGCAAGCTCGGCTTCCAATGCGTCGTCGCCGACGACCTCGTTGGCCAGGAAACGCCCGCCGGCGAGGTCGGCCCAGGCCAGGCCATAGCTGCAGCCCCTGGACGTGGCGCCGCCGCGGCTGAGCGCCAGCAGCAGGGTATCGCGGCGTTCGGACAGCAGCGCCTCGTCGGTGACCGTGCCCGGCGTGACGATCCGCACCACCTTGCGCTCGACCAGGCCCTTGCTGGTCGCCGGGTCGCCCACCTGCTCGCAGATCGCCACCGACTCGCCCAGCGCCACCAGCCGAGCGAGGTAGCCTTCGGCGGAATGATGCGGCACGCCGGCCATCGGGATCGGCGCCCCACCGGACGCGCCGCGCTGGGTCAGGGTGATGTCCAGGAGCTTCGCCGCCTTGCGGGCGTCGTCGTGGAACAGCTCGTAGAAGTCGCCCATGCGGAAGAACAGGAGCACGTCGGGGTGCTCCGCCTTGGCGGCGAAGTACTGCTTCATCAGCGGGGTGTGTTCGGGCTTTCTGTCCAGCGTCATTCGTCCGGCGGCAGGGGCGGGCGAGGGACGCGCCCGGCCCCGGATTGTAGCCGGGCGACGCCGATGGTCAGCCGCGGAGCGCGCGTGCGCCGGGGGTTTCCGGAAGTTCACCCTCGGCCACCACCACGCGGTCGCGGCCGCCACGCTTGGCCTGGTACATCGCCGCGTCGGCACGGGCCAGCACGCGTTCGTAGTCCGGGTGGCCGTCCTGCATGGCGACGCCGATGCTGGCGGTGAGCTGGAGCGCGCTGCCGTCGGCAAGCAGCACCGGCCCAGAGGCGATCGCGTTGCGCAGGCCTTCGGCGATCGCGGTTGCGTCCTCGCCGGACACCGAGCCCAGGACCACCACGAACTCCTCGCCGCCGTAGCGGAACAGGTAGTCGCTGCCGCGGGTGTTCTCGACCAGGAGGGCCGCGACGTGCTTGAGCGCGCGGTCGCCGGCCTCGTGGCCATGGGTGTCGTTGATCGACTTGAAATGGTCGAGGTCGAGCATGAGCACCGCGAACTGGCGCCCGGTATTGGCCTGCAGCGCGATTTCGCGGCGCAGGATCGTGGGCAGGAAGCGGCGGTTGAGCAGCCGCGTGAGTGCGTCGCGGCCGGACTCGAGGTCGCCGATGCCGTCGAAGAGCATGGACACCAGGCTGCGAATGGCGTCGGCATCGGCACGGAGCGTGTCGAGCAGCTCGCGGCGCTCGGCCGGGGTGGTGGCCAGGGGCAGGCGCGTGCGCAGCGTGCTGTCCATGCGTGAGGTGATGAGGTTCACCTCACGGGTCTCGGCGGTGTCGCCGAAGCTGGCCATGCCCTTGTGCAGGAACCAGAGTCCGAACTCCGAGCGCGAGACCTGCAGCGCCGCCGCCGACCCCGGGTGGTCCGAGGTGAGCGCGTAGATCAGCGCGTTCTCCCAGGTCAGCAGCAGCGCGCGCTGCCGCTCGCGCTCGGTGCCGATGTTCTGGATCAGCGAGAACAGCCTGAAGGCGCCGTCCACCTGGCCTGCGGCTTCGCGCGCACGGCTGTAGGCGCGGGTCATCGATTCCAGCGCGATGTCGACCAGGCCGTCGGCGCAGATGATCGTGTCCAGCGCCATGTCCCCATCGACCGCCTGCCGGCGGATGCCCGCGTGCAGGTCGTCCTTGAGCATGCGGGCGCCGCGGCCCACCAGGTCGACCGGGATGCCGATGCGCGCGTGGACGTGGCCGATCTTTTCCTGGGTCGCCTGCAGCGCGTCCACCTCGTCGGCGCGCGCCGAGAGCAGCTGGGCTAGCCAGCGCTGCAGCGAGGGCTTCAGGCGCTCGCGCACCTGGTCGACGTCGAGGTACCGGGCCGCCCGCGGATCGTCGAGCATGTCGCCGTAGAAGTGGTCCGCCACCGCCGGGCCGCCCTCCGCCACGACGCGGGCAAGCAGGGTCCGGACGTCGTCCGAAGCCGCCTCGAGCCGTCGTCGCCAGTCCGCCAGCAGGCGCGCGTCGGGCGGGGGCTGGGGGTCGGGTCGGGCGCTGGCCGGGGAGGGATCTG
Source organism: Luteimonas yanweni (assembly GCF_039548475.1). Taxonomy (NCBI): domain Bacteria; kingdom Pseudomonadati; phylum Pseudomonadota; class Gammaproteobacteria; order Lysobacterales; family Lysobacteraceae; genus Luteimonas; species Luteimonas yanweni. The sequence continues at coordinate 129,807 of NZ_JBCLVC010000002.1, read as the reverse complement.
CAGTCATCGGCGCATTGTCGCGCGCGGCGGTGCAGGCCGGCATGAATGCAGGGTTCCAGGGCCGGCCGCGACGCACATACGCATGCGTCCGGAATTGTGCTAGCGTCGCCTCAAGGTTGCGAAAACCGCAGCACCGGGCCAGTCCCCCCACACGGGCCCCGTGCGTTCCGCCATGCAATTCATGGCGGCGGCCGCGCCGACACCGATGACCGAAACAACATCCATCGTAGGGGGACACCCATGGTCTCAGGCCATCTGCAACGCCACGCGCTCGCCACGGCGCTTCTCGCCATCCTCGCCGCTCCGTCCCTGGTGTCCACGGCGCATGCCCAGGACGCTGCGCCCGCGGCCGACGAACAACCCACCACGCTTGCCGGCATCACGGTCACCGCGCAGAAGCGCGAGGAAGCCCTGCAGGATGTACCGATCGTGATCAACGTGCTGCCCGAGCAGTTGCTCGTGGATACCGGCGTGCGCGACATCAAGGACATGCAGGTGCTGGTGCCCGGCCTGACCGTGACCAGCACCCAGTCGGCCGCCCAGACCACCGCGCGCATCCGCGGCATCGGTACGGTCGGCGACAACCCCGGCCTGGAATCGTCGGTGGGCGTGGTCATCGACGGCGTGTACCGCGCCCGCAACAGCGTCTCCTTCGGCGACCTGGGCGAGCTGGAGCGGATCGAAGTGCTCAAGGGCCCCCAGGGCACGGTGTTCGGCAAGAACACCTCGGCCGGCGTGATCAACGTGATCACCCGCCGCCCGAGCTATTCGCAGAGCGTCGAAGCCGAGGTCACGGCGGGGAACTACGGCCTGTTCGGCGTCTCCGGCTCCTACAACGACGCGCTGGGCGAAAACGCCGCGTTCCGCGTCTATGCCACCAAGCGCAAGCGCGACGGCGTGGATGACGTGTTCACCGCCAACGGCCCGCGCCAGGAAACCGACGACGGCGACCAGAACTACCATGCAGTGCGCGCCCAGCTGCTGTTCGAGCCGACCGACGCCCTGAACATCAACTTCGTGGCCGACTACGCAAGCCGCGAAGAGAACTGCTGCGTGACCATGACCACCCATCGCGGGCCGACGGCGGCGATCATCGATGCGCTGACGCCGGGTGGCGTGGGCGTGATCCCGGTGCCGGACCTCGACCGCCGCCTGGGCTTCGCCAACCGCACCACCGAGCAGGACCTGAAGGACAAGGGCATCTCGGCCGAGGTCAACTGGACCACGCCCTGGGCCAACGAGGCGGTCCTGACCTCGATCACCGCGCTCCGCAACTGGGATGCGATCACCAGCATCGACTTCGACTACACCGCGGCCGACATCATGTACCGGCCGCCGGAGGAGGATTACTCGCTGGTCGCGTTCGAGAACTTCAGCCAGGAGTTCCGCCTGACCGGCTCGACCGACCGCGTCGACTGGATGGTGGGCCTGTTCTATTCCGACGAGGACCTGGCGCGCAACGATTCCTACTTCATGGGCGCGGCTTACGAGCCCTACCTGTCCACGCTCGTGGGCAGCCAGGTGCTGGCCGGGCTGGCGGGGGCGATCGGGCAGCTTCCGCCGCAGCTGGGACTGAGCGTGAACATGGCCAATCCCGCAACCTTCCTGTCTGAAGTCACGGGCCTGCCATTCGGGACCAACTACAGGGGCATCGGCGCGCATGACACCTATGCGCAGAACGCCAGGAGCGCCGCGATCTTCACCAACAACACCTTCCACGCCACCGACGCGCTGGATATCACCCTGGGGCTGCGCTACACGCGCGAGAAGAAAACGCTCGATTCGCACTTCACCAACCCGAACGGCAGCGCGGCCTGCGGCGTGGCCCTCTCGGATCCGGTCGGTGCGGTGGGCGGTGCGATGATCGGGCGGGTAAATGGCTTCGCGAACCTGCCGCCGGCGCTGCAGCAGCAGCTGCTTGAACAGATGCTGCCGCAGCTGGGTCCCGCGATCCAGCAGGTCGCCGGCTTCATGTGCCTGCCGTGGGCCAACGTCCTGCACGACGGCCGGGAGACGCGGCAGGAGAGCACCGAGAAGGAGTGGTCCGGCACGCTGAAGGTCGCCTACGACTTCTCCGATGACGTCATGGGCTACGTCTCGGCGGCGCGCGGTTACAAGGCCGGCGGCTTCAACCTGGACCGTGTGCAGGTCGGCATCACCCCGCAGGACGACACCTACTTCCCGGGCGAGTTCGTCAACAGCTTCGAGCTGGGCATGAAGTCGACCTGGGCCGAGGGCAACCTGCTGTTCAACGCCGCGGTGTTCCACCAGAAGTACGAGGACTTCCAGCTCAACAGCTTCCTCGGCACCGCGTTCGTGGTCCGCGCGATCCCCGAGGTGACCTCGACCGGCGTCGACATGGACCTGCTGTGGCAGCCGGGCATCGAAGGCCTCATGCTGCAGGGCGGCCTGACCTATGCGAAGACCGAGTACGGCGACGACCTGCTGCCCGACGCCGACCTGGTGCTGCTGCCCGGCAACCAGATGAGCTTCGCGCCGGAGTGGTCGGGCAACGCCTCGCTGACCTACGAGTGGGATTTCGGTGCCGACTTCCTTGGCCGCTTCAATGTGGGTGCCAAGTACATGTCGGACTACAACACCGGCTCCGACCTCGATCCGCAGAAGCAGCAGGATGCCTACACCCTGGTCAACGCGCGCCTCGGCTTCGGCAGCAGGAACCGCCGCTGGATGGTCGAGCTCTGGGGCCAGAACCTGACCGACGAGACCTACAAGCAGGTCGGGATCGACGCGCCGATCCAGGCGGGCTCGTGGAACACCTTCCTGGGTGCGCCGCGGACCTACGGGGTGACCGTGCGGTTCAACTACTTCTGAGTCCGCGGCCCCTGGTCGCATGCTGGTCCGGCGGCCCGCTTCGGCGGGCCGCCGTCGTTCCGGGTCCCTGCGCCGCCGCGCGCGCCACGCCCATCGGGGCGACAAGCCGCCCACGACGCCCGATACTGCGTGCTTTCGGCACGGAACGACGCGATGGATGTCCCTGGCGACGCAGAACTGGCACGACTGGCCGAGCACACCGGCGCGCGGCTGCAGGCCGACCGTGACATGCTGGTGACCGCGGAAAGCTGCACCGGCGGCTGGATCGCAAAGACCGTCACCGACGTGGCGGGCTCATCGGCCTGGTTCGACTGTGGGCTGGCTGCGTACAGCTACGAGGCCAAGCAGGCGCTGCTGGGCGTGCGGCCGCAGACCCTGGAGGAACACGGTGCGGTCAGCCGCGAGACCGTGATCGAAATGGTTTCCGGCGCGCTGGTCCATTCCGGGGCCACGGTGGCGGTGGCGGTGACCGGCATCGCCGGGCCGGGCGGCGGCACCGAAGACAAGCCGGTCGGCACGGTGTGGATCGGCTGGAAGCGCCGGGGCGGCTACCCGCAGGCGGAGGTCTTCGTCTTCGCCGGTGATCGCGATGCGGTCCGCAGGCAGACCGTGGCCGAAGCCCTGCGGGGACTGGAGCGGCTGCTTTGAGTCGCGTGTGACGACCTTGGCTAGCGGTGTTGCGTACCGGGCGGGATGACGCGCGCGGGCACGCCGACGTAGACGCACATCGTGTCGCTGCGATAGTGCGACCGCAGGAACGGCGCGGCGTCGAACACGTCCGCGTGCTGCGGATTCGAATACGCGATGATGAGCCGGCGCGGGGCGTCCCTGAGGGCCGCCTCGAGATTGGCGAGCACCTTGCGGATCACCACGTCGTCGAACGGATTGTAGAAGTAACAGAACAGGTCGCCGGGCGGCGGCTCGTAGGCGGCCGCGTCCATGCACAGCAGTTCGATGGCGGCACCGCGCGGCTGGCGCGCGCTGAACGCGGCGATGTTCACGCGCGCTTCCACGCACAGCGATTCGAACAGCTCGACGCCGACCACGTGCCGGAAGCCCATGTCGCTGGCGAGCGCGAGCGCACGCCCCTTGCCGGCGCCGTAATCAATGAAGGTGTACTCGGCAGGATCGAACGGCTGCGCGACACGCATCAGCCGGTTGAACTTGACGAACGGCAGCGGGGCATAGAAGACCGCGTTGTCCAGGTGTTGCGGGTGCGGTCCGGTCCCGACGGATTCGGTGGCCTCGATCCGACCCATGGTGGCAATGCCCAGCTTGCGATCGAGCCGCATCTCGCGCAGCGTCCGCAGCCAGAGGGGGATCTTGGCGATGACGCCGGACACGCCATCGATGCGGACCTGGCGGACCAGTTTTCGCGAGAATACGATCATCTCAGCCGTCCTGATCCAGCCAGGTCATGTGCAGGTCGGGTCGCCCGGCTGGAGCGAGGGCATCGCCCAGCCAGAGGCCGATGATCGGCTGGCTGCTGCGGGCGACGAATCCCTCGGCACGCCAGCCGGCCAGTGCTGCGGGTGTTGCCGCCAGCAGCAGGTGGATCGCGGGCCGCCGCTGCGCGCGCGCGGCGGCGGCCAGCGCCCGGACAAGCGGCCGCGAGAGCCCGGTCAGCGCGTCGGCCGACCAGTAGTCCAGCACCTGCAGCGGATCACCGGGCCTGTCCTCGGCGTCGCAAGCGAACCACGCCAGCAACGTTCCGTCGCCGTCGGACACGAGCAGATAGCGCGCCCGCCCGGCAGGCGGCAGGTCGAAGCGCCATTGCACTGCAGCGTGACCACGGACGCTGGCCAAGGCGCCAGGACGAGCCGGGGAATGCCACAGGCCATCCATCGCCGGATCGCTCGCCGCGGACCAGCGCCAGTGCAGACCGGACGTCAAACCGTCGGCCACGCGGTCGCGCACGACGCCGGCGGTGTCCAAGATCGCACCGAGCGGGTGGGCAAGGGTGGCAGGCAGGCGTCGCCGCAGGTAGGCGCCGTGGCGGAGCACCTTGGCATGCCGCACCAGCTCGCCCATCACGCCGAAGCCGGCACGCCTGCTCACCCCGACGGCGCCCGGTCGTGGCAGTCCATACAACAGATCGAACCGCCCCCGGGCCGCTTCTACCAGGGCCTGCTGCAGGAGCAGGGCCGGCCCAAGCGAGCGGTGCGACGCAGTGACGGCGAAATGGGCGACGACGGCCGCGCGGAGAGGCTGCCCCCGCCAATACATGGGGCGTGGACCGGCGCCGATCACGCCGACCAGCGCGCCATCCGGCTGGTGGCGCAGGAGCTGGATGATGGGTGGCCCATGTGGACTGTCGCGATAGAAATGGTCGTACTTGTCGGGCTGCATCGCCAGCGGGCCGAAATGGTCGCCCCAGATCGCAAGGATCGCATCGCGATCGCGCTCGACGTCGCCGGAATGGATGGTGTAGTGCGGCGACGGCTCGGGTGCCGCGATGGCCGCTTTGACAGCGCTCATGCACTCGCCACCAGCAGGCGCTTCAGCAACCGGTGCACCCGCTCGCCATGGTTCAGCACCACGCGGTTGAGCAGGGTGTTGTGCAGGATGGCGTAATCGCCCAGTTCGCATTGACCGGGCCAGAGGTTCGGGAACATGGTGTTGTCGGCCACGGTGCAGGAATCGACTGCCTGCAGCTGCGGATGCGTGTCGCGGATGCAGCGCATCTGAAACAGTTCGATGAGCACCCCGGGCGAATGTCGGGCATGCGCCTCTTCGTACGCGATCTTGAAGGTGAACGCCTGGTTCCCGCTGATGAAGTTGCACTTCATCGCGATCGGCCGGCCGTCAAGCTCCAGTGCAAGCATGTGCAGCTGGCCGCGCGCATGGGCTGCCCGGCAGGCGGCGAGCACGAATGCCCGCCGCGCCGCATCGGCGCCCATGGCGGTCCCTGCGCGGCCCTTCCAGCCTGAGGCTTCCACGTCCATGAAGTTTTCCAGCCAGGTCGTGAGGTCGTCGCCGTCGGACATGGTCCGGTAGCCTAGCGCGCCTTCCTCCGCCAGGCGGCGCTCCTTGCGGCGCAGGGTGCTGCGTTGCTTGGCGGACATGTGTCCGGGGTCGTCGGGCCTGTCCAGGCGATGCATCGCGCGCGTCCAGCGCGTGCGACGGGTCAGCAGCTGCGGCCGCCGTGCGATGGCCGTGTCCAAGGCGGAGGCCACTTCGCCGTCCATGCGGATGTCGACCAGCTCGATGACGCCTGCCGCCGCGCCCTTGCTGGCGAACCAGTCGAGGAGGGCGTCGATGGCTTCCTGCACGTGGCCGCGGTGGAGGAGCGGCGCGGCGAGGAACGCGGATTCGTGGATCCAGGACCGCAACGTCCGCTTCGGCAGGCGCTTGAAGTGGGAGCGGTACGTCAGCGGCAACACGCAGATCAACCCGTTCGTGGCGCTGCGTACCGACAACAGCTGAAGAGGCTCGCTGGACAGGTGCTCCAGTGCGGGTCGCAAACACCAGCTCTCGTAGAACGGGTTGGGTTCGGTCGCGTTGGCGGCCAGGTGGTCGATCTCCAGGGCGAATGCGTCATCAATCCGCCTGACCTCGGTCAGCTGGACACCTGGAATGCGAGATGCGTTCATGGATACGTCGGGTCCCCTGTTCGGCGGCGGATTTCCGCCCGTTGCAGGCTTGATAACGCAGGAAGTACCGCGTGCTGGACATGTCCGGCGGAGCTCCGGATGCGCGCGCCGCCGGTATAGTTGCGCGATGCGCCGCGATTGCATCGACCTCGTTCCCTGCCGGGTTCGCCACCGGTGACCATGCTCGACGCCCTCGCCGGGGTCCGCGATCTGGGGCGCCTGCAGGAGATCGCCAGCGTCTTCGTGCGCCACGGCTTTGGCGACCTCGTGCGCCGCAGCGGCATGGCCGGCGTGCTCGAGCGGGCCGGGCGCCTGCTGCACTGGGAGCGTGCCGAGGAGCGGCTGGAGATGAAGCCGCCGCAGCGCCTGCGCTGCGCGCTGCAGGAACTGGGACCGACCTTCGTCAAGCTCGGCCAGGTGCTGGCCACGCGCGTGGACCTGCTGCCGCCGGAGTGGATCGCCGAGCTGGGGCTTCTGCAGAACGCGGTCCCCGCGCTGCCCTGGGACGCCGTGCGGCCGCAGCTCGTGGACGACCTGGGCGTCGAGCCGGACGTGGCCTTCGCGCGCGTGGAGCCGGTGGCGATCGCCGCGGCCTCGCTCGCCCAGGCGCACCGGGCGTGGCTTCACGACGGCACCGCCGTGATCCTGAAGGTGCGCCGGCCCGGGATCGTGGAGGTGGTCGAGGCCGACATGCGGCTGATGGGGCGCCTGGCCGAAATGGTCGAATCGCAACTGCCGGACCTGCGCCGCTATCGGCCGGTCGAGGTCGTGCGCCAGTTCCGTGCCTCGCTGCGGCGCGAACTGGACTTCGCCGCGGAATGCCGCAGCGCCGAGCGGATCGCTGCCAACTTCGCCGGCGACGACAGCGTGCTGGTGCCGCGGGTGCACTGGCAGTGGACGTCGGAGCGGCTCAATGTCCAGGACTTCGTGGATGGCATTCCCGCCGGCGACCTCGCCGCGGTCGATGCCGCCGGCCTGGACCGCGGCGCGCTGGCCCGCGCCGGTACGGGCATCGTGCTCAAGATGGTGCTCGAGGATGGCCTGTTCCACGCCGATCCACACCCGGGCAACCTCTTCTTCCTGCGGGATGGCCGCATCGCGGTCATCGACTTCGGCATGGTCGGCCACCTTGGCGAGCGCCGTCGCATCGAAATCGCGCGCCTGCTGCACGGGATGGTCGAACAGGACGCCGAGGCGGTCGCCGACATCCTGCTGGACTGGAGTATTGGCGGCGAGGTCGACGAAGAGCGGCTCGAGGCGGACACCGCAGTGGTGGTGGACCGCTATCGCGGCGTGGCCCTGAAGGACCTGCGCATGGGCACCATGCTGTCCGACGCCGCCGGCCTGCTGCGCCGCCACGGACTGATGCTGCCGCCGGACCTTGCGCTGGTGATCAAGGCCTTCCTCACGCTGGAGGGCTTCGGCCGCCAGCTGGATCCCGGTTTCGACATGGCCACCGAGGCGCGGCCGTGGCTGGAGCGGGCGCTGCGCCGACGCTTCGCACCCGGCGTCCTGGCCCGGCGTGGCCGCCGCGGCCTGGCGGGAATGCTGGAATTCGGTGCCGAACTGCCGCGCGACCTGCGCCGGCTGGTTCGCGCCGCGCGCGGTGGGCGGCTCGGCGCGCGCATCGACATCCCCTCGCTGCAGGCCGTGGGCGACCAGGTCGACCGGGCAGCCAGCCGGTTGACGATGGGCGTGATCACCGCGGCGCTGATCATCGGCTCGTCGATCGTGATGAACAGCGTCGGCGGCGGGGCGCGCAACCAGTGGCTGATGGCGCTCGGGGTGGCCGGCTTCGTGGGCGCCGCCGCGGTGGGAGTGTGGATCGTGTACTCGATCTGGAAAGGCGCGCACAGGCGTTGATTCCCGCGGGCATTAGTAGTATTACTACTAACCATGGATCTTACCGATACCCAGCAGGCCATCCTCGCCCTGATCGCCGAGCGCATAGCGGAGGAGGGCATGCCGCCCTCGCAGGCCGAGATCGCCCGCGCCTGCGGCTTCAGCAGCGTGCGCGCCGCGCAGTACCACCTCGAGGCCCTCGAAGCCGCCGGCGCGATCGAACGCATCCCGGGGCGCGCGCGCGGGATCCGCGTGCTGCGGCCGCCGGAGCGTCCGCAGGGGGCGCTGGACTTCCCGGGAGTGGACGGCGCGGACGATGGCGCAGCCACAACCGCTGGGACGGAACGCCGGCCTGCCGTGGGCACAACCCTCCCCGAGGGCGCGGCGCCTGCGAACTCCGCCGCGGATCTCCTGGAGCTTCCCGTCCTCGGGCAGGTGGCCGCCGGCGTCCCCATCGGCGCCGACATCGGCAGCGACCAGATGGTGCTGATGGACCGCGCCTTCTTCTCCCCGGCGCCCGACTACCTGCTGCGCGTGCGCGGCGATTCCATGCGCGACGAGGGCATCTTCGACGGTGACCTCATCGGCGTGCATCGCACGGCCGACGCGCGCTCGGGCCAGATCGTCATCGCCCGCATCGACGACGAAATCACCGTCAAGCTGCTGAAGATGGGCAAGGACCGCATCCGCCTGCTGCCGCGCAACCCGGACTACGCGCCGATCGAGGTCCTGCCGGACCAGGACTTCGCCATCGAGGGCCTCTACTGCGGCCTCGTCAGGCCGAACCGGTGACGGGGAATTCCCCCACTGCCGCGCGCGCCTTCCACCGCTGCCGGTGAGCCAGGGCTGGCACTAGTTTCGAACCACGGCGCGATGTCGCAGCCCCTGCGACCCTCGCCACCCACACTGACCACATTCCGAATACCTGATCCGAGGACACCAACGATGGACGAAAACAAGAAGCGCGCGCTTTCCGCGGCCCTGGGCCAGATCGAGAAGCAGTACGGCAAGGGCTCGGTGATACGCATGGGCGACCGCGTCGCCGAAGTGGTGCCGGTCATTCCCACCGGCTCGCTGCAGCTCGACATCGCGCTCGGCATCGGCGGCCTGCCGCGCGGCCGCGTGATCGAGATCTACGGTCCCGAGTCCTCGGGCAAGACCACGCTTACCCTGCAGACCATCGCCGAATGCCAGAAGCAGGGCGGCACCGCGGCCTTCATCGATGCCGAGCACGCACTCGACCCGACCTACGCCCAGAAGCTCGGCGTCAACGTCGACGACCTCCTGGTGTCGCAGCCCGATACCGGCGAGCAGGCGCTGGAGATCGCCGACATGCTGGTGCGCTCCAACGCGGTCGACATGGTGGTGATCGACTCGGTCGCCGCGCTTACCCCGCGCGCCGAGATCGAGGGCGAGATGGGCGACCAGCTGCCGGGCCTGCAGGCCCGCCTGATGAGCCAGGCGCTGCGCAAGCTGACCGGCAACATCAAGCGCAGCAACTGCATGGTGTTCTTCATCAACCAGCTGCGGCACAAGATCGGCATCATGATGCCGGGCCAGAGTCCCGAGACCACGACCGGCGGCAACGCGCTCAAGTTCTACGCATCGGTGCGCCTGGACATCCGCCGCATCGGTGCGATCAAGAAGGGCGACGAGATCATCGGCAACCAGACCCGCATCAAGGTGGTCAAGAACAAGATGGCGCCGCCGTTCAAGCAGGTCATCACCGAGATCCTCTACGGCGAGGGCATCAGCCGCGAAGGCGAGCTGATCGACATGGGCGTGGAGGCCAAGCTGGTCGAGAAGGCCGGTGCCTGGTACAGCTGCGGCGAAGAGCGCATCGGGCAGGGCAAGGAGAATGCCCGCCTGTACCTCAAGGAGAACCCCGAGGTCGCGAAGAGGATCGAGGGCGAACTGCGCGCGCGGCTGATGCCGCAGGCCGTCCTGGCTGCGGCCGAAGCAGGCGCCGAGGTCGCCGTCGAGACGGGTGCGAAGACGGGCAAAGGTGCCAAAGAGGCCAAGGAAGCGAAGGCCTGAGCATGGCGCGGGTGGGTGAGGGCGGGGCTGGCAGCGGCGAGCGCGAAGGTGGGTCCGGTCGCGGCCGGCGGCCCCGGCCGGAGCCGACCCCGGCACAGCGGGCGCTCGCCCTGCTGGTCCGGCGCGAGCACTCGCGCAAGGAGCTCGCCCGCAAGCTCGAGGCCCGCGGCGTCGAGGCCGGGCAGGCCGAGGCGGCGGTCGAGCGCATGGCCGAAGCGGGATGGCAGGACGATGGCCGCTTCGCCGCAGGGCTGGCGCGCATGCGTGCCGAGTCGGGCTACGGCCCCCTGCGCATCCGCGCTGAACTCGGCACGCATGGGCTTGGCGGCGAGGACATCGGGGCCGCGTTCGAGGCGCTGGCGGAATCGGGCGCCGACGACTGGAGGGCGCGCGCGCGCGACCTGGCGCGGCGCCGCTATGGGGCCGCGCTTGCCCATGATCCGGTGTTGCGGCGCAAGGCCGCCGACCTCCTGTTCCGTCGCGGCTTCGACCATGAGACGGTGCGCGCGGCGACCGCCTCCGGTGACGCCGACGACTGAGCGGCCTGTCCGGCGGCTGTCCGCCCACTGCGGAGTGCTGCGGGGCGGCCGCGGCCTGCTAACCTAGACCGTTCCGAGCGCAAGCGCCCGGCGCCCGTGTCCGGCTGCGGCCAGTGGAGGCGCCGGGAAGGCGCCGCCCCCGCAAAAAGCCCGTACGCCAGATGCCTGATCGCACCCACTCCGCGCGCCCCACCACGGCCGATATCCGTCGTGATTTCCTCGACTTCTTCAGCAGCCGCGGCCACGCCGTGGTGCCCTCGGCATCGCTCGTCCCGGGCAATGATCCGACCCTGCTGTTCACCAATTCGGGCATGGTCCAGTTCAAGGACGTGTTCCTCGGCGCCGAGAAGCCGGGCTACGTGCGCGCGACCGACGTCCAGCGCTGCCTGCGGGCCGGTGGCAAGCACAACGACCTCGACCAGGTCGGCTACACCGCGCGCCACCACACCTTTTTCGAGATGCTCGGCAACTGGTCGTTCGGCGACTACTTCAAGAAGGAGGCCATCGCCTGGGCCTGGGAGCTGCTGACGCAGGTCTGGAAGATCCCGGCCGAGCGCCTGCTGGTCACGGTCTACCACACCGATGACGAGGCCTACGCCATCTGGCACGACGTGGTCGGCGTGCCCACCGAGCGCATCGTGCGCATCGGCGACAACAAGGGTGCGCCCTTCGCCTCGGACAATTTCTGGCAGATGGCCGACACCGGCCCCTGCGGCCCCTGCACCGAGATCTTCTACGACCACGGCGCCCACATCCCCGGCGGTCCCCCGGGCTCGCCCGACGAGGACGGCGACCGCTACATCGAGATCTGGAACCTGGTGTTCATGCAGTTCGACCGCCAGCCCGATGGGCACCTGGCCCCGCTGCCGGCACCCTGCGTCGACACCGGCATGGGCCTGGAGCGGCTGGCCGCCGTGCTGCAGGGCGTGCACGGCAACTACGAAATCGACCTGTTCCAGGCCCTGATCGGCGAGGCGGCGAAACTCACGGGCACGCAGGATCTCGACAACAAGTCGCTGCGCGTGATCGCAGACCACATCCGCGCCTGCAGCTTCCTGATCGTCGACGGCGTGCTGCCGTCCAACGAGGGCCGCGGCTACGTGCTGCGCCGTATCATCCGCCGCGCCCTTCGCCACGGCTGGATACTGGGCGTGCGCAAGCCCTTCTTCCACGCCCTGGTGCCCACCCTCGACGCACTGATGGGGGATGCCTACCCGGAACTGCGCGCGCAGCGTGCGCTGGTCGAGCGCGCCCTGCTGGCCGAGGAGGAGCGCTTTGCCGAGACCCTGGATTCGGGCATGCGCATCTTCGACGAGGTCGCCGCGCGCAGCGCGGGGCCCGCGGCCAGCGGAATGATCCCGGGTATCGATGCGTTCCGCCTGTACGACACCTACGGCTTCCCGCTTGACCTCACCGCCGACATGGCGCGCGAGCGTGGCATGGACGTCGACATCGCCGGCTTCGAGGCCGCGATGGAGCAACAGCGCGAGACCGCGCGCGCCGCCGGCAAGTTCGGTGGCGGCACCACGCTTCCGGCGGAGCTGGTGGCGAAGATGGCGCCGACCGGCTTCCTCGGCCACGAGCAGCTGCAGGCCGATGGGCTCGAGGTCGTGGCGCTGCTGCGCGACGGACGCCCCGCGCAGCGTATCGAAGCGGGCGAGGAGGCGATCGTGTTCCTGGACCGCACTCCGTTCTATGCGGAATCCGGCGGCCAGGTCGGCGACACCGGCGAGCTCGCGCCCGATGCGGCGGCCACGCCAGTGGCGACCGGCGGCGGCTTCCTGGTCGAGGACACCCGCAAGTTCGCGGGCCAGTACCACGGTCATATCGGTCGCCTCCGGACCGGCACGCTGGCGGTGGGCGACCGCGTGTCCGCCGGCGTGGACGGCGCCCGCCGCGGAACCACCGTGCTCAACCACAGCGCCACCCACCTGCTGCACGGCGCCCTCCGCGAGCGCCTGGGCAACCACGTTGCGCAGAAGGGCTCGCTGGTCGCGCCCGACCGCCTGCGTTTCGATTTCTCGCACTTCGAGCCGATCACCGCCGACGAGCTCCGCGACATCGAGCTCCGGGTCAACGACGAAGTGCGGGCCGACCATGGCGTCAGCATCCGCGAGATGGCGATGCAGGAGGCGATCGACGCCGGCGCCATCGCCCTGTTCGGCGAAAAATACGGTGAACGGGTGCGCGTGGTGAAGATGGGCGACTCGGTTGAACTCTGCGGCGGCACCCACGTCGGCCGCACCGGCGAGATCGGCCTGTTCAAGCTGGTGTCCGAGGGTGGTGTCTCCGCCGGCGTGCGTCGCGTCGAGGCGCTCACCGGCCGCGCCGCGCTCGATCACGTGGCGGGGGAGCAGGCGCGCCTGTCCGAAGCCGCGCGCCTCCTGGGCGGCACCACCGCCGAGGTCGGCGAGAAGCTGCGCGCGCTGTTGGACCGGCAGAAGAAGCTGGAGCGCGAACTCGAGGCGATGAAGGCGCGAGCTGCCAGCAGTGCCACGGCCGACCTGTCCGCCGGCGCGGTCGATGTCGGCGGGATCAAGGTGCTGGCGGCGCGGATCGAGGGCCTCGACGCCCGCGCGCTGCGCGATGCCCTGGACCGGTTCAAGCAGCAGCTTGGCGATGCCGTGGTGCTGCTTGCCGGCGCCAGCGACGGCCGTGCCGCACTGGTGGCTGGCGTCAGCGGAAACGCGCTTGGCCGGATCAAGGCGGGCGAGTTGCTCTCGCACGTGGCCGCGCAGGTCGGCGGCAAGGGCGGCGGCCGCGCGGACATGGCCCAGGGCGGCGGCGAGGACGGGCCGGCCCTCGAGGCCGCGCTCGCCGCGGTCCCGGCCTGGGTTGCGGAGCGGGTGGCCTGAACCGCGCCGGGATTCGTTACTTTGTGCATGCACGCAGCGGGTCGGCGCCTAGTTATCATGGCGGGATCGCGTGAACACTCGGGAAGGCCGCTGGTGCGCGCCTTCCAGCAAAGACCGGGCGGAGACCCGGCCCATGGAGCTCCCACATGTTGATTTTGACCAGGCGGGTCGGCGAGACGCTCATGATCGGTGACTCGGTCACGGTGACCGTGCTCGGCGTCAAGGGTAACCAGGTGCGCGTCGGCATCACCGCGCCCAAGGATGTTTCGGTCCACCGCGAAGAGATCTACCAGCGCATCCAGCGCAATGAGCCCGTGGCAGCGGCCGGCGAGGACGGCGGCACCGACGAGGACGTCAGCAATTCGAATTAAGTTTGCCGGCTGCGGGCCGAGCCGGTATTCTTACGCACCGCGCCGGCCTGGCCAGCGTGGGGATGCAACACCCGGAGAGTTGCCCGAGTGGCTGAAGGGGCTCCCCTGCTAAGGGAGTATAGGGTTTATAGCTCTATCGAGGGTTCGAATCCCTCACTCTCCGCCAGTTCAACGGCGGAAGGCGATTGACGAAAGTTGGCTGTCTCTGCATAATTCCGCTTCTGCACAACGCGCCCGTAGCTCAGCTGGATAGAGCACCAGGCTACGAACTTGGGGGTCGGAGGTTCGAATCCTTCCGGGCGCACCACAGGCAACACGCAAAAGGCCAACGGGCTTGCACCGTTGGCCTTTCTGCTTTTGCGGGCCGGCACGGGTCGCGAGCCTGACGCCCGGCTGAGGCCGCGGCCCATCGCGGGACCAAGTGTGACGCCCGGCACCCTCCGGGGCGCGGCGCGCCGGTACGATCCGATCCGCACCTGTCCGCGCGCGCGGACGCCGGTGCCCACATCCAAGCCGCGACGTCGAACAGGGGCGCTGTCGCCATTCCCGGAGTTCCCCCGATGCGATTATGTCTTCACCAAGAAGTGCGATTACCTGCGTGCTCGACCGCCGCAGATCCCGAATCACGGCCTTCGCGCAGGCCCCGCTACACGCGCATCCTGGCTGCAGCAGCCACCGTATTCCTTCTTGCCGCCTCGCTCCCGGGCTTTGCCGCCGAGTGGTTCGTATCCACGGCGGGCAGTGACAGCACCGGCACCGGCACGCTGCAGAAGCCGTTCCGCACCATCAGGCACGCCGCAGCAGGCAGCGTTTCGTCCGCGGGCGACACGATCACCGTCCGTGGCCCGCCCAGCAACCGCACCTACAACGAGTGCGAAGTGCGCCTGCGCCACCGGCTCGTGCTCCGCACCCATCCGGGCGAACGTGCGCATATCCAATGCGGCAACACGTCCGATGTCGCGGTGCGCATCGATGTCAACGCCTCGGGCAGCCGTGTGGCGGGCTTGGAGATCAGCGGCGGCTACTACGGCGTGATGCTGATGACCAACTGGGAGCAGGGCGGGCCGTCCAGCGCCCATGGCGCGCGCAACGTGGTGCTGGAGGATCTCCTGATCCACGACACCGGTCGTGACGGCATCAAGATCACCCCCAAGTCGGACAACGCGACCATCCGTCGCGTCGAAATCCACACCACCGGCGTCGGCTATCCGCCGGGCACGCCGGACGATTCCAAGAACGCCGACGGCATCGACAACGTCAATGGCTCAGGCATGGTCGTGGAAGACAGCTACATCCACGACACCGCGACCACCGGCCTGTATTTCAAGGGCGGCGCGGCCGACGTGGTGATCCAGCGGAACCGGATCGAGAACACCGGTGACGCGGGCATCCTGGTCGGCTTCGACACCAGCCCGGAATTCTTCGACCTGCAGCTCAACCCTGGCTACTACGAGGCGATCCGCGGCACGGTGCGCAACAACTACGTGCGCAACGCCGGCTATGCGGGCATCGGCCTGTATGCGTCCAGGGATTCTCTGGTCGCCAACAACACGATCGTCAATTCGGCGCGGAAGGGCCATGCGCCGCTGTACTTCGGCATCACCTTCCAGGACTGGGACCCGGCCGCGGGGCGCCCCGCCAACCGCAATCCGATGCTGCGCAACAACCTGGTGATCCAGGATGGCGGCCGCTGCGTGGAGATCCGCTACTCCAGCGAGCTCGGCGGCCTGTCCGGGCTCAGCGGATCGCCCGGCAGTGACTACAACGGTTTCCAGGCCAGCTGCCGGTTCCGGGACGCGCGGCCCGGCAGCAACCTGACGGATGGTTCGCTGGCGCAGTGGCGATCGACCACCGGTGCGGATGCCAACAGCATGTCGGCTACGTTCACAGTCGACGCCACCGGGCACCTGCCCGCCGGCAGCCCGGCGATCGATCGTGGCGTGGCCCTGTCGCAGGTGCTCGACGACATCGACGGCCAGATTCGTCCGACGCGCTACGACATCGGCGCCGACGAGTACGCGGGGTCCAACCCGGGGCCGTCGCCCCGCAACGGTTCCGCTCCGCTGGTGCCGCCCGCGCCCGGTCCCGCGACCGCCGGCGAGCGTCCCGGCAGCGCAGGGATGCCGGCAGCGGCCGGTGATCACACCGCGACAGGGAGCGCGCCGGTGCCGGCAGGCGTCGTGCACGCCGAGGCGCAGCGCCAGGTCCGCATCACCGCACCCGCCGTGGTCGCCTGGCAGCGCTTCATGGCCTGGCTGGGCGCAGCGCGTGACAGAGTGACCCTGCAGATGGAGTGACACGCCGTCACATGGCGATGCCCAAGGGCCCCGGTGGAGACGCCGGGGCCTTTTGCCGTCCGGGCCGTGGCCGTCTTTGCACGCATTCCGAGTTTTCCCATGCAGGTGATCCGGATTGGACCGGGTCTGGCACCAGGCCGAATGGGGGAGCAATGCACAGACAGGCTGCCACTTGCACGGTGGGCACTACGCCCGCCGCCCGGAGGTCCCCGTGATCGGCGTCTTTGGCAGCCGCGCCAACCAGGTGGCCCGGTGGCTGTGGATCGGCGAGTCGCTGCTGGTGGTGCTGGCGGTGGTGGCGGCGATCTGGCTGCGCTTCCCCGACGATCCCGCCGGCCGCGAACTGCTGTTCGAGCGCGGTCCGGTGCCCGCGCTCCTGGTGTCGGTCTTCGTGACCATGTCGATGGCCGCGTTCGGCCTCTACCAGGCGCATATCCGGCTCAGCCGCAGCGAGCTGCTGCTGCGCCTGCTGCTCGCGTTCTGCTTTGGCGGCATCGCGCTTCTGGTGCTGTACTACCTGATGCCGTCGACGTATATCGGCCGGGGCCTGCTCGCGATCACCCTGGCGCTGGGGTTTGCCGGCGTCTACGGGCTGCGCGTCGTCGTGCAGAGGCTGATGCGCGGGGAAGCGTACAAACGCCGCGTGCTTGTCTACGGTGCCGGGCGCAACGCCGACCTGATCAACTGCCGCATGCGGCGCCGGGCGGACCGGCAGAGCTTTGCGGTGCTCGGCTTCCTGCCCGTCCCCGGCCAAGAGGTCGTGGTGTCTGCCGCGCTGTGCCTGGACGTCGAGGAGTCGCTCCCTGCCCTGGTCCAGCGCCTGGGCGTGCACGAGATCGTGGTAGCGCCCGACGAGCGTCGGGGCGGACTGCCGATGGAGGACATCCTGGCCTGTGCGCAGCGCGGCGTGTCGGTGGTCAACCTGCCGGCGTTCTTCGAGCGCGAGGCGGGCATGATCAAGCTCGAGGTCGTGGACCCCTCGTCGCTGGTGTTTTCGGGCGGCTTCGACCACTCCTTCATCCGCCGGCTCAGCAAGCGCGCCTTCGACCTGGCGGCGGCGCTGGTACTGCTGCTGGTGGGCTGGCCGGCGATGCTGCTGGTCGCGCTGGCGGTGCGCCTGGAGGATGGCGGCCCGGCACTGTACCGGCAGGTCCGGGTGGGCGAGGGCGGTCGCAGCTTCGAACTGGCGAAGTTCCGCAGCATGCGCACCGACGCCGAAAAGGATGGCGTTGCGCAGTGGGCCAGCAGCAACGACGACCGCACCACCCGCGTCGGCCGCTTCATCCGCAAGACCCGCCTGGACGAGCTGCCGCAACTGTTCAACGTGCTGACCGGCGACATGAGCTTCGTCGGCCCGCGGCCGGAGCGGCCGCAGTTCGTCGACCAGTTCAACGACGAGATCCGCTACTACCGCGTGCGCCACTCGGTGAAGCCGGGCCTGACCGGCTGGGCGCAGCTCCGCTATCCCTATGGCGCATCCGCCGCCGACGCGCACGAGAAGCTGAAATTCGACCTGTTCTACGTCAAGAACCACGGCCTGCTGTTCGACTTCCTGATCCTGCTGCAGACCGTGGAGGTGGTGCTGTTCGGGCGCGGTGCGCGATGAGCCGGCCGCACGCCGGCGTGGATTCCGTTCTCTTTGACTTGAACCCTTCATGGATGTCCCAGTGAGCCAGTACGAAGCACAAGTCCGCACGTTCATCGACGAGAACTTCCCGCCCGCCAGTCCCGGCGAGGCGCCCGCCGCCGACCTCAGCCTGCTCGAGTCCGGCGTGATCGATTCAATGGGCGTGCTGCTGCTGGTCACCTGGCTGGAGCAGGACTTCGGCTTCGTGGTCGACGATGACGAAGTGGTTCCGGAGAACCTCGACAGCATCGCCGCCATCGGCGCCTTCGTCGCGCGCAAGCTGGAAGCGGAGCCGGCGCAGTGACCGCACGCTGCGAACGCTGGCTTGCGCGGGCGGCCGCGGCGCATCCGGACAAGGTGGCGATCGTGCGCGGCGGGCAGCGCGTGGACTACGCCACCCTGCACGCCGACAGCGAGCGCTTTGCCGCCGCCCTGGCCGGGCACGCCGGCCTTGAAAACGGCGACCGCTGCGTGGTGTTCCTGGAGAATTCGGTCGAGGCGGCGGTCGGGGTGTTCGGCACCCTGCGCGCAGGCGGCGTGTTCTCGGTCATCAACCCCACCACCAAGGCCGACAAGCTGGCCTTCGTGCTTGGCGACTGCAGCGCGTCGGTGCTCCTGACCCAGGCCAGCCTGCTGCCGGCCGCGCTGTCGGCCGCGGCCCGCGCGCCTGGCCTGCGGCGCATCGTGGTGGTTGATGGCGAGGGCGATGGTGCCGACGGCACGCCCATCGGCTATGACCGCTTCCTTGCGGCGGCCGATCAGGCCCGGCTGCCGGCGGAGGTCGGCATCGACATCGACCTGGCCATGCTGGTCTACACCTCGGGATCGACCGGCAATCCCAAGGGCGTGATGATGACGCACGCCAACGTGCGCTTCGCCGCGGCCTCGATCACGACCTATCTGCGCTCCAGCGGGGACGACGTGGTGCTCAGCGTGCTGCCGCTGGCCTTCGACTACGGCCTTTACCAGCTGCTGATGTGCGTGAAGCTGGGCGCCACCCTGGTGCTGGAGAAGTCCTTCGCGTTCCCGCAGAAGGTGCTGCCGTTGCTGGCCAGCGAGGGCGTGAGCGTGTTCCCGCTGGTGCCGACGATGGCCGCGCTGCTGCTGCAGCTGCGCAACTTCGACCCCGCCTGGGCGCGAAGCGTGCGTTGCCTCACCAATACCGCCGCCGCGCTGCCGCCAGCGCACATCCGGCGCCTGCAGCAGCTGTTCCCGGCCGCGCGGGTGTACTCGATGTACGGCATGACCGAATCAAAGCGCTGCACCTGGCTTCCGCCCGAGGAGCTGGAGCGCCGACCCGACAGCGTCGGCATCGCCATCCCCGGCACCTGCGCCTGGGTGGTCGACGATGCGGGCCAGCCGCTGCCGCCGGACACCATCGGCGAACTGGTTGTGCGCGGCGGGCACGTGATGCAGGGCTACTGGAACAACGCCGAGGCCACCGCCCGCACCCTGCGGCCGGGGCGCTATCCCTGGGAGCGCGTCCTGTACACGGGCGACCTGTTCCGGATGGACGCGGAGGGCTTCCTGTACTTCGTCGGGCGCAAGGACGACATCCTCAAGTCGCGCGGCGAAAAGGTCAGCCCGAAGGAAGTCGAGAACGTGCTGTACGCGATGCACGGCGTGCGCGAGGCGGCGCTGGTGGGCGTGCCCGACCCGCTGCTCGGCCACGCCCTCAAGGCGCTGCTGGTGGTCGATGGCCCCGGACTGGACGCGCGCGCGGTCATCGCGCACTGCCGCGCCCACCTGGAGGAGTTCATGGTGCCGCGCACGGTGGAGTTCCGCGACTCGCTGCCGAAGACCGGCACGGGCAAGATCCGGCGCAGCGAGCTGCAGGCCGAGGCCGACGGCGCTCCGGAAGCCGGGCTGCACGCGCTCCCGTCCTGAGCGCAGCCCTCGGGGATGGCCGTATCAAAGATGGATCGGGCCGTCGCCGTCGCCGCGCGTCATGTGGATCCGGTCCGCTGAGGCATCCCACGGCGCAAGCGCCGCATGCAGTCCTTTGGACACCGCCAGGGCGTAGTTGGACGGCCCGCGCAGGAAGCCGTGGCGGCGCAGCGCGGCGCCCCAGGCGGCGTGCTGCTGGTTGCTCACCACCAGGTCCACGCCCCGCGCCCTGAGATGCTCGCGGGCGGCCAGCGCCACTGCCGATTCCTGGCCGGGAAGGGCAAGGCAGTCGACGAGCGTGCCCAGTCGCATATCGCCGAACTGCTTGTGGCCGTCCAGGCGGCTGTCGAAGACCAGCGCCCATCCGACCACGCGTCCCGCCACCGATACCTTGAGCCGGATCGGCTTTTCCGCCTCGGGCGGGTACAGCGCGTTGAGCTCGCGCGTATCGCGCAGGGCGAGCAGGGCGTAGTGGCCGTGCGCCTCCTGCCAGATGGCGTCGGTCCAGTCACCGAAGCGGTCGGCGACTTCGACCGTGGGTCGCGGGCCTCGCAGCCAGCGTGCCTGGACCAGGCCCAGTGCCGGAGCGGCCAGGCCGGTCGCGGCGATGATGTCCAGGGCCATGCGGCGGAGCGCAGAGCCGCGCAGCACCCTGATGTTGCGCAGGAATGCCGCCGGCCGCACCACGTGGAAATAGAACGGCACCAGGCCGACCGTCCAGCCCATGCTTCGCAACACGGTGGGCAGCGGCGTGTGGGCGCCGCCCATGCCCAGCGCGTACATCGTGCGGTTGCGGCGCGACGCACTGGCCAGGACCTCAACGCCCACGCGCGCGTGCGCCGGGTCGATGCTGCCTTCGGACAGCGGCAGCTGCAGGTTCCTGATGTCGTCCCGGACTTCGCCCTCGAGCGCGAACGGCTGCTGCTTGACCAGGTAGCCGCCGCGCACCTCGCCGTCGGCAAGCGCGACGTAGCCTTCGAGGAAGGTGGTGCGCCCGGGGTCCTTCGGCAGCCACGGGATGCGGCTCGATGCGGGGAAGCGGAACGGCGAGCCGCCGTCGGCCAGGCGCCGGTTGAAGCGGGCCACGGCCGCTTCGTGGTCGGGCAGGTAGGCTTCGATCGCCATCGTCAGGACGTGCCGTGGCTGAACTTGTGCCGCAGCCACCGGCGCTCCAGCCGGCCGCGCTCGGACGCGGTGAGCGCATGCACGCCGCCGCGCGACGCGGCGACGTGGTCGAGCAGCGTCGACACCGGCACAAACCAGCCGCCGCGTCGGGAAAGCCGCGTCATCAATTCGACGAAGCGGGGATCAAGCACGCCGTCGTTGCAGAACCCCTTTCCGAAATGGGTGTACATCACGCAGGCGCCACCTTCGTCCTCCAGTTTCTCCTGTGCCTCTTCGCTCAGGGTGGCGTTGAAGATGCCGCAGTTCGCGCCCTCCGATGAAGCGAACCACGACTTGACCCAGGGCCGGTCGGGGTCGTGATAGGGCATCCACGGGCATGAGGCCATGGTGTTGGCGCCGGGAAAGGTGAAGTTGCGCACGTAGTCCACCTCATCCAGGCACAGGTCGCCCCAGAACGAGGGATGGCCTTCCACGTGGCCGCCGAAACCGCGCTGCCGGTAACGGGTCAGGGCATCGTAGACCAGGCGCTGCGGGCCGCTGACCCGGGCGCTGCCCCAGTACATGCCCTCGCCGCAGTCGGTGTGGGTGGCGAGCACGCGCGGGCGCTGTCCGAAGAGCGTCTTGAAGCGATCCAGGCCCCGGGCGATCTCCTCGCGCAGGGAGGTGTGGTAGGTGACGTTGTGCAGGCCGATCTCGAACCCTTCGGCCTGCAGCTGCAGGACCCAGTCCAGGTAGGCGGGCTCGGCGCAGGTGGCGCCGCCCACCACGCTGGGCGGCCGGCTCGGGCCGAGCGGCCACACCGACTTGGTGGTCATGATGCCGAGGTCGCGGAGCAGGGCGTAGACCGCGGGAGCGTTGTCCAGCGTGCTGCGGTCGGTGTCGTCGAAGATTGTGAAGGCGAAACGCTTGCCGTCGGGCCAGGCCGGTGTCGCGGGCAGGGGCGTCATGCGTCCACCTCTTCGACCCTGTCGGGCTCAAGCAGCGTGATCGACTCCGGGATCGGGCAGGGGCGGCCGGTATCGAAGGTGAAGCGCGGCGCGTCGCACGCGTCGGGTACGGAGCGCATGAACACGTCCAGGCATGGCTGGTTGCGGTCGCTGGCGACGAAGTCCGCCACCACGCGCCCGGCGCCGAGCCGCAGCGCCTGCGCCAGCAGCCATGCCAGCATCGCCTCTTCTATCTGGCGCCCCATGACCCTGCAGCTGAGGACGAAATCCGCGACCACCGCATCGGTGCCGTCGATCGCCAGGCTCGCGATGCCGGTCAGGCCGGAGTCGCCGAAGCGGTCGTCGACGCGAAAGGTCCATGCGTGGTGGCCCGGCATGGCGGCCCAGTCGGCGAACTCGGTCGCGGCCATGCGCCGGGTGCGCAGGTTCATCTGGTTGGTCTTGTTGAGCAGCTGCGCAGCGCGCTGCAGGTTGGCCGCGGACAGCGGCTCCACCGTGACCCTGGTGCCGAGCCCGCGCAGCCACGAGGCGAGATCGCCCACGCGTGCCCGCGCATCCCGGCGCACGCGCTCGCGGGCGTAGGCATCGGCGCGATCCGCATCCTCGGCGGTGAAGTGCAGGGCGTCGAAGCAGTCCATGCCGCGCAGCGCGTGCGCGTACAGCATGGGATCCCGCGGCCAGTCCGGCACCAGCACCTCCGGCAGGGCGGAGCGCACGCGCTCGCGTTCCACCGGGTTGTCATCGATGAACACCACCGAGTCCAGGCCCAGGCGCAACTCCGCGGCAAGGTCGGCGATGTTGGCCGCCTTGTCCGCCCAGTTGATCCGCCAGCCGGCGAAATCACCGCGGCGCAGGCGCATTTCCGGGTGCTGGTCGATCGCCTCCAGGGCCACGGCTTCGGTGTTCTTGCTCGCGATCGCCAGCACCACGCCGCGCTGCTTGAGCAGTCTCAGCTCCTCCTGGAAGGCCGCGAACGCTTCGCCGGCATGGTGGTGGCCGCCGAGCGCCAGCGCCTGCCAGCCGACATCGCCGACTACACCGCCCCACAGCGTGTTGTCGAGGTCGACCACGACCAGCTTCCGCGAGCGCCCCTGCAGCGCGCGGAGCGCGGCGCGGATGTCCGCCGCCGCGGCCGCGAAGACCTCCGCGCCATACGGCACCTTGCCCATGAACCACATTTTCGGCGAATGGGCGCGCTCGCCGCCGGCGAGCAGCCAGCGCTGGGCGTCGAGCACCAGCACGTTGTCGCAGCCCTGCAGCTGTTCTGAAAGGCGGACATTCATGCGCGCGAGTGCGATCTGGATCCCGTGGCCGTCGCGATACTCAAGGGGCCCGCGGCCGCGCCCCGAGGCCGGCGCCACCCATGCCGGCGCCAGCAGCATCCGGCAGTGCTCCGCGGCCGCGACCAGCAGCGCCGCGTAGGCGTCGACATCGGCCAGCAGCGCGTCGGTCTGGCAGCGGTCGCCGGCAAGCAGCCGCCCGAACGCCGGCGATACCGCCGCCGCCCTGGCCCAGGCAACCGTGCAGTCGGGCCTTGTCTGCCACGCGCCGTGCCCGGGGTCGGCCAGGACCTGTGCCACCTGGCCGTAGTCGGCGCAGTCGACGGCGAGCTGCAGGTCGCCGCCATCGGCCGCCAGGTGGTTGGCCAGCACCTGGGTATTGAAGTCCGAGAGCAGCAGGCAGCGCAGCGTCCGCGCGTTGCCAGCGACCGGAGGTTGGCCCGTCATCGTGCGTCGACTCCTTCCGCCAGCGCGTCCGCCAGCGCGGCGAGGGAACGGAAAGGGTTCTGCTCCAGCGGCAGGCCGATCATGTCGGCAAGCGGCAGTTCGACCCCGAACGCGTCCATCAGGCGGTCCTCGATATCGACGACCAGCCCCATCAGCGTCAGTGATTCGACCTTGGAACCACTGCCGACCAGGGCGAACGCCGGCGATTTTTCCAGCGTGCGCGCCGGCGGCAGCTGCGCATTCATCGCATCGATGGCCTGGTCCAGGATCGCGGCGACGGAGTCTCGGGTAGTCATGTGGTTTCCAGCTCGGGCAGGGGAGGTGCAGGCACGGCTGCGGATGCAGTGCGGTGCAGCAGGCGGGTGGAAAGGATGCCGACGAAGGCCTGGTTGTCGGCGAATCCGGTCGCCTTGCCGCTCCGGGCTTTGGCGTACAGGCGCGACACCGCGTCGGCGTCGAACATGCCGTCGGCGCGGAGCGCATCGGGATCGAAGGCTTCGGCCACGTAGTCCAGCGGCTTGCCGTCGACGAAGAAACTCTGGCTGTCTGGCGCGCGATAAGGCTGCTTGGTGCGCCGCAGGATGTCGTCGGGAAGCAGGCCGGCCAGCGCCTTGCGCAGCACGTGCTTCTCCGAGAGTCCGTGGATCTTCCACTGCGGTGGAAGCCGGTTGGCGAACTCCACTAGGGTGTGGTCGAGGAAGGGATAGCGGCCCTCGATCGATGCCGCCATCGCCGCGCGGTCGCCCTGGCTTGCCAGCAGGTAGCCGGCCAGCAGGGTCTTCGCCTCGACGTACTGGTCGCGCGCCAGCGGCGCCCAGCGCATGATCGATGCGGGCAGGCGCGACTCAACCAGGGCCATCGGATCGAAGCCCGCCAGCGAGGCGCGCAGCTCGGGGGACAGGAACGCCAGCGCGCGCGCGGACGTGGACCAGCGCGGCAGGTGGGCGAACACCGGGCGTCCGATGTGTTCCATGCCCTGGCCGAAGAACGCGGCGGCGAATGCCGGGTTGGACGACGGCGAATTGGCCAGGTAGCCGTACAGCCGCCCCAGCAGCCGCGGACGCGCGGCCGATCCCGGTTGCCGCGCCCAGAAGCGGCGCACCTTGGCCTCCTTGAACAGGTCGTAGCCGCCGAAAACCTCGTCAGCACCTTCGCCGGTAAGCACCACCCTGTAGTCCTGGCGGCGCACTTCATCGGCGAGGAGCATCAGCGGAACGCCGGCGGTGCGAAGCACCGGTGTCTCGGCGTGGGCGACGAAGCGCTGGAAGCCCGCGCCGATCTCGTGCGCGCCGATGCGCAGCGTGGTGTGGTCGGTGCCCAGGTGGCGGACCATCGCCTGCTGGTGCTCGCTCTCATCGAATTCGCGCTGGGCGAAGGCGACCGAAAACGTGCGAACCGGCGTCCGGGTGGCGGTGCGGATCAGGGCCACGATGCCCGAGGAGTCCAGGCCACCACTCAGGTAGGCACCCACCGGTACGTCGGCGCGCAGCTGCAGGCGCACGGCGTCCACCAGGCGCTCGCGCAGCTCGCCCGCGGCCTGGTCGATGTCGCGCCACGGCCGGGCCGCATCCCCGGTTTCAGGGAAGCTCCAGTCCCAGTAGCGATGCAGGCGTTCACGGCCGTCGGCCTCGATGGCGAGGATGTGCCCCGGCGGCAAAGTGGAAACGCCCTGCCAGGCGGTGTCGGGATCCAGCGGCGCCCACAGCGTCAGCGCCTGTGCCAGGCCGAGCGGATCCAGCCGCGCATGGCCTGGAAGCGCCGCGAACAGGGCCTTCACCTCCGATGCGAACCACAGCGTGCCGCGGGCGCGGGTGTAGTACAGCGGACGGATGCCGAGGCGGTCGCGGGCCAGCACCAGCCGCCGCCTGCGTGCATCCCAGAGCGCGATCGCGAACTGGCCGTTGAGGTGCTCGACGAACGCGTCGCCGTGGCGCTGGTACAGGTGCACGATCACTTCGGTGTCCGAGCGCGTGCGGAAGACGTGGCCCTGCGCCTCCAGCTGCGCGCGCACCTCCACGAAGTTGAAGATCTCGCCGTTGAAGACGGTCCACACGCTGCCGTCGGGACTGGCCATGGGCTGGTCGCCGGTGGCCAGGTCGATGATCGACAGCCGCGCATGCGCCAGGCCCACGCCGTCATCGACGTGGACGCCGTAACCGTCGGGTCCGCGATGGGCGAGGGTGGCGATCATCGCGCCCAGTACCGCGCGTGCGCCATCGGGCGGCACCGGGCTTCCGAGGTAGCCGGCCAGTCCACACATGTTCAGGGCTCTCCATGGATGCGATGGCGGCCGGCCTTCCCGCCTGGAATACAGGCCGCACCGGCGCCGCGCCGCGCCGCGTCGCCCGGCGCCGGCCGTGTCGACCCGACCCGCAGCGGGCGCAGCGGCGAGCTGTACCAGTCGGCGAGGCGGCCGCATTCGAAATGCATCCAGGACGGTCCGTAGATCCAGTGGGCGTCGTCGGCATCGCGCGCAACGGGCTCGCCCACCAGGGTGGCCACGGTGCGGCGGTCCATGCCCAACTGCGCGTGGACCTGCGCCGGCACTGCCGGCTGGTGGGACACGCCGGGGGCGGCGTCGACCTCCGCCTGGGCGGACACCGGAAGCCAGCGCCAGATCGCCGCGACCACCAGCAGCACCGGAAGCAGCAGGACGCGCATGGACGGCACGCGCCGCGCGGCAGGCGGCGCCGTACGTGGTGGCGCCGCCACGGCCATCGGTCGCAGGGCGGACGCGTGCGGCCGCGTACTGTTTCCGGATCCGGCGGCGACCACTGCGCCGGGCAGCCGGCCCTGCACGCGGTGGAAATCGAGCACCGCCGCATAACCGAGGTTGAGGGCGATGAGCAGGTCGGGATCGCGTGGACGGGCCGCCGGGCGGTCGGGGTGGAGTTCGGCCACGCGCCGACGATAGGCCTGCTTGAACGCGCCGAGGCCGCAGTCGGGCGCCACGCCCAGCTCGGCGTAGGTTTTCGCGAAGTCGACGCCGCCGATCATGTGCGCGCCTCCCGGCTCACGCCACGGCCTGGCGACAGAACAGCCGCGGCACCTGCACCATGGCCCGGAACAGGTCGCGGCCGAAGCCTTCCTCCACGGCGGTCCGCTGCAGGTCGAGCTGCGCCGACCCCGCCTGCGCGATCCCGCCGTAGAACGAGAACGCCTGCTGCACGCCGGCCTCGCGCAGCAGGCGCCGGGTATCGTCGTTGAACGCGGTGCGGCTGCCGACCGGGTAGGCGAAGTGCTTCATCGCGATCCCGAGTTCCTCGCGCAGGCGCTTTGCGCAACCCTCGATCTCGTCGCGCTGCGTGGCCACGGGCAGCGTGGACAGGATCGGATGGTTCACGGTGTGGCCGCCTATGGTCATTCCTGCGTCGGCCATCGCGCGGACCATGTCCCAGTCCATCCATTCGCCCTCCACCGTTTCCGGCGGCTCGATGCCGGTCTCGGCGGCCAGGCGAGCGCGGAATGGGCCGAGTTGCCCGAACGGCAGTTGCTTGAAGACGCCAAGGACGTGGCGGATGGAGGCTTCGCGGTCGCGCTGCAGCGTGACCGGCTGGTCGACCCAGGGCGCGAGGTCCAGCGACGCGCGGCGGGTTTCGCGCACCTGCATTGCGATCGCGTCCCACCAAGGGAGCAGCTTGCGGTCGATGAAGCCGGTGGCGATGAAGAACGTCGCGGGCACGCGATGGCGGAGCAGTGCCGGGAGCGCGATGTCATGGTTGTCCAGGTAGCCGTCGTCGAAGGTGATGGCGACGTGGCGTCCGCGGGGCCGCTGCAGCGCGTCGGTGATGTCGTCGAGCGCGATGACGTCGCAGTTGGCCTTCAGGAAGGCGACCTGGGCATCGAAGCCCTCGGCGGTGGCGCTCCACAGGGCACGGTCGTAGCGCGAGCGGCTGCTGTCGCCGACGCGGTGGTAGTTCAGCACCAGCACCCCGTCGCGCGGGAGCGCGGCGGCTGCCATGCGGCGCAGCCCCGGTGTCGCCAGCACCTTCGCCACCATGTCCCTCTTCATCATCAGGCCATCCCCGACCGCGGCCTGTCGCCGCCGATATTCCCGTTGTCCATACCAACGCGAAACCACGGCGCGACCAGCCATCCATACGGGAAACCCGATGCACCAGCAGCACGGCAAGTCCAATGAAGCCTCTCTCGCCGGCGTCGCGGGGCGCAGCCGCCGCGGCGCGTTCGCGTGCATGCTCCTGGGCATGCTGGTGGCCATCGCGCCGCCAGCGGGCGCGCGCGAATGGTTCGTTTCTACCGAAGGCAGCGACGCCAACGATGGCAGCCGCGAGCGCCCGTTCCGCACCATCCGCCACGTGCTGTCACCGGCGAGCTACCTGGTCGCCGACGGCGACACCGTGACCCTGCGCGCGCCGCCGGGCAACCGCACCTACAACGAGTGCAACGTGCGCCTGCGCGTCCGCCTGGTCCTGCGCTCACATCCGGGCGAGCGCGCGCACATCCACTGCGACATCGCGACGCCCGAGACCGTGGTCGTGCAGGTGGATCCGCCGGCCTCCGGCAGCCGCATCAGCAACCTCGAGCTCAGCGGCGGCCGGGTCTACGGCGTGATGATGCAGACCAACTGGTACCAGGGTGGCCCGGCCAGCGAGCGCGGGGCCTCCAACATCGTGCTGGAGGACCTGCTGATCCGCGACACCGGGCGCGACGGCATCAAGATCACGCCCAAGTCGGAGAACGTGACGATCCGCCGCGTCGAGATCCGCAACACCGGGTCCATTTACCCGCCTGGCACGCCGTTGGACGCGATGAATGCCGACGGCATCGACAACGTCAACGGCTCGGGCATGGTGGTGGAGGACAGCTACATCCACGACGTCGCCACCACCGGCCTGTACTTCAAGGGCGGCGCCGCCGACGTGCTGGTGCAGCGCAACCGGATCGAGAACACAGGCGCGGCGGGCATCCTGGCCGGCTTCGACACCAGTCCGGAGTACCTGGATCCCGAGGTGAACCCGGGATGGTACGAGTCGGTGCGCGGCGTGGTACGCAACAACCTGGTGCGCAACACGGGCTATTCGGGGATCGGCCTGTACGCGGCGAAGGATGCGCTGGTGGCCAACAACACCATCGTCGACGCCGGCCGCCGGGGCCACGCCGCGCTGTATTTCGGCATCGCGTTCCAGGACAGGGAGGCGCACGCCGGGCGTCCGCCCAGCGTCAATCCGCGCCTGGTCAACAACCTGGTGCTGATGGACAGCGGGCACTGCGTCGAGATCCGCCACTCGGTCGAAATGGGCGGCCTGTCCGCGCTCGCCGGCGATCCCGGTAGCGATTACAACGCCTATGGCGACGGTTGCACCTTCATGGATGGCCGACCCGAGGGTGGCGGCCTGCACCTGTCAGAGCCGCTGCCGTTCGCGCGGTGGCAGGCCGGTTCGGGTGCCGACGCGCACAGCGTTTCAGGCGGTTTCCGCGTCGATGATGCCGGCCGCCTGGTCGCGACCGCGCCGGTTCCGGGTGCGGGAATCGCGGTGGATGGCCTGGAGGATGACATCAGCGGCGTGCTCCGCACGGGTGCGATGACCATCGGCGCATTCGGCACCGGGGTGCAGGCCGCGCCGGCGGTGGTGCCGGCAGACGATGGCGCGCCGGCAGGCGATCCCGAGGCGACGGAAGACGCCGCCCCGGCGCCTGCGACAGCCGCGGACGCCTCCACCCCGGCTGCGGCCCGTGGTGTATGGGGCTCGTCGCTGGCCTGGGTGGCGCTTGCCGCGGCACTGGCCCTGCTGGCGGCGATCGCCGCGGCCGCATGGCTGCTGCACCGTCGCAACGTGGCCGGCTGGCTGTTTTCCTGGCTGCGCCAGGACTGGCGCGCACCGGTGCCGGAAGGCACCACGCGGCACCTGCTGTTCTGCTTTGTCGATCACTACGAGCCAGGCTGGGGGCAACCGGGATACGCGCGCGAATGCGAGCGCGTGGCGCGCTGGAGGCGCGACCTGCCGCTGCTGTGCGCAGGCCACCGCGACGCCGACGGCCGGCCGCCGGTGCATTCGTTCTTTTTCCCCGGCGACGAGTACCGCCCCGAGCACATCGATTCGCTGGTGGAGCTGTGCCGCATGGGCCTGGGCGAGATCGAGATCCACCTGCACCACCACGACGACACCGAGGCGACGCTGCGCGCAAAGCTTGCCGACTTCGCGGACACGCTGGCGTCGCGCCACGACGCGCTGCCACGCGACCCGGTGACCGGGCAGCCGCGCTGGGCCTTCATCCATGGTGACTGGGCGCTGGACAACAGCCACCCGGGCGGCGGCCATTGCGGCGTGGACAACGAGCTGACGGTGCTGCGCGAAGAAGGCTGCTACGCCGACTTCACCTTCCCGGCCGCGCCCGATCCCTGCCAGCCGCGCACGATCAACCGCATCTATCGCGCCACCGACGATCCGCAGAAGCCGAAATCGCACGACACCGGCGAGCGCGTGCGCGTGGGCGGCGACACCGACGGCGACCTGGTGATCATCCAGGGCCCGCTGGGCCTGCGCTGGAAGAGCCGCAAGTTCGGGCTGCTGCCGCGGATCGAGAACAGCGACATCCGCGCCGTGGCACCGCCGAGCCGCGACCGCGTCGATGCCTGGGTCCAGACCGGCATCCACGTCGAGGGACGGCCGGAGTGGACCTTCGTGAAGATCCATACCCACGGCGCCGAGGACTGCGACATGGACACCCTGCTGGGGACGTCCATGGACCAGGCCTATGACTACCTGGAGTCGCGATACAACGACGGCGAGACGTGGAAGTTGCACTACGTGAGCGCACGCGAGATGTACAACATCGTGCGCGCCGCCGAGGACGGCCGGGCGGGCGATCCGAACCGCTGCCGCGACTACGAAGTGCCGCGACCAGGCTATCGCGCGGCCGGCGATGCGGTCAGTGGCGGTGCGGTGGCCGAGCCGCGCGCGGTGGCCTTGTGAGCGGCACCGGAAAGGACAGGACCATGGCGGAGGGGGTTTGATGCGGGTTGGAATCATCGGCTGCGGCAAGATCGCCGACGGCCATGCCGAACAGCTGCGCGCGCTGGACGGCGTTGAACTCGTCGCCGCCTGCGACCGGGAGCCGTTGATGGTCGGGCAGTTCACCGATCGCTGGCCGGGCGTGGCCGGCTACACCGATGTCGCAGCCATGCTGGAAGCGCAGCGGCTGGACGTCGTGCACGTGGCCACGCCGCCGGATTCGCACGTCGCCCTGGCCTGCATGGCGCTGGACGCGGGCTGCCACGTGTTCGTCGAAAAGCCCTTTGCGCTCGACGCCCGCGGGGCCGCGGCGATCCTCGACTGCGCCGCGCGCAACGGCCGCAAGGCATGCGTGAACTACCTCTACAATTTCGAGTCGCCGGCGCTTGCCCTGCGCGGCCTGCTGGACCAGGACCGCCTTGGCGACGTCGTGCACATCGAAACAAGCTACGGCTACAACCTCTCGGGCGACTACGGCATCGCGGTCATGTCCGATCCCGCGCACTGGGTGCATCGCCTGCCCGGCAAGCTGTTCCACAACGTGATCGATCATGTGCTGGCGAAGGTGGTGCCGTTCCTTGAGGGTCCGGTCGAGGTCCATGCCAGGGCGTGGCGGATGCGTCCCGACAGCGGCAGCGCGCTGGTCGATGCGATGCCCGACGAGCTGCGCTTCCTGCTTGCCGGCAGCAACGGCGTGACGGTGTCGGGCATGGTCAGTTCGCACGCCCGCCCGGTGTCGCACGCGATGACCGTGCGCGGCACGCGCGATACCGTCGAACTCGATTACGGCGCCCGGACCCTGGTGCGCAGCCAGCGGCAGGAGCAGCCCAGCGCGATCGGGCGACTGTTTCCGGCCTGGGTACAGTCGGCGCGCTTCGCGCGTGGCGGCCTCGGCAACGTCGCGGCATTCGCACGCCACGACTTCCATTACTTCGAGTGCATGCGGGTGCTGCTGCAGCGCTTCCACGAGTCGATCCGCGGTGTTGCGCCGGATCCGGTCCCGGCCGCGGAGATCCTGCAGGTGGCGACCCTGATCGACGCCATCGTGGACGCGGTGGGCCCGGCGGAGGCGCGGCGATGAGGGTCCTGGTGACGGGGGCGGGTGGCTTCCTCGGCCGACACGTCGCGGCAAGCCTGCTGGAGCAGGGCGTGGGCCAGCTGCGCCTGCACTTTCGTGGACGTCCGCCTGCGGGGCTGGTCGAGCAGCTGGCCGAACGATTTCCCTCGGCGTCGATCGAGACCGTCGGCGCCAACCTGCTGTACCGCCATGATCTCGACGCGGTCACCGCCGGCGTGGACTGCGTGGTCCACGCCGCCGCCGGCATGCGCGGGTCGGCCGCCGACATGTTCGCCAACACCGTGGTCGGTACGCGCAACCTGCTCGATGCATGCGTCGCCTCCGGCGTGCGCCGGCTGGTGCTGGTGAGTTCGTTCTCGGTCTATCGCACCGAGGGACTGGCGACGGGCGCGGTCCACGACGAGTCGGTGCCGATCGAGGACGTCGGCATTTCCAAAGGCGCGTATGCGCACGCCAAGACGCGGCAGGAGCAACTGGTCGATGCATACCGGCAGTCCGGCGCGCTCGAGACCGTCACCCTGCGTCCCGGAGTCATCTACGGGCCGGGCGCGGCAGGGCCATCGTCGCGCGTCGGAATTTCCGCGATGGGCCTGTTCTTCAGCCTCGGCAGGCGTGCCGAGCTGCCACTGACCTACGTGGAGAACTGTGCCGACGCGATCGCGCTGGCGGCGCTGCGGGCGCCCGACGGTGCGGCGTACAGCGTGGTCGACGACGACCTGCCCGACTGTGCGGATTATCTGCGTGGCTACCGTGCACGGATGCGGGGAGTGCGCATGCTGCCGGTGCCGTACTGGGCGCTGCTGCTGGGATCGCGCGGCCTGGTCGCGTACAACCGCCGCTCGAAGGGCCAGCTGCCCGCGGTATTCACGCCCTACATCGTGCGCTCGATGTACCGGCGTTTCCGCCACTCCAACGCCGCCCTCAAGGCACTTGGATGGACGCCGAAGGTAGACACGGCGGAGGGAATGCGGAGGACGTTCGATGCACTGGGCGGCGGCGCGGAGCCCTAGGCCGCGCCGATCGCATCCGCGTACAGCCCGTCATAGCGCGCACGCATCGCGTCGATAGAGGCGCTGGCGGCCACCCAGGCGTGCGCGGCCGCGCCAAGCGACGCGCGCAGCGCCCGGTCCGACAGCAGCTGCGCGAGCGCCGCGCGCAGCGCCGCGCCGTCGTCGCTCGGGAACAGCAGGCCGGTACGGCCCGGGCGCACGATTTCCGGGTTGCCGCCGACATCGCTCGCCAGCACCGGCAAGGCCGCCGCGCAGGCCTCCAGCAGGGCGATCGAAAGGCCCTCGGTGCGCGAGGGCAGGGCGAACACGTCCAGGGCGGGCAGCAGGCGTGCGACGTCTTCGCGGGCACCGGTGAACTGCACGCGCTCCGCGATGCCGAGCGCCCGGGCCTGCTCCTCCAGCCCCATGCGCATGGGACCGTCGCCGACCAGGAGTACGCGCAGGCCGGGGAACATCGCCGCCAGCACCGGCACCTGGTCCAGGAGCAGGCGATGGTTCTTGAGCTCCACCAGCCGGCCGACGCACCCGACCACCAGCGCGTCGGCTGGGAGGCCCAGCGCGCCGCGGGCGGCGGCGCGGTCGGCGTCGCCGGGCGGGCGCGCCACGGGAACGCCGTTGCGCACCGCGGCCACACGTGACGCAGGCGCCAGGCGCTGCGCGACCAGGTGGTGCGCGACCTGGTCGCCGACGCCGGCCACGCGCGCGGTACGCATCAGCGACAGCCGGTACAGCGCCCGCAGCCGCGGCCGGGACAGCCGGGCTCCCATGTTGTGGCAGGTGTTGACCAGCGCCGCTCGCCCGTGGCCGGGCAGCGCGAGGGCCAGCGCGGCGTGGTAGTTGGGTACGAAGTTGTGGCTGTGGACGATCCCGGCCCGTTTGTCCGCCATCGCGCGCCCGAGCCGCGCCAGCGGGGCGAGGTCGAAGCCCGGGCGCTTGCCGCCTTCGATCACGTCGATCCCGGCGGCTGCGAGTTGGGGGCCCAGGCCGGAGGCATCGGTGAGGCTGAACACCGCCACCGAATGACCGTGGTCGCGCTGCGCGACCGAGAGATCGGCGACCACGCGCTCCAGGCCGCCACACTCGAGCGAGTCGACCACGTGCAGGATCGAGAGCCGGCCCTCGCCGGCCGAGCGCGGCGCGGAGGCCATCGAGGCTGTGCTCACCCGCAAGACCGGAGCGCGGGCTTGCGGGTGACGTAATAGACCCAGGGGTCCAGGTGCCGCGCGGGATCGCGCCGGCCGCGCGCGTCGATCGTCACCGTGTCCACGAAGCCCGCGGCGGTCAGGGCCTCGCACTCCGCGGCCGGATCGACGTAGACGGTGAGCAGGGAGTGGTCATAGCTTTCGTCGTTGATGACGGCATGGTCGTCGGCGAGGTATTGCCGGTCCTGCAGGCGCTTGCGGTTGCGGCGCCTGCGCAGCCTTGCGGCCAGTGTCCGCACGCTGCGAACCAGCATCCGGATCGGATCAGGGGTGGGCACTATCGGCGCGGGTGCGACCGGGGGCAGGCGGCCGTCCAGCACGGCGAGATTGTGCGACGAGTACACGAACGCACCGCCGGGGCGAAGCACGCGGTACGCCGCGGCCAGGACCTGCTTCCGGTCGGCGTGTTCGATGTAATCGATGCCGTTGAACGAGAACAGCACCAGGTCGAAGCCGTTATCGGGGTACGTGGCCAGCGAGCGTGCGTCGCCGACGCTGACGTCGGCGTCCGGATGGATCGCCCGGCAGGCATCGGCCATGCTCTCGGAAATGTCCTGCGCGCGGTAACTCCGGGCAACTCCCTGCAGGTATCCCGTGGTGCGGCCACCGCCGACACCGACGTCAAGCACGTCCCCCCGCACCAGCGGCCAGACCTCGCCGAGTGCCGCGACTTCCGCCGGCGTGAGGTGGTTGCGGGAAGCGAAGTCGTCAACGATGTCCTGCCGGCTGTAAACGTCGTAATACATGGTTCCTTGACCGCAGGCCTGCCCGGCCGCGCGTTTCGAGAGTGTCCTGGACAAGGAACGTGGAGACCGGCGTGGAAAGGCCAATGGCAACGCGGAGGACGGGACCGCGTGGCCGGATCGGGCTCGCATGCACGTTCTCAAAGGCAGCCACCTTCGCCCAGTGATCATCACTTTGGCACGCCAGCAGTCGAACCAGCTTTTCAGCGGCGTGTCCGCATTCCGCGGCGCGATGATGGTCACGGGATCGACCTACGTCACCTACGCGCTGGGCATGCTCACCAGCATCGTGATCGCGCGCACCCTGGGTCCTGACGACTTCGGACGCTATGCCTACGTGGTGTGGTTGGCGGGGCTGCTGGTGATGCTGGCGAACAACGGCATCACCACGACCGCCATCCGCTTCGTGTCCGAAAGCCTCGGCCGGGGTTCCGGGGAGACCGCCGGCCACGTCCACGGCTGGCTTTTGAAGCGCCAGCTCGCCAGCGCCGCGCTGGTAACGATCGCCTTCCTGGTGTTCCTGCCGCAATTCAAGCCCACCGGCTGGGACCGCGAGGGCCTCGGCCTGTTCGCGGTTGCCACGCTCGCCGCAGGCATGTGCAAGGCCTGGTTCATCTTCGACGTCTCGATCGCAAAGGGTTACGGCCACTACGGCATCGAGGCCGGGGCCACGGTGACGATGAGCCTGCTCAACATCGGCGCGGTGCTGCTGCTGCTGTGGACGGGAGCCGGGCTGGACGCCTATGTCGTGCTGTTCGCGCTCGTGGGCGCGGGCCATGCGGTGGCCGGCTGGACCCTGCGCCGCCGCGCCGGCCTGCTGCCAGCCCGCGGGCTTCTCGATGCCGCGCTGCAGCCGCGGGTGCGCAACCACCTGTGGTGGACCGTGCTGCTGGTGCTCGCCTGGGCGCTGGGCAACAAGTCGATCGAGACCTGGCTGCTCAACCGCACAGCCGGCGCTGCGGCGGTTGGCTATTTCGCGATCGCGGCGGCGCTGACCCGGGGCGGTATCGACATGCTGTCATCCGGCCTTGGCACGGTGCTGATGCCGATGATGTCGCATGCATTTGGCGCCGGTGGAAGCGAGCGCGCGGGCGTCATCGTCGCCGGTGCGGTGCGCTACTACGCGGCGCTGGGCCTGTTGCTGGCCGGTGCCGGTGCGCTCGCCGCACCGACCCTGGTGGTGCTGCTGTATGGCGACGCCTATGGCGCGGTCGTGCTGCCGCTGCAGGTGATGGTGGTGGTGGGCGGGCTGACCATGGCGGAGGGAGCCTTCGGCGCGCTCATGTCGACCACGGACAACCAGAAGCTGCGCGTGGGCTTCGTCGTCCTGTCGCTGCTGGTGACGGCATCGCTGGCGATCTACCTGGTGCCGCGCCATGGCCTGGCCGGCGCGGTGCTGGCGCACGCGGTGTCGCGGGTCCTGGTGTTTGCAGTTACCTGGGTCGGCATCACCCGCCTGCTGGACCTGCGCATGCCGTGGCGGGAACTGCTGCGGCTGGTGGCCGCCGCCGCCACCGCGCTGCTGCCGGCGCTGGTGCTGTTGCGGGTGCTGCCAGAACTCTGGGGCGGCCTGGTCGCGGCCGTTGCATACGTGCTGGCCTACGCCGCCGCCAGCGTTGGCTATCGCGCATGGCGGCGCGAAGACGCCCGCATCCTCGTTGGCCTGGGCCAGCGATATCCGCGCCTGGGTGCATGGGTAAACACCATGGCGGTGCGGTTTTGCGGCGGTGGGAGCGTGCCGTGAGCCTTGTGTTCTGGAGCTGCGCGCTGCTTGTCGCGTTCACCTACGCCGGCTATCCGCTTTGCATCCTGCTGCGCGCCAGATGTGCCCCGCGCCCGGTTGCCGCGTGTGGGGATGCGCCGCTGCCGATGGTGAGCGTGGTGATGCCGGTGCACGACGGTGAGGCCATCGTCGCGGCGAAGCTGCGCAACCTGCTCGGGCTGGACTATCCGGGTGACCGCATCGAGCTGCTGGTCGCCTGTGACGGCTGCAGCGACGGCACCGCACGTGTGGCGCGTGGCACCGGTGACGCGCGCGTGCGCGTGCTCGAATTCGGCAACCGTCGCGGCAAGGCAGCCTGCCTCAACGACGCGGCGGCGGAGGCGGTGGGCGACGTGCTGCTCATGGTCGATGTGCGCCAGAGGATCGAATCCGGCGCGCTGCGTGCACTGGTCGCGCACCTGGCCGACCCGGCCGTGGGTGCGGTGGGTGGGCAGCTTCGATTCGAGGACCCGGACACCGGCTTCGCGGCCGGCGTCGACGCCTACTGGCGCTATGAATCGGGGATCAGGATGGCGGAGGCGGCCAGTGGCTCCGTGGTCGGCCTGAGTGGCGCGCTGTACGCCATGCGCCGAGGCCTGTTCCGGCCGCTGCCGGTTGCGACGGTGCTCGACGACGTGCTGCTGCCGATGCAGGTGGCCGCGCAGGGCGCGCGCGTGACCTGGCAGCCGGAGGCGGTGGCCTGGGATCGCGCGTCGGACTCGTCGGCCCGCGAGCGCGTGCGC
Organism: Luteimonas yanweni; assembly: GCF_039548475.1. NCBI lineage: Bacteria > Pseudomonadati > Pseudomonadota > Gammaproteobacteria > Lysobacterales > Lysobacteraceae > Luteimonas > Luteimonas yanweni. Next base: position 92,616 of record NZ_JBCLVC010000002.1, on the reverse strand, counting down.
AAGGTACGCACCCTGGCCGGTAACCTGCAGCTCGTGCAGCTCGCCCCCTGGCTGCTGGATCCGCGGCGCAACCCGCTGTGGTTCCGCTTCGTGGGGCACAAGCTGCTGCGCCTGGCGGCGCCGTGGGCGCTGCTGGGCATGGTCGGCGCCACGCTGGCCCTCGCGCCAGGCCACGCGTTCTACCTGGTCTGCGCGATCGCCGCCGCGGCCGGGTTGGCGCTGGTCGCACTCGCCCCCCGCATGCCGATGCTTGCGGCGATGCGCCCGGTGCGCATGCTGGTCGCGTTCGTGCACATGAACCTGTTCGCGGCGCAGGCTCCGTTCGCCTTCGCACGCGGCCGCGGCCTGCACCTGTGGTGACCCGCTGATGCCCGCCTTCCTGTTCGTCACCGTTTACCTGCTGCTGGTGCTTGTGCGCCCGCAGGAGTATCCGCAGATGGCGGGAGCAGGCATCCCGCTGCTGCCGATCGCCCTGGTCTGCGCCCTGCTGGCATGGCTGGGCTCGCGCGAGAAGCGCTTCGATGAGCCGCAGTACCTGATCCTGCCGGTGTTCGTGCTGATGACCTCGCTGTCGATCGCGCTCAACGGATGGGTGGGCGGGGCGGTGGAACATTTCACCCTGTTTGCCCCCAGCCTGGTGGCCTTCGTGGTGCTGGCGAACTCCACCACCACGCCGGCGCGCATGACCTGGGCGATGGTGGTATTCACGGGCAGCGCCGCGCTGATGGCGATCCACGGCGTCGACCAGAAATCGACCGGCGTCGGCTGGACCGGAATGCCGCTGGTGGACGACGGCCGCATCCAGTACCTGGGGATCTTCAGCGATCCCAACGACCTCGCGATGCTGTTCGTGATCTGCCTGCCGATGGCCCTGTTCCTGGCCGCGCGCGGCGGGCTGCTGGGCGTGCGCCGGCTGCTGTGGCTGGGCGTGGCCGGGCTCCTGCTCTATGGCATCTATCTCACCAACTCGCGCGGCGGGATGCTGGCCGTCGCGGCGATGCTGGGTGCCTTCCTGTGGCTCCGCCGCGGGCCGGCAAGTGCGCTTGCCGTGGCCGCGGCCGGCCTGGTGATGATGCGCCTGCTGCCTTCGCGGCTGAACGAGCTCGACGTCGCGGAACGCTCGGCCTCGGGCCGGGTGGAGGCCTGGTACGAAGGCATCCAGATGTTCATCGGCAGTCCGCTGTACGGGGTCGGCACCGGAAACTTCACCAATTACCACCATCTCACCGCGCACAACTCGCTGGTGCTGGTCCTGGCCGAAAACGGGATCATCGGTTTCGGGCTGTGGTTCGCCTTCATCGGCTACTGCTTCTGGATGATGGTGCGGATCCTGCGCCAGGCGCCGCAGGGGAGCTACCCCGGGCAGCAGTGGGCCTGGGATGACGATGACCCGGCAGGACGCGGGCGCGAAGGCGAAGACGAAGGCGAAAGCGAAAGCGAAGCGTCGGCACCTGCGTTCGATGCCACCCTGGAGCTGGCCCTGGTCGAGCAATGGCGACGCGACCGCGCGGTCGCGACGACGCTGCTGGTTTCTTTGGTGGGCTTCGCGTCGACCGCCTTCTTCCTCAGCCGCAGCTACATCATCCTGCTCTACCTGCTGGCGGCGGTGGTGGTGGCGCATTCCACCGCGGTGCGGGAACGCTTCCCGGCCGTGCCCGCCTTCCGGCTCGGTGGCGACATGATCCGATGGGTGCTGCTGGCCAGCCTGACCGCGGCGGGCTTCTACGTGCTGCTCAGGCTCCTGCTGGTGATGTCGTGACCGCACCGAGGATCGCGCTGGTCACGCCCAACCTCCCGGTTCCGCACGACCTCTCGCGCGGGCGCTACATCCATGAAACCGCGCGTTCGCTGTCGCGGCTCGCCGACGTGCGCGTGTATTTCCCCCAGGTCCGTCACCCGCGCCTGCCGGGGCTGGCGCCGCGGACGTTCCTCGGCGGCACGGTGGATCCCCGGTACTCGCTCGAGGGCATCGAACTCGAGCCCTATACCTATCCCGGCTTTCCAGGCCTGTCGCGCGCGAGCAACGGCTACGTGGGCGGCCGCGCGCTGACGCCGCGGCTGCGTCGGTTCGCGCCGGACATCGTGCTGGGCTACTGGGTATACCCGGACGGCAACGCTGCGCTGCACGCGGCCCGGGCGCTTGGCGTGCCCTGCGTCGTCGGTGCGCGCGGCTCGGACGTCCACATGCGTTCGGGCATGGCCGCATGGCTGACCCGGAGGACGCTGCACGCCGCAGACGCGGTCCTGGCCGTGAGCCAGGCGATGCGCCGGGCCGTGATCGAAGACTACGGCGTGGATGCGGGCAAGGTCCGCACGATCGTCAACGGCGTCGACACCGCGGTGTTCCAGCCGCGCGACCGCCAGGCGGCGCGCCGCAGACTTGGCGTCGAGCCAGGGGCGAAGCTCGTGGCCTACGTCGGCCGGCTGATCGAGTCCAAGGGCATGAACGAGCTGCTCGAAGCGTTTGCCGCGGTCCACGCCGGCGATCCGGACGCCATGCTTGTCCTGGTGGGCGACGGCGTCATGCGCGAGCGGCTGGCCGGCATGGTGGCGGCCAGCGGGCTGTCCGATCGCGTGCGGATGGCCGGTGGAGTAGAGCCCGCGGAAGTCGCGGAGTGGATCGCGGCCTCCGACGTGCTCACCCTGCCCAGCTGGTCTGAGGGGTATCCGAACGTGCTGGTGGAAGCGCTGGCCTGCGGCTGCCCCGTGGTCGCCACCGACGTCGGTGGCTCGGGGGAGATCGTTTCAGCGGGTTCGGGGATCCTGGTGCCGGCGCGCGACCCCGCGCGCCTCGGGGAAGCGCTGGGCGATGCCCTGGCCCGGACCTGGGACCACGCATCGATCGCGCGCGCGATGGCGCGGAGCTGGGACGACGTGGCGCGTGAAACGCTCGCGGCCTGCACCGACGTGCTTGCGGCACGCGCGCACGCGCGCCAGGGCCAGCGTCATCACGCCGGCCTGTACTGAGTACTGTCGTCCGGTACCCAGCGGAATTTACGTCTTCCATGTCGACACGGGGAGATCCGGCGTGCACGGGCGTGCCGCACGGAGCCCGTCACCCAGCAGAGGCGCGCGAAACGCAATGGATTACAAGGCGACCATCAAGCCGTTCATCCTGAGCAATTTCCTGTTCACCGACGACAGCGGCGCCGTTGCCGACGACACCTCGCTGATCCGGGGCGGCATCGTCGACTCGACGGGGATCCTGGAATTGATCGAGTTCCTCGAGTCGGCCTACGACATCCGGGTGAGCCCGGAAGAAATGGTGCCGGCCAATTTCGACAGCATCGACAGCATCAGCACCTTCCTTGGCCGCAAGGCGGCGGGCGGCGTGCAGTGACCACGCTTGCCGACCGCCTGCTGGCCACCTCGGCACGCAGGCCATCGGCAGCTGCCATCGGCGACGGGGAATGCCGGGCGGACTATGCCGCGCTTGCGGCATCGGCGCTGCGCTTCGCCTCGCTGCTGCGGACCCGCGGCGTTGTTCCCGGGGACCGCGTGGCGCTGGTATTGCCCAACCGCTACGAGGCGGTGGTGGCCTGCTATGGGGCCTGGCTTGCCGGTGCCGTGGTGGTGCCGCTCAACGCGCAGGCCAGCAGGCGCGAGCTGGCGGCATGGCTTGCGCACTGCGAGCCGGCGTTCGTGCTGGCCGTGTCGGGCGATGCGGAAGCGGAGGTGGCGCTCGAGGCCACGGTTGCGCCGGGTCGCCGGATGCTGCTGGGTCCACGCAGCGACGCGGCCTGGCCGGATGAGCCTGCGCCGGCGAAGGCGCAGGCGGGGGCAGGTGCCGCCGGCGACCTGGCGATGATCATGTACACCTCGGGCACCACCGGTGCGCCGAAGGGCGTGACCCTTTCCCACGCCAATGTCGTGGCCAACGTCGACGCCGTGGTCGCGGACCTCGGCCTGGTCGCGGACGACTGCACGGTGAGCGTCCTGCCGTTCTATTACTCGTATGGCGCCTCGGTGCTGCACACGCACCTTGCCGCCGGCGCACACGTGGTGCTTGAACCCAACCTGGTGTTCCCGCACCTGGTGGCCGCAACGCTTGCGAAGGAAGGGGCCACCGGGTTTTCCGGCGTGCCCTCGACCTTCGCCCTGCTGCTCGAGCGGCGCGCGCTGGAAGGCTGCACGCTGCCGCGCCTTCGCTACCTGACCCAGGCCGGCGGGGCGATGACGCTGGCCCTGGCCCGGCGCCTGCGCGAACTCCTGCCCCGAGTACGCCTGCACATCATGTACGGCCAGACCGAGGCCACCGCGCGCCTGGCCTCGGTGCCGCCGTCCCGCCTGGACGACAAGCCCGGTTCGGCCGGGCGCCCGATCCGCGACGTCCACCTGCAGGTCCGCGACGAAGCCGGGAACGCGGTGCCCGCGGGCGTCGAAGGCGAGGTCTGGGCCGCCGGCCCCGGCATCATGCGCGGTTACTGGCGCGACCCGGCCGCGAGCGCGCTGGTCCTGCGCGACGGATGGCTGCGCACCGGCGACATCGGCCGCATGGACGCCGAGGGCTACCTGTTCCTGGCCGGTCGCCGCAGCGACATGATCAAGACCGGCGCGCATCGCGTGCATCCGCTGGACGTGGAGGAAGCGCTGCTCGAGCACCCCGGCATCGCCGAAGTCGCGGTGGTGGGCGTTCCTGACGAGGTCCTGGGCCAGGTGGTCAATGCGTGGGTGGTCAGGCGTGACCCGGACCTGTGCGAGAACGCCATCCGCGCCCACTGCCGCGGCCGGTTGGCCCCTTACAAGATCCCGCGCCGCGTCGACTTCGTGTCCGCGCTGCCGCGCACCGCATCCGGCAAGGTCAGGCGCGCCAGCCTGGCCCGGCCGGAGAACATGGAGGCGACACCGTGAGTGAACTGGACTATGGCGTCCTGGACATGGACCTGGAGGCGGAGGCCGACAGGATCGCCGCCTGGCTGCGCGAAAGCACGGCCAGGCGCCTGCATCGTCGTGGCCTGGTGGTCGCGATATCCGGTGGCATCGATTCCTCGTGCTGCGCGGCCCTTGCCGTGCGCGCACTCGGCCCCGAGCGCGTCGTCGGGCTGATCCTGCCTGAGCGCGATTCCTCGGACGACAGCGCAGGGCGAGCCGGGGTTCTCGCATCGCACCTGGGGATCCGCGTGGAGACCGTCGACATCGCGCCGGCGCTCGAGGCCATCGGCTGCTATCGCGAGCGCGACGCCGCGGTGCGCCGCGCGCTGCCGGACTACGGCGAAGGCTGGCGCTTCAAGATCATCATCGACGGCGGCACGCAGGGGCGGATCAACGTGTTCCGCCTGGTCGCCGAAGACCCCGCCGGCGGCCGCCACGACTGCGTGCTCGGGCTCTCGGAATACCTGCAGATCGTCGCCGCCACCAACTACAAGCAGCGCATCCGCAAGACCATCGAGTACTACCACGCCGACCGCCTCAACTACGCCGTGGTGGGCACGCCGAACCGGCTGGAATACGACCAGGGCTTCTTCGTCAAGAACGGCGACGGCTCGGCTGACGTCAAGCCGATCGCGCACCTGTACAAGACCCAGGTCTATGCGATGGCGCGTCACCTCGGGCTGCCCGAACGCGTCTGCGCGGCCATCCCGACCACCGACACCTACAGCCTCGCGCAGGGCCAGGACGAGTTCTATTTCGCGCTGCCGTATCGCGAGATGGACCTGTCGCTCTGGGCGCTGGAACACGACCGCCCGGCGGAAGAGCTCGGGCGCGCGCTGGGCATCGGCACCGGGCAGGCAGCCGCGGTCTATGCCGACATCGAGAACAAGCGGCGCACGACGCGCTACCTGCACGAGCGTCCGCTGGTCCTGCGCGAGGCGCGGGCGCTGGAGGAGGTGGCGGCTTGAACCTGGAGTCGATGCCCGTGGTTCCCGCCTACAGGATCTGCGACGGCCACCATGGGATCGGCGACCCCCGCGCGGCGGCAATCGTCGCTTGGCGCGGCAGCCTTGGCGATGATGACGCCCTGCTGGGTGCGCGTTACGACGCCATGTGCCTGCATTCGCCCTTCGGATCGCCCGTGTTCCGCTTTGTCGAGCACGTGGACGATGGCATCGTCGGCCTGCTTGCCCTGGCCCCGCGCAGGATGCGCGCCGGTGGCCGCGAACTTCGGGCCGGCGTGCTGTCGCATCTCGCGATCCATCCCCGCCACCGCTCGCTCGGACCGGCGTTGATGCTGCTCGAGTCCGTCCTCGCAGCCGCCGAACATCGCTTCGATCTCGTCTACGGAATTCCCAACGCGAGCCAAGGTGCCAGCGCAGCGCTCAGGCGGGCAGGGCTTCGTCCTCTGGCCGGCATGGAGCGGAGCGTGCGTATCGTCCGCTACGGGCACTACCTGGCGCGTCGCCTGCCGCGCCTGCTGGCGACGCCGGCGCGCGTGGCGGGCCTCGTGGTGGATGGCTGCGACGCGATCGCGGCTGCCTGGCGTGGGCTGGCGGGTCCGCGATTGCGTGCACGCTGGGTCGACTGCCTGGACCCGGCGATGAACGAGGTATGGGCGGGCGCACGCGAGCATCCGGCGCTTACCGCGGTGCGGGACGAGACGATGTTGCGCTGGCGTTTCGACCAGGGCGTGGGCATGCGCATCCGCTACCTGCTGGTGGAGGACGACGCAGGACGCGTGCAGGCATGGTTCGCCTGCGGCGTGGAGCCGCTGTGGCCCCATATCCTCGATGTGCACGATTTCTGGTCGATGGATGCATGCGACGGAATTTCGCCCGCGTCGCTGCGCGTGCTACTGCGCGAGGCGAGGCGACAGGGTCACGCAGCGGTCGGTCTGCGAGCGGCCGTCGGGGCCGGCGCAGCCGCGCCATGGCGCGCGTGCGGCTTCCGGCCTCGCGGAGAGCAGCAGGTGGTCGTGCGCTGGATCGATCCCGGACTGGCTGCGGATCCGCCGCCGCCCCACCTGACCTATATCGACCAGGACGGTTGAACGATGCCGATGAGTGAAGCCATCCGGGAGGCATCGATGCCGGAGTCCCGGAACCAGGACACCACCTTGCGTGGCGAACTGCTGCCGCTGGACCAGTGCCCGGATCTCGCGGCGGACTGGATCGTGCTGCAGGAGGCTGTCGAGTGCTCGCCGTTCGCAAGCTGGCACTGGGTGTCCATCTGGCTGGAGCATCTGCCCGCCGGGATCCGGCCCATGGTATTTCGCGCATACGACGGCCGTGGCGTGGCCGCCCTGGCGCTGCTGGTGGATGTTCCGGCGCAGGGAAGCGCGCGCTGGCTGGGTCGGCGTTCGTGGCATCTCCAGGAGACCGGGGATGCGGAGATCGACGAAATCACGATCGAATACGCAGGCCTGCTGGCCGGGCCCGGTTGCCTGCAGGCCGCCTGGCGCGCGCTGTTCGATGCGCTGGGCCTGATGCCGCGCGACTGGCGCCGGCTGCGCATCTCGACCTCGGCGCAGGGCGAGGCCATCGCCGCGGCGCTGCCGCAGGGCATGCAGGCGACCAGCGTGCGCTCGCGGCCCTGCTACCAGGTCGACCTCCAGGCGGTGCGCGAAGCGCCGGGTGGCTATCTGGAAGTCCTGGGCCGAAAGGCGCGCGGCTCGCTGCGACAGACCTTGCGCGCCTACGAGTCCCTGGGGCCGCTGCGTGCAGAAACGGCGCCGGACACGCGCGTCGCGCTGGACTGGCTGGAGGCCTTCGAGCAGCTCCACACGCAGCACTGGCAGTCACGCGGGGCGGGCGGCTGCTTCGCCAGCCCGTTCTTCCGCCGCTTCCACCGTGCGCTGATCGAGCGTTCAAGCGGCGAGGGCTTCGCGCGCATGGTGCGCGTGACCGCCGGCGATGCGCTGGTCGGCTATCTCTACAACCTCGGCTGGCAGGGCAAGGTCTACTACTACAACGCGGGAATGAACTACGGCCTGCTGCGGCGACATGACCGGCCGGGCATCGCATCGCTGTACGCGGTGGTCGAGCAGGCGGCAGCGGCCGGCGATGCGGTCTTCGACTTCCTCGCCGGCGACCAGGAATACAAGCGCAGGCTGGCGAGCACGGAACTCATGCTGCATTCGATCGACGTGCGTCACTCGGGCGTGCGCGCGACGGCCGAACGCATCGGCGCCGGGCTCGCACAGCGCGGGACCCTCGGGGTTCCCCTCGGCGACGCGCTGGCGATGATGCCATCCACGCCATCCACAGAGGAGGCCTGAGGCCATGGACACGGTCAACGCGGCGGCAAGCGTGCGCAAGGTGCTGTATCACCATCGCACCCAGGGCAAGGCGGTCGAGGGCGTGCATATCCGCGGCATCACCGACGCGCTGCGCCGGGAAGGCGTGGACGTGGACGTGGTCTCGCTGCCCGGTGCGGATCCCTATGCCTCGCCCGGGGCGATGTCGCCGACGCGACAGGCCCGGCCATGGATGAAGCTGGTCACCGGGTTGCCCGAGCCGGTGTTCGAGCTCGCCGAACTCGCCTACAACCTGGTGGCCGGCTGGCGCGTGCACGGCTGGCTCCGGCGCAACCCCGACGTCGACTTCATCTACGAACGCTATTCGCTGTTCATGTACGCGACGATCTGGCTGGCGCGACGCCGCGGCGTACCGATCATCCTGGAGGTCAACGACTCGGCCATCGTCGAGCGCGTGCGCCCGCTGTCGCTGCGCCGCCTGGCCATGGCGATCGAACGCCGCGCCTTCCGCGACGCCGACGGCCTGGTCTTCGTGTCCAGCGTGTTCCGCGACCGTGCGCGGGCGGCGCATCCGGACATGGCGCCGGCGATCGTCACGCCGAACGCGGCCGATATCGCCAAGTTCTCGTTCACCACTGAGCAGCGCGCGCACGCGCGCGCGCGCCTGGGGCTGGACGGCAGCGTGGTCTGCGGCTATCTCGGTGCATTCGTGCCCTGGCATGCGATCGATGCCTTCGTGCACCGGATCGCCGGTCGCCTTGCATCGGCGCCCGGCCTTAAATTGCTGCTGGTCGGCGATGGCGCGACGTATCCTGCGTTGCGCGCCTTCGTGGAGGAGCGCGGGCTCTCGCGGCAGGTCGTGCTGACCGGCCGCGTCGCCCACGACGAGGTGCCCGGGCTGCTGTCGGCGATGGACATGGCAATTCTGCCCAGTGCCGGCGACTACACTTCGCCGGTGAAGCTGTTCGAGTTCATGGCCTGCGCCGTGCCCCCGGTGGCCCCGGACTTCGAGCCGATCCGCGAGGTGCTTGAAGAGGGCGCGACCGGCTGGATGTTCCCGGCAGGGAACCTCGACGCCGCGGTCGACGCCGTCATCGCGCGCAGCCGCGCGCCGGAGGACCTCGCGCGCGTGGGCGGCAATGCCCGCCGACGCGTTGCCGAACGCCATCAGTGGCGAAACAACATCCTGCAGCTGGTGGAGTTCCACCACCGCCTGCAGGCCACACGGGACCGTACGACTTGAACAACGAGCTCGCCCGACCGGGCATGCCTTCCTGGCCGGTCGATGCCGCCGGCGAACTGATGGTTGGCGGCCGGCCGCTGTCGCGGGTGGTGGCCGAAGTCGGCCGCACGCCCTGCTATCTCTATGACCGCGCGCGCATCGCGGACAGGATGCGCGGCCTGCGCGCGGTCCTGCCGGACACCATCCGCCTGCACTACGCGATGAAGGCCAACCCGATGCCGGCGCTGGTCGGCCACATGGCGCGCCTGGCCGACGGGATCGACGTCGCATCGGCCGGCGAGCTCCGCGTGGCCCTGGATGCCGGCGCGGATCCCGTGCACGTGTCCTTCGCGGGCCCCGGCAAGTCCGACGCCGAGCTCGCGCAGGCGCAGGCGGCCGGGGTGCTGGTGAACATCGAGTCCTTCCGCGAGATCGACATCCTGGCGCGGGCCGCCGCCGCCACCGGCACGCCTGCGCGCGTGGCGCTGCGTGTCAACCTGCCGTTCGAACTCAAGGCCTCGGGCATGAAGATGACCGGCGGTGCGCGGCAGTTCGGAATCGATGCCGAAGAGGTTCCCGCCGCGCTGCGAGCGATCGCCGCCGCGGGGCTGGCCTTCGAGGGCTTCCACATGTTCGCCGGCTCTCAGAACCTGCGCCACGCGGCCATCGTCGAGGCGCAGTCGCGCAGCTATGACCTGGCCATGGAGTGGGCCGGACTGCTGCCGGCGCCGCTGCGCAGCCTGAACCTCGGCGGCGGCTTCGGGATCCCCTACGCCGTGAACGAGTCGGCGCTGGACGTGGGGCCGGTGGCTGAAAACCTGGCCCGGCTGGCCGCGCGCCTTCGCGACGATGCGCCGGGTGCGCACCTGGCGATCGAGCTGGGCCGCTACCTGGTGGGCGATGCGGGCCTGTACGTGTCGCGCGTGGTCGATCGCAAGGTCTCGCGCGGCCAGGTGTTCCTGGTGGTCGACGGCGGCATGCACCACCACCTGGCGGCATCGGGCAACTTCGGGCAGGTCATGCGCCGCAATTACCCGGTCGCGGTCAACGGCCGCCCAGGCGCCGTCGAGACCGCGAGCGTGGTCGGCCCGCTGTGCACGCCGCTGGACCTGCTTGGCGACCGCATGGAACTGGGCGTCGCGGAACCGGGCGACCTGGTGGTGGTGTTCCAGTCCGGTGCCTATGGTCGCAGCGCCAGCCCGCGTGACTTCCTCGGGCATCCCGACGCCGCCGAGGCGCTGGTCTGAGACCGGATCAGGCGGCTGCGATGGCCGGGGCCGCGTCCGTGGTGGTGGTGGCAGCCGCGGCGGCGCCGGGGTGCTCGACCATGCCGATGCGCCGCGCCGGATTCCCGGCGACGATGCTGTAGGGCGCGACCTTTCCCGAGACCACCGAATGCGCGGACACGATCGCGCCTTCGCCGATCTCGGTGCCGGGCATCACCAGCACGCCCGAGCCGATCCAGGCATGGTCATGGACCACCACCGGCTTGACGTCGCCGGGATCCGGGGCGCTGCCGAGGCGGCGGCGCTCGGGATCGGTGGGATGGCCGCCTGAATCCCTGAAGGTCACTCCGCCGGCGACCTGCACGTGGCGGCCCAGTCGGATCTCGCGCCCGACGACGAAACGCGTGTCGTGGGCGATGTCGGAGTGGTCGCCGATTTCCAGGCGCGGCCGGCTGGTGAAGCTCGCGGCGTAGCTGATCGAGATCTTCCCGCTGATGCGGACGTGGTCGCCGACCACGAGGTCGCCCGCACCCTGGACCCATGGCACGTGGACGCCGGTGGTCACGCCGCGGCCGACGCGGCTGCAGTAGGCCTTGAACAGCGGCTCGGCCACGAAGACGCGGCGCAGGAAGAACAGCAGCCCGCGCACGCCCAGGAACAGCCAGAGGTAGGGAAGGACCAGGATGCGCGGCGCCGGCAGCGTCAGTCCGCGGGCCGCGCCGCGCGTCCGCCGAGCGGCGGCGGCGGCGGGATGGGGCGACGTCCGCGCCCAGTGGCGCACGGCGGCCAGCGTGCTCACAGCGGCCGGTTCCGGTACGACATCCAGAGGTACCAGATGTTCTGTCGTATTTCGTTGTCGAACACCCCGCTGTCGCGCTCGTAGCGGTAATAGCTGAGCGAGGTGCTCCAGTGCGGCGTCCAGCGCTTCTCGATCGCGAGTCCGCCGCGGCGGGTGTCGTCGCTGGCGCCGAGCGACCGGTACTCGGTCCGATCGGCATCGGCCCAGCCCGAGAGCGTGATCGTGGGGCTGATGCGGTAGTCCACGCCGGCCCAGATGCCGCGTGCTTCTTCGTCCGGAGCGAGTGCATCCATGTACCGCAGGCGCTGCACGTAGGGTTCGATGCGCCAGCCGACGCGTTCGCCGGCATGGTCCCAGGCGAGTGCCAGGCGTCGCTCGCGGTAGGCCGAGGGGATGACCGTGCGGCCGTCGACCAGCATGCTCCCGGGCACCGAGGCTTCGGGCCTGCCGGAGGCACCGTCGAACAGCGCGGCGTCGGCCGCGTCGGAGAACTGGTTCAACAGCATCAGCGACAGGCGGCTGCGTTCGCTCGGGTGCCAGCCGGCCTCGACGCGCAGCAGCGGCCCGTCGCGCCGGTCGCCGTCCTTGTAGTCGAGCCGCGAGTAGCCGGCATCGATCGCGTAATCGATGCTGGCCCGGGTGCGCACGAAACTGGCATAGACGTCGGCGCGCTCGTGGTCGCGCGCGGCAAGGTCGTTGTCGTAGTCGATGTCGGCCCACTGCGCGTTGAAGCCCAGGTCGCTGCCTTCATCAAGGCTCTTGGTCAAGCGCAGGGCGATGCTGGCGCGGTTCGAATTGAACTCGTCCGTGACCTCGGCATCGGAGTCGATGTAGCGTGCCTCCACCCGGCCCTGCAGCGTGCGCCCGACGTCGAACAGGATGTTCGGCCCCACCGAAAACACATTGACCTGCTGCCGGTTGTCGGGCGAGTCGGTGGCGAAGCGGTCGATCGCCTGGAGCTCGAGTTCGTCCTGGGCCGTGAAGCTCAGGCGGTCGGGGATCGCGACCCAGTTGATGTAGGCCGAAAGCATGCCCTCGACGCCGTCGTCGATGCCGCTGTCGAATTCCCGGTAGTCGGCGCGGCCGGCCACCACGGCCTGCAGCGCGGAGCCTTCCTGGGTCACCAGGAACCCCAGGCCCGCGCGCAGGATCCGCTGGGCGTCGGCATCGACGGCGGCCACCCTGACGTTGTCATCGTGCTCGACGCCCGCGTCGACGACGTAGTCGACGCGGGCCGCCCGCGCGGAGGGCGGCGCGGCGAGCGACACCGTCGCCGCGACCGCGGCGGCGATCAGCGAAACCCGGATGCTGGACGTTCCCATAGCGGTCCTTCCCCGATGAAGGGTCAATGGTTGTCGTTGAACACGATGCCCGCGAGCTTGGCCGGGTCGAAGTTGGCGGCGGCCTTCTCGATCGCCTCCAGCGTGGCCTTGCCGTAGCCGGTCACCAGGACCACCACGTCGGCAAGGTCGGAGAGGATGCGGGCGTCTGGCGAATTCAGCGCCGACGGCGCGTCCAGGATGATGTAGCGGTTGGGGTCGGCCTGGCGCAGCGAATCGATCATCGTCCGCGCGCGCGCGGAGGTGAAGTACTCACCCGCGATCTCGCGCACGCTGCCATTCGGGATCAGCTGCAGGCGCGGGATCCCGGTGGAGTACTGGATGTCGTCGAGGTCGTCGATGCTGCCGCCGAGGTAGTCCATCAGCCCGCAGTTGTCGCTGCCGGCGGCCAGGGCGATGTGCTGGCTCGGGTGCAGGGCATCGCAGTCCACCAGGAGCGCGGTCTTGGCTTCGTCGAAGGCGAACGCCAGCGCGAGGTTGCGCGCGACGAAGCTGCCGCCGCAGTTGTGCGCCACCGGCGCCACCAGGGTGATGAAGTTCTGGTTGCCGCGCAGGTTGAGCAGGCGCGTGCGCAGGTCGCGGAACGCGTCGGCCTGGACGCGCACGGAGTCCTGGCGGTGGATCAGCCGCCGCTCCTCGAGCGCGCGCGGCGAAAACGGCTGCGGCTGGACGCGGGCCAGGCTGCGCGAAGCCTCCTTCGGAGGCGTGCCGACGGCTTCGGCCAGGGCATGCGCGCCGCGCCGGGGTTCGATCATCGATGCGGAGTTCATGCGGCTACGACCCTGTATGCATATGTGAGGACATAGACCAGGGCCACCGAGGCGAGCATGGCCATGGCCATGGCCATGGAGAGGTACTCGCGGCGGCGCTCGCCGGGCGTCGGGTAGGCCGGCACGCTGGTCAGCAGCGGAAGGCTGGCGTGCTTGACGATGAGGTGCTGCGAGCGCACGCGCGGATCGAAGCGGGCCACCGCGAACACCAGCACCAGCGGCAGCACGATGGCGATCAGCAGGCCGGCCGCCGCGATGTGCATGAAGCGCAGGCCCGAGGGGCGCAGCGGCATGATCGCGGGGTCCTGGATGCGCAGCGTGAGGCCGCGGTTCTCCTGGTCGAGGCCCATCGAGACGCGGGCGTTCTCGCGCCGGCGCAGCAGGTCCTGGTAGATCTCGCGGTTGACCTCGTAGTCGCGGGTCAGCTCGGCCAGCGCGCCCTCCGATGCCGCGATCCGGCGGCTGCGGTCGAGCTCGTCGTCGAGCAGCGACTGCGCGATCTGCAGCCGTGAACGGGTGGCGGCCGTTTCCCGGCGCGCCTGCGAGAGCTGGCTGCGCAGCTCCTGGTACAGCGGGTTGGCCTGGGCTTCGTCGGACAGCGTGCCGGCGGTGCCGGGCGCCTCGCGGCGTTCGCGCTCGTCGGTGAGCATGCGGGTGATGTCGTCGATCTGGTGGCGCAGGCGCACCACGTCCGGGTGCTGCTCGGTGTAGGCCAGCAGCAGGCGGTCGCGCTCGGACTGGAGTTCGATCAGGCGCGTGCGATACAGGTTCTCGCGCGTCTGCACCGCTGTCACCGCCGATTCGCCCGAGAGCTGGGCGGCGATCGACGATTCGCGCGACTCCTGTTCAAGCAGGGCCATGCGCGTCTGCTCCAGCTGGGTGCGCAGCGCGCCGATGCGGGTGGTGGCGTCCGCCGCGCTGCCCGGCTGGGCATCGACGTTGCGGGACTGGTAGTCCTGCAGGTTGCGCTCGGCGCTCGACAGCTTGGCGTGGTAGCCCTGGACCTGGTTGTCGATGAACTCGTAGGCCTCGCGGCTTTCGCGCTCCTTGGCCGCGGCGGCTTCCTTCATGAACATGTCGCCGAAGGCCCGGGCGATGCGGAAGGCGCGTTCCGGGTCGCGATCGCGATAGCTGATCTGCACCAGTTCGGGCCGCGGGCTCTCGATCATGGTCCGGTTGCGGATCTCCTCCATCAGCCGGTCCTGCTCGATCGGGGATGGGGCGCCCTCGAGCCAGCCGCCAACGGCCAGGGCTTCGCCCAGCACCTTGCGGCCGTAGATGATCTGGCGCGCCATGCCGGCGCGGTCGGACACGCCGGTGGGAACGGCCCGCCCCTCCAGCAGCGGCTGGATGATGTCGCTGTCCTGGGCCAGGATCGTGACCGAGGAGGTGTAGTTGCGCGGGATCACGAACAGCCCCACGACCAGCGTCAGCAGGGCGATCGCAGTGAAGATCGAGACCAGCGGGATGATCCGGGCGCGGGCCTCGCGCAGCAGGATCGGGAGCAGCTCGTTGGGCGTCAGGTCGGGCACGGTGGCCGGCGGGCCACCGGGACGGCGCGGCGCGGCCAGGGCAAGGGACGCCATCAGAATGCGCGCTCGGGGATGGTGATGACGTCACCGGGCGCCACGCGGTGGTTGGTGGCCAGGTCGCCGCGGCCGAGGATCCGGTCCAGGCGCACGGCATACGTCGTGGTGGATTCGTCGCCGGTACGGCGGTACAGCGCGGCGCGGTCGGACGCCGCGAATTCGTTGACGCCGCCTGCCGCAAGCACGGCGTCGAGCACGGTCATGCCCTGGCGGAAGGGGATCGAGACGGGCTGGCGCACGGCGCCGGTGACGCGCACGCGGGAGAGGTACTCGTGGCTGCGCAGGTCGGTGAGGATCACCGCCACCTGCGGGTCGCGCACGAAGGCCGAGAGCTTGTCCTGGATGTCGGCCGCCACGGCGGCGGGCGCCAGCCCGCCCGCGACCACGTCGCCGACCAGCGGCACGGAGATCCGGCCGTCGGGGCGCACCGGAACCGTGATCCCCAGCTCGGGGTTGCGCCACACGGTCACCTGGACGATGTCATCGACGCCGATCAGGTAGTCACCGACCGCGGCCTGGGGCTGGTCGGGCGGAACATCGGTGATGCCGCCGGATGACGAGCATGCGCCCATCAGGGCGGCGAGCACGAGGGCGGCGATCAGGCGAAGCGCGGTCATGGGCGGAGTTTCCACGTGAGGCGGGTTGCCAGTTACAACGGCAAAGCCCGCCTTCGGCGGTCACTACGTCGCGGCGTCCGCGCGCTAGGGCGCCGGCGGGAGCAGAGGTGCCGACCCGTCACGCGGTGTCGGCTGCGTGCCGCGCTGCTTCCAGTGCCGCAGCAGGGTCCGCAGGGCCGATGGCGCGTTGGCCGGCTCCGGCTGGCCGGCCTGGTTGCGCGTGTTCTCGCCGTGGCACCCGCCGCAGGTGCGGATCTCGCCGGGCTGCATGGTGATCCACACGCGTTCGCGCACGACCGGCACGCCGTTGGGATCCACCGTCTGCCAGGTCAGCGCGCGGTTGGCGGGCACGAAGGCCGCGGTCGAGCCGTCGGCCTCGATGCGGACGCTGCCATCCGGACCCAGCGGGTTGCCGGGATTGGCGTCCGTGGTGATCGGTTGTGCGAGCACGCGCCGTCCGGACGTCGAGTTCCCGTACGCGCGCACCAGGTTGCCCTGCAGGACCTGGAAGTGGGCGATGTCGTACACGATGCCGCCGTTGGCCACCGTCTGCGTGCCGCCGGGGACGCGCAGGTTGTAGGGCTGCTGGCGGTCGCTGCGATCGCGGCTGGTCTGGTTGCGGGTGACGATGATCGCGAGGTCGTTGGCCCGCAGCCAGCTGCGGAACGCGCCCTCGTCGACGCCTTCGGATGCGAACAGCCCGCGTTCGGGCGTCTGCAGCGCCGCTTCGGAGGTGTACGGCGGGCGCGGGCGTGCGACCACCTCCACGGGTTCGATCTCCCACAGCGCGCCTTCGAAGGACCGCAGGCTGTCGGGTGTCCACCAGGACACCGACCTGACGATCCCGGGCGTCAGCGCGGGGCCCGCGGCCAGCGTGCCGGGCGTACCCACCACCTGGCGCAGGCGCAGCGCGATGCCCGCGCCGGCGTTCGCGCTGGGCGTGTGGCTCGCGACCATGTGCCCGGTGGTCATCGGCAGCGGGTTGCGGAAGCGGCCGCCGGCCAGGCCGGCGCCGGTGGGCGCGGGCGACGCATCGGTGACCACCATCTGTTCCGGGTTGAGGTGCGGGGCGCCGCTCAGGCGGATGATCTGGTTGGTCGTCAGGCTCCCGAACTCGGCGGTGTTGATCCCGTAATAGATCCCCGGCTGCGTCGGGTCCTCGCGGAGATGGAACAGGCCGCCATACTGGCTGATGAACTTGCGGTTGGCGATCAGCGACGTGTCGGTGTTGTCAGACAGCGACGGATCGCCGGCGAAGGAGCGGCCGAGGAAGCCGAACGTGATTTCGTGCCGCCCGACGTGGTTGAGCGTCTGTTCGAAGCTGCCGTCCTGGTTGACCTGCCAGGGCATGAAGATGTTGCTGTGGTAGTTGCCCACGCGCCCGTAGGGGCTGTCCATCCCCAGCCGCGCCTCCGGGAAGACATCCATCCGGGTGCCGACCGAAGACGCGCCACTGGCTTCGCTGGCGTAGTCGAACGAGCCGGAGGTGCCGGCGTCCTGCTGCTGGTCGCGCTGGAGGTGGTCCCAGCGGGTGAAGACGATGCGGCCGTAGCTGTCGATGACGGGGCTGAACGCTCCGCTGGGCGCGTGGTTGAGGATGCGGACGGCGCCGCTGGCGGGATCAAGCCGGAACAGGCCCGTGACGATCGGCGTGCTCTCGTATTCGTCAAGCTGCGGATACAGGTGCGCCGCGCCGTCGCGCGGCCGGTCGGAAGTGAAGAGGATGCTGTCGTCCGAGCCGTACAGCGGCGAGACGTTGTTGTAGGCGGGCTGGTTGGCGACCCTGGTGATGCTTGCCGTCTGGCCCTGGCCCAGTCCGCTGACCTCGTACATCTGCCAGCGCCCGCTGGTGGCTCCGTACTGCTGCGCGGGCGCGCCGACCAGCATGCTGAAGATCGCCTTCGTGCCTGACCAATGCACGGTGGGTTCGCGGACGGCGATGGCGTTGGCACCCTGGCGCCCATCCATGCCGAAACCCGCTTCGCGGGTCAGATCGCGCAGGCTGCCGTCGGGATAGCGGATCACCAGGCCGCCACCGCGGGGCACCGACGTCATGCTGGTCATGTGGTTGGCGAAGGTGGACAGGCGCGACGCGAACACGTCACCGTCGGTCGGCACCTGGGTGACGAAGAGGACGGGATTCTGGACGGGGGTGGAAACCAGCGCGGTGGCGGGCGGCGGCACTGCCTGGGCGGCGGCGCGGGCCGGTGCGGATAGCAATGAAGCGCGGGCCGGGGCGTTTTCGCCCGCAGGGGGCTGCCGGGGGCCGGGGCTGCAGGCGGCGAGCGTGCCGGCGGCGAGCAGCAGGGCAATGAGCCAGGACGTTGGAGCAGACGTGGGGCGGGGTAATCGGGAACGCGCGGACAAACGTGATAAGCGTGATAAGCGTGATAAGCGTGATAAGCGCGATAAGCGCGATAAGCAAGCCGGCGGGCTCGGCAGGCGGTGCGGGACTGTCATCGGGGCGTATCCGGAAGGGATCGGGAATGCGCCCGGCCGTGCCGCCAACCACTGGTCGGCACGGCGCGCGCGCGTCAGGTCTGGGTCTCCCCCCCCGAGACAGCCAGGCATTTGAACGCTGCGATTCAACGCAGCTGGAATTCAGGCTGAATACCCGGTCAAGAACAAGGGGCAATTGCTGAATGGGTGACGCAGTTCACTGAATTGCGGGTGCGCCGTGGGGCGCAGGCGCCTCATCCGCCGCCGGGCGGGCGTGGTGCCAGGGTTTCCGCTGCCCCCGGGCATTCGCGTACGCTTCCGACGCAGAGTCCAAGGGGAACGATCCAATGCGCATCCTGGTCACCGGCGGCGCCGGCTACATCGGCAGTCACGCCTGCATCGAACTGGCCGCTCGCGGTCATGAATTCGTGGTCGCGGACAACTTCAGCAACAGCTCGCCGCGTGTGCTCGAACGCCTGGCCACGCTCCTGGGCCAGCCTCCCGCGCTGCGCCGGGTGGACCTGCGCGACCGTGCCGCGGTGGACGCACTGTTCGCGGGGGAGCGCTTCGACGCAGTGATCCACTTCGCCGCGCTCAAGGCCGTGGGTGAGTCCTGCGAGCGCCCGCTGGACTACTTCGACAACAACATCGGCGGCACCATCCATCTGCTGCAGGCCATGCGTGGCCACGGGGTCCACAGGCTGGTGTTCAGCTCATCGGCCACCGTGTACGGCGATCCGGCCTCGGTGCCCGTGCGCGAAGACGCGCCGCTGCAGGTCACCAACCCCTACGGGCGCACCAAGCTGGTCATGGAGCAGCTGATCGGCGACCTCTGCGCCAGCGATCCGGGCTTCCACGCCGTCAACCTGCGCTACTTCAATCCGGTGGGAGCGCACGCCTCGGGCCTTATCGGCGAAGCGCCCGGCGGCGTGCCCAACAACCTCATGCCCTACGTCTGCCAGGTGGCCCTGCAGCAGCGGGAGCGGCTCGCGGTGTTCGGCGGCGACTGGCCGACCGTGGACGGTACCGGGGTGCGTGATTACATCCACGTGGTCGACCTGGCCCGAGCCCATGCCGACGCGCTTGAATTCCTGGTGCGCGAAGGTCGCAGCGCCAACATCAATCTCGGGACGGGACGCGGCACCAGCGTGCTGGAACTGGTCAGGGCGTTCGAAGAAGCATCGGGGCACGCCGTGCCCTTCGAGATCGTTGCCCGCCGCCCCGGCGACGTGGCCGAAGTCTACGCGGACCCTTCCCTGGCGCGGGAGCTGCTCGGGTGGCGCGCCGAACACGGCATCGAGGCGATGTGCCGGGATGCGTGGCGCTGGCAGTCGCGCAATCCGCGCGGCTACGAACCCGCCGGGGCCGTGGACCCTTCGACCGACGGAGCGTCCTGAGCATCGCGCACGCCCGGGGCAGGCTGCTGCAGCCACCCGGCCACGCGGTCGGGCGACTTCATCCAGGCGAAGTGGTCGGACGCCACCCCGAGGGTGTCATCGTCGAACACCGCCCGCGCCGACGGTGACCGCGGCATCTTCGACAGCAGGCAGTCCAGCGACGACGCCGGCGCGAGCCAGTCGCGTGCGAACAGGGCGGCGCGGATGTCCACGCGCACCGCGGCCATCGCCGGTTCCAGGTCGCCGAGCCCGCGCGCCGCATAGCGGCCGCTGGTCGCAGTCGCGGCCCAGTCGCGCATGAGGCCTCTTGCCTCGTTTCCGCCGAAGCCAAGGCGCCGCCCCGGAAGGCTGCCTGCGCGATCGGCAAGCCAGGGCAGCGCGCGGTAGGCGAGCGGCAGCCACAGGCGCTGCGGAAGGGGGAAGGCCCGCCAGTACGGCGCGCCGCAGCCGGCCAGCCACAGCGCCGTGTAGGTGGCGGGCGCCAGCGCGAGACGGCACGCGGAAAGCTGCCCCCCCAGGCTGTGGCCGCCGACGATGCGTGGAAGGCCGGGCAGGGCGGCGGCGATCGCGTCTTCGCTGGCGGGAATGTCCAGCGACAGCAGTTCGCGATAGCCCCAGTCCACCCGGCGTCCGGCGCGAAGGCTGCTGCTGCCGTGCCCGCGCCACTCGTGCACGTACACCGCGACGCCGTGTCGAGCCAGCGCCCAGGCCAGCGGCAGGTAATGGCGCGCGGCCACGCCGAGCGCCGGCAGCCAGAGCAGGCTGCGTTGCGCCTGGTCCGGGATGCTGGCCAGCAGTTCGAAGCGGTGGCCATCCGGGGCTTCCATCGTGACCACCGACGACGCGATGCGCGCGGCACCCGCAACGGCCCGCGCCGTCATGTTCCGGTGCGCGCGTCGAAGTGGCCGAGGACCAGCACGTCGCTGCGACCCGGCCGCATACCCTTGCGCAAGGCGTCGCGCACGTAGCCGATGCCGCGGCCGACGGCATCGGGAAGGTCGAGGCCAAGGCAGAGGTTGGCTGTAATCGCCGATGCCAGGGTGCAGCCGGTGCCGTGGCCGTCGACCACCAGGCGCGGCCCGCGGTGCGCGATGGCCGTGCGGCCGTCGGCGAAGCGGTCGACGACGGTGTCGCCCTCGTCCAGGTGCCCGCCCTTCAGCAGCACCGCGCCCGCGCCCGGGGCACGCAGCGCGGCAAGCGCCGCATCGGCCTCCGTCCCGTCGGCAATGGGGCGTCCCAGCAGCAGCTCGGCCTCGGGGATGTTCGGGGTGAGCAGGTCGGCCATCGGCAGCAGCCGCGTGCGCATGGCGTCCAGCGCATCCGCCTCGAGCAGCCGCGCGCCCGAGGTCGCCACCATCACCGGATCGAGGACCAGCCAGCGCGGACGATGGACTTCGAGCGCATCGGCCACCGCGTGGATCACCGCGGCCGACGCCAGCATCCCGAGCTTCACCGCGCCGACGTCGAAGTCATCGAAGCAGGCATCGATCTGCGCGCGCAGGAACTCCACCGGCGGCACGTGCACGGCGGTCACCCCGCGCGTGTGCTGCGCGGTGAGCGCGGTGATCGCCGAGAGGCCGTGGACGCGGTGGGCCGCAAAGGCCTTGAGGTCGGCCTGGATGCCGGCGCCGCCGCCGGAATCGGAGCCGGCGATGGTCAGTGCTGAAATGGGCCTGGTCATGGTCGGGTATTGTGATGTCTCGTTTGTCGGAATGCATGTCCTCGAGGGGGCCTTGCGCATGATTGCAGTTGCACGGGCGCGTGCCCGCAGGGATCTGTCCCGGACCGGGCGCATGCGGCGCCGCCAAGCGCGGGGCGCCGCATGATCGCCCTGCTCGAAGCCAGGCGCGCGGGACTGTTCCGCCGCGGCAACTGGCCGCGCAACATCACCGCCGGCCTGATCGTCGGCGTGGTCGCGCTGCCGCTGGCGATGGCTTTCGCGATCGCGTCCGGGGTCAAGCCCGAGCAGGGCCTGTACACGGCGATCATCGCCGGCATCGCGGTGTCGCTGTTCGGTGGCTCGCGGGTTCAGATCGCCGGGCCCACGGGCGCCTTCATCGTGATTCTCGCGGGCGTGGTCGCACAGTTCGGCGTCAGCGGGTTGCTGGTGGCGACGCTGATGGCCGGCGTCATCCTGGTGGTGATGGGCCTGGCGCGGCTGGGTTCGGTGATCCGCTTCATCCCTGATCCGGTGATCGTGGGCTTCACCGCGGGGATCGCGGTGATCATCTGGGTGGGGCAGTGGCAGTACTTCTTCGGGCTGCCGGCGCCGGGCGACGGACCGTTCTACATGAAGGCCTGGCAGCTGCTGCGGTCCTTCGCGCAGCTGGACCTGCCCACGGCCCTGCTCGGCCTCGGCAGCCTCGCGCTGGCGCTGTACGGGCCACGCATCCCCGGGCTTTCGCGGGTGCCAGGCCCGCTGCTGGCGATGGTCGCGGCGACGGCCGTGGTAGCGGTGGCCGCCGTGCCGGGCGTGGCCACCATCGAGTCGACCTTCGGCGCCATCCCGCGCGCGCTGCCGACGCTGCAGCTGCCGGCAATGGACTTCGACACGATCATGCTGCTGCTGCCTTCGGCATTCACCATCGCGATGCTGGGGGCGATCGAGTCGCTGCTCTCGGCCGTGGTGGCCGACGGCATGGCGGGGACGAAGCACGATTCCAACCAGGAGCTGGTGGGGCAGGGCATCGCCAACATCATTTCGCCGCTGTTCGGCGGCATCGCGGCGACCGGCGCGATCGCGCGCACGGCGACCAACATCCGCAACGGCGGCAATGCGCCGATCGCAGGCGTGGTGCATGCGATCGTGCTGGTGCTGATCCTGCTGGTGGTCGCGCCCTACGCGGGCAAGGTACCGCTGGCGGCGCTTGCGGCGATCCTGTTCGTGGTGGCCTGGAACATGAGCGAGGCGCCGCGCTTCCTTCGCATGGTGCGGCGGGCGCCGCGGGCGGACGTCGCGATCCTGCTGATCACGTTCGCGCTGACCATCCTGACGGACCTGGTGGTGGCGGTGAACATCGGCGTGATCCTGGCGATGATGCAGTTCATGCGCAGGATGAGCGCGTCCGTGGCGGTGGTCGAGCATGGCCAGGCGAGCCTGCGCCAGGAGTTGGCGGACGCGGGACTGGAGGAGCTGCCGGGGGACGTGCTGGTGTATTCGATCGACGGGCCGTTCTTCTTCGGCTCGGTCGATTCCCTGGAGCGGGCACTGTCATGGTCGCGCCAGGCGCCGGCGTACGTGGCGCTGCGACTGGAGCGGGTCCCGTTCATCGATGCGACGGGGCTGAAGCGGCTGGAGTCGACGATCGCCCACCTGCGCGGGCAGGGCGTGCGGGTGCTGCTCAACGGGGCGAACATCGGGGTGCTGCGCAAGCTGTTGCGTGCAGAGCTGGTCAGTCGGGACATTCCCGACAGCTATTTCAGGGACCTGTCGGAAGCGCTGCGGTTCATCGCCGCCGAGCGCGGCGAGGCCGATCCCTCGGCCTGAACACCTCGGCTACCCGCATCACTGATGCGCCCGGTTCCGGCGTGGATCTGGATGGCGGGTGGTAGGTTCGCGCCTCCGCTCTTCCGCTCGGCGGCCGTACGACACCGCAGCACCAGCCCCTGCAACCTCTACAACACCTCGGATGCGTAATCCGCCAGGCGCGAGCGCTCGCCGCGGCGCAGGGTCACGTGCGCGCTGTGCGCCCAGTGCTTGAAGCGGTCGACGGCGTAGGTCAGGCCCGAGGTGGTTTCGGTCAGGTACGGCGTGTCGATCTGTTCGACGTTGCCCAGGCAGACGATCTTGGTGCCGGGGCCGGCGCGGGTGATCAGGGTCTTCATCTGCTTGGGCGTCAGGTTCTGCGCCTCGTCCAGGATCAGCCAGCGGTCGAGAAGCGTGCGGCCGCGCATGAAGTTCAGCGAGCGGATCTTGATGCGCGAGGCCAGCAGGTCGTTGGTCGCGGCGCGACCCCAGCTGCCGCCGTCCTTGTTGCTGGGCAGCAGCACTTCGAGGTTGTCGGTCAGCGCACCCATCCAGGGCGTCATCTTTTCCTCTTCGGTGCCGGGCAGGAAACCGATGTCCTCGCCCACGCTGATGGTGGCGCGGGTCATGATGATCTCGCGGTAGCGCTGTGCGTCCATGGTCTGCGCCAGGCCCGCGGCCAGGGCCAGCAGGGTCTTCCCGGTTCCGGCGGTGCCAAGCAGGGTGACGAAGTCGATCTCCGGGTCCATCAGGGCGTTGAGCGCGAAGTTCTGCTCGCGGTTGCGCGCGGTGATGCCCCAGACGGCGTGCTGCTGGCTGCGGTAGTCGTCGACGATCTGCAGCACCGCGCGGTCGCCTTCCACCGAGGCCACCCGGAACTCGGCCTCTTCGTCGCCGGGGAGGTACAGGTACTGGTTGGGATACCAGTCGTCCTCTTCGGTGTGGCGCAGTTCGTACCAGGTGCGGCCCTTGTCGGTCCAGGACTTGAGATCCTTGCCGTGGCGCTGCCAGAAGTCCCCGGGCAGGGCGGTTGCGCCGGTGTAGAGCAGGCTGAAATCGTCCAGCGCGCGGTCGTTCTCGTAGTCCTCGCTGGGGATGCCGGCGATGGCCGCCTTGATGCGGAGATTGATGTCCTTGGAGACGAACACCACGGGGTCGCTGCCGTCCTCGCGCTTCAGGTCGAGGATGGCGCCTAGGATGCGGTTGTCCGGGGCCACGGCGCCGAACGAGGTCTTGTCCTCCTTCGGCACGGTGGTCTGGAAGCGCAGCACGCCGCTGCTGCCGGTGCCACGCAGCTGCAGGCCGCCGGGGCGCTCGAGCCTGAGGCCGGAGGCGATGCGGTCCGCGCCGTGGGCCTCGATCAGTTCGTTGATGAAACGGCTGACCTGGCGTGCGTTGCGGCTGGCCTCGGTGGTGCCCTTCTTGCCGTTGTCGAGCTCTTCGATCACCTGCATCGGCAGGTAGACATCGTGCTCCTCGAACTTGAACAGCGCCGTCGGGTCGTGCATCAGCACGTTGGTGTCGAGTACGTAGATCCGCTTGCCGTGGTTCATCGCGGTGTCGGTCCGTCCGGGGTTGCGTGGCTGGGTCGGGATGTCGCGGCGTGGCACGTCGCCCACGCGCGATCCGCCGCGGCCCGCAGGGCGGGGCGGCGCAGGGCAGGGGCGCGGCATTGGTTCACCGGGCGCGGGCTTCCTTCAGCGCCTCGAGCACGGCATCGGCATGTCCCGGGACGCGCACCTTGCGCCAGGCGCGTGCGATACGTCCCCGGGGGTCGACCAGGAAGGTGCTGCGCTCGATGCCCATCACCTTGCGGCCGTACATGTTCTTTTCCTTGATCACGTCGAACGCGCGGCACAGCGCCTCGTCCGCGTCGCTGACCAGCGGGAACCCGAAGCCCTGCTTCGCGCAGAAGTTGTCGTGCGATTTCACCGAGTCGCGGGAGACGCCCAGCACCGTCGCATCCAGCGCCTCGAGTTCCGGCAGCAGGGCGTTGAAGTCCAGGCCTTCGGTGGTGCAGCCCGGCGTGGAGTCCTTTGGATAGAAGTACAGCACCAGCCAGCGACCGGCGTAGTCGGCAAGCGTCGCGCCGGCGCCGCCGGACAGCTGCAGCGGGAGCTCAAGGGTGCCGCGGTCCAGCGTGTCGCCTTCGTTCATCTGTCTGCCGGTCCTCAGAACTTCATCGGGTCCATGATCGCGTCCAGGTTGAGGTGGTCGCAGAACTCGAGGAAATCGTCGCGCAGGACGGCGATGTGCATGTCCGCCGGCACGCCGATGGTGACCTGGGCCGAGAACATGTCGGCGCCGGTCTGCATGGCGCGGTAGCGCGAGCAGTGCAGGCTTTCGATGGTGATGCCCTGGCGGTCGAAGAAGTCGGCCAGCTGGTACAGGATGCCGGGCTTGTCGGACGCCACCACTTCCACGATGTAGGGCAGCAGGTTGGACTGGACGGGCTTGGCACCGGTGCGGTACCAGACCAGCTTCAGGTCCTCTTCGCGCTCGAGGCGCGACAGCATGGCTTCCAGTTTCGCCACCGCGTCCCACGAGCCGGTGGCCAGCGCGGTGACGGACACGTCGCGGCCGACGGTGGACAGGCGCGTGTCGACCAGGTTGCAGCCGCTGTCGGCGATCCGTCGCGACACCGCCAGCAGCGGCGAGCGCGGATGCGTCGTATAGGCGTTGATGAGCAGGTGGTTCTCGGTCGGCGCGGGCCGGGATGTTTCAGTGTCGGTCAAAGCGGAGTCCACGGGGGTGGCGGTGCGGAGGCGCCGGGAGGCCGGCCGCCATACGCGCCTGGACGGGCCAAGCGGCCGCCCTTGAGGCTGCGGCCAGCATACTTGCCCGTGCTTCGAGGCCGCAAGTAAGATCACCCTGCTGCGCGCCCCGTCGCGCGGCCTCCCCGCACGGCTTCCCAACGCAGGTCCAGCTTGCATCTTTCCGGCAGCATCACCGCGCTGGCGACGCCTTTCACGGCCGCCGGCGGACTCGACACCGACGCATGGCTGCGGCTGGTCGACGCCCAGCTTGCGGGCGGTACCCGGGCCCTGGTCGTCGCCGGTTCCACCGGCGAGGCGGCGGCTTTGACCGGCGCGGAATACGAAGCCCTGCTGCGGGCGGCCGTCGAACGCGTGGCCGGCCGGGTGCCGGTCATCGCCGGGACCGGACAGTCCGGCACCGCGCACACGATCGAACGCACCCGCCTGGCCTCCGCCTGCGGCGCCGACGCGGCGCTGGTGGTCACGCCGCCCTACGTGCGTCCGACGCCGGCCGGCCTGCTCGCGCACTATCGCGCGGTCGCCGACGACGGCGCGCTGCCGGTCATCCTCTACAACGTGCCGCCGCGCACCGGCTGCGACATGCAGCCGGAGGTGGTCGCCGCCCTGGCCACCCACGACGCCATCATCGGCATCAAGGAGGCCGTGGCCGACGAGGTCCGCATGCGCGCGCTGCTGCCACTGGCCGGCCCGGGGTTCTCGATCCTGAGCGGTGACGACGGCAGCGCCGCGCGCGCGATGCTGGCCGGTGCCGACGGCCTGGTATCGGTCGCGTCCAACGTGGCGCCGGCGGCCTTCCGCCGCCTGTGCGACCTCGCCCGCGCGGGCGATGCCGCAGGCTGCGCGGCGCTGGGCGGCCAGCTCCGGGCGCTGGTCGAATTCTGCGGAGTCGAGTCCAATCCGATCCCGGTCAAGGCCCTGCTGGCGCGGCGCGGCTTCGGCCACCGCGACGGCATCCGCCTGCCGCTGCTGCCGCTGGCGGCGGCGCACGCCGTGGCCGCGGACGCCATCGCCGCCGACCTCGAAGCGCTCGAACACACCTGCCGCGAATCCGTCGCGGCCTGAACCGTTTTCCCAGGAGACAGCAATGCAGCCTTCCCGTTCCATGCTCCGTCCGGCCATTGCGGTCGCCCTTGTCGTGACCCTGGTCGCCACCGCCGGCTGCAGCTGGTTCCGCAAGGACAGCGCGCTGTATGCCGCCGCCCCGCAGGACCGCCCGCTGGAAGTGCCGCCGGACCTCGATCTCCCCGACACCAGCTCGGCGATGGCCGTGCCGGACACCGGCACCACCAGCGTCACCCGGTCGGACATGTCGTCCGCGACCCCGGCGGCACCGGCCGCTCCCGCGGCGCAAGGCGCGACCAACGGTTTCACCGTCCAGCTCGCGCGCGACGAGGCCTTCCAGCGCATCGAGTCGCTGCTCGGCGCCATCGAGGGCGTGACCGTGGTCAGCAAGGCGCAGCTGCTGGGCACCTATGACATCGATGCAGGCGACACCAAGTTCCTGGTGCGCGTGACCCAGGTCGAGGCGGGCACCTATGTGTCGGCGGTCGATCCGCGCGGACTGCCGGCGGCCGGCGACGACGCCGTGCGGGTGATCGAAGCCCTTCGCACGGGCCTGGCCCGGTAACCGGCGACGGGCAGTCGTGGCGCGCGCGATCCGCAACCGATCGCGCGCCCTGATCCGGCGGCGGCGCCGCGCGTCAGCGCTCCAGCAGCGGCAGCTTGTTCGGCTTGCCGTCCCACTCCCCGGCGTCCGGCAGCGGCTCCTGGCGCGTGGTGATCACCGGCCACTCCTTCGACAACTCGGCGTTCAGGGCCACGAAGCCCTCCTGGCCTGCCGGAACGTCATCCTCGGCGTAGATCGCGCCGATCGGGCATTCCGGTTCGCACAGCGTGCAGTCGATGCACTCGTCGGGGTCGATCACCAGGTAGTTCGGGCCTTCGTGGAAACAGTCCACCGGACACACCTCGACGCAGTCGGTGTATTTGCACTTGATGCAGTTCTCGGTGACGACGAAGGGCATGGTTCGCGACGCTGGCTGTGGAGGCCCGCCATTGTAACGCCCACCGCCGCGCTGGAGCCCGCGCCGACACCATCGCTGCGTTCGGGCGGGCCCGGAAAGCACAAGGCCCGCAACCGTTTCCGGTGCGGGCCCTGGGGAATATGGTGCTCCCTACGGGATTCGAACCCGTGTTTTAGCCTTGAGAGGGCCACGTCCTGGGCCTCTAGACGAAGGGAGCAGTGGTGCATTCGCCGCCTTTTGGACGACACCGGCTGGACGACCGGGTCCCGCGACAAGCCAAGGCTGTATGCGGCTTGCTAGTATAGCAAGCACAGGCTGCCACTGGGCAACCAGAGCAGGTACTTTTTTCCAGATGCCCAACGATATCCCTTCCGTTACACCGGTCCTGCGGACGATCCCGCGCGACCAGCACACCATCTCCCGCAAGGACATCAGCGCCAGCGCGCTGCGCGTCCTCTATCGCCTGCGCGAAGGTGGCCACGAGGCCTACCTGGTCGGTGGCGCGGTCCGCGACCTGCTGGTCGGCGGCAGCCCCAAGGACTTCGACGTCGCCACCAGCGCCACGCCCGAAGAGGTCAAGTCGCTGTTCCGCAACTGCCGCCTGATCGGGCGCCGGTTCCGGCTGGCGCACGTGGTCTTCGGGCGCGAGATCATCGAGGTCGCGACCTTCCGCGCCAACGTCGACGACGGCAGCGGTGACCGCGAGACGCACGAGGGCGGGCGCCTGCTGCGCGACAACGTCTACGGCACGATCGAGGACGATGCCGTGCGCCGCGACTTCACCGCCAACGCGCTGTACTACACCATCGATGACTTCTCGGTCCGCGACTATCTCGGCGGCTTCGAGGACGTGCAGAACCGCGTGCTCAAGCTCATCGGCGACCCCGAAACCCGCTACCGCGAAGATCCCGTGCGCATGCTGCGCGCGGTGCGCCTGGCGGCCAAGCTCGACTTCGACATCGACCCGGCCACCGCGGCGCCGATTCGCGAACTGGCGCCGCTGCTCTCCGAGGCCGCACCCGCGCGCCTGTTCGAGGAAACCCTGAAGCTGTTCCTGTCCGGGCATGGCGTTGCCAGCTTCAAGGGCCTGGAGCGCCACGGCCTGCTGAAGGCGATGTTCCCGGAGGCGGGAGCGGCGATGGAAGCCAACCGCAGCGGTGCGCTGCGCGCGGTCGTGCTGGAGGGCCTGCGCGGCACCGATGCGCGGGTGGCCGCGGACGAGCCGGTGTCGCCTGCGTTCCTGTTCGCACTGCTGATGTGGCCCGCCTATTGCCGCACGCTGATGGCGCTGCAGGCGCAGGACGTGCCTCCGGCGGACGCCCAGCGCCGCGCCGCGGACCGGGTCACGGTGCATGAACTTGCGACCATCGCCGTGCCGCGCCGGTTCTCGCTGCCCATGCAGGAGATCTGGCTGCTGCAGTCGCGCTTCGGCCTGCGCCAGCGCAAGCGGGTGATGCGCATGCTGGCGCACCCGCGCTTCCGCGCCGCGTTCGACTTCCTGCAGGTGCGCCAGGCCGGCTCCGACGAGCACGCCGAAGACATCGCGTTCTGGCGCGAGGCGCAGCTTGATCCCGACATGGCGATCGCCCACAGCCCGCTGGACGACGTGGAGGGCGACGACGCCCAGCGCACGCCGCGCCGCCGCCGTCGCCGTCGGCCCGTGACCACGGGATGAGCGCGCCGGTCCGGGCCTTCATCGGCCTGGGAGGCAACATGGGCGACGTGGCCGCCACCCTGCGCTCGGCCCTGGCCGCGCTCGATGCGCTGCCGGCCACGCGCCTGGTGCAAGCGTCGCGCTTCTACCGTACGCCGGCCTGGGGCGTGGAGGCGCAGCCCGATTTCATCAACGCCGTCGCCGTGCTCGAGACCGCGCTTGCCCCGCGCGCGCTGCTTGACGCGCTGCTCGCAATCGAGCGCGGCCACGGCCGCGAGCGCGCGGCCGACGGCAGCCGCTGGGGGCCACGCACGCTCGACCTCGACCTGCTGTTGTATGGCGATCTGGTGGTCGACGAACCCGGCCTTGTGGTGCCGCACCCGCAACTGCACGCGCGCGCCTTCGTGCTGGTGCCGCTGAAAGAAGTTGCTCCCGACGCGCTGGTCCCGGGCCGTGGCCGCGTCGATGCGCTGCTTGCCGGCATGGACACCAGCGGCATCGTCCCGGACTGACGCCTGCGCTGCATCGCGCCGGCGTAAGATTGGGGCGCCTTCCCCAAGATACGGACGCGATATTCAATGGCCAAGATCCAGGACCGCCGGCCGATGACCGTGCCCGGGCTCACCGAGGCGCGCGCAGCGGGCCGCAAGCTCGCGATGCTCACCGCCTACGACGCGGGGTTCGCGCGCGTGTTCGACGCCGCGGGCGTCGACCTGATCCTGATCGGTGATTCGCTCGGCATGGTGGTGCAGGGCCGCAGTTCGACGCTGCCGGTGACCGTCGACGACATCACGTATCACACCGGCTGCGTCGCCCGCGCGCTGACCCATGCGCTGCTGGTGTCCGACCTTCCGTTCCAGGCCGACGCCACCCCCGAGCGCGCACTGGACGCATCCACCCGGATGCTCCAGGCGGGCGCGCAGATGGTGAAGCTGGAGGGTGCGGGCCCCAAGCTCGACGTGATCCGTTTCCTGTCAGAGCGCGAAATGCCGGTCTGCGCCCACCTCGGCCTGACGCCGCAATCAGTGCTGCGCTTCGGCGGCTTCAAGGTCCAGGGGCGCGAAGAGGCCGCGGCCGAACGCCTGAGCGCGGAAGCGCGCGAAGTGGCCGAGGCCGGCGCCGCGCTGATCGTGCTGGAGGGCGTGCCCGCAGCGCTGGCCGCCGCCATCACGCGCGACAGTGCGGTGCCCACCATCGGCATCGGCGCGGGTCCCGACTGCGATGGCCAGGTGCTGGTGATGCACGACATGCTCGGCCTCGACTCCGGCCACCGTCGCCCGAAGTTCGTGAAGGATTTCCTGGCCGAAGGCGGCTCGGTGGCCGGCGCCGCAGAGGCGTTCGTGGCCGCCGTGCGCGACGGCAGTTTCCCCGACGCGGCGCACTCCTACGCATGAGCGCTGCGATCGAAGTCGAGCGCGCACTGGGCGCGCTTCGCGCACGCATCGCCGCCTGGAAGCGCGACGGCCTGCGCGTGGCCCTGGTGCCGACCATGGGCAACCTGCACGAAGGCCATTACAGCCTGGTGCGACTCGCACGCGCGCATGCCGACCGCGTGGTCGCCAGCGTCTTCGTCAATCCCACCCAGTTCGGCCCCGGCGAAGACTACGAACGCTACCCGCGCACGCCCGACGCCGACATCGCCGGCCTCGATGCCGCCGGCTGCGACCTCGCCTGGATGCCGGGGCTCGAGGAGATGTACCCACTCGGCACGGCGCGCGCGGTGCGCGTGCAGGTGCCCGGCATCACCGGCGTGCTCGACGGCGCGCATCGCCCGGGCCACTTCGACGGCGTATGCACCGTGGTCGCGCGCCTGTTCAACCAGGTGCAGCCCGACGTCGCCGTGTTCGGCCGCAAGGACTACCAGCAGCTCGCCGTGATCCGGCACATGGTCGACGACCTCGCGTTCCCGGTGCAGGTGCTGGGCGCCGACATCGTGCGCGAAGCCGACGGCCTGGCCCGCAGTTCCCGCAACCAGTACCTGTCGCCCGCCGAACGCGCGATCGCGCCCGAAATGCACCGCACGCTTCAGGCGATGCGCGCGGCGGTGCAGGGCGGCGCCGACTGGCGCAGCGCGGAGACCGAAGCCGTCACACGACTGCAGGCCGCCGGCTTCGAAGTCGACTACGCCGTGCTGCGCACGCCGCTGCTCGTCGAACCGGAGACGGAGCGCGGTGCGGACGACGGCCACCGCGTCGCCCTCATCGCCGCCCGCCTCGGCCGGACCCGCCTGATCGACAACCTCGAGTTCCCGAACCCACCCCGCTGACCTGCAGGAGAACTGCAGCTGCGACCCCGGCCGCGAAAGAGACGGGAAAGCCCTGTGGGAGCAGCTATAGCTGCGATCCCCGCCGCGGAAACGTCCGGCGCGCGGTACGACGGGTTGATGGGTACTCCGTGGGCTGTCCCGCTGCGCGGGCCTTTATGCCCACTGCGCACCCCCCAACCCGCCTTGCTGCGCCTTCCCGCGGCCCGCCGAAAAGGTCAAAGGCACGGCGCCTTTGCTCTTCCTACACCCCACCGCGCGCGGATGGCAGCGGAGGGTGGGCGGGTACTCCGCCGGCAATAAGGAGCAGCCCCACCGCGACGCCGGCGGAGTAGCCGCCCACCCTCCGCCTCCGCCAAGCCAAGACCACCGCGACGCCGGCGGAGTGCCCACCCTCCGCCCCCGCCAAACCAAGACCCCCGGAACGCTGAATCAGCCCCCGGTGAAGGGGTTCCCGGACAAGAGCAGCGTGCGCCATCTTGTAGAATCCAAAACCTGACGCCGATTTCCCGGCAGCTTGCGGTCCCCCACCATGCTCCTGACCCTGCTCAAAGCGAAGATCCACCGCGCCACCGTCACCCACGCCGAGCT
Organism: Luteimonas yanweni; assembly: GCF_039548475.1. NCBI lineage: Bacteria > Pseudomonadati > Pseudomonadota > Gammaproteobacteria > Lysobacterales > Lysobacteraceae > Luteimonas > Luteimonas yanweni. The sequence goes on along the minus strand of NZ_JBCLVC010000002.1, from coordinate 60,311 downwards.
GCACTACGAAGGCTCCTGCGCGATCGACGGCCGCCTGCTCGACCTCTCGGGCATCCGCGAATACGAGCGCATCGAGATCTACAACATCAACAACGGCAAGCGCTTCGCGACCTACGCGATTCGCGGCGAAGAAGGCAGCGGCATCATTTCCGTCAACGGTGCCGCCGCACACCAGGCCGAACCGGGTGACCTGGTCATCATCTGTGCCTATGGCGCCTGCGACGAGGCCGAAGCCGCGGCGTTCAAGCCCAGCCTGGTGTACGTCGATCGCGAGAACCGCATGACCCACACCAACGACGCCATCCCGGCGCAGGCGGCCTGACACCTTGGCCGGCGAAGCGCTGGTCCGCCAGTTCCTCGACCACGCCGAGCGCCTTGCCGGCTCGCGCATCACCGACCTGGTCGCGGCCGACCCCGCGCGAGCACAGGCCATGTCGCTGCGCGTCGGACCGGTCTACGCAAGCTTCGCGCGCCAGCGCCTGGATGGACCGACACTGGCCACGCTCGGCGAACTCGCCGGACATGTACGCCTGTCGCTGGCGCTGCGCGCCCTGGTCGATGGCGCCGAAGTCAACGCATCCGAAGGCCGGCCCGCGCTGCACACCGCGCTGCGCTCGGACATCGGTCGCGGCGAGGTCGCGCAGCGCGCGCACGCCGACGCACTCGCCGCGCGTGCACGCATGGCGGGGCTGGTCGCGTCGCTGCGCGACTCCGGCGTCACCGACGTCATCAACATCGGCATCGGTGGCTCCGACCTCGGACCGCGGCTGGTCGTGGATGCACTGAAGGACTTCAACGACGGCCGCTTCCGCCTGCACTTCGTCAGCAACGTCGACGGCAGCGACGTGCAGCACGTGCTGCGCGGCCTGGACCCGCGGCGCACCGCGGCGATCCTGGTGTCCAAGAGCTTCGGCACCCAGGAAACGCTGCTCAACGGCGAGGTCGTTCGTGACTGGCTGGCCGGCGACGAGCGCCTGTACGCGGTCAGCGCCAACGTGAGCGCGGCCGAATCCTTCGGCGTGGCCCCGGAGCGCGTGCTGCCGATGTGGGACTGGGTCGGGGGACGCTATTCGCTGTGGTCGGCGGTGGGGTTCGCGATCGCGCTCGCGGTGGGGATGGACGGGTTCGAAGCACTTCTCGACGGCGCCGCGGAAATGGATGCGCATGCGGTCGAAGCATCGCTCGAAGCCAACCTGCCGATCCGCCACGCACTGGTGGCGGTATGGAACCGCAACGCGCTTGGCCTGCCCACCCAGGCGGTACTGCCCTATGACCAGCGCCTGGCGCACCTGCCGGCCTTCCTGCAGCAGCTGGTGATGGAAAGCCTGGGCAAATCGGTGCGCAGCGATGGCCTTGCGCCGGGAGTGGCGACCGTGCCCGTGGTCTGGGGCGGCGCCGGCACCGGCGCGCAGCACAGCTTCTTCCAGGCCCTGCACCAGGGCACCGACGTGGTGCCGGCCGATTTCATCGGCGTGGTGCGGCCGGCGCATGCGCACGCGGGCAACCACGATGCGCTGCTCGCCAACCTGCTTGCGCAGGCCGAGGCGCTGGGCAACGGGCACGCTGCCGATGACCCGCAGAAGGCGTATCCCGGCAACCGGCCGTCGACGCTGTTCCTGCTCGACGAGCTCACGCCGCATTCGCTCGGCGCGCTGCTGGCGATGTACGAGCACAGCGTGTACGCGCAGTCGGTGTTGTGGGGCATCAACGCCTTCGACCAGTGGGGCGTCGAACTGGGCAAGCGCATTGCCGGCGAATTGCTGCCGGCGCTGCGCGGCGAGCGTGAGGCGGGCGATGCGGTGACGCGGGCGCTGCTGGAAGAGATCCGCGCGCACCGCTGAGATCGCTCAGCTGGCGGCGTGTCGCGCCAAGGCCCAGGCCACGTGCTCGCGGATGACCGGGTCGGGGTGTTCGCGGCGCGTTTCAAGCGCGCGCAGCACCTCCGGCGTGGCCGGCGCATTGCCCAGCGCGATGGCGATGTTGCGCAGCCAGCGCGCGTGCCCGCTGCGGCGCAGCGCGCTGCCTTCGGTGCGGCGCAGGAACTCGTCCTCTTCCCACGCGAACAGGTCCGCCAGGCTGGCGGTGTCGAGGTCGTTGCGGGCGCGGAAGTCGGGCTCGTCGTGGCGGCGCGCGAACTTGTTCCAGGGGCACACCAGCTGGCAGTCGTCGCAGCCGAAGATGCGGTTGCCCATCAGCGGCCGCAGTTCCTCCTCGATCGGGCCTTCGTGCTCGATGGTGAGGTAGCTGATGCAGCGCCGCGCATCCAGCACGTTCGGGCCCAGGATTGCCTGGGTCGGGCAGACGTCGATGCAGCGCCTGCAGCTGCCGCAGTGCGGCGTCGCCGGCGGATCGGGGGGCAGGGCGATGTCGAGGTAGAGCTCGCCGAGGAAGAACCAGGAGCCGCCGTCGCGGTCGATCAGGCAGGTGTGCTTGCCGATCCAGCCGAGGCCGGCGTTGCGCGCCAGCGCGCGCTCCAGCACCGGCGCCGAGTCGACGAACACGCGATGGCCGAACGGCCCGATCTCCGCGGCGATGCGCTCGGCCAGCTTCTGCAGGCGGTTGCGCATCAGCTTGTGGTAGTCGCGGCCCAGTGCGTAGCGGGCGACGTAGGCGCGCTCGCCGTCGGCCAGCGTCGCCCAGGCTTCGACGTCGTCGCGGCGGCCGTAGTCCAGGCCCACAGACAGCACGCTGATCGTTCCCGGCACCAGTTCCTGCGGTCGCGAGCGCTTGCTGCCGTGGCGCGCCATCCAGTCCATCGAGCCGTGGAAGCCGCGCGCGAGCCAGTCGCGCAGGTGGCCCTCGTCATCGCCGAGGTCGATGCCGGTGATGCCGCAGCGCTGGAAGCCGGCGTCCTGCACCAGGGCGCGGACCCGCGCGGCAAGCGTCGCGGCGTCGGGCGGCGCGGTGGGCGGGGTTTGCGCAGGGGTGGCTGGGCGCTGGGACATGGCGTGCAAAGTATAGAATCCGGGCCATGCACGCCTCCCGAACCGACACGGCCATCCCGCTGTACGACATGGCCGGCATCCGCCGTATCGAGGCCCAGGCGATCGGGCCCGGCGGTGGCGACGACACCGCGCTGATGCAGCGTGCGGGCGCGGCCGCCTGGCGCTTCCTGCTCGAGCACTGGCCGCAGGCGCAGCGCATCGTGGTCGCCTGCGGTCCCGGCAACAACGGCGGCGACGGCTACGTGCTGGCGCGGCTCGCGCTCGAGTCAGGGCGCGACGTGCGCGTGCTCCATGCCGCCGGCCAGGCGCCGCGCAGCGGGCCGGCGCGACGCGCGGCGGCCGGATTCCTCGGTGCCGGCGGCGTGATCGATGAAGCCGATGCGCTGCCACCGGGCTGCGACGTCGTGGTCGATGCGGTGTTCGGCATCGGTTTCGACGGCCGCGCCGACGACGCCTGCACCGCGCTGATCGCCGCGATCGATGCGTGCGGCACCGACGTGCTCGCGCTCGACGTGCCGTCCGGGGTCCAGGCGTCGTCCGGGAGCGTGCCGGGCATCGCCGTGCGGGCGCGGCGCACGCTGCAGTTCCTCGGCGACCATGCGGGGCTGGCGACGGGCGCGGCACTCGACCACGTCGGCATCCTGGCCACGGCGTCGCTCGACGTTCCGCATGCGGCCTTCGACGGCGTGAAGCCGGTCGCGTGGCGGCTGCGCGCCGGTGCGCTGGCGGCGCTGCTGCCCCGGCGGGCACGCACGGCGCACAAGGGGAGCGCGGGCCACGTGCTGGTGGCCGGTGGCAACCACGGCATGGGCGGGGCGGTGCTGCTCGCGGCAGGCGCCGCGCTGCGTGCGGGCGCGGGCCTGGTTTCGGTGGCCACGCGCACGGCCCACGTGGCGCCCCTGCTGGCGCGCACGCCCGAGGCGATGGCGCACGCGCTCGAAGATCCCTCCGGGCTGGCACCGCTGCTCGCGGCGGCCGATGCCTGCGCGATCGGACCCGGGCTGGCCCGCGACGCGTGGGCCGCAGGCCTGCTGGATGCGGCCATCGCCGGCGGGCGCGCGCTGGTGGTCGATGCCGATGCCCTGAACCTCATCGCCGCCGACCCGCGCAGCCTGCCTGCCGATGCCGTGCTGACGCCGCACCCCGGCGAGGCCGCGCGCCTGCTCGGCTGCACGGTGGGGGAGGTCGAGCGCGACCGCATCGCCGCCGCGCACGCGCTCTGTGCACGCCACGGCTGCGTCGTGGTGCTCAAGGGCGCCGGCAGCGTGGTGGCCGCGCCCGACCGGCGGGCCTGGATCATCGATGCCGGCAACCCGGGCATGGCCGTGGGCGGGATGGGCGATGCGCTCACCGGCATCGTCGCCGCGCTGCGTGCCCAGCACCTCCCGGCCGCCGAGGCGGCGGTGGCCGGCACCCTGCTGCACGCCGTCGCCGGCGACCATGCGGCCGCGGCCGGCGGCATGCGCGGCCTGCTTCCGAGCGACCTCATCGCGGCGCTGCGCGACGTGGGGCAGGCCTGATGACCGCGCCGCTGGTCGACATGTTCCTGGCCGACGCCGCGGCCACCGCGGCCCTGGCCGAAGCGCTCGCGGCCACGCAGCCCGCGTCCGCCGCGGTGCACCTGCACGGCGACCTCGGCGCGGGCAAGTCCACGCTGGCCCGTGCGTGGCTGCGCGCGCTCGGCGTCACCGGGCCGGTGCGCAGCCCGACCTACACCCTGGTCGAGCGCTATCCCCTGGCCACCGGCGGCGAAGCCCTGCACCTGGACCTGTATCGCATCGGCGATGCCGGTGAACTCGAGTTCCTGGGCCTGGACGACGCCGATGCGCGGCTTTGGCTGGTGGAATGGCCCGAACGGGGGCTTGGCGCCCTGCCGGGGCCCGACCTGGAGGTCCATCTTTGCGTCGAAGGCGACGGCCGGCGCTGTCGGCTGGCGTTCCACGGCGTGGCCGGCGACCTCTGGACGGCCGCGCTCGACCAGCAGCGTCGTTTGCAGGGGCTTCCTGAACCCAGCCCGTAGGAAGGATCGGCAGGTCCCGGATTCATAAGGGAAAAAATCTTGCAAACGGGCCAAAGTGATGCTTGACTACGGCCATGCGCGTCCGGGGCATCCACCTGCAGCAACTCCTTCTCGGCGCGGCGCTCGTGGCCGCGCTGATCTGGAATTTTGCGAAAGCGTCTGAAATCAACGACCTGCGCCTGAGCGCCGGGCCGACCGGCACGCGTGCCGAGCTGAGGCTCGACGCGCAGGCGGATTACAAGCTGATCGCACTGTCCGGACCCGATCGCCTGGTCGTGGATTTTCCGAGCAGCCGGCTGGCCCTGCGCGGCGCTGCGCCCGCCGGCGCGGGCGTGGTCAAGGCGGTGCGCACCGGCGAGCCGACGCCGGGCACCACCCGTGTGGTCTTCGACCTGCTGATGCCCGTGGTGGCCCTGGCGCCGCGCTTCGAGACCGGCCCCGACGGCACCCGGCTGGTGCTCGAGTGGCCCGGCGACCACGGCGCCGCGCCTGCCGCGATTGCCACGGCCGATGCGCCCGCGGCAAAGGTGCCGCCCGCGGACGATCCGATCGCGCGGATCGCGGCCGCGACCCAGTCCGGCGCGGGCGAAGCCACGGCCGGCCCCGCCCCCGATCCCGCGCGCGCCTCGGCCGACGCGACCTCGCGCCTGATCGCCAATCTTCCCGCCGCCCGCGTTCCGTCGCCCGCGGCCCCGTCCACGGCATCCCCGCAGCGGCCGCAGCCCTCGAGCGATCCGTCGCCGCGGCAGGCGGTGCCGACCACCATCGCCACTGGCGTGCCCACGCCGGTCCGGCGCGAACCCGCCGCGCAGGCGTCGTCCATCAATGCCGCCCAGGCCGCGGCCAGCGGTGCGACGCGCCCGCTGGTCATCTCCATCGATGCCGGCCACGGCGGCCAGGATCCCGGCGCCGTCGGCCCGACCGGCAAGCGCGAGAAGGACATCAACCTGGCCATCGCCCGCGAGCTGGCGCGCCAGGTCAACGCCACGCCCGGCCTGAAGGCGCACCTGGTGCGCGACGCCGACGTCTTCATCCCGCTCAACCGCCGCGCGCAGCTCGCGCGCGCCGCGGGCGCCGACATGTTCATCTCCTTGCACGCCGATGCCGCCGAGAACCGGAGCGCCAAGGGCTCGTCGGTCTATGTGCTGTCGCTGAAGGGTGCGTCCTCGCAGCGCGCGCGCTGGCTGGCCGACAAGGAAAACGCGGCCGACCTGATCGGCGGCGGCAAGGTCGCGACGTCCGACAGCATGCTCACAAACGTGCTGCTCGACCTCACCCAGAGCGGGCAGATGAAGGCCTCCGAAGACGCCGGGAACCACATCCTGGCGGGCCTCAAGCGCATCGGAAACAACCACAAGCCGCATATCGAACGCGCCAACTTCGCGGTGCTGCGTACCTCGGACATGCCTTCGATGCTGGTGGAAGCCGCCTTCCTGTCCAATCCCGAGGAAGAGAAGCGCCTGGTCGACCCGACGTTCCAGGCCAACGTCGCGCGCGCCGTGCTGGACGGGGTCAAGACCTATTTCACCAGCCAGCCACCGCCCGGCACGCTGTTCGCGATGCGCGCATCCGCGGAAGGCGTACCGGTCGCGAGCGGCGGCAGCCGCTGAGGGCGGCAAGCTCGCTTATCATCGGGGCTGGCCCCCATCGGCCGGACGCGCAGCGGCCGGCCCCCGCGACCCCTTGAGCATCCGCCAGCTTCCCGACACCCTCGTCAACCAGATCGCCGCCGGCGAAGTCATCGAACGCCCGGCATCGGTGGTCAAGGAGCTGGTCGAGAACGCGCTGGATGCCGGCGCCCGGCGCGTCGATATCGATCTCGAGGAAGGCGGCGTGCGCCTGATGCGGATCCGCGACGACGGCGGCGGCATCGCGCCGGAGCAGCTGCCGCTGGCGGTGTCGCGGCATGCCACCAGCAAGATCGCCTCGCTCGACGACCTGGAGGTCGTGGCCACGCTCGGCTTCCGCGGCGAGGCGCTGCCGTCGATCGCGTCGGTCAGCCGCTTCACCATCACATCGCGCCGCGGCGGCGACGGACACGGTGCCAGCCTGCAGGTCGAGGGCGGGCGCGTGGGCGAGGTGCTGCCGAAGGCGCACCCGCAGGGCACCACGGTCGAGATCCGCGACCTGTTCTACAACGTTCCGGCGCGGCGCAAATTCCTGCGCGCCGAACGCACCGAGCTTGGCCACATCGAAGAATGGCTGCGTTCGCTGGCCCTGGCGCGCCCGGACGTCGAGCTGCGGGTCACGCACAACGGCCGTGCGTCGCGGCGTTACCGCGGCGGCGGCGAGGGACTCGCGTTCGACGAGGGGGCGGGGCGCCTGCTTGAAACCCTGGGCGAGCCGTTCGCGCAGGCCGCGCTGCGGGTCGAGCACGCCGTCGGGCCGCGCCCGGGCGACCACAGCCGCGGCGATGCGCCGGCACTGCGCCTGTACGGCTGGATCGCGCAGCCGACCTACTCGCGCGCCAGCGCCGACCAGCAGTACCTCTACGTCAACGGCCGCGCCGTTCGCGACCGCAGCGTCGCGCACGCGGTGAAACAGGCCTATGCCGACGTGCTGTTCCACGGCCGCCAGCCGGCCTACGTGCTGTTCCTTGAACTGGATCCGGCGCGCGTGGACGTGAACGTGCACCCGGCCAAGCATGAAGTGCGCTTCCGCGATTCGCGCATGGTCCACGATTTCGTCTATCGCACCCTGCACGAGGCGCTGGCTGCAACCCGCGCCGGCAACGCGCCACTGGTCGCGGCGGTCAGCACCCAGGGCGTGGTCTCGCGCGAACTGGCAGCGCGCGTGGCTGAACAGTCGAGCCTGTCCCTGCGCGGCGACCAGGCGCGGGATGCCCTTGCCCTGCTTTATGGCGCCGGACATGGCGTGATGGATGGCAGCGGGATCGCATACGCCGGCGGAGCAGCCGGCGCAGGTGGCGCAGACAGGGCGACGGACGCGGCGCAGGCGTGGGGAGCGTACGCCGGCGCGTCGGCTGCGCTGCCCGAAACCGGCGACGACGGCATCCCGCCGCTCGGCTTCGCCGTCGCCCAGTTGCACGGCATCTTCATCCTGGCCGAAGCCGCCGACGGCATGGTCGTCGTCGACATGCACGCTGCCCACGAACGCATCGGCTACGAGAAGCTCAAGGCCGCGCACGATGGCAGCGGCCTGCGACTGCAGCCGTTGCTGGTGCCGCAGGCGGTGGCGGTGAGCGAGCGCGAGGCCGAGATCGCCGAGCGCGAGGTCGCGACCCTGGGCGAACTCGGCTTTGAAGTCTCGCGCACCGGCCCGCAGTCGCTGCTGCTGCGCGGCGTGCCGGCGCTGCTGGCCCAGGGTGATACCGAAGCCCTGCTGCGCGACGTGCTCGCCGATTTGCGCGAGCATGGCGAGAGCCGCCGCGTGCGCGCCGCCCGTGACGAGCTGCTTTCCACCATGGCCTGCCACGGCGCGGTGCGCGCGCACCGGCGCCTGACCATCGCCGAAATGAACGCGCTGCTGCGCGACATGGAAGCCACCGAACGTTCGGGACAGTGCAACCACGGGCGCCCGACGTGGACGCGGTTCTCGCTCGCCGATATCGACCGCTGGTTCCTGAGGGGACGTTGATGACCAGACACCTTCCGCCTGCCGCCGTCGCGGCCTGCCTGCTGTTCGCCGCCGCGCTGGCGGGCTGCGGCACCGATGCCCCGGCCGGCGGCGACGACGGCCTTGCCGCCGATACGCCCCAGACCAGTCCGGCCATGACCGCGGCCGAGGCCGAGTGGCGCAGCGAACGCCGCGAAAGACTGCTGGCCGAAGACGGCTGGGCCAGCCTGGTCGGCCTGCACCGGCTGGAGCTGCGCGCGCACTACATCGGCAGCAGCGCGACCAGCGGCATCCGCCTGGCGCACGGGCCGGCGAAGCTCGGCCTGGTGCAGCAGGACGGCGGACGTGTGTACTTCACGCCGGAGCAGGGCGTGGCGGTCGCCGTGGGCGAGGCGCCGGTCACCGGTCGAATCGAGCTGCGCGACGCACGCGAGCCGGATCCGACGGAGCTGCTGTTCGACGACGGCCAGGGCAGGCTGTCGCTGGTCACGCGCGGCGGGCACCGCGCACTGCGCGTCAAGCACGCCGAAGCCCACGGACGCACGGCCTTCGGCGACCTGGAGTACTGGCCGGTGGATGCGGGCTGGCTGGTCGATGCGCGCTTCGAGCCGCATCCCGCCGGACGCACCATCGAGATCGCCAACATCGTGGGCGGGGTCGACCTGTTGCCCAATCCGGGCGCGGTGGAGTTCAGCAGGGCCGGCAGCGACTACAGGCTCGAGGCCATCGATGGCGAGGACGGCGGCCTGTTCCTGATCCTTGCCGACCGCACCAACGGACACGCCAGCTACGGCGCGGGCCGCTACCTGGACACGGCGGCCCCGGATGCCGAAGGGCGGGTCACCCTCAATTTCAACCGCGCCTACAATCCGCCCTGCGCCTTCACCGACTTCGCCACCTGCCCGCTGCCGCCGCCGGAGAACCGGCTCGACCTGGCGGTGACCGCGGGCGAGAAGGCCTACGTGAAGCCCGCCGGTACCTGACATCCCGTATCCCATGCCCGACACCTCGACCCCGAAGACAAGGAATTCCATGCTCAATACCTGCCGGGCCCGCGGGTCCCTGCTTGCCGGCGTGCTCGCCGCGACCCTTTCCCTTGCGACCGTCGCTGCCGCCTCCGCGGCGCCGCCGGCCGCCGTGCAGCCGGATGTGGCCCCGGCCGCCGCTCAGGCGCCTCCGGTGCCGCTGCTGTGGAAGGTCTCGGACGAAGACAATTCGCTGTACCTGCTCGGCTCGTTCCACCTGCTGCTGCCGAGCGACTACCCACTCTCGGGCGACGTGGGCCTGGCCTTCGCCGACGCCGAGAAGCTGGTGTTCGAGATCGCGCCGGACGAGCTGGCCTCGCCGCAGCTGGCCTTGCAGATGGGGCAGGCGGCGATGCGCACCGACGGCAGCACGCTCGACGAGGAGCTCGGGCCGGAGCTGGCCGCGAAGCTCGCGGCCTGGGGCAGGGTCAATGCCGCGCAGCTTGCCGCGGGCGGCATGACGGTGGAGGTGCTGCAGCGTTTCGAACCCTGGTTTGTCGGCATGATGGTGACGATCAACCAGATGACCGGGCTCGGCTTCGACCCCGCGCTCGGGCTCGACGCGCACATGGGCGCGCTGGCGGAGGCGGCGCAGAAGCCGGTGGCCGGACTTGAGACCGGTGCCCGGCAGATCGCCTTCCTGGACGGCATGGACGCGGGCGAACAGCTGCAGATGCTCGAGCAGGCGCTTGGACAGGCGGAGGCCGGCGCAGAACAGATGCTCGCCCTGCACGGCGCGTGGCGGTCGGGTGACACGCAGGCGATCATCGACGGCACCATCACCGAGATGCGCCGCGATTTCCCGGCGCTCTACCAGGTGATCAACGTCGAGCGCAACGATGCCTGGGTTCCGATGCTGGAGGCGCGCCTGCGCGAGGACGGCAGCGACGACAGCCTGGTGGTGGTCGGCGCAATGCACCTGCTGGGCGAGGACGGCGTGGTCGAGAAGCTGCGCGCGAAAGGCTATGCGGTCGAGCGCGTGTGCGCGGCGTGCGTCCGGCCGTGAGCGGGGATCCGCGTGCGCGCTACCACGAGGCGATCGATGCCCTGAACCGCGGCGACTGGGCCAGGGCGCAGTCGCTGGCGATGGCGCTGCTGCGCGAGGTGCCGCCGCATGCGGGCGTGTGCTTCGTGGCCGGCGTCGCCGCCCGCGAACAGCTGCAGATCCCGCTGGCGATCGAGCTGCTGGAGCAGGCGGTCCGCATCAATCCCGGGCGCCCGGACTACTTCGCGCAGCTGGCGCGCGCGCTGGCCCAGGCCAGCGAGCCCACGCGCGCGCACGAGGCCGCCGAGCGCGGCGCGGCGCTTCCGGGAGCCGATGCGACCACGCTCGACGCCCTTGGCCTTGCCTACACCGCCACCCACGACTATGTCCGGGCCGCGGAAATGTTCAGGCGCGCGGCGGAGATGCTGCCGGACTCGGCGCGCTTCCAGTACAACCACGCCACGGCCCTGATACATGCCGGTGATACCGACGCCGCGGAACGGGCGCTCGACGCCTGCCTGCGCATCGACCCGACCTATTGGAAGGCCTACCTCTCGCGCGCGCAACTGCGGCGCCACTCGCCCGAGGACAACCATATCGCCGGGCTCGAACACGTCCGCGAAGGGCTTGGCGACGACGCGATGGCGATCCTGTGCGTGGATCTGGCCCTGTCCAGGGAGCTCGAGGACTGCGGCCGGCACGAGGAGGCGTTCGAGCGCCTGGTCTCGGGCAAGCGCGCCTGGCGAAGGCAGTCGCCGGCCTACACCAGCGCCAGCGACGAGGCCCTGTTCCAGGCGCTGGTCGACGCCTGTCCGCCGCCTCCCGCCGATGGTGGCTGCGACAGCGACGCGCCGATCTTCGTCATCGGCCTGCCACGCTCGGGAACGACGCTCGTCGAGCGCGTGCTCAGCAGCCATTCGCAGGTGCACGCGGCCGGGGAGCTGCAGAACTTCAGCGTCGCGCTCAAGCGCGCGACCGGAAGCCGGACGCCGCCGGTGCTGGACCTGGACGTGGTCGAGCGCAGCCGCGGCGGCCTGGACTGGAAGGCACTGGGCGAGGCCTACCTGGCCAGCACGCGGCCCGGGACGGCGGCTGCGCCGCGCTTTGTCGACAAGCTCCCGCACAACTTCCTCTATGCCGGCTGCATCGCCGCGGCGCTGCCCAGGGCGCGGATCATCTGCCTGCGCCGGAACCCGATGGACAGCGTGCTCGGCAACTTCAGGCAGCTGTTCGCGCTCGGGTCGCCGATGTACGAGTATTCCTTCGACCTTCTGGACACGGCGCGCTACTACGTCCTGTTCGACCGGATGATGCGCAGCTGGCAGGAGCGCCTGCCGGGGCGGATCCTGGAAGTGTCGTACGAGAACCTGGTGGACGACTTCGAGCCCGGCGCGCGGCGCCTGGTCGACTTCTGCGGCCTGCATTGGGAAGACGCCTGCCTGCGGTTCGAGGAGAACCCGGCACCGGTGGCCACGGCCAGTGCCACGCAGGTGCGCGAGCCGGTCAACCGGCGCGCGATCGGTCGCTGGAGACGCTACGAGCGCGAGCTTCAGCCGGTCCGCGAGCTGCTGGAGGCCGCCGGCATCGCCGTCGACGACTGAGCCGGCAGCATCACGATGCAGTCCACCGGACAGGCCGGCACGCACAGCCGGCACCCGGTGCACAGCGGCTCAAGCACCACGTGCATCCGCTTGCTGCCGCCGATGATCGCATCGACCGGGCAGGCCTGGATGCACTTGGTGCAGCCGATGCAGTCGGCCTCGACCACGAGCGCGAGCTCGGGCGGGCGGTGCTCGCCCAGGCTGCGGTCGTAGGGCAGGGGCGGGACACCGAGCAGCCTCGCCAACGCCCGTGCGCCGGCATCGCCCCCCGGCGGGCAGCGATCCACGCCGGACCCGCCGGCGGCCATGGCCTCGGCATAGGGCCGGCAGCCGGCGTAGCCGCATTGGCCGCACTGGGTCTGCGGAAGCAGGCGGTCGAGGCGTTCGACCAGGGCGTCTTCGCGGCGGGCGCCCATGGCGGGCTCAGCGCACCGGCATCCCGGGCCGGGCCGCGGCGTCGGCGCCCAGCAGCGCCAGCTCGCCGCCGTCGAAGCCGGCGGACAGGACCATGCCCTCGCTCAGGCCGAAACGCATCTTGCGCGGCGCCAGGTTGGCGATGAACACGACCTTGCGCCCGACCAGGGCGGCCGGCTCGCCGTAGCTGGCGCGGATGCCGGAGAAGATCTGGCGCGTGCCCAGCTCGCCGGCGTCGAGCTCGAAGCGCAGCAGCTTGTCCGAGCCGTCCACGAAGTCGCAGGCGACGACCTGGCCGATGCGCAGGTCGAGCTTCGCGAAGTCGTCGATGGTGATGGTCGGCGACGCGGCCTCGCCGTCCGCCGCGGTTGCCGGCGCAGCGGCCGGCATGGACCGTGCAGCGGCCGCGGCACCGGGCGGGGCCTTCCCCTCCGCTGGGGCGGCACCTGTCGCGGCGGCGTCGCGGGGCTTGAGGTCGTCCTTGCTGGATTCGATCATGGCGTTGACCTGCTTCGGGTCGATGCGGGTGAACAGCGGCTGGTAGGCGCGGATGCGATGCGCGAGCAGGGGCGCATCGAGGTCTTCCCAACGCGCCAGCGGCGCATCAAGGAAGTCCGCGACCTGCGAGGCCATCGCCGGCAGCACAGGCTGCAGCGCACCGGCGAGCACCCGGAACAGGTTCAGGCCCTGCGTGCAGACTTCCTGCAGCTCGGCGTCGGCGCCGTCCTGCTTCGCGATCACCCAGGGCTTGCGCTCGTCGATCCAGCGGTTGGCCTCGTCGGCCAGCGCCATCACCTGGCGCAGTACGCTGGCGGGCTCGTTGCATTCATAGGCCTCGCGCACCGGCGCCAGCGCGGCCACGAAGCGCGCGTACATGTCCGGCTCCGGCAGCCTGCCGGCGAGCATGCCGTCGAAGCGCTTGCCGATGAAGCCGGCGCAGCGGCTGGCAAGGTTCACGAACTTGCCGACGATGTCCGAATTCACCCGGGCCACGAAGTCGGCGAGGTTGAGGTCGATGTCCTCGACGCCGCCCCCGGACTTGGCCGCGAAGTAGTAGCGCAGGGCCTCGGCCGGCAGGCCGGCATCAAGCCAGCTGCGGGCCATCACGAAGGTGCCGCGCGACTTCGACATCTTCGCGCCGTCGACGGTCAGGTAGCCGTTGACGTGCAGGCGCGTCGGCGCGCGATGGCCGCTGCCGTGCAGCACCGCGGGCCAGAACAGGCCGTGGAAATTGATGATGTCCTTGCCGATGAAGTGGTGCATTTCGGCTTGGCTGCCGGGCGCGGTGAACGCTGCGTAGTCCAGGCCCTCGCGTTCGCACAGCGCCTGGAAGCTCGCCAGGTAGCCGATCGGCGCGTCGATCCAGACATACAGGTACTTGCCCGGATGGCCCGGGATCTCGAAGCCGAAGTAGGGCGCGTCGCGGGAGATGTCCCAGGCGCGCAGGCCGCCTTCGCCGTCGACCCATTCCAGCAGCTTGGCCTTGACCCCCGGCACCGCGACGTCGCCGGCCAGCCACTCGCGCAGGAAGGCCTCGAAATGGCCGACTTCGAAGAAGAAGTGCTCGCTGTCGCGCATCTCCGGGGTCGCGCCGCTGACCACCGAATACGGCTCCAGCAGTTCCGTGGGCGAGTACGTGGCGCCACAGTGCTCGCAGTTGTCGCCGTACTGGTCGGCGGTGCCGCAGCGCGGGCAGCGGCCCTTGACGTAGCGGTCGGGCAGGAACATGCCCTTGGCCGGGTCGTAAAGCTGGGCGACCGAACGCCTGGTGACGTGGCCGGCGGCTTCGAGCCGCGTGTAGATGGCCTCGGTGAGCGCCCGGTTGCGCGCGGAGTGGGTGGAATCGTAGTTGTCGAAGGCGACGCCGAAGTCGGCGAAGTCGCGCTCGTGCCCGGCCTGGATGCCGGCGACGAAAGCCTCCGGCGTGGTCCCGGCCTTCTCGGCGGCCAGCATGATCGGCGTGCCGTGGGTGTCGTCGGCGCAGACGTAATGCACGGTGCCGCCGGCCATGCGCCGCGCGCGTACCCAGACGTCGGCCTGCACGTAGCCGACCAGGTGGCCGATGTGCAGGGGACCGTTGGCATAGGGCAGGGCGTTGGTGACCAGTGCGGGGCGTGACATGGCGTGGCTGCGTGCGGAAGGACGCGGATTATCGCATGCCGGCCTGGAGCGTCCCGCGCGCGTCAGGCCGGGAAACGACGGGGCCCGGCGCTGGCCGGGCCCCTCGTGCGTCTGGACGGGAACGCAGAACCTAGATCCGTTCCCAGACCTGCGACTTGCAGAAGAAAGCCACGCAGCCCGACACCTTGAGCTTCGTGCCGTTCTCCATCAGCTCCATCTTCGACTTGTAGACCTTGCCCTCGTCCGGCTTGAGGATGGTGCCACCCGACCAGGCGGAACCGTCGGCCTTCATGCCGCGGATGATCTCCATGCCGGTGATCGGCTTGCCCTTGCGGTCGTCCTTGCACTTGTCGCAGGCGGGATTGGGCTTGCTGGGGTCGATGAGTTCGACGATGCGGCCGCTGAACGTGCCGTTCGCGGCCTGGCTGATCTCGACGATCGATTTCGCCTTGTTGGTCTCGTCGTCGATGGTCTTCCAGCGCCCGGTGGGCGACGAAGCCTGTGCGAAGGCGAGCGTGGGCAGCACGAGGAGCAGGGGCAGGACGGCTTGCATCAGGCGCATTTCAGGACTCCGGGACAGGGACCGACGAAAGTGGTGGGCCGTCGGCCGCAACGCGCCGGACAGCCAGCCGCCACGATACCCGCCCCGCCCCGGAAAGAAAAAGGGCCCCGGTTTCCCGGGGCCCTCCGTGTTGCGGCAGAGGCTTCCTGGCCGGATCAGCGGCCGAAGAGGTAACGCGCCTCCAGGTAGTACGCACGGCCATAGACGTTCCACACCGAGCTGTTGTACGGCGCGCCCGAGGTGTTCGGGAACGAGTCGTCGACGGGCGGCATGTCGTTGAACAGGTTGTTGACCAGCAGCGAGAAGCTGATGTTCTCCAGCGGCGACCAGCTGAACGTGGCGTTGTAGGTCGTGAAGGAGCCGATCTTGTGCGACAGCTCCTCGTCGTAGCCGTCGATCACGCGGGCGCGGTAGTTCGGAGTCGAGCCGGTCCAGTTGGCGTACAGCGTGGACGAGAAGTTGTTCTTCATCCAGGTCACCGACGCGTCGGCCTTGCGCTGCGGGTCCGAGGTCCACCACGGGCTGCGCAGCATGTCGACCATCGGGTCTTCCGCGTACTGCTGGTATTCGTGGTTCAACTTCTGCGTGTAGTTGGCACGGAGGTTGAACTCGCCCACCACGCCCGCGTCGACGGCGTAGTTGATGCCGGCGGTGAGGGCCTCGAGCGTCTGGCGCGACACGTTGACCTTCGGGGTGTAGATCTCGTTCACGTTGCCCGTGGCGCCGCGCGTGATCTGCGAGAGGGTCATCTGGCAGAGCATCGAGTTGATGTCCGCCAGACCCGTGAGGCAGCGGTATTCCTGCAGCATCAGGGCGTCGGGGCTCTGCTGGGTGACCTCGTCCTCGATGTCCCAGCTGTGGTAGTCGAGGCTGACCGACATGCGGTCGATCGGCGCCCACACCACGCCGGCGCTCCAGACGTCGGCATTGATCGGGTCGAGCTCGGTGCTGCCTTCCTGGACGCCGAAGACCTGGCGGTTGCCGTAGGCGGCGGGGCAGTTCGTCGTGCTACCCGGCTCGAAGCCCAGGAGCGAGCAGTTGTAGTAGTCGGTGACGAAGGTGTAGTAGCCGCTTTCGCCCTGGTAGAGGTCGGACAGGGTGGGGGAGCGGAACGCGGTGCCGTACTTGCCGCGGAGCAGCAGGGTGTCACTCGGGCGCCACTCCAGGCCCAGGCTGTAGGTCGGCTTGTCGATCGTGCGGCCGGAGGCCTTGAACGAGTCGTAGCGACCCGCCAGGGTGACGGTCAGCGGCTCGAGCACCGGCATGCGCAGCTCGCTCACCACGGCGTAGCGGTCGCGGTCGCCGCCGCCGGCCACGGCGGTGGTGCCCCAGATGTCGCCATTCAGATAGCCCGGATGCGGATCGTAGCTCCAGGACTGCTGGCCGTACTCCAGCGCCACGGCCAGGCCGGCGTCGCCGCCCGGCATGCCGAACAGGCTGGCGTTGGTGACCTGGGCGCGGATCATCTCGTCTTCGGTCTTGCTGCGCGACACGGCGTAGCCGGTCATCGCGGCGAAGTCCTCGGGCGAGATCGGCTGGTAGAACGCCGCGTAGTCCGGCTCGAAGATCGGATAGGCGCCGAACAGCGGATCCCAGCCCAGCTGCGGGCCGAGGACGCGCTCCTGGAAGTAGTCGTTCATCGCGTCGGCCCAGCGGACCCAGCCATGCTCGTTGAGCTCGTAGTCGGTGCGGGTGTAGCCGATGTCGTAGTCCCAGGCGGAGTCGCCGAAGGTGCCGTTCACGCCGAACGTGATGCGCATGGACTCGCTCTTGTCGCGCTGCATCGTGTTCTCGTAGCCGCCCTGGCCCATGTCTTCGGGGGCGAAGGAGCGCTGCAGGCCGAGGAGCGAGCCGGGGGGGAGTGCGGCAAGGCAGGCCGGATCCGGGTCTTCGCCGCAGAAATAGCCGCCGTACGCGTCGGCGATGTCATTGCCCACGCGCGGGTCGAAGTAGTAGCCCCATCCGGGGCCGGTGCCCCACCAGGTGTAGTTCGAGCCGACGTGGTACTTCACCGTCTCGCGGCTGTACAGCGCGCTGGCGTACAGCTGGGTGGAATCGTTGATGTCGAAGGTCAGGTTGCCGTAGGCCTGGGTGGCTTCCTTCGAGTTGAGCAGGGTGCGGTAGCCGGGGCTGTTGTACGAGCCGCAGTAATAGCCGTCGCCGAAGCCGGGACGCTCGGCCAGGCCCTCTCCGCCGTCGAACAGGTGTTCGACGTTCGCGCAGTTGTTCGGGTCCAGCCACTTGTAGCTGGTGAAGGGGCTGTGGACCAGGAAGTCGCGGCTCGCCGGGCGGGCGCCCTGGCCACCGTCGAAGTAGGTCTTGGTCATGTCGCGGTCGTAGCCCCAGATCGCGCCACGCTCTTCGTACTGGGCGCCAAGCAGGACGTTCAGGCGGTCCTCGGCGGCGGAGAAACCGGTGGCGACGCTGGCGCGGAAGCTGTTGCCGCCGCCTTCGCTGTAGCCGCCGCCGCGGATGTTCAGCGCCACGCCTTCCATGCGCTTCTTCAGGATGACGTTGATCACGCCGGCGATCGCGTCCGAGCCGTACAGCGAGGACTGGCCGCCGGGCAGGATCTCGATGCGCTCGATCAGGTCGATCGGAATGCCGCTGATGTTGTTGAAGGTGTCGGAGCCGTTGTACAGCGCCGGATAGTTGGCCATCGGGCGGCCGTCGATCAGGTACTTCACGTAGCCCGGGGGCAGGCCGAACAGGCTGACCGTCTCCGCGCCCTGCGTGAACGACGCCGACGACTGCGCGCCCTGCACGCCGCCGGTGGCGAACGAGCTCTTCTGCAGCACGTCGGACACGCTGGTGAAGCCGCGCGCCTGGATGTCCGCGGCGGTGATCACCGTGACCGGAGTGAACGTCTCGATTTCGGTCTGCGGGATCAGCGAGCCGGTCACGGTGACGCGGTCAAGCGTCGTGGCGCTGCTGGAGGTGGTGGTGCTCTCGTCCTCGGTGGCCTCCTGGGCCATCGCGAGGCCGGTGACGGACATCGACAGCGCGGCGACGAGCGCCATGCTGAGCGAATTGGGCTTGAGGCCGGTTCGGCGCTGTTGAGTCATTCTGATCCCCTGCATTTGGACGTTGATGCTCTGAAGAGCTGGTCGTATTGAAAAGCCTTTCCGATTGCGCGCCGTTGCCTCTCCTTCCCGGGGACAACGGTCATCGGAACTTAACATGCACTTAACCGCATTGCCATATAGCCGTGGCGCACCATCCGGCAGCCCCCGGCGGCCGATTCACCTGCGGATTAGCGATCCCGGAACCATTGGCGCAAGCTATGCGTCCATCGCTGGTTCCAGATCGCAGGAGACGCCGTGTTGTTCTCAGACAAGCGCCCGGACGCCGTTGCCCGGGTAGCGGCCCGCGCCGTGCAGGGCACCCTGAAGCCGCTGCCGCGGGTCCGCAACATCATCGCCATCGGCTCGGGCAAGGGCGGGGTGGGCAAGTCCACCACCGCGGTGAACCTGGCCCTCGCGCTGGCCGGCGATGGCGCCCGGGTCGGCATCCTCGACGCCGACGTGTACGGCCCCAGCATCCCGACCATGCTCGGCCTGTCGGGGCGCCCCGAGAGCCCGGACAACAAGTCGATCCTGCCCATGCGCGCCCACGGCATCGAAGCCATGTCGATCGGGCTGCTGGTCGAACAGGACACGCCGATGATCTGGCGCGGGCCGATGGCGACCTCGGCCCTGACCCAGCTGCTCAACGACACCCTGTGGGGTGGTGACGAGGGCCTGGACTACCTCATCGTTGACCTGCCGCCGGGCACCGGCGACATCCAGCTGACCCTGGCGCAGAAGATCCCGGTGGCGGGCGCGGTGATTGTCACCACGCCGCAGGACGTGGCTACCCTGGACGCGCGCAAGGGGCTGAAGATGTTCGAGAAGGTCGAGGTCGCGGTGCTGGGCCTGGTCGAGAACATGGCCGTGCACGTGTGTTCCAGCTGCGGGCATGCCGAGCACGTGTTCGGCGAGGGCGGGGGCGCGCGCATGGCGGAGCAGTACTGCGTGCCGCTGCTGGGCTCGCTGCCGCTCGAGCGCGCCATCCGCGAGCACGGCGACGCGGGCACGCCGGTGGTGCTTGCGGCGCCGGATTCGCCGGCGGCCGCGGCCTACCGCGCGCTTGCCGCCAACCTTGTCGCGGAGCTGGCCAAGCGCCCGCGCGCGCCGGCCGCGATCTCGGCCTCGCTGCTTTAGCCCGGCGTCCGGCAGCCCGCGGCAGCGGGTGCCGGGCCGGTCGCCATTCCATACAATCGCGGCTCATGCCCGCGGCGCACCGCCGCCCGGGCGCCGCATCCGGGAGCCGCATGAGCATCAAGTCCGACCGCTGGATCCGCCGCATGGTCGCGGAACAGAACATGATCGAGCCCTTCGAGCCCGGCCAGGTCAAGTTCGCCGACAAGGGCGGCGCCAGCGCCGAGCGCATCGTCAGCTACGGCACCTCGAGCTACGGCTACGACGTGCGCTGCTCGCGCGAGTTCAAGGTGTTCACCAACATCAACTCGACCATCGTCGACCCCAAGCACTTCGACCCGAAGAGCTTCGTCGACATCGATGCCGACGAATGCATCATCCCGCCGAACTCGTTCGCGCTGGCGCGTACCGTGGAGTACTTCCGCATTCCGCGCGACACGCTGGTGGTCTGCCTGGGCAAGAGCACGTACGCCCGCTGCG
The DNA here is from genome assembly GCF_039548475.1 of Luteimonas yanweni. Classification (NCBI taxonomy): domain Bacteria; kingdom Pseudomonadati; phylum Pseudomonadota; class Gammaproteobacteria; order Lysobacterales; family Lysobacteraceae; genus Luteimonas; species Luteimonas yanweni. Next base: position 40,383 of record NZ_JBCLVC010000002.1, on the reverse strand, counting down.
GGATCATCGTCAACGTGACCCCGCTGGAGCCGGAGTGGGAGGGCCACGTCACGCTTGAATTCAGCAACACCACGCCGCTGCCGGCGCGGATCTACGCCAACGAGGGCGTGGCCCAGATGCTGTTCTTCCAGGCCGCGGCCGACGACGTCTGCGAAACCTCGTACCGCGATCGCGGCGGCAAGTACCAGGGCCAGACCGGGGTCACCCTGCCGCGGACCTGAACGGGTTCAGGACGCCAGCGCCGCCTGCAGCTCGCGCACGCGGCCGACCAGGGCCTCGGGCGCATAGGGCCGCGAGGCCACGCGGCCCCAGACCGGCGCAGGCCACGCCGGATCGTGCTCGAAGCGGGCGATCACGTGCACGTGCAGCTGTGGCACCAGGTTGCCGAGCGCCGCGACGTTGAGCTTGTGCGGCTGGAACACATCCAGCAGCAGCTGTTCGCAGCGGGTGATCTCTTCGACCAGGTCCTTGCGCTGCCCCGGGTCGAGGTCCAGCAGCTCGCGTGCGCCGGCCACCCGCGGCACCAGCACCAGCCAGGGGTAGTTGCTGTCGTCCATCAGCTGCAGGTCGCACAGGGCCAGGCCGGCCAGCGGATGGCTGTCGGCGGCGAGCTGTGGATGCAGGGCGTAGGGCTCGTGCTGTGGTGACCTGTGCCTGGGCATGGTGGCTCCTTCGATGGCCGGCGGCGGGCGCGAACGCACGCGGCGGGAGGTCGGCCCCCGGGTCGATTCTAGCCCCCCGCTATAATCGCCGCGCGAAGACCCCGCATCCTCCCGTCCGCCGTCCCGCGGACCCTTTCCCGAGCCACCCCAGCGCATGACCGACACCACTTCCCCGACCGCCCCGCGCGTGGGCTTCGTCAGCCTCGGCTGCCCGAAGGCCCTGGTCGACTCCGAGCGCATCCTCACCCAGCTCCGGGTCGAGGGCTACGCGCTGTCGCCGAACTACGATGATGCCGACGTGGTGGTGGTCAACACCTGCGGCTTCATCGACTCCGCCGTGGCCGAGTCGCTGGATGCGATCGGCGAGGCCATGGCCGAGAACGGCAAGGTGATCGTGACCGGCTGCCTGGGCAAGCGCGCGGACGTGATCCGCGAGGCGCACCCGGGCGTGCTCTCGATCAGCGGCCCGCAGGACTACGCCAGCGTGATGGCCGCGGTGCACACCGCGCTGCCGCCGCGGCACGACCCCTTCGTCGACCTGGTGCCGGCGCCACGCCTGTCCGGCGAGGACTACGCCGCGGGCATCAAGCTGACGCCGAAGCACTACGCCTACCTGAAGATTTCCGAAGGCTGCAACCATCGCTGCAGCTTCTGCATCATCCCCTCGATGCGCGGTGACCTGGTGTCGCGCCCGGTCGACGAAGTGCTGCGCGAGGCCGAGCGCCTGGTGCACGGCGGGGTGCGCGAACTGCTGGTGGTGTCGCAGGACACCTCGGCCTACGGCGTCGACCTGCGCTACGCCGAGCGCACGTGGCGGGGCAAGGCCTACCAGACCCGGATGAAGGCGCTGTGCGAAGGCCTGTCCGAGCTCGACGCCTGGGTGCGGCTGCACTATGTCTATCCGTACCCGCACGTCGACGGCATCATCGAGCTGATGACGCAGCACAAGGCCGACGGCCAGCCGCGGCTGCTGCCCTACCTCGACATCCCCTTCCAGCACGCCAGCCCGCGCATCCTGAAGCTGATGAAGCGTCCGGGTGCTGTCGAACGGACGCTCGAACGCGTGCAGTCCTGGCGTGCCGCCTGCCCGGAGCTCACCGTGCGTTCGACGTTCATCGTCGGCTTCCCGGGCGAGACCGAGGCCGAGTTCGAGTCCCTGCTCGATTTCCTGGACGAGGCCCAGCTCGACCGCGTCGGCGCCTTCGCGTACTCGCCGGTGGAGGGTGCGGCCGCGAACGCGCTGCCCGATCCGGTGCCCGATGAGGTGAAGCAGGAGCGGCTGGCGCGTTTCATGGCGCGCCAGGCGGATATTTCCGCCGCGCGGCTGGAGGCCAAGGTCGGCACCGTGCAGCGCTGCATCGTCGACGCCATCGACGGTGATCTCGCGATCGCCCGCTCGATGGCCGACGCCCCGGAGATCGACGGCCTGGTGCAGGTGCAGGACGGGCGCGAGGCGGGGCTGGTACCGGGCGAGTTCGCCGACATCCGCATCATGGGCAGCGACGAGCACGACCTCTACGGCGAAGTCGAGTACTGAGCCGCTCCCCAGCTGCCCGGGCTCAGGCCGCGGGGTATTCCACTGACACCACGGCGAACCGGCGCGGCCCGACGGGCAGCTCGACCTCGAGCTCGTCGTCCACGCGCTTCTTCAACAGGGCGCGCGCAAGCGGAGAGTCGATGCTGATCCAGCCCAGCGCGGCGTCGGTCTCGTCGGGGCCGACGATGCGGTAGGTGGCGCATTCGCCGCTTGTGGTGTCCTCGACCCCGACCACGGCCCCGAAGTACACCGCGTCGGGCTCGGACGGCACGGTGTCGACCACCCGCAGCTCCTGCAGCCGCCTGGAAAGGTAGCGCACGCGGCGGTCGATCTCGCCGAGCTGCTTCTTGCGGTAGGTGTACTCGGCGTTCTCGGAGCGGTCGCCCTCCGCGGCCGCGGCCGACAGCGCGCGCACCACCTCGGGCCGGCGCACGCGCCAGAGGTCGTCGAGTTCCGCCTTCAGCCGCGCGTGGCCCTCCGGCGTCACCAGCGCGGTCGATCGTTCCGGCGGTGGGCGCCAGCGCGACATCCGTCCCTCCTGCTTCAGCGCCCGCCGGCTGCCGACGCCAAGGACGGTGCCGTCACCAACGGCGACGCTGCCGGCAACGTCGTCGTCGTCCCGGACGTCGCGGGCAGAATGGAGACGCTCACTTCTTCCCCGTCAGGCCGCCGAAGATCCCGCGCAGGATCTGTCGGCCGATCTGGTTGCCCACGGTGCGCGCGGTCTGCTTGGCCATGGTCTCGACCATGCCCTGGCGCCGCTTGGTGCCGAACACCGCGTCCCTCACCGACTGCGCAAACCCACCGCCGGCCTCGTCCTCGTCCTGCCTGGCGGTACGTGCCCTGGGCGCATCGGCCTGGTCGGCAAGATCCCCGGCCTTCTTCGCCAGCATCTCGAACGCCGACTCGCGGTCGACCGCCGTGTCGTACTTCGCGCCCACCGGGCTGCCGGCGCGCACCCGCGCGCGCTCGGCATCGGTGATCGCGCCCATGCGGCAGCGCGGCGGCGCGACCAGCGTCTGTTCCACCGGCATCGGCGCGCCCTTGCCCTGCAGCGTCGACACCAGTGCTTCACCGGTGCCGAGCCGGGCGATGGCCTTGGCCACGTCCAGGTCCGGGTTCGACACGAAGGTCTCGGCCGCGGTGCGCACGGCCTTCTGGTCGCGCGGAGTGTAGGCGCGCAGCGCGTGCTGCACGCGGTTGCCGAGCTGGCCGAGCACGTTGTCGGGCACGTCGTCGGGGAACTGCGAACAGAAGTACACGCCCACGCCCTTCGAGCGGATCAGGCGCACCACCTGCTCGATCCGCTGCAGCAGCGCCGCCGGTGCGTCCTTGAACAGCAGGTGCGCCTCGTCGAACACGAACACGAGCTTCGGCTTGTCGAGGTCGCCCACCTCGGGCAGGGTTTCGAACAGCTCCGACAGCAGCCACAGCAGGAAGCTCGAATACAGGCGCGGCTTCAGGATCAACCGGTCCGCGGCCATGATGCCGACCACGCCGCGGCCGTCGCTGGTGGTGCGCATGATGTCGGCAAGCTCAAGCGCCGGCTCCCCGAAAAAGGCGTCGCCGCCGTCGGACTCCAGGCGCAGCAGGGCGCGCTGGATGGCGCCGATCGAGGGCGTGCTGACCAGGCCGTACTGCGTGGACACCGCCTTGCGCTCCTCGGCGACGAGGCTGAGCAGGGCGCGCAGGTCGGCGAGGTCGAGCAGCAGCAGGCCGCGGTCGTCGGCCAGCTTGAACACGATGTCGAGCACGCCCGACTGGGTGTCGTTGAGCTCCAGCATGCGCGCCAGCAGGGTGGGGCCGATCTCGCTGATCGTGGTCCGCACCGGGTGGCCGAGCTCGCCGTAGATGTCCCAGAAGACGACCGGGCTGGCGTCGGGGCCATAGGCGTCGACGCCGATCATCGCCGCGCGCTCGCGCAGCGTGTCGCCGATATCGCCCGGGACGGCCAGGCCGGCCACGTCGCCCTTCACATCGGCCATGAACACCGGCACGCCGATCCGCGAGAAGCCTTCGGCCAGCGTCATCAGGGTCACCGTCTTGCCCGTGCCGGTGGCGCCGGCCACAAGGCCGTGGCGGTTGGCGAGCTTCGGCTGCAGGAAGACGCGGCCGCCGGTGTCTGGCAGGGAATCAGGGGTGGTGACGGCCTTGCCGACGAGGATCGGGTCCATGGGGGCTCCTGTGTGCTGGACGGATTCTAGCGACAAGGAGCTGCCGGGCGGGTTGCCGGCGTGGCGCTTGCCGCTGGCCGAGACCGGCCGCTACCCTGCAGGATCGAAATGCAGTCCCTGGTCCCCGAATGCCCCCATTTTCCGTTGTCCTGCCGCGGCTGGCGCTTGCCGCGGCCGTTGCAGTCCTTGCCTTGCACGTCCCCGAAGCCTCCGCGCAGTCCAGGCGCGACCGCGCCGCCGCCGCGGAGCTGGCCGAACGCATGGCCACTGCCGAAACCCGCTACCGCGAATCACTGGTGAAGGCCGCCAACGCCGATCCCACCGCCGTCGACGAGGGCAACGCCGCCCTCGAGGACATGGAGGACGTGATGCTGGCCTGCGAGAAGCAGCGCGGCTGCGAACTCGCGTCGATGCTGCCGGGCTGGAAGCGGCTGCTGAAGGCCCAGGCCGATGACGCCGCCGGCATCGACGACGAGACGTTCGATGCCGACGGCGTGGACGAGGGCGGCCTGCCGACCGGCGACGTGCCGGCGGCCGCCAGCGCCGCGGCGCTGCTGAGCGAGGACGGCCAGCGCTTCGTGCGCATGGTCCAGTTCAACCCGGCGGTGCAGGAAGGCATCCGCCGCTGGCTGACCGATATGCGCGTCTCGCTGGTCACCAGCCATGAGAACTACCAGTACATGCGCCACCTGATGGCGCCGGCCTTCGAGAAGCGCGGCCTGCCCGAGGCCCTGCTGTTCGGGATCATGGCCAAGGAATCCACCGGTCGCGTGCACGTCGGCTCGCGCGCGGGCGCGGTCGGCCCGCTGCAGTTCATGCCCGCCACGGGGCGCCGTTTCGGACTGGGGCCCGATGGCAGCGGCTTCGACACCCGCTATGACCCGGCCGCATCCGCCGAGGCGGCGTCGAGCTACCTCAGCGAGCGCTTCGCCGAGTTCGGCAACGAGGTCGAGAAGTGGCTGGCCGCCTACAACGGCGGCGAAGGCCGGGCGCGGCGCATCCACGATGCCAGCGGCGGCCGCCCGTTCTGGGAGGCCGACGTCTACAGCCAGTTTCCGGCCGAGACCCGCGACTACGTGCCGATGGTGATCGCCGCGGCCTGGCTGTACCTGCATCCGAAGGAGTACGGGCTCAGCTTCCCGCGGGTCGACGTGCGGCCGACGCACTTCGTGCTCTCGCGGCCGGCATCGATCTACGAACTCACCGTGTGCATGGGCGACAGCGGCAGCCGCCACGGCTATATGCGGCAGCTGCGCAACCTCAACCCGCGCTTCGAGGCCGACGAGGTGATTCCGTCCGGCGCCGTCCTCCAGGGCACCACGCGCATGGCTGCGCTGTACAAGCGCTGGTGCGCGCAGGGGCGCCGCGCCGAGCTGGCCCGCCAGCTGATGGGCAGCACCGTCAATGCGGCGCTGGTGCGGACCGGTCCGGTGGAAGTCGTGCGCCCCGCCGGGACCACCGTCGCTACCGGCGTCGCGACGCCGAGCGCGGCGCCGCGCGAGCATCGCGTGGCCCGCGGCGAGACCCTGGTCGGAATCGCGCGCCAGTACGGCTGCGAGGCGCGCCAGCTGGCCCGGGCCAACCGCCTGGAGGCACCGTCCGCCATCCGCGTCGGCCAGCGACTGCGCCTGGAGGGCTGCAGCCGCTGACGGCCACGGCGGCCTCGCGCGCCGCCTGCCAGACTGTGCGCATGTGCCTCCGCTTCGACAACGCCTTCCTGCGCGAGCTGCCCGGTGATCCGTCCGCCGGGCCGGGCGTGCGCCAGGTGTACGGCGCGGCGTGGTCGCGCGTCGCGCCGACGCCGGTGGCAGCGCCGCGACTGGTCGCGCATGCGGCCGAGGTGGCCGGGCGCCTGGGCATCGGTGCGGACGCGCTTGCCGGGCCGGATTTCGCCGCGGTGTTCGGCGGAAACCGGCAGCTCGAAGGCATGGATCCCTGGGCGGCGAACTATGGGGGCCACCAGTTCGGCCACTGGGCCGGGCAGCTGGGCGACGGGCGCGCGATCAGCCTTGGCGAGGCCGTGGCCGCCGATGGCAGCCGGCACGAACTGCAGCTCAAGGGCGCGGGGCGGACGCCGTACTCCCGCGGCGCCGACGGCCGCGCGGTGCTGCGGTCCTCGATCCGCGAATTCCTGTGCAGCGAGGCCATGCACCACCTGGGTGTGCCGACCACGCGTGCGCTGTCGCTGGTGGCCACCGGCGAGACCGTGGTGCGCGACATGTTCTACGACGGCCATCCGCGGCCCGAGCCGGGCACGATCGTGTGCCGGGTCGCGCCGTCGTTCATCCGCTTCGGGACCTTCGAGCTGCCGGCCTCGCGCGGCGAGGTCGCGCTGCTGCGGGCGCTGGCGGAGTTCTGCATCTGGCGGGACTTCCCTTGGCTGCTGGGCCAGGACCACGAGGGCCGGCCGCTGGCGGAACTGCGCGCCGCCGGGGCCTTCGACGAAGCGCTGTTCGCGGCCTGGTTCCGCGAGGTTTGCGTGCGCACCGCGGTGCTGGTCGGCCACTGGATGCGCGTCGGCTTCGTCCATGGCGTGCTCAACACCGACAACATGTCGATCCTCGGGCTCACCATCGACTACGGCCCCTACGGCTGGATCGACGACTACGACCCCGACTGGACGCCCAACACCACCGATGCCCAGGGGCGCCGTTACCGCTTCGGCTGGCAACCCCGCATCGCGCACTGGAACCTGTCGCGGCTGGCAGGCGCGCTGTCGCCGCTGTTCGCCGACGCGGCACCGCTGCAGGCCGGGCTCGATGCCTACGCGGCCACCTGGAGCGGGTGCGAGCGCGCCAACGCCGCCGCCAAGCTGGGACTTTCGGGCTGCAGCGACGACGATCTCGAACTGATGCGCGCGCTGCAGGCGCTGATGCACCGCACCGGTGCCGACATGACGCGCCTGTTCCGCGCGCTGTCCGATATCGATGTCGAGGCCGCGGCACCCGCGGCGGCACCTCTGCGGGGCGCGTTCTACGATCCGGCGCTGCCGGCCGACCACGCCGCCGCGCTGGAGGCCTGGCTCGCCCGCTACGCCGCCCGCTGCCGGGCGGACGGACTGCCTCGGGAAGCCCGGGTCGCAGGCATGCATGCCGCCAATCCGCGCTATGTACCGCGCAACTACCTGGTGCAGCAGGCGATCGACCGCGCGGAATCCGGTGACGAGTCGGGAATCGCCGAGCTGCTGGATGTGTTCCGGGACCCCTACGGCGAGCAGCCCGGCCGCGAGGCCTTCGCCGCCCTGCGCCCGGACTGGGCGCGCGACCGCGCCGGCTGCTCGATGCTGTCCTGCAGTTCATGAAACCCGCGGTCGCAACGCCCGCGACCGGTAGAATGGGCGGATGCCCCTGATCACACTGAATTCCGTCGACTACAGCGTCGGCGGCCCGCTCCTGCTCGAAAAAGTCGAGCTGGCCATCGAACCCGGCGAGCGCATCGCGCTGATCGGCCGCAACGGCGCCGGCAAGTCGACGCTGATGCGCCTGCTGTCGGGCGAGATCAAGCCCGACGACGGCGACATCCGCCGCGACGGCAACGTGCGCGTCTCGCGCCTGGAGCAGGAAGTGCCCGCGGGCGCGTCCGGCACCGTCTTCGACGTGGTCGCCGAAGGCATGGGCGAGCTGGGCGCGTGGCTGGCCGAGTTCCACCACCTGAGCCACGGCGACAACTACGACGCCGACGCCATGTCCGCGGTGCAGGCGAAGATCGACGCCGCCGACGGCTGGGCCGCCGACCAGCGGGTCGAGGAAACGCTGCAGAAGCTCGACCTCGACGGCGAGCTCGCGTTCTCGCAGCTGTCCGGCGGCATGAAGCGCCGCGTACTGCTGGCGCGCGCGCTGGTGTCGGCGCCCGACCTGCTGCTGCTGGACGAGCCCACCAACCACCTCGACATCGCCGCCATCGACTGGCTGGAAGGCTTCCTGAAGGGCTGGTCGGGCGCGCTGGTGTTCGTCACCCATGACCGCCGCTTCCTGCGCGCGCTGGCCACCCGCATCGTCGAGATCGACCGCGGCCAGGTCACCAGCTGGCCGGGTGACTGGGCCAACTACCTGCGGCGCAAGGAGGAGCGGCTCAACGCCGAGGCGCAGGAAAACGCGCGCTTCGACAAGATGCTGGCCCAGGAGGAAGTCTGGATCCGGCAGGGCATCAAGGCCCGCCGGACCCGCGACGAAGGCCGCGTGCGGCGCCTGAAGGCGATGCGCAACGAGCGCGCGGCGCGCCGCGAGCTGACCGGCAACGTGCGCATGGAGACCGCGCAGGCGGGCGCCTCGGGCAAGAAGGTGATCGAGGCGAAGGAGGTGTCGTTCGCGTTCGGCGACCGCGCCATGGTGCGCGACTTCTCCACCACCATCCTGCGCGGCGACCGCATCGGCCTGGTCGGCGCCAACGGCAGCGGCAAGACCACGCTGCTGAAGCTGCTCCTGGGCCAGCTGCAGCCGCAGTCCGGCGAAATCCGCATCGGCACCCAGCTGCAGGTCGCCTATTTCGACCAGTACCGCGCCACCCTGCGCGAGGACTGGAGCGCGCTGGAGAACGTGGCCGAGGGCCAGGACTTCGTCGAGGTCGGCGGCAAGCGCAAGCACGTGATCGGCTACCTGCAGGACTTCCTGTTCACGCCCGAACGCGCGCGCGCGCCGATCACCCGACTGTCGGGCGGCGAACGCAACCGGCTGCTGTTGGCCAAGCTGTTCGCGCAGCCGTCGAACCTGCTGGTGATGGACGAACCCACCAACGACCTCGACGTCGAGACCCTTGAGCTGCTTGAAGAACTGCTGGCGGACTACCCGGGCACGCTGCTGCTGGTCAGCCACGACCGCGACTTCCTCGACAACGTGGTGACCTCGACCCTGGTGATGCAGGACGGCGGCGAGGGCCGCATCGGCGAATACGTGGGTGGATACAGCGACTGGCTGCGGCAAAGCCAGTCGCGGGCGCGGCATGCGTCGGATGGGGATGCCAGGCCCTCGGCGAAGGCAGCTGCGGCCACCGTGGCGGCTGCGGCGCCCCCGGAGCCGGCGCGCCGCAAACTCGCATTCAAGGAGGCGCGGGAGCTCGAGCAGCTGCCGGCCCGGATCCAGGCGCTGGAAACCCGCATCGCCGAGATGACCGCAACGCTGGCCGAGCCCGCGTTTTTCCGAAGCGATGCCGCCACCATTGCCGCCCATCACGCCGCGATGGCGGAGTCCCAGGCCGAACTCGATGCCGCCTACGCGCGCTGGGAGAGCCTGGAAGGGACGTCCGGCTGACGCGGCCGGCCCTCGCGAAATCATTGGGCGCGCTGTGAAGCGTCTGCCGATCCGCATTGGAACGTGATGCAGGTCCGGTTGCGGATGCATGCGCAGCGCGTGGGCTTGCCGGCCAAGGGCCGGGACGCCACCCTGCGCGCATGCATCTGACCGAGAGCGATATCGTGCGGGCGCGCGAACAGCGTTTCGTCACCCGTGTGCACCATATCCGCACCCTGGGTGGCGCCCTGTCCGCGCTGCTGGTGGCATCGGTGCTCGCGGACAACGACGCAGCGCCCTGGACCTGGGCGCTGTGGGCATTCAACGGCTTCGCCTGGCCGCTGCTTGCGCGCTGGCTCACGCACCGCGCGCATGAGCCGAAGCTGGCCGCCCAGCGGCACCTGGTGATCGACTCGGCCGCCGCCGGGGCCTGGATCGCACTCATGGAGTTCAACCTGGTGCCCAGCGCCGTGCTGCTGGTGATGGTCACCATGGACAAGATCGCCGTGGGCGGCTGGCGCTTCGTCGCACGCACCACGCCGGCGCTGCTCATCGCCTGCCTGCTGGTGTCGGCGGCGCGGGGATTCCCGGTGGGGCTTGAAAGCAGCATGTCGAGCATCCTTGCCACGCTGCCGTTCCTGGTCGTGTACCCGCTGGTGCTGGCCACGGTGACCTTCGGACTCGGGCGCCATGTGAGCGCGAAGAACCGCACGCTGCAGCGCCTAAACCGCATCGATGCGCTCACCGGCCTGCGCAACCGTCGCGGCTGGAACGAGGCCCTGGCCGCGGAGCTGGCCAGGCATGCGCGCACGCGGCGGCCGGCGGTGCTGATGCTGGTCGATGTCGACAACTTCAAGGAGGTCAATGACAACCACGGTCACGTCGTGGGCGACGAGGTGCTGCGCCACGTGGCCCGTGTGCTCGAAATCTGCGCCCGCGACATCGACACCTCGGCGCGCTACGGCGGCGACGAGTTCGGCGTGCTGCTCGCGGAGACCGGTCTGAATGGCGCGCTGCGGGTGGCTGAGCGGGTGCGCACCACCTTTCTTGCGGAGCGCCCCGAAGAGGCGGTGCTGCAGGACTGCACGCTCAGCATCGGCCTGGCCGAGGTCGACCTTGCGGTGGTCACCGCGGACGAGTGGCTGCAGCGCGCGGACTCCGCGATGTACCGGGCGAAGGCGGCCGGCCGCAACCGGGTCGAGTCGGACGTGGCGGGGGCCGTGGAGCGTCCACGCTGAGCGAAGGGACGTGCGGCCACGCCGCGCTTCTGCATTGAGGCGGACGGCCGGCGCTGAAGGCGGCTCGCCCGGTCAGTCGGGTGCGGTCGCGGTGCGGAAGACCGGGTACAGGCCGAGGCGTTCGTCCCAGCTCGAATGGCGGCGATGGAACCATTCCAGCCGTGCCCGCGGACTGGCCGCGAACTCCGCATCCTCCGCTACCCGGTGCTCGAAGGCCTCGCGGACCGCCGGTTCACGAAGCATGTCGCGCGCGACCGCTTCGGCAACGTAGGCCTCCATGTATTCCTTGCGCTCGAAGGCGTTGTTGAACTCGCCCCAGGCCGCCATGGAGTCCGGGGCCTGCGGTTCGAGGATCGCCATCGCCAGCCGCGCGCGGGCCTGGGCGATCGGAACGAACAGCGCACCAGCGGCAAGGTCGCGGGTTTCCGGGCGCCATTCACCTTCGACCTCCAGGCGTTGGCGGCCTTCGCTTGACGTCCCGGCCAGTCGCGGCGCGTCGGCGCGGAACGCTTCGATCGCGGCGTCCGGGAGCGGCTGCGCCACCCGGCGGTAGGCGACGCCGTGCACGTCCAGCCAGCGCGCGACCCGCTCCGCGTGTCGCGAGGGGACCAGGTAGCCGGCGTCCGGCGCGGTCACGCTGCGGCCGGGCACGACCTCGTCGCGCAGCGGCATCTTCCAGATCTGCGGCGTGGTTTCGTCGTAGTGCGTGGCCGGCGCGCCGGAGACCTCGGAGTGCGTGCGCGTCCAGGCGTAGCCGCGGAAATCGACGGTGCGAACGCGGTCGGTGGCGATATAGTCCAGCGGCACTTCCTGACCGGCGAGCGCCGTTGCGCGGGCGTCGGCCGCGGCCGCGGTGTCCAACCACGCGCGGCCGTGTTCCGCCGTCTGCTCCAGCATGCCGACCACGAGGTTGCGGGTGATGCCCACGCGCACCGGGTACTCCTTCCACGAATGGGTTTCGACCAGGATTCCGAAGCGATTGCGCAGCGGGAAGTAGCCGTGCGAGAAGCGCGGCGGGGAGACGCCGTCGACGATGCCGGAGCTGGGATCGTCATGGATCTCGAACGAGGGGTAGAAGGGCAGCGGCAGCGAGCCCTGGGCGGCGAGGTCGTCGAGCAGGCTGTCGCGCAGCGCCAGGCCGGCACGGGCCAGCGCGGCGTCGCCGGAGTGCAGCGGCTCGATCTGCACCGAGATGTCGTGTTCGAACTGGGCGCCGTTGGTGGCGTGCAGGTCGACATGGGCGATCGGGTCCCAGGCCTCGACCAGGCCGAGCATCGCGCGCATCTCCGGCGCATCGGCCTTCAGGTAATCGCGGTTGAGGTTGTAGTTCTGCGCCGTGGTGCGCCAGCCCATTTCCTCGGGGCCGCGCTGGTTGGGCCGGTTCCAGGCGCCGAAGCGCTCGTGGCCATCGGCGTTGAAGACCGGCACGAACACCAGCACCAGCTTTTCAAGCGCTTCCGCTGCGGCCTCGCCGTCCAGGGCCTGGCGCAGGGCCAGGAAGCCGGCGTCCTTGCCATCGACCTCGCCGGCATGGATGCCGCCCTGGACCAGCAGCACCGGCAGGCCGGCCGTGCGAGCGGCCTCCGGCGTCAGCGCGCCGCTGCGCGAGGCGACCAGCGCCTTCATCGGCCGCCCCTCGGGCGTGGTGCCGAAGTCGATGCAGCGCACCGCTTCGGGGTACCGCGCGGCAAAGCCGGCGCACAGCGCGAGCACCTCGTCGTAGCGGCCGGTGCGCACGAAGCCCGACTGTTCGGCGACCGTGGACAGGGGCGGCGCTGTCGCGGCGGCAGGGCGTGGCGCGTGGTCCGCGGCCACGATTTCTGTGCCGCCGCTGGCCGTGGTGGCTGCGTCCGTGCCCGCTTTTTTGCTTGAGGCTGCAGTGACAGCCGGCAGCGCGAGCAACAGGCACAGCGGAATTGCGGCGATGGCGGATCGGGACATGGGATCGGGCCGGGTGGCGACGGGCGCCCATGATGCCGCGTCCATGTCTTTCGGCCAAAGCGCGGCGGCGGCGGATACGCTAGCCTTCGCGGCTTCGACCGCAGACCGGCCCCACCGCATGAGCCACGCCCCCGTTGCCGCCGACGCCGGCAAGCTGCCGCGCCAGATTCCCTACATCATCGGAAACGAGGCCTGCGAGCGCTTCAGCTTCTACGGCATGAGGAACATCCTCATCCCGTTCCTGATCAGCTCGATGCTGCTGGCCTACCTGCCGGCCGGGCCCGAACGCGAGGGCGCGGCGAAGGACATCTTCCACACCTTCGTGATCGGCGTGTACTTCTTCCCGCTGCTGGGCGGCTGGCTGTCGGACCGCTACTTCGGCAAGTACAACACCGTCCTCTGGTTCTCGCTGATCTACTGTGCCGGCCACGCCTGCCTTGCGATGTTCGAGGACAGTCGCAACGGCTTCTACGCCGGCCTGTTCCTGATCGCGCTGGGCTCGGGCGGCATCAAGCCGCTGGTGGTCAGCTTCTGCGGCGACCAGTTCGACCAGACCAACAAGTCCAAGGCCAAGGTGGTCTTCGACGCCTTCTACTGGATCATCAACTTCGGCTCGTTCTTCGCCTCGCTGCTGGCGCCGCTGCTGCTGCGCAGCTACGGGCCGGCGGTCGCGTTCGGCGTACCGGGCGTGCTGATGTTCATCGCCACCTTCGTGTTCTGGCTCGGCCGCAAGCAGTACGTCAACGTGCCGCCCTCGGGTGCCGACCCGGATTCCTTCCTCAACGTGGTGCGCACCGCGCTGCGCAGGCACGGCGCGGGGCAGGGCGGCTCCGGCACGCTGGTGGCGCGCGTCGGCGTGGGGATCGCGGTGCTCATGTTGGCGCTCTGGGCGCTGGACGCGGCCGGCGTGCCGCTGCCCTGGCCGGATGCCTTCGGCTTCGTCATCACCGCCTGCCTGGCGCTGGGCGTGGTGATCGCCTGCGTCGGCTGGGGCGCATCGCTGCAGCTCGAGCGCGCCCGTGGCCTGCACCCGGACGCGGCGGTCGACGGCGTGCGCGCGGTGCTGCGCATCCTGATCGTGTTTGCGCTGGTGACCCCGTTCTGGTCGCTGTTCGACCAGAAGGCCTCGACCTGGATCATCCAGGGCAACACCATGCTGATCCCGCACGACGCCTGGTGGTGGCCGAGCTGGCTGATCAAGGAGGCGGCGCAGATGCAGGCGCTCAACCCGCTGCTGGTGATGCTGCTGATCCCGTTCAACAACCTGGTGCTGTACCCGCTGCTGCGCCGCATGGGCTTCACCGTGACCGCCCTGCGCCGGATGGGCTGGGGCATCGTGTTTTCGGGCATCGCCTGGATCGCGGCCGGCGTGCTGCAGCTGTGGCTCGACGGCGGCGCCGAGGTCTCGCTGGCCTGGCAGAGCCTGCCTTACCTGCTGCTGACCTTCGGCGAAGTGCTGGTCTCGGCCACCGCGCTCGAGTTCGCGTACAGCCAGGCGCCGCACGCGATGAAGGGCGTGATCATGGCCTTCTGGTACCTGACCAGCACCTTCGGCAGCCTCTGGGTGCTGCTCACCAACGCCGGCGTCCGCAACGACGCGGTGACCTCGGCCATCGCCTCCACCGGGCTCAGCGAGAACGCGTTCCTGATGTTCTTCTTCGCCCTGTTCGCATTCCTGGCGGCGCTGGCGTTCGCGGCCTATGCGCGCAGGTACCCGATGCAGGACAACTACCGCGTGTCCCCCGGGATCGCGGCATGAGCGGCGATGGCGGCGTGGTCACGCTGGTGATCCTGGCGCTGACGGTGCTGGTGTCGTGGCGGGCCTTCGGCAACCGCAGGCTGCTCGAGCGTTTGCTGCTGTGGCCGCCGGCGATCGAGCGCCACAAGCAATACGACCGCCTGGTGACCCACGGCTTCGTGCACGCCGACTGGCAGCACCTGCTGTTCAACATGGTCACGCTGTTCTTCTTCGGGCGCTACGTCGAACGGATGTTCGCGCCCTACATCGGTCCGCTCGGCTTCGCGCTGTTCTACCTGTCGGCGATCGTGGTGGCGATCCTGCCCACCTACCTGCGCCATCGCCACGATGCGGGCTATCGCAGCCTCGGGGCCTCGGGCGCGGTGTCGGCGGTGCTGTTCGCCTTCATCCTGGTGCAGCCCTGGGCATTGATCTTCGTGTTCTTCATCCCGGTGCCGGCGATCGTCTACGGCGTGCTCTACGTCGGCTATTCGATCTGGATGGAGCGCCGCGGCGGCGACAACGTCAACCACAGCGCGCACCTGTGGGGCGCGGGTTACGGCCTGCTGTTCACGGTGATCATGGAGCCGGGCGTGGTCGAGGTCTTCCTGGCGCGGCTGATGTCGCCGATGTCCTGAGTCAGGAGATCGATTCGCCGCCGGCGCCGATGCCGGCCTGGTCGCACTCGTAGGCCTGGATCAGGCGCGCGTAGACCAGCGAGTCGAGCTGGTTGAATTCAACGTTGTCGACCTCGCCCGAACGGGACAGGTCGAACAGGCGGGTGACGGCTTCGTGCGCGGCGCGGGTGTCGGTCATGGCATCCAAGGTCATCTCCATACTGGGCTGCGTGGGCGAAGGCACGCATCAAGCGTGCCAATCGTGGCCACCACGACCGGGGTCAGGCGGGGGGTGACGCGTCAGGTCACAAGCGCACGCAGTCCGGCGGGCAGTGACCCGGCCAGGGCACTCACCGCGCCTGAATCCGTTCCGTGATACCCCTTGGGCCATCCCCCTGATGGAGAAAACAGATGGCCTTTACCCGCGCGCAGGCGACCGAACTCCTCAACAAGGCCGAGATGCGCCTGTACGAAGAAAGCCGGGCCAATGCCCTGCGCGGGTTCGACCGGGCGGCATTGGCCGGTCGCGTCGTCCGGACACGCGCCGCGCGCGACCGCGCCCGCGACCTGCTGAAGCGCCAGCGCCTGGCCGCCCGCAAGCGTGGTGATGGCAAGGCGGCCGGAGCGGGCGGCGTGGCGGCGCGCACCGCGCGCAAGGAAGCCCTCCTGGCCGAGATCCTCGGGCGCTTCAGCGATGCCCGCAGGGACGCGCCGGCGGCCGTGGCGAAGAAGGCGTCGACCAGGACGGTGACGGCGAAGAAGGCCGTGGCGAAGAAGGCCGTGGCGAAGAAGGGCGCCGTGGAAAAGGGCGAGACGCCGAAGGCTGCGACGACGAAGACCTCCACGAAGAAGGCCGCGACGACGAAGGCCGCGACCCGGAAGGCCGTTACGACGAAGCCCGCCGCGAAGCAGCCCGCCACGAAGAAGGCCGCGACGAAGAAGGCCGCCACGAAGAAGTCCGCGGTGGAGAACGCCGCGGGGGCGGAGGCTGCCTCCCCGAAGACCGCTCCGAAGCGGGCCGCCGCCAGGAAGACGGCCGCCAGGACGGCCGCCGCGCCCCGCCGGCTGTCCCCCGAGCGCGCCCTGGCCAACACCCGCAAGCTGCTGGAAGCCAAGCAGGAGCGCGACCGGTCGCCGCAGCCGTGGCAGTCGCTCGATCCTGGCGTCGAGCATGTCCCGCAACCGGGCTACCAGTCGCCGCAGGCCGCCAGCAAGGCGCAGGACCTGCATGCCGGCGAATCGCGCATGGCCTCCATCCACGGCAGCATGTCCACGACCGACCGCCACAACCAGGGCAAGCGCGATGGCCGTGGCGACACCGACTGAGGAGTGACCGCGATGGATACGCTGGACATCACCCACCACGGCATCCCGGGCCGGTTCGTCACCGGGGTCGACGGCCACGTGGCCAACCTCGACTACGAAATGGCCGATGGCGTCATGCATATCACCCACACCCGGGTGCCCGAAGCCATCGGCGGCCGCGGCATCGCCGGCAAGCTGGTCGAGGCGGCCTTCCACCACGCGCGGACCGAGGGCTGGAAGGTGCGCCCGCTGTGCGACTACGCCAAGGGTTGGGCGGGGCGTCACCCGGAGTACGCCGACCTGCTGGGCTGAGGGCCGCCGCGCGCGCCGGCGCGCGATCTGCCAGACTTGCGCCCCTTTCAACCACGGTCAGTGTCGCCGGCCATGCGCCTCAACAAGCACATCAGCGAAACCGGCGCCTGTTCGCGCCGGGAGGCGGACCGCCTCATCGGCGAGGGCCGGGTGACCGTCAACGGCATGCGTGCGCGCATCGGCGCCGAGGTGGGGGAGGGCGACGCGGTCCTGCTCGACGGCCAGCCGCTGCGCCCGCGCAGCGCCGCCCCCGGCAAGCGCAAGCATGTGTACATCGTCCTGTACAAGCCGGTGGGCATCACCTCCACCACCGAATCGGACGTGGCCGGCAACATCGTCGACTTCGTCGGCCACCAGCAGCGGATCTTCCCGATCGGGCGCCTGGACAAGGATTCCGAGGGCCTGATCCTGATGACCAGCAACGGCGACATCGTCAATGCCGTGCTGCGGGCCGAGAGCAAGCTTGAAAAGGAGTACATGGTGGCGGTGAACAACCCGGTCACCGATGAATTCCTGCGCGGCATGGCCCGCGGTGTCCCCGTCCACGGGCAGCTGACCCTGCCGTGCCGGACCGCCAAGCTCGGCCGCTTCGGCTACCGGATCACCCTGGTCCAGGGGCTCAACCGCCAGGTGCGCCTGATGGCCGCGCATTTCGGCTACCGGGTGAAGCGGCTGGTGCGCGTGCGCGTGGGCCCGGTCCAGCTGGGCCACCTGAAGCCGGGGCGCTGGCGCAACCTCAGCGACGCCGAGCTGGCGGTCCTCCTGCCGCAGCAGGAGGCCTGGTAACCGGACCCGGCGGCGGGCCGCCGACGACGAACGGTACACACCATTCACATTTGCAATCGAATTTGCGGTATGGTTCGCCCACTGTTCAAAGCGGGATCACGGTACATCGTGGCTCCGGTGCGGTAGATCCAAGGTGACACGGCGTTTGCGCCAGCTTCCGACGATCCGCTCCATCGTTCCTGTGCTACCCCTTGCTTCGCAGTCTCGGATCCGCATGCGGACCGTGTCATTTCAAAACTGTTCAAGGAGTAACACCATGTCCGATCGTCAGACCGGCACCGTCAAGTGGTTCAACGACGCCAAGGGCTTCGGCTTCATCACCCCCGAAAGCGGCCAGGACCTGTTCGTCCACTTCCGTTCGATCCAGGGCACCGGCTTCAAGTCGCTGCAGGAAGGCCAGCAGGTTTCGTTCAAGGTCGTGCAGGGCCAGAAGGGCCTGCAGGCCGACGAGGTGCAGGCCATCTAAGGCCCGCGCATCGCAGTACCAGGGAGCCCCGGACGGCAACGTCCGGGGCTTTTTCGTATTGGCCCGGCCCGTGAGCGCGGACATCACGCAGGGGCCGCTAGCCTGTCCTCCATCATGGACTGAACGGGGGGTTCCAGATGGTTCGCCGTCTTGATCGCGTTGTGCCGCTGCTGCTGCTGGCGGCGCTGGTGCTGGCCGGCTGCCGCCGCGAGGCCGAGGTGCCCGGGGGTGCCGCCGTGGATGCGCCGCCTACGGCTGCAGCCCGGGACACCGGCCCGGAGCAGACGCCGCTGGTGCTGGAGGACGTGATGGAGTCCGATCCGCGCTACATCATCGGCATCAGCTACCCGCCCGGCATCAATCGCTACCCGGGGCTGGCCGCCGAGCTCAAGCGCTATGCCGATGCCGCCCGCGCCGACCTCATGGAAGCGGTGGATGCGCGCGACCCGGACGCGCCAAGCGCTGGCGCCCCCTATGATCTCTCGCTGCCCTTCGACATGGTGATGGAGTCGCCCGAAGTGGTGGCGGTCCAGGCCGGCGGCACAAGCTATACCGGCGGGGCCCACGGCACCCCGCTCGTGGCGCGCTTCGTCTGGCTGCCGCAGCGGCGCGAATTGCTCCGCGTCGGCGCGCTGTTCGAGGGCCCCGGGGCCTGGCGCGGGATCTCGGACTTCGTGCGCGAATCCCTGCACGGGGCGCTGTCGCAGCGCCTGGACGCCGACGAGGCCCTCGCGCCCGAGGACCGCGCGCGCCTGCAGCGCAGCGGTGGCCGCATGATCGACGAAGGCACGGCCCCCGAGGCCGGAAACTTCGACCAGTTCGAGCCCATGGAAGGGGCGGGCGGACGCCTGGGCGGGCTGCGCTTCGTGTTCCCGCCCTATCAGGTGGGACCGTACTCCGATGGCGTGCAGACGGTGGACGTGCCGGCCGCGGTGCTGCTCCCGCACGTCGCACCGCAATACCGGGACCTGTTCGCCGCGGACTGAGCCGTCGGCGCCGCGATTGGCCCCGGCCGCCGCCAGGCGCTAGCATCGTCCCGGGCCATTTCGGGGGCGGTGATGCATCCGATCCGGGAACGCGTCCACGGCCTGCTGGCCGCCGCCGATGTCCGCGTGGGCGGCGACAGGCCCTGGGACATGCAGATTCACGACACCCGGCTGCCGGCGCGGCTGCTGGCCGGGGGCTCGCTGGCCCTGGGCGAGTCCTACGTGGATGGCTGGTGGGATACGCCCTCGCTGGACCAGTTGATCGGCCGCCTGCTCGCGGCAGGGCTGGACCGCCGCGCGCCCGGCCTGGCCGACCTCCGCGACGCCGCCGCCGCGCGCCTGCTCAACCTGCAGCTCGGGCGGCGTGCCTACGCGGTGGGCGAACGCCACTACGACCTCGGCAACGACCTGTACCGGGCCATGCTCGGCCGCCGCCTGGTGTACAGCTGCGGCTACTGGCATGACCGTGACGGCAGGTTGGCCGGATCGCTCGACGACGCCCAGGACGCCAAGCTCGACCTGGTCTGTCGCAAGCTCGGCCTGCGTCCGGGCATGCGCGTGCTCGACATCGGCTGCGGCTGGGGCGAGGCGCTGAAGTTCGCGGCCGAGCGCCATGGCGTCAGCGGCGTGGGCGTGACCATCTCGCGCGAGCAGCAGGCTTTCGCCGAAGCGCTGTGCGAGGGCCTGCCGCTCGAGTTCCGCCTGCAGGACTATCGCGAGCTCCGCGGCGAACGCTTCGACCGCGTGCTGTCCATCGGCATGTTCGAGCACGTGGGCCTGCGCAACTACCGCGGCTACTTCGACCTGGTGCGCTCGCTGCTGCCCGCGGACGGCCTGTTCCTGTTGCACAGCATCGGCGGCAACGCCTCGCGTCGCCGTACCGACCCCTGGATCGCGCGCTACATCTTCCCGAACTCGATGCTGCCCTCGGCGCGGCAGCTGGCGGAGGCCAGCGAAGGCCTGTTCGTGATCGAGGACTGGCACTGCTTCGGCACCGACTACGACCTCACGCTGCAGGCCTGGCGCGACAACATCGAGGCCGCGTGGCACAGGCTCCCGGCACGCTACGACGAGCGATTCCGGCGCATGTGGCGATATTACCTGGCGTCTTCGATGGCGAGCTTCCGCGCACGGCGGAGCCAGGTGTGGCAGGTGCTCATGTCGCCGCAGGGCGTTCCCGGCGGCATCGTCGTACCGCGCTGAGCACGGCCGCTTGCTCCCACAGGAAAGGGATGGGACGGCCAAAAGAACTTCCCCCGCCGGAGCGGGGGAAGTCGGGGTGCGTCAGTCCTGCCGGGTGGCGCCGGCCGGCGGCGCGCCGTCCTCGGTGGTGGCATCCAGGCCACGCTTCACCAGCAGCGGCTTGATGTCAGGCGTCTTGCCCGAGAAGTCGGTGAACAGCTGCAGTGCGTCCTTGCTGCCGCCCTGCGACAGAAGCGTGGCGCGGAAGCGGTCGCCGTTTTCGCGGGTCAGGCCGCCGTTCTCCTCGATCCAGGCCACGGTGTTGGCGTCCAGCACCTCGGACCAGATATAGGCGTAGTAGCCCGCCGCGTAGCCGCCCATGATGTGGCTGAAGTACGTGGTGCGGTAGCGCGGCGGCACCGCGGCGAAGTCCAGGCCGGCGGCCTTGAGCGCGGCGGCCTCGGTGGCGAGGATGTCGCCCGCGGGCGGCAGCTTGTCGGCCGGCAGCTGGTGCAGGTACTGGTCGAGCATGGCCGCGCCCAGGTACTCGGTGGTGGCGAAGCCCTGGTTGAACCTGGCGGTCGCGACCACCTTGTCCAGCAGCGCCTGCGGCATCGGCTCGCCGGTCTCGTGGTGCTTGGCGTAGTTGGCCAGGACCGACGGCCAGTCGGACCACATCTCGTTGACCTGCGAGGGGAACTCGACGAAGTCGCGGGGCACGCTGGTGCCAGAGAAGTAGGGGTACTTCACGTCCGAGAACATGCCGTGCAGGCCATGGCCGAACTCATGGAACATCGTGGTGACCTCGTCCCAGGTCAGCAGCGTCGGCTTGCCGGACTCGGGCTTGGGGATGTTCTGGTGGTTGGCCACCACGGGCTTGGTGCCCTCGAGCTCCGACTGCGAGACGTAGCCGCTCATCCACGCGCCGCCGCGCTTGGAGTCGCGCGCGTAGGGGTCGAAGATGAAGAACGCGAGCTGGCTGCCGTCGGCGTTGAAGACCTCGTAGACCCAGGTGTCCTCGTGGTACTTCGGCAGGTCGGTGCGCTCCTTGAAGGTGATGCCATACAGCTCGGTGGCGGCATGGAACACGCCGTCCTCGAGCACGCTCCGCATCTCCAGGTAGGGCTTGAGCTGGGATTCGTCGAAGTCGTACTCGGCCTTGCGCACCTTCTCGGTGTAGTAGGCCCAGTCCCAGGGCTCGAGCTTGAAGGTGGACTCGCCCTTGGCCTTCTGCTCGGCGTCGATCATGGCCTGCAGCTTGCCGGCCTCGGCGCGGGCGTTGGCCACGGCGGCCGGGGCCAGCTGGCCGAGCATGGCGTTGACGGCATCGGTGGTCTTGGCGGTCTCGCCGTCCAGCACGTAGTCGGCGTAGGTGTCGAAGCCCAGCATCTTCGCGCGCTCGGCGCGCAGCTTCAGCACGGTGGCGACGATCTCGCGGTTGTCCCACTGGTTGCCGCGCGCGCCACGGACCACCGACGCCTTGTGGATGCGCTCGCGGAGCTCGCGGTTGGCCAGCTGCGACAGCGGCGGCTGGCCGGTGGTGTTGAGCAGGGTGATGACGTACTTGCCTTCGTGGCCACGAGACTTGGCGGCGTTGGCGGCGGCGGTGACCTGCTCCGGCGTCAGGCCCTCGAGCTCGGCGGCGGTGTCGACCACCACGGCGGAATCGTTGACCTCGGCCAGCACGTTCTGGCTGAAGGTCGTGCCCAGCGTGGCCAGCTCGGAGTTGATCTCCTTCAGGCGCGCCTTCTGGCCTTCGTCGAGCGCGGCGCCGGCGCGGACCAGGTCCTTGTAGTACTCCTCGACCAGGCGCACGCCCTCGGCATCCAGGCCCAGGTTGGCGCGACCGTCATGCAGGGTCTTGATGCGCGCGAACAGCTTCGGGTCGAGCGCAATGGCGTCGCGGTGCGCGGCGAACTTTGCCGAATAGTCGGCCTGCAGCTTCTTGCGCGCGTCGTTGGTATCGGTGCCGACCAGGTTGAAGAACACGCGCATGGCGCGGCCCAGGGTCTTGCCGTTGGTCTCGAGCGCGAGGATGGTGTTCTCGAAGGTCGGCGCCTCCGGGTTGTCGGCGATCGCGCGGACCTCGGCCAGCTGCTCGGCCATGCCGACGTCGAATGCGGGGGCGAAGTGTTCGTCGCGGATGCGGTCGAAGTGCGGATACTGCAGCGGCAGCGTGCTCTTGACCGCGAAGGGGTTGTCCTTGAGTGCAGCGGCGCTTGCGGACACGGAAGCCTCCCCGTCGGTGGTGGACTGGGCGAGGGCAGGCGACATGCCTGCGCCGGCGATGGCGAAGGCCAGGGCGAGCGACAGCGGATGCTTCATCGGGCGTTTCCTTGCGGGACTGAGTCCCCTAGGGTACCCCGGGCGGCCGCGGCGGCTCCTGTGACCAATGGCACGGTCGAGCGTCGCGTGAACGACGCCTCCTTGCGGCGCCCCCTGCGGGAGCGGCTGCAGCCGCGACCGGCAGGCCTGGATTCAGCGGACGATCGTGACCGGGAGTTCGCTCTGGGCGATGACCTTGCTGGAGACCGAGCCCAGCAGGATGCCCTTGACCGAGCCGCGGCCGTGCGAGCCCATCACCACGATGTCGGCCTTGTTGTCCTTCGCAGCGGCCAGGATGGCTTCCGACGGCTCGCCGACGACGGCCAGCTCGCGCACGTCGGCCTTGCTGCGGGCCAGCGCCTTGCGCGCCGGAGCCAGCATGCGCTGGTGGTTCTCGGCGTGGATCCGGTCCATCGCTTCCTTGCCGATGCGGGTGACGACGCCGGGGAAGGGCGCGGCATCCACTGCGACCAGGAAGATCTTCGCCGGCTTGGCCAGGCTCTTGGCGAGCGTGTTGGCGTGCCTGGCGGCGCGGACGCTGATGTCGCTGCCGTCAACGGCGACAAGGATCTTCATGCGGATTTCCTTCGGGACTCGTGCGTGATGGCGGGATTCTACGCGGTGCGGCGCGCCACGGCATGGCGCCGGCGGCTCACTTCTCGACGAAGGCCCGCTCGAAGACGTAGTCGCCGACCACGCCGATGCGCATCGACGGCGTGAAGCCGCGGCCATCCAGGAGCGCGCGGAAGTCGGCCAGCATGCCCGGGCTGCCGCAGATCATGGCGCGGTCGCGTGCGGGATCAAGCGCGTCCAGGCCGAGGTCGGCCATCATCTGGCCGCTGGCCATCAGGTCGGTCAGGCGGCCGCGGTGGGGGCGGCCCTCGAACTCGAAGTCCTCGCGGGTGACCGCAGGGTAATAGAGCAGGCGCTCGCCGAGGATGTCACCGAGCAGCTCGTGGCGCGGCAGTTCGTTGACGATGTAGTCGCGATAGCAGAGGTCCGCCACGTTGCGCACGCCGTGGCACAGCACCACGCGCTCGAAGCGCTCGTAGGTCTCCGGATCCTTGATGATCGACAGCCACGGCGCGAAGCCGGTGCCGGTGCCCAGCAGGTACAGGTTGCGGCCCGGATTCAGGTCGCTGATCAGCAGCGTGCCGGTCGGCTTGCGGCCGATCAGCACGTGGTCGCCGGGCCGGATGTGCTGCAGGCGCGAGGTCAGCGGGCCGTTGGCGACCTTGATGCTGAAGAATTCCAGCTGCTCTTCCCAGTTCGCGCTGGCAATCGAATACGCGCGCATGAGCGGCTTCGTGCTGCCGTCGGGCTGTTCAACGGGCAGGCCGATCATCACGAACTGGCCGTTGTCGAAGCGGAAGCCATCGTCGCGGGTGGTGGTGAAGCTGAAGTAGTCGTCCGTCCAGTGACGGACGTCCAGCACCGTCTCGGTGCCAAACGCTGAGGACATGCTGTCTTGGGCCGGAGAGGAAGGAAACCGGCTTATTGTACGCCCTCCGCTCAGCGGTATCCCGCGGCCTGCAGCTCGAACAGCTCGGCGTAGCGGCCGCCGGCGGCCATCAGTTCCTCGTGGGTTCCGTCGGCCTCGATGCGCCCGTCGGCCATCACCAGGATGCGGTCGGCCATGCGCACGCTGGAGAAACGGTGCGAGATCAGCACCGTGCTGCGCTGGTCGGAGAGTTCGCGGAAGCGCTGGAACACTTCGTACTCGCTGCGTGCATCCAGCGCCGCGGTGGGCTCGTCCAGGATCATGACCTGGGCATCGCGCATGTAGGCGCGCGCGATGGCGACCTTCTGCCATTGACCGCCGGACAGGTCCACGCCGGTCTTGAAGCGGCGGCCGATCACCTGGTCGTAGCCGCGGGGCAGGCCGGTGATGACTTCGTCGGCCATCGCGCGCCGCGCCGCGGCCTCGATGCGTTCGCGGTCGTCCATGGCGTCGATCTGGCCCACGCCGATGTTCTCGGCCGCGGTCATGTGGAAGCGGACGAAGTCCTGGAAGATCACGCCGATGTTCGCCCGCAGGTCGTCCAGGTCGTAGTCGCGCAGGTCGCGGCCGTCGAGCAGGATCCGGCCCTCGTCGGGGTCGTACAGGCGCGCCAGCAGCTTCATCAGGGTGGTCTTGCCGGCGCCGTTCTCGCCGACCAGGGCCAGCACCTCGCCCGCGCGCAGCTCGAACTCGACCCCGCGCAGCGCCCAGCGGGCGGCGTCGGGGTAGCGGAAGCCGACGTTCTCGAACACGAAGCCGCTGGAGATGGGCCGCGGGATGGCCGACGCGCCCGGCTTCGACACGATCTCGGGTTCGATGTCGAAGAAGGAGTACAGGTCGTCCAGGAACATCGCCTGCCCGGCCACCTGCGACAGGCCGACCAGCAGGCCTTCCAGAAGCTGGCGCAGGCGCCGGAAGCTGCCGGCGAGGAAGGTCAGGTCGCCGATCGAGAAGTCGCCGTGGACCGTGCGCCAGGCGATGTAGGCATAGGCCACGTAATAGCCGAGCGTACCGAGCGCGGCCAGCAGCGTGCCCCAGAAGGCGCGCCGGCGGGCAAGCCTGCGGTTGGCGACCAGAAAGGCCTGCGACAGCGTGCGGAAGCGCTCCACCAGGAAATGGTGGAGGCCGAAGATCTTCACTTCCTTGGCGGTGTCGACGCTGGCGCCGGTCTGGCGCAGGTACTCGAGCTGCCGGCGCTCGGCGGTCCACTGGAAGTTGAGCGAATAGTTGAGCGCGTTGAAGTGCGACTCGCCCACGAACGCGGGGATCAGCGCAACGGCCAGCAGCAGGATCAGCCAGGGCGCGTAGACCATGAGGCCGGCGGAGAAGCTGATGATGGTGATGATGTCCTGCGCCTGGCCGAACAGCTGGCCCATCAGGTTCATCCGGCCCATGGTCTGGCGCCGAGCGCGATCGAGCTTGTCCTGCAGCTCGGGATCCTCGAAGTCCTCCAGGTCCAGCGTGGCCGCGTGCTCCATCAGGCGCACGCTGGCGGCGTTGGTGAACATCTCCGACAGTACCTGGTCGCAATAGGAGACCAGGCGGCCGAGCAGGTCGGACAGGATCGCCAGCCCGAACTCGGCCACCAGCAGCAGGGCCAGGTGGTCCAGCTGCCCACTGCGCCAGGCCTCGGCGAAGCCCTCGCCGATGACGCCGATGCCGACCAGGCGGATGGCCTCGTCGATGATCAGCTTGCCCAGGTACAGCATCGCCACCGGCAGCAGCGCCCGGACCAGGCGCAGCGACAGCGTGGCGAGGGTCAGGGGCCGGCTGGTGCGCCAGATCTCGCGCAGGAAGGGCGGCACGTTGCGCAGGGCGGTGAGCCGCTCCCGGAATGAGGGGCGGTTCGCCTGCGGATCGGGGGCGGGGGTATCGCGGGTGGCGCTGGGGGCGGTCGGCATCGGGCCATATTGCCGCGACCGCCGT
This sequence comes from Luteimonas yanweni, assembly GCF_039548475.1. Taxonomy (NCBI): domain Bacteria; kingdom Pseudomonadati; phylum Pseudomonadota; class Gammaproteobacteria; order Lysobacterales; family Lysobacteraceae; genus Luteimonas; species Luteimonas yanweni. Next base: position 14,462 of record NZ_JBCLVC010000002.1, on the reverse strand, counting down.
GCAGGCCGCTACAACGCGTGGGCCCGGGACCGGGCCCGGGCCCACGTGCGCCCTCCGGTGCCGGCAAGGCTCAGTCGAGCTGCAGCCTCACGTCGCCGGAGAAGGTCTCGATGCCGATGCTGCCGTTGCCGGTGCCGTAGCTGTGGTCGAGGCTCGCCCCGGGGCCCACGCGCTTGCGCACCACGCTGGCGCCGGGGGCGTCGATGTCGCCGCTGAAGGTCGTGGCCTCGATCCGGGTCGAGGAATCGCCCGGCAGCGTCACGCGGACGTCGCCGCTGACCGACTCGAAGCTGAAGCGGCCGCCGTCGGCGATGCCCGTCCGGATGCTGGCGTCGCCCGACACCGAGCTGCTTTCCAGGCGCGGCAGGCGCTCGCCGCGGGTGTCGATGTCGATGTCGCCCGAGACGGTTTCCACGTCGACGTGGCCGTTGATGCGGCCGCGCAGCGCGATCTTGCCGCTGACGCTTTCCACGTCGACCTCCCGGCTGTTGAGGTTGAGCTTCAGGTCCCCGCTCACGCTCTCGATGCTGGCCTTGCGCGGCGCGCCGACGGCGGTGACCCGGCCGCTGACGCTGTCGATCTCCAGCTCGTCGCCGGCCACGCCTTGGACGTCGACGCTGGCGGCGACCGAGTCCACGTCCAGGCTGGCGTGCCGCGGGATCTCCAGCACCAGCGTGGTCGGCTCGCTGTCGCGGCTGTTGCGTGGATAGCGCACGCGCACGGAGAGCTTGCGGCCGCCCTGGTCGACGTCCAGGCGCTCGACGCCGTCGCCGAGGCTGCCGGTGATGCGGACTTCGTCGCGGTCCCAGGTGCGGACTTCGACGTGGCCCTTGAGGTTGGAAACCTCGACCTCGCCGCGGGCGTCCAGCGGGCGGGTCTCGTTGATCGGGGTGGCGGCGAGCAGCGGGGCGGCAAGGCCGGCGAGCGCCAGGCCGATGAGGTGGCGGGTCATGTCGGAACTCCTCGGGTCAGGCCTGGCGCAGGCTGAGCGCCAGGCGGTGGGCGTAGATGCGCTGCAGCCGGTGGAACAGGTGCAGCGCGTCGGGATCACGGGCGAGTGCGGCGCGCACTTCGGCGGCGCTGCGGTCGAGTTCGTCGTCCAGGCCGGGGGTGGTGGCGCTGGTGACGCCGCCGGTGGCCTCGACTTCGCGCAGGGCGCCCTGGTATTCGCGGGCCATCGCGTCGGCGGCCTGCAGCAGCGGCGCACCGGCGTCGGCCGCCGCGCCTGTGGCGACCACGTTGGTGGGGCCGGCCGCGGACGGGTCGGGGGCGACGCGCACCGGCAGCAGCTGCCAGCCGGCGGCCACTGCCAGCACGACGGCGGCGGCGCTGGCGTAGGCGGCATTGCGCCGGCGCAGGTGGCGGCGCCGGTCGCCGCGCTGTGCGGCGGGCGGCGCGGGCGCAGGCGCGGGCGCAGGCGCGGGCGCGGGGCCGGGTTCCACGGGCGCGTCCCGGGGTGCCAGGCGGCCGGCGATCGCCGGCCACGGGTCGTGCTCCGGCGCGATGTCTTCGCGCAGTGCGCGCAGGCGCGCGACCAGGTCGGCAGGCAACGCGTGGCGGGTGTTCATGTCATGTCTCCGAGTCGTGCGCGCAGCAGGCCGCGCGCCCGGTGCAGCTGGGCCTTGGAACTTCCGGTCGCCATGTCCAGCGCGGTGCCGATCTCGCCGTGGGTCCAGCCTTCGATGTCGTGCAGGACCAGCACGGCGCGCGCGCGCGGCGGCAGCGTGGCGACGGCGCGGGCGAGGTCCATCGCCATGGCCGGCCCATGGCTCGGGGAGCCGGGCGAGGGCAGGGCGTCGAGCAGCTCGTCATCGTCACCATCCAGCGCCGGGCGCGCGCGGCGCGCGCGCAGGTCCATCAGCGCGGTGTTCACCGCCAGGCGGTGCAGCCAGGTGCCGAAGGCCGCCTCGCCGCGCCACTGCGGCAGCGCCTGCCAGGCGCGGAGGAACGCCTCCTGCACCAGGTCTTCGGCGCGAGCGCGCTGCCAACCGGCCAGGCGCAGCACCACGCCGTGGACGCGCGCCGCATGGCGGCGATACAGCGCCTCGAACGCGTCCACGTCACCGCCGGCAGCTGCCAGCGCCAGGGCGTGGTCGCTGTCCCCGGCGTCGAAGGCGGCCGGGGTGTGCAGGCTGTCGGTCATGGCGGCGTCGAGCATACCCAGTCGGATGCAGCGTCGCGGCAAAGGGTTTAAGCCTTGCCGCCGCGGCGGCGTAAAATGGGCGGCTGAGCCCGCAGTCCAAGAGCCCGCCGTGACCGAGATCCGCCAGGAAGACTTCATCCAGAGCGTCGCCGACGCCCTGCAGTACATCAGCTACTACCACCCGGTGGACTACATCCGCAGCCTGGCGGCGGCGTACGAGCGCGAGGAGTCGCCGGCGGCCAAGGACGCCATGGCGCAGATCCTGATCAACTCGCGCATGTGCGCCGAAGGACACCGCCCGATCTGCCAGGACACCGGCATCGTCACCGTGTTCCTCGAGATCGGCATGGACGTGCGCTGGCCCGACGCCACCATGGGCGTCGAAGACATGGCCAATGAAGGCGTGCGCCGCGCCTATCGCCTGCCCGAGAACACGCTGCGCGCCTCGGTGCTGGCCGATCCGGCCGGCGCCCGCCGCAACACCGGTGACAACACGCCGGCGATCGTCAACTTCAAGGTGGTCCCGGGCGGCAAGGTCGACGTGATCGTGGCCGCCAAGGGCGGTGGTTCGGAGGCGAAGTCGAAGTTCGCCATGCTCAATCCATCGGATTCAATCGTCGACTGGGTGCTGAAGACGGTGCCGACCATGGGCGCCGGCTGGTGCCCGCCGGGCATGCTCGGCATCGGCATTGGCGGCACCGCCGAGAAGGCGATGCTGTTGGCCAAGGAGGCGCTGATGGAGCCGATCGACATCGTCGACCTCAAGGCCCGCGGCCCGTCCAACCGCCTGGAAGAGATGCGCCTGGAGATCTTCGACGGCGTCAACGCCTTGGGCATCGGCGCCCAGGGCCTGGGCGGCCTGACCACCGTGCTCGACATCAAGATCAAGGACTACCCGACCCACGCGGCCAATCTGCCGGTGGCGATGATCCCCAACTGCGCCGCCACGCGCCACGCGCACTTCACCCTCGACGGCAGCGGCCCGGTGATGCTGGATCCGCCCTCGCTGGAGGACTGGCCGCAGATCACGTATGACGCGTCCAAGGGCCGCCGGGTCGACCTGGACACCGTGACCCGCGAGGACGTGGCGACCTGGCAGCCGGGCGAGACCCTGCTGCTCAACGGCCGCCTGCTGACCGGCCGCGACGCCGCGCACAAGCGGATGGTCGGGATGCTCGACCGCGGCGAGGCGCTCCCGGTCGACCTGGCGGGCCGCTTCATCTATTACGTCGGTCCGGTGGATCCGGTCGCCGGCGAAGTGGTCGGCCCGGCGGGCCCGACGACCGCCACGCGCATGGACAAGTTCACCGACCAGATCCTGTCGCAGACCGGGCTGCTGGGCATGGTCGGCAAGGCCGAGCGCGGCCCGGCGGCGATCGAGGCGATCAGGAAATACGGTTCGGCCTACCTGATGGCGGTCGGCGGCTCGGCGTACCTGGTGTCGAAAGCGATCAAGGCGGCCAGGGTGGTCGCGTTCGAGGACCTGGGGATGGAGGCGATCTACGAGTTCACGGTGCAGGACATGCCGGTGACGGTGGCAGTGGACTCCACCGGCGTTTCTGTGCACGAGACCGGGCCGCGGGAATGGCAGTCCCGGATCGGGAAGATCCCGCTGACGGTGGTCGAAACGGCTTGAGGCAGCGGAGAGGGGTGAGGTACTCCGCAAACAGGTCGGCGAAGCCGCCCTTGAATGCCTGCTGCGTAGCCCGCCATCGCAGCGGCCCCAGCCTCAAAGCTGCGACCGGATCGGCCGGATGACCTTCTCGGCGAATTTCTCGCGCAATGGCCGGTTCTCCCACATTTCGTAGGAATACTGCTTCGCGTCCTCCATGTCCTTTTCGAACACTTCGGTCATCCGGGCGGCGAACGCGCGGTCGTAGACGTTGAGGCTGGCCTCGTCGTTGAGGCGGAACGAGCGGATGTCGAAGTTGGTCGAGCCCAGCGACACCAGTTCGCCGTCCACGATCAGCAGCTTCACGTGCAGCATTGTCGGCTGGTATTCGTGGATCTCGATGCCGGCCTTCAGCAGGTCGCCCCAGCCTGCCTTCGACGACAGGCGCACCGCTTCGGAATCGATGTGCTCGCCCGGCAGCAGCACGCGCACGCGGACTCCGCGCTTGCGCGCCGCGATCAGCGCCTTGTCGATCAGTTCGTCGGGCACGAAATAGGACGCGGTGAGGTCGATCGTATGCTCGGACGCGGCGATCGCGCTCAGGTACATGAGGTGCATGCTCTCGCTGCCGCCGGCGGGCGATGCGATGAACAGATGCGCCGGCATGTCGCCCGCGGGCTCCAGCTCGGGGAAATAGGCGGGGCCGTTGAGCAGGGTGCCGGTGGTCTTGATCCAGTTGTCGTTGAAGGCGGATTGCATCTGTGCCACCGCCGGGCCATCGATGCGGAAATGCGCCTCGCGCCAATGGTCCGGATCCTGCGCGTGGCCGGTCCACTGGTCGGCGATGCCCACGCCCCCGGTGAAGCCCACCTTGCCGTCGATCACCAGCAGCTTGCGGTGGGTGCGGTTGTTCATGCGCCCCAGGTTGTACCAGTGCAGCGGACGGTAGCGCTCCACCTCCACGCCGTCCTTCTTCATCTCCTCCAGCATCCCGTCGTCCATCTTGATGCTGCCGACCCAGTCCACGAGCAAGTGCACCGCAACGCCCGCGCGCGCGCGTTCGCCCAGCGCGTCGGCGAAGCGCTGGCCGATGTCGCCTGACCAGTAGATATACGTCTCGAAGGTGATGGTTTCCTGCGCCGACGCGATCGCCTCCAGCATCGCCGGGAAGATCTCGTCACCGTTCTCGTAGTCGGTCACCAGGTTGCCGGGCAGGATCGCCGGGCCCAGCAGCACCGACATTTCACGCCGGAACTGCGGGTCGGCGATCGCGTGCCGATGCGCGATCTTGCGCTCGATCTTCTTTTCGGGGGTGGCAAAGTTCATCGCCAGCACCACGGCCAGCACCGTGATGGCGACCGTCAGGACAAGGGTCCAGGTCATGTGTCGTCGACTCCAGTTTCTGAGGCTCATCGGCGTCCTCGGCGTGCATGCGCCGGTGCCGCCACTCTGCGGCCCGCGCATTCAGCGAGGCGTGAAGCCGACACGCCGCGGGTGGACGTGCCCGGAAGCGACATGCTCAGAACCAGTCCAGTACCGAGATCCCGAAACCGGCGTACGTGGCCTTGTGGTCGTAGTCCAGCATGCTCTCGCCGTAGCCGCTGAACAGCTGCAGGTGTCCGTGCAGGTGGCTGCTGATCGGGAAGCCCCAGTCGAACTGCAGCGCGCCGTGCGACCGGTCGCCGCTGCGCAGCGAGTGCCGGGCCATGAGCGCGAAGGTCTGGTCGCCGCGGGTGTGCACCAGGGTGACGTCGCCGCGGCCCATGTAGTCCTCCATGCCGGGGTTGTCGTCGTCGCTGCCGTCGGAAATGCGGATCCAGGGGCGGAAGGTGACCGCCCAGTCCTCGCGGTCCAGGCCGACGTTGAACATGATGCGGTTCCAGCTGCGCGAGAAGGGATCGCTGCGGCCGTTGGACTGGTGGTTGATGCCGACCGCGGCCATGCGCCCCTTCCAGCCGCCGATGCTGTAGTTGTTGCGGAACACCAGCAGCACTTCCGGCTCGTAGTTGGTTTCGCGGAAGGGGCGGGAGTTGTCGCTGTTGTAGACCTGCCAGCGCGAGCTCTGGGTATAGCCCATCCAGATGTCGCCGTTGTCGCCGAACAGGTTCTCGACCGCCTTGGTCTTGAAGCTGATCTGGAACTTGGTCTCGATGCTGTCGATGCCGTCCATCTGCAGCTCCTGGCCGTCGGCCGAGGAGGTCGGGCTGGTATTGGGCTTGCTGCTCCAGAACGCGGGCAGCAGGTACACCGGCTTGTAGGCGCGCATGTTGAAGGTGCCGAGCTTGGAGTCGCGCGCCAGCTCCCAGCGGCTGTCCAGCAGCGAGCCGCGGCCGGCGTTGGCCAGGGCGCGGCGGGGGTCGTCGTCATGGGGGAACAGGTCGCTGCTGGTGTCGCCATCGCGGCGCGCCTCGCGGACTTCGCTGCGCGCCTGCGCGGCGGCGGCGTCGGCCTGCTCCGGCCCCGGCAGCTTCCGCTCGGCGACCTGGTCGTAGCAGGCCAGGCGTTCGGCGGCGATCTCCATTGCCACGCAGGCCTGGAGGCCGGGCACCGGCGCGGGGTCGGCGACCTGGGCGGCGACGGTGAACGGGAGCGTGCAGAGCAGGGGCAGCAGGGCCGTCGGGCGTCGTTCCATGGCGTCGGGGCTTCGCGATCAGGGTGGGGCGCAGTCTAGCGCGGGGTCCGGCCGGGGCTCAGAAAATCCACGCCAGCACGAACAGCCCGATCATCGTGACTGCCAGCGCCAGCTTGAGCACGGTGCCGAAGACGATGCCAAGCCAGGTGCCGACGCCCACGCGCGTGGCCTGTGCCACGCCGCGTCCGTGCAGCAGCTCGCCGGCAAGCGCGCCGACGAACGGCCCCGCGAACAGTCCGATCGGGCCGAAGAAGATGCCCACGAAGGTGCCGACCACGGCGCCGGCGACCGCCTTGCCGCTCGCGCCCACGCGGCGCGCCCCGAGCGCGGTGGCCCAGAAGTCCACCGCCAGCGAGAACAGCGTCAGGATCCCCAGCACCACCAGCATCGGGATGCCGATGTGTTCGAAGCCGCCCGCCCAGGCGCCCAGCACCATGCCGGCGAAGACCAGCGGCAGGCCGGGGATGGCGGGAAGGATGGTGCCCGCGATGCCCACCAGCACCAGCACGGCGGCGATCGCGTAATAGAGGATCTGGAGGTCCATCGCGTCAGTCTGCCGCAGAAAGACGGCCCGCAGGGCGGGCCGTAAAGGGAGAGAGTCCTGGTGCCTTGCTCAGCGGACGTGCGCGCGACCGTTGGCGACGCTGACATACGAGCCTTCGCGGATGCCGCCCAGGTCGTTCTGGGTGACCACCGTCATGCGGCCGTTGTCCAGGCGCACGTGGACGTCGTAGACCGACTGCCCCTGCACGCGGTTCTGGATGGCGTTGCCGGCAACGGCGCCGCCGACCGCACCGGCCACGGTGGCGGTGTTGGCGCGACCGTCGCTGTCGGTATTGCGTTCGGCGATCTCGCGCGCGGCCACCGCGCCCACGATGCCGCCGAGGACGGCGCCGGTGGCATTGGGGGTATTCGATGCGCGGGCGCGGTGATCGATCCGGGTGACCACGCCGCAGGTGTCGCAGACCCTGGACGTGTTCCCGTAGCCGCTGCCGTAGCCGCCGCTGGAATAGCCGGGACTGGTGCTTGCGCAGCCCACCAGGGTGGCTGCGGCGATCATCGCGCTTGCGCTGACGAGACGGATCTTCATTGCGGACTCCTGCACGGCACGGGGAGGGATGCCTTGGCGCCGACGTTAGGTGGCCGGGCGTGAACAGCCAATCAACCGCGCCGCTGCCGGCGCGCTGCGCCCGGTCCCGTGCAGGAGTCGTTCATCCGCGGAAGGCGCGCGTCGCCTCCCTTCCGCGGATTTCCGGGGTCAGCCCCGGAAGTCGGTGTGGCAGGAGCGGCAGTCGCCGCCGATTTCCTCGAGCGTGTTCTTCAGTCCCGCGCAGTTGAGCGGCGGCGAGGCCAGGGCCTTGTCGAGCGTGGCGCGGAAGCTGCCCGTGTGCGCGGCGAAGCGCGTGTTGTCGCGCAGGTCTGGGAAGGCCGGGTCGATGTCGTTGCCCAGGGTGCGCAGCGCCTGCAGGTGCGGCAGCACGTCGGTGGCCGCGCAGCGGTTGGCTTCGAGCCTCTGCCGCAACTGCGCGCTGTGCGCCGACATCAGCTGCATTGCCGCGTGCGGGTAGTGGTCCTGCCAGTCCTTGCGCGCGTCAAGGGTGCGCAGGAGCATCACGATCGCGACCACGCCGATCACCAGGCCCAGCAGGAACACGAACAGATAGCGGCCGGCGGCGGAAGGCGCTTTGCGCGGCGGGCGCGGCGCGGACGGGTTGCTCGGCGTGGCCTGCGGTTGCGGCGTCGACATGGGGTCACTCCAGGTGGGCGGCGAAAAGAGGATTGTATGCGGCGGGCTCGCTAAAATGCCGCCATGGACACGACCTGGACCGAACGCTTCTCCGGCATCGACCGCCTGTACGGACGCGGCGCGATCGAACGCTTCGCCGCCTGCCACGTCGCGGTGGTGGGGCTGGGCGGCGTGGGCTCGTGGGTGGCCGAAGCGCTGGCGCGCAGCGCGGTCGGCACGCTCACCCTGGTCGATGCCGACGACCTCTGCGTGTCCAACACCAACCGCCAGCTGCCGGCGCTCGAGGGCCAGTACGGCCGCGCCAAGGTTGAGGCCATGGCCGAGCGCTGCCGCGCGATCAACCCGGCGATGGTGGTTCACGCGGTGCCCAGTTTCCTGACCCCGTCGAACCTGGACCAGCTGCTGGACCGCGGCTACGACCTGGTGGTCGACGCCTGTGACAGCTTCCGCAGCAAGGTCGAGATGATCGCCTGGTGCCGGCGCCGCAAGCTGCCGCTGGTGGCCGTGGGCTCTGCCGGAGGGCGCGTGGATCCGACGCTGGTGCGGGTGCGCGACCTGTCGAAGACCGAACACGACGCGATGCTGGCGCTGGTGCGCAAGAAGCTGCGCGCCGAGTTCAACTTCCCCAAGGGTCCCAAGCGATACTTCAGCGTGCCGGCTGTGTACTCGCTGGAAAACGTGCGCTACCCGCAGGCTGACGGCAGCGTCTGCGGCCTGCGGCCACAGGTTGGCGGCGAGGACGGCTTCAAGCTCGACTGCGGCGGCGGGCTGGGTGCCGCCACGCACATCACCGGCGCGTTCGCGTTCGCGGCCGCTGGCAAGGCGCTGGAAATGCTGCTGGCGCGCGGACCGTTGCGTGAAGCAGCGCCGGCCGGGGCGGACGTGGCCGGTACCAGCCCCGGGTGATCTTCCAGCAGGGCCCGTGTGGGAGTGGCCGTGGCCGCGATTCGGGGTCCACCAGTGCCGGACAACACCCTCCGCTCAGCGGTCTCCGGCTCCCAGCCCGAACAACCGCCGCGCATTCGCCGTAGTCGCCGCCGCCACCTCCGCCGCCGCCACGCCGCGCAGCTGCGCGATCGTCTCGCAGACCACCGTCAGCCGAGCCGGTTCGTTGCGCTGGCCGCGGATAGAGGAATCCGGCTGGTCCGGCGCGTCGGTCTCCAGCAGCAGATGCTCCAGCGGCATGGTCGCGGCGAGCTTGCGCAGGCGGTTGGCGCGCTCGTAGGTCACCGGTCCGCCCAGGCCCAGCATGAAGTCCAGTTCCCACAGCTTCTCGGCTTGCTGCCTGCTGCCGGAAAAGCTGTGCACCACGCCGCGCAGGCCGCCGATGCGGCGGATCGCGGCGGTGACCTGGTCCACCGCGCGCCGGGCGTGGACGATCACCGGCAGGTCGGCATCGCGCGCGATGCGCAGTTGGCCCTCGAAGAAATCCGCCTGCGCCCCGGGATCGAGGCCTTCGATGTAGAAGTCCAGGCCGCATTCGCCCACCGCCACCGGACGCTCGCGCTCGATCCATTCGCGCAGCAGCGGTAGATGGGCTTCGCGATGATGTTCCAGGAAGGTCGGGTGCAGGCCATAGGCGGCGTGCAGGCCGGGGTCCGCCGCCGCGGCCTCGCGCAGGGCCGGCCATTCGTCGGCGTGCGTGGCCGGCAGCACCTGCATGCTCACGCCCGCCGCACGGGCCCGGGCGACGACCTCGCCGCGGTCGCGATCGAACTCGCCGGCATCCAGGTGGCAATGCGAATCGACCAGCATCGCGCTCAGCCGCGGCGGGCTTCGCCGTCGATCACCCGGCCCTGCGGCGGCCCGCCCTTGCGCTTGCGGCGCGAGATCAACAGCACGCCCATGCCCATCAGCAGTTCGTCGATGAAGGGCAGGGGGTCGGGTACGAACAGGTTGAGCACGAACAGCGCCGCGGCCACCATGAACAACCTGGGGTAGCTCAGGCGCCCGAGCCAGCGCAGCAATGGGGCGACAAGGAAGGGATTGGGCACGGTCATCGGCCTCGGTGGACACGTGAACGGCACGCTAGCACGCAGCGGAGTGGGGACAGGTTCACGCCCCATGCAGTCCCAAGCCATCGGCTCCGCACAGGTTCAGGCTGCGAATGTTCGAATCCCGTTACGCCAGATCCACTCCATGGCCATACCCCGACAACCGGCGCTTTCGCCCCCGAGGAGCCCGATATGAAAAACAACACGCTTGCCATCGCCCTTGCCTCGCTGCTGGTCGGCGGCGTCGCCGTCGCCGCATTCCAGGGCAACCGCGACGATGCGCCGCGCGCCGACATCGCACCGGCTTCGGGCCTGGTGGATTCAGATGGTGACGGCGCCCTGGGCTTCAACGACGACGCGGCGATCCCGGTCGACGGCCGGCTCGAATACGCGCGCGTGCTCGCCATCGAGCCGGTGACCGAGCGCGAGGCGCAGTACGCCACCGTGATCGGCTCCGAAGCCATCCGTGAAACCACCACCAGCAGCAGCCCGCGCGAGGTCTGCAATGACGTGGTGGTGCAGGAGCGCCTGCCTGAGCGCGACGGCAACGTTGGCGGCACCGTGGCCGGCGCGGTCATCGGCGGCCTGGTGGGCAACCAGGTCGGCAGCGGCAACGGCCGCAAGCTGGCCACGGTCGCCGGTGCGGTGGGCGGCGGGTTCGCCGGCCGCGCGGTCGACCGCCGCCACGTCGGCGGCCAGGTGGTCGAGCGCGTCGACCGCCAGTGCCGCACGGTGCAGGACAGCTCGCAGTCCTCGCGCGTGGTCGCCTACACGGTGACCTACCGCAACCCGGACGGCACCACCGGCACCATGCGCACCGACAGCAAGCCCGGCAACCGCATCGCCCTGGGTGATACCGACGTGACCGTCGGCTACGACGTCACCTACAGCTATGACGGCGTCGAGCGCAGCATCCGCATGGACGAGCGCCCCGGCGACCGCCTGCCGGTGATCGATGGCCAGGTGGTGACCCAGGTCGCCGCCCTGGACAGTGGCACCGACCGCGGCTGATCCGCCCGCGCCAGTGATGAAACGATGGCCGCACCCCCTCCCGGGTTGCGGCCATCCTGTTTCTGGCCCATGGGACTTTGTGGGAGCGGCCATGGCCGCGAATGGTTTTGCCGCAGCCCGATCGCGGCTATAGCCGCTCCCACAGGGGCAGAGCGAATGGTCTTGCCGGAGCCCGATGCGGCTATAGCCCGCTCCCACAGAAGCAGGCAGGGGAGCCCATCGAGGCAAGGGAGCCGCTCCCACAGGGGAGGTGCGGCGATGGTGGCCCAAAGGGTGTCCGGGCGCCGCTACAATGCGGGGTTTCCCGCTGACGGTTGCGCTTGCATGGCCCTGAATCCGTACGACCTTTACGACGTCCGCTCCCTGCTCAGCGAAGAGGAGCAAGCGGTGCAGGACACCGTGGCCCGGTTCACCGATGAGCGCGTGCTGCCGATCATCGGCGAGTGTTTCGACGAAGGCCGTTTCCCGAAGGAGCTGATCCCGGAGATCGCGGGCCTCGGCCTGCTGGGCGCGACGCTTCCGGCCGAATACGGCGGTTCGGAGCTCAACTACGTCAGCTACGGCCTGATCTGCCAGGAGCTCGAGCGCGGCGATTCCGGCCTGCGCAGCTTCGCCAGCGTGCAGTCCTCGCTGTGCATGTATCCGATCTTCGCCTACGGCACCGAAGAGCAGAAGAAGCGCTGGCTGCCGGACATGGCCGCGGGCAAGGTCATCGGCTGCTTCGGCCTGACCGAGGCGCACGGCGGTTCAGACCCCGCCAACATGAAGACCCATGCGAAGCGCGACGGCGACGACTGGATCCTCAACGGCTCCAAGATGTGGATCACCAACGGCAACCTCGCCGACATCGCGATCGTCTGGGCGCAGACCGACGACGGCATCCAGGGCTTCGTGGTCGAGAAGGACTTCGCCGGCTTCAAGGCGCAGGAGGTCAAGCACAAGATGAGCCTGCGCGCCTCGGTCACCAGCGCGCTGTTCTTCGACGGCGTGCGCGTGCCCGAAGCCAACCGGCTGCCGAACGTGAAGGGCCTCAAGGGTCCGCTGGGCTGCCTGACCCAGGCCCGCTACGGCATCACCTGGGGGCCGATCGGCGCGGCCATCGCCTGCCTGGACGAAGCGCTCAACTACAGCAAGGAACGCATCCTGTTCGGCCGCCCGGTGGCGGCGACCCAGAGCGCGCAGCTGAAGATGGCCGACTGGGCCCGTCGCATCACCTCCGCGCAGCTGCTGAGCCTGCAGCTCGGCCGCCTGAAGGACGCCGGCAAGATGCAGCCGACCCAGGTGAGCGTGGCGAAGTGGAACAACTGCCGCATGGCGATCGACATCGCCCGCGAAGCACGCGACCTGCTGGGCGGCGCCGGCATCACCACCGAGCACAGCCCGATCCGCCATGCGCTCAACCTGGAATCGGTGATCACCTACGAAGGCACGGAAACCGTGCACCAGCTGGTGGTGGGCCGCGAGCTGACGGGCATCAACGCCTTCGGCGGCTGAGTCGCCATCCGGGGCGCCGTACCCTCGGCGCCACATCGGTCCAAGCGCCACAGGTAGATCCGCCATGTCCCAGGCCGATATCCGACTCGAAACCGAACGACTCGTGCTGCGCGTGCCGCGGATCGAAGACTTCGACCGTTTCGCCGAGCTGATCGGCGACGAGCAGGCCGCGCGCCACATCGGCGGCCATGCCCCGCGCGCCGCGGCCTGGCGCAGGTTTCTGCAGCAGCCCGGCGCGTGGGTGCTGCAGGGCTTCGGCATGTTCTCGATCATCGACCGGGACAGCGGCCTCTGGCTGGGCCAGGCCGGGCCGTGGAAACCCGAGGGCTGGCCGGGCAACGAGATCGGCTATTCCTTCCATCCCGATGCCTGGGGCAGGGGCTACGCCACCGAAGCCGCGACCGCCGCGATCGACTGGGCGCTCGCGAACCTGGGCTGGGACGATTTCATCCACTGCATCGCGCCGGAGAACCTGGCGTCGCAGCAGGTGGCCAAGCGCCTCGGGTCGGCCCTGAAGGGTCCCGGGCGGCTGCCTGCACCCTACGAGGACGCGCCGGTCGAGATCTGGGGCCAGACGCGCGAGCAGTGGCAGGCACGCCGGCGGGAGCAGCAGGCGTCGTGTTGATTCATCGCGGGACCCTGGTGGCCTGCCTGGTCGCGCTGGCCGTCGCGCTGTGCGCTGCGCCAGCGCAGGGCGCCACGCAGCCCGGCGTCGCGCCGGACCCGGGTTGGATCGAGCTGCAGCCGGTTCGCGGTGACGCCGGCACCGCAGCGGTCGCCGACGATGTCCGCTTCCTGCTGGTCGATGACCAGGTCAACCTGCTGGGCGCCGAGCCGGTCTGGCACAGGCGACTGGTGGAGCGCGTCATCAGCGAGCGTGCGCTTGCGGACGCGGCGCGCCTGTCGATCGACTTCCAGCCGCTGTACCAGCGCGTGGAGATCCACGCGGTCGAGCTGCTGCGCGCCGGCGGGCGCATCGACCGCCGGCCGCGCGCCGACATCCAGGTGCTGCGCCGCGAGTCGGACATGGAGTCCGGGATCCTCGACGGCCGCCTGACGGTCCAGGTCACGGTGCCGGACGTGCGCGTGGGCGACCGCATCGACTACCGCTTCAGCGTCACCGGCGCCAACCCGATCTTCGGCAGCGAATACCACGACACTTACGCGGCCGGCTACGGCATCGCCCTGGCCGAGCGCCGCGTGCTTTTCCTGCACCGTCCCGATGTCACCCTGCGGCACCGCGTCGACGGGCCCGGATACAGCGTCGTGCAGGGCGGTGGCGGCGGCTACCGCAGCCTGGAATTCCGGGCCTCCGACCTGCCGCGCATCGTCGAGGACGACGATACGCCGGCGTGGCACGACGGCTTCGGACGCCTGCGCGTGTCCACCCTGGAGGACTGGCCCGCGGTCGCCGCCTGGGCGAAGCCGCTGTATCCGGCGCGGCTGCGGGACCGCGCGCTGGCGGCGGAGCTGGTCGCGAAGCTGCAGCTGGACGCGGCCGATCCGGTGGGCTCGATGGAGCGCGCGATCGCCTTCGTGCAGGGCGAGGTGCGCTACACCGCGATCGACATGGGCAGCCATTCCCACGCGCCCAGCCCGCCCGAAACCACGCTCGAGCGCCGCTTCGGCGACTGCAAGGACAAGTCGTCGCTGCTGGTGTCGCTGCTGGCCGAAGCCGGCATCGAAGCCGAGCCCGTGCTGGTCAACACCCATGCGCGCAGCGCGGTCGCCCAGCGCCTGCCCAGCCCGCTGGCCTTCGACCATGTCGTGGTGGGGGTGGGCAACAAAGCCAGCAACACCTGGATCGACGCCACACACAGACACTAGAA
>NZ_JBCLVC010000001.1:0-12835 GCF_039548475.1 Luteimonas yanweni | reverse complement strand
CTCCTCCCCGCTTCTTCCCGCTCTATTTTTCGTCCGTCGTTTTGTGTTTCCCCCCCCCCCCGACGCCGGCGACGTCTGGATCGACGCCACGCGCAGCCGCGAGCGTGCGCCGCTGCACGCGCGCGAGCCGCTGCCGTTCCGCTACGGCCTGCCCATACATGCGGGCGGCGGCCTGGTGGAGATCCCCACGCCGGAGCCCGCGCTGCCGGACGTCGAAGTCACGCAGCGGATCCGCCTGCACGCGTCCGGCGGCGAGGCCCGGGCGCTGTTCGGCGTCGTGACCGACTACCGCCGCGGCGAGGCCGAGGACCGGCGCGTGCAGTACGAGGACAGCGCCCGCGACGATATTGGTGAACGCTATCTGTCCTATATGCGCTCGTTCTACGACGGCATTGCCGCCGCCGGCAGGCCCGATGCGGCCGAGCCGCCGGCGCCGGGCGTGATGCGCACGGTCGAGGGCTACCGCCTGGACTGGAACCTGCAGCGGGACGGCCAGGCCTTCGGCATCGTCCTGTTCCAGCTTGGCGACTGGTTGCCGACCCTGGCGCAGGGCACGAGGACCGCGCCGCGGCTGCTCGCAGGGCCGCAGTACGCAACGCACACGATCCGCGTCGACTATCCGCGCGGCTGGTCCATCACGCCCGGCGAAGATCGGGTCGAGAACCCGTGGTTCACGTTCGAACGCCGCGTGGACGTGGAGGGCGATGACCTGGTGGTCTCGGGCAGCTGGCGCCGCCACGCCGACGACGTCCCGGCCGCCGACTACGCCCGCTTCCGCACCGACATGGAGCGCGCCAGGGACCTGCTGGCGTACCAGGTCGACCTGGACGCAACGCCGGCCGTTTTTTCCGCGCGCGCGGCGGACTGGGCCTGGCCAGCGGCGGCCACCGTCGCCCTGGCCGCGCTGCTGGGCCTGGCATGGAGGCGCAGGCGCAGGGACCGGCTGTCGGGAATGCTGTTCGCGCCCAGGCCGACGATGGCGACGCTGCTGCAGCGCCCGCGCGCGTGGTGGCCGGCGCTGGCGCTGATGGCGTTGACCGCCGTGCTGGGCGCGGCGCCCGACTTCGTCGACGAGTCCCTCGGCGGCAACCTGGTGCTGGCGATCGTGAGCCTTGTGTCGTCGCTGGCCTGGTTCCCGCTCTACACGCTGTTGCTGATGGGTTGCCTGCGCATGCTTTCAGTACGCGCCGGCTACGGCAACCTGCTGCTGGCCGCCGCCTGGGCATGCGTGCCCTACCTGCTGTTCCTGCTGCTTGCCGGCATGGCGCTCGGTGGTCGGATCGAGGTCTTTGCCGACGGCCATGAAATGCAGCCGTCCGACCTTCCCGGCGTCCTGCTCGCGGTGCTGCTGGTGCTCACCGGCCTGTGCTGGAGCCTCGTGACCAGCGTCAACGCGGGCGCGGTGGCGGCATCCACCGGGCGCGCGAAGATGTTCGGCGCATTCGCGCTGTCCTTCCTGTTCCTGGTCGGCCTGGCGCTGGTCGTGGGGCTGGTCGCCGCCGTCGTCTATTTCTCAAGGGGCGGGGTCCTGTGATCCCGTCCCGCCACCGATCCCAGCCTTCATGCCAGCCCCGTCCGGAGCATCGCAAGCCATGACACGTTCCAGCGTTCCGTCCCCGATCCCCGCGCGCATGCGCGGCCTCAACCGCGCCGAGATCTGCGACGTCAATTTCAGCGAGTTCGTGCGCGGCTGGGAGGGCGGCGTCGGCCACGCGCCCGCCGCCGGCGACGCCATCCTGCCAGGCAGCGCGCTCGACGCCTCCGGCTTCATGGAGCTGTTCGAATCGCAGCTGATCAGCCGCCACCTGGACCTGATGGCGCGCGTGCTGCGGGTGCAGAACAAGGTCTTCTACACCATCGGGTCCAGCGGCCACGAGGGCAACGCGATGGTCGCACGCGCCACGCGCCACACCGATCCCGCGTTCCTGCATTACCGCTCCGGTGGCTTCATGGCCGAGCGCTTCCGCAAGCTTCCGGGCATGGATCCGGTGATGGATTCGGCGCTGTCGTTCGCGGCGTCAAAGGACGATCCGGCCTCGGGCGGTCGCCACAAGGTGTGGGGCAGCAAGCCGCTGTGGGTGCTGCCGCAGACGTCCACCATCGCATCGCACCTGCCCAAGGCCTTCGGCACCGCGGTTGCGATCGAGCAGGGCAGGCGCATCGGCCACCCGCTGCCGGTGCCGGGCGACAGCATCGCCATCTGCTCGTTCGGTGATGCATCCAGCAACCACGCCACCGCCCAGACCGCGTTCAACGCCGCCGCCTGGACCGCCTACCAGAAGCTGCCGGCGCCGGTGCTGTTCGTGTGCGAAGACAACGGCATCGGCATCTCGGTGAAGACGCCCGACGGCTGGATCGCGCGCAACTTCGCGCAGCGCCCGGACCTCGACTATTTCACCGCCGACGGCCTGGACCTGGCGACCGGCTATGGCGACGTGCAGCGCGCGGTCGACCACTGCCGCCGCACCCGCCGCCCCACCTTCCTGCACCTGCGCACCACCCGGATCATGGGCCACGCCGGCACCGACTTCGAGATCGAATGGCGCTCGATCGAAGAACTGTGCGCGGTCGAGGCCACCGACCCGCTGCTGCGTTCGGCCGCGATCGCGCTCGAATCCGGGCTGATGTCCAAGGACGACGTCATCGACCTGTACGAGGCCACGCGCGCGAAGTGCTTCGCCGCCGCCGAGGACGCCGACAGCCGCCCGCGCCTGGACAATCTCGAAGACGTGATGGCGCCGCTGGCTCCCTACACGCCCGACGCCGTGGCCGCCGAGGCCGGGCGCGCCGATTACGAAGAGCGCCGGCTGGACGTGTTCGGCGGCGCAGCCAAGCTGCCCGAGAACCAGCCGCCGAAGCACCTTGCCGTCCAGATCAACCAGGCCCTGCACGACCTGTTCGCGAAGTACCCCGAAGCCCTGCTGTTCGGCGAAGACGTGGCCCAGAAGGGCGGCGTCTACACCGTCACCAAGGGCCTGCAGAAGTCCTTCGGCGCGCGCCGCGTGTTCAACACCCTGCTCGACGAAACCGTGATCCTCGGCCTGGCCCAGGGCTACGCCAACATGGGCCTGCTGCCCATGCCCGAGATCCAGTACCTGGCCTATTTCCACAACGCCTGCGACCAGATCCGCGGCGAGGCGGCGTCACTGCAGTTTTTCAGCAACGGCCAGTACCGCAACCCGATGGTGATGCGCATCGCATCGCTCGGCTACCAGCGCGGCTTTGGCGGGCACTTCCACAACGACAACTCGATCACCGCGCTGCGCGACATCCCGGGCCTGGTGGTCGGCTGCCCCAGCCGCGGCGACGACGCTGCCACCATGCTGCGCACGATGATGGCGCTGGCCAAGGTCGACGGCCGCGTCTGCGCCTTCCTCGAGCCGATCGCGCTGTACATGACCAAGGACCTTCACGAACCCGGCGACGGCGGCTGGCTGACGGAGTTCCCGGCCCCGGGCGAGTCGATGGAGCTCGGCGAAGGCCGCGTCTACGACGAGGACCACGAGGACCTGGTGATCTTCAGCTACGGCAACGGCGTGCCGATGAGCCTGCGCGCCGCGCGCGCCATCGAGGCAAAGCACGGCTGGAAGGTGCGCGTGGTCGACCTGCGCTGGCTGGTCCCGCTCAACGAGGACTTCATCCGCGAGCAGGCCGCGAGCGCGACCCGCATGCTGATCGTCGACGAAGGCCGCCGCAGCGCCGGCGTGGGCGAGGGCATCGTGACCGCGATCGTCGAAGGCGGCTTCGCCGCGCGCCCCTTCCTGCGCGTCACCGGCGCCGACACCTTCACTCCCCTGGCCGGCGCCGCCTTCCTGGTGATCCCGTCGGAAGAGGAAATCGTCGCCGCCGCCGACCGCCTCGCCGCCACCTGAGCGCGCTCGGCGTCCTCGTTGCCAACTGACCGCGTCCGGCGTCCTCGCCGGATCTGTGTGGGAGCAGCTACAGCTGCGATTCCCACCCGTTGCGACGGATCGCCGAAGGCGCGCGGTACGGCGGGCTGGTGGGTACTCCGTGGGCTGACCACGTGGTGGTCTTTATGCCCACTGCGCACCCCCCAACCCGCCTTGCAGCGCCTTCCCGTGGGCCGCAGGGAAAATCAAATGCGCGACGCCCCTGCCTTTCCCACCACCCCACCGCGCCGATGGCAGCGGAGGGTGGGTGGGTATTCCGCCGGCAATAAGGAGCGGCTTCACTGCGACGCCGGCGGAATACCTGCCCGCCCTCCGCCCCCGCCAACCCAAGCGAGACCCTTAAGGCGCCACAACCCTCACCTCGACCCGCCGGTTCGGAGCCAGGCAATCAATCAACGCCTGCCCCTTCTCGCCATCGCACGCGGCCACGGGCTCCACGCTGCCACGCCCCACGGCCGTGACCTGTTCCGTCAGAACACCAGCGGCAATCAGATGATCCCGCACCGCCGCCGCGCGCTTGCGCGACAGCTCCACGTTCGCCGCGTCCTTGCCGATGCGATCGCTGTGGCCGATCACGTGCACCGCCTCGATGTCGGGCGTCGCAAGTACCCGCGCCGCCAGGTCATCGAGCTCGGCACGGCCCGCATCGCTCAGGTTCTCCACGCTGGCCTTGCCGAATGCGAACAGCGCATCGCCGGACAGCGTGTGGTTGAACGAGGCCGGCGGCGGTGGCGCCTCGGGCGCCGGGGCGGGTTCGGGCGCGGTGGCGCATGCGGCGATCAGGCAGGTGGCCGCGAGCGCGGCCAAGGACGGCTTCCACTGTCGATACATGTGTGATTCCCCTGGTTCGTTGCGGCGGCGCCGGGCCCCATGCCTGGCGTCCGCCTCCGGATCCCCTGGGCCCGAGCATAGCGTCGACGCGTGTCCGAACTGCAACCGTGGTCGCGGTTCCGGCACTCCGCGGCCCGGAACGCTCGCCAGGGGTCAGCGCGCCAGGCCGTCCCGCAGCGCGAGCGGGGCCAGGGCCACGCCGTCCGCGTGCAGGGCCGGCGCGTCCTCCGGGCGGTCGAGCGGCAGCACCGCCAGCACCAGCGCAGCGTGGCCGGATGCCTCGCCGGCGGCCGCGGTGGCCGCGACCACCGTCCCGAGCGCGCGGCCGCCCTCCATCACCTGTGCGCCCGCGGCCGGCGCGGAGGCGCTGCCGAACAGCGCCAACCCGCGCTTGGCCTGTCCCAGGAAGTGGGTGCGGGCCACGATTTCCTGTCCGGGATAGCAGCCCTTGTGCACGCTGTAGGCGCGCAGGCGCTCCAGCGACAGCTGCTGCGGCGTGAAGGCTTCAAGCGTGGCGGTGCCGGGTCGCGGCAGGCCGTGCGCGATGTCGAAGGCGCGCCAGCGGGCACGGGCGTCGGTATCGACATCGGCTTCGGCTTCGGCTTCGGCGCCAAAGCCACCCGCGGCACCGGCATCGGCACCGGCATTGGCATTGGCATCGGTATCGACAGCCTCGCCGCCGGTCGCGATGCGCAGCGTGCGTGGCGTGCTGCCGTCGCCGAAATCGAACTCGACGCGGCCCATGTCATCGGTGGCCGTGCTCGCGCCCGCGGCGGCGGTTGGTGCACTGAATTTGCCGCATATCGATGCATCCCCCGGCACCCGCAGCTTCACCTTGCTGCGGAACAGGAAGCGCCCCAGCGCCGCGGACAGCGCTTCGGCATCGCCGTCGGGCAGCAGCAGCCACACCGTTTCCGGGCCCACGCGCAGCAGCGCGAACAGCGCCTGCAGGCGGCCCTTCGGCGTCAGCCAGCCGCTCCACTGCCACTGGCCGTCGGCCAGCTTCGAAAGGTCGCCCATGAACTGCGCCTGCGCGAAGGCGATCGCGTCGCGGCCTTCAAGCGCGAGCAGGGCATGGTCGGAAAGGGCGAAAAACGGCGCCTGCGCGGCGCTTGGCTTGTCCAAACTGTGCTCCGGGACGTAGACTTCGGCTCGTGCAAGATCCCCCAATCATAGGCGAAACGCCCCCGGACACGCCCCCGGCGAGCCCCCCGGGCGACGCTCCGGCATCAGCGCCGGCGCCCGAGTTCGGCGGGCGCGACGGCCCTGATCCAACGCGCTACGGCGACTGGGAGAAGAACGGACGCTGCATCGATTTCTGATGCGGAGCCGCCGGACGCGGCCACAGCAAGACCTTCGTAAGCCAACGCGGCGCTGCCGCCGCCCAGCAAGAGACGCCTGCCGCGATGACCCATTCCAACCGCCCCCTGTCGCCGCACCTCCAGGTGTACCGCTGGCAGATCACCATGCTCATGTCGATCCTGCACCGTGCCACCGGCATCGTGCTGGTGGTCGGCGCGTTCGGACTCGCGTGGTGGCTGCTTGCCGTCGCCGCCGGCGGCGAGGCCTATGCCTCCGCCGCCGCCTGCCTGGCCTCGCCCCTGGGCAAGGTCGCGCTGTTCGGGTTCTCGGCGGCCCTGGTCTTCCACCTGCTCAACGGCATCCGCCACATGCTGTGGGATGCCGGCTGGGGCATGGAAATTCCCGAGGTCTACCGGTCCGGCTATACCGTGTTCGGGCTCACCGTGGTGCTGACCGCGCTGATCTGGTTCGTGGCACTGGGAGCATCGGCATGAGCGACGTCAAGGTGACCCCCGACTACCGCACGCCGCTGTCGCGCGCGCGCCGCCTGGGTTCGGCCAAGTCCGGCACCGGCCATTTCTGGTGGCAGCGCGTGACCGCCGTGGTGCTGGCGCTGTTGGTGCCGTGGCTGGTCGGCACCCTGGTATCGATGGTCGGCGCCGACCTGGCCCGCGTGTACGACGTGTTCTCGCGCCCCTACAACGCCATCCTCATGGCGCTGTTCGTGATGGCGCTGTTCTGGCACGCGAAGCTCGGCCTCCAGGTGGTGATCGAAGACTACGTGCACAACCGCGCCGTCGAGCTCACGCTGCTGGTGCTCAACATCCTCCTCTGCGTGCTCGGCGCGCTGGGATCGCTGTACGCGATCGCCCGCATCGCGCTGCTGGCCTGACAAGACGCCCGAAATGACCAACGCCTACAAGATCACTGAACACAACTACGACATGATCGTGGTCGGGGCCGGCGGCGCCGGCCTCCGCGCCACCTTCGGCCTGGCCCAGAAGGGCCTGCGTACCGCCTGCATCACCAAGGTGTTCCCGACCCGTTCGCACACGGTCGCGGCGCAGGGCGGCATCTCGGCCGCGCTCGGCAACATGGGCGAAGACGACTGGCGCTTCCACTTCTACGACACCATCAAGGGCTCCGACTGGCTGGGCGACCAGGACGCCATCCAGTACATGTGCCGCGAGGCCATCCCCGCGATCATCGAGCTCGAGCACCAGGGCGTGCCGTTTTCGCGAACAGAAGAGGGCAAGATCTACCAGCGTCCCTTCGGCGGCATGACCACGCACTACGGCAAGGGCACCGCGCAGCGCACCTGCGCCGCGGCCGACCGTACCGGCCACGCCATGCTGCACACGCTGTACCAGCAGTCGCTGGCGCACAAGGCCGAGTTCTTCATCGAGTATTTCGCGCTCGACCTGATCATGGACGAGGAGGGCGCCTGCCGCGGCGTGCTTGCCATCGACATGGCCGAGGGCACGCTGCACCTGTTCCGCGCCCAGGGCACGGTGCTGGCCACCGGCGGCTACGGCCGCGCCTATTTTTCCGCAACGTCCGCCCATACCTGCACCGGCGACGGCGGCGGCATGGCGCTGCGCGCCGGGCTTGGCCTGCAGGACATGGAGTTCGTGCAGTTCCATCCCACCGGCATCTACGGCGCCGGCTGCCTGATCACCGAGGGCGTGCGCGGCGAAGGCGGCATCCTGCGCAATTCCAACGGCGAACGCTTCATGGAGCGCTACGCGCCCAACGCCAAGGACCTCGCCAGCCGCGACGTCGTCAGCCGCTCGATGACCATCGAGATCCGCGAAGGCCGCGGCGTCGGCGAGCACAAGGACCACATCCACCTCGACCTGACCCATCTCGATCCCAAGGACATCCACGAGAAGCTTCCGGGCATCTCGGAGTCCGCGCGGATCTTTGCCGGCGTCGACGTCGAGAAGCAGCCGATCCCGGTCATCCCCACCGTGCACTACAACATGGGCGGCGTGCCGACCAACTACCACGGCGAAGTGGTGCAGCTAAAGGACGGCAACCCGGATTCCGTGGTGCCGGGCCTGTACGCCATCGGCGAGGCCGCCTGCGTCTCGGTGCACGGCGCCAACCGCCTGGGCTCGAACTCGCTGCTGGACCTGGTGGTGTTCGGCCGCGCGGTGGCCAACCGCTGCGCCGAGACCATCAAACCCGGCGCGCCGCACAAGCGCCTGGCCACGGATGCCTGCGACAAGGCGCTGGCCAACCTCGACAAGCTGCGACATGCCAACGGTGATACGCCGACGGCGGTGATCCGCGACAACATGCAGCGCACCATGCAGGCCGACGCTGCGGTGTTCCGCACCGGCGAAACCCTGGCCGAGGGCGTGGCGAAGATCCGCGACATCCACGCCTCGTTCGCCGACGTCAAGGTCAGCGACCGCTCGCTGGTCTGGAACTCGGACCTGATCGAGACCATGGAGCTGCAGAACCTGCTCGGCCTGTCGCTGGCCACCATCGTGTCTGCGGAAAACCGCAAGGAATCGCGCGGCGCACACGCACGCGAGGACTTCCCGGACCGAAACGACGCCGAATGGCAGAAGCACTCGCTGACCTGGGTGGACGAGGCGGGCAACACCCGCATCGACTACCGCCCGGTGCACATGTACACGCTCGACGACGAGGTCGAAGTCGTCCCGCCCGTTGCGCGCGTCTACTAGGATCGAAGCAGATGGCTGAATTTTCCCTCCCCAGGAACTCCAGGGTCCACAAGGGCAAGCACTTCGCCGCACCCGCCGGGTCGTCACGCGTGCGCGAGTTCAAGGTCTACCGCTGGAGCCCGGACGACAGCGAAAACCCGCGCACCGACACCTACGAGGTCGACCTCGACAAGTGCGGGCCGATGGTTCTCGACGCGCTGATCAAGATCAAGAACGAGATCGATCCCACGCTGACCTTCCGCAGGTCCTGCCGCGAGGGCATCTGCGGTTCGTGCGCGATGAACATCGACGGCACCAACACGCTGGCCTGCACCAAGGCCATCGACGACTGCGGCAAGGGCGAGGTGCCGATCTACCCGCTGCCGCACATGGAGGTGGTCAAGGACCTGGTTCCTGACTTGACCCACTTCTACGCCCAGTACGCCTCCATCCAGCCCTGGATCCGCACCCAGAGCTCGCCGCCGCCGGACCGCGAGCGCCTGCAGTCGAAGGAGGACCGCGCCAAGCTCGACGGCCTGTACGAGTGCATCCTGTGCGCCTGCTGCAGCACCGCGTGCCCCAGCTACTGGTGGAACGGCGATCGCTACCTCGGCCCCGCGATCCTGCTCCAGGCCTATCGCTGGATCGTCGACTCCCGCGACGAAGACACCGGTGCGCGACTCGACGACCTCGAGGACCCGTTCAAGCTCTACCGCTGCCACACCATCATGAACTGCACGCGGACCTGCCCCAAGGGGCTCAACCCCGCCAAGGCCATCAGCGAGATCAAGCAGCTGATGCTGGCCCGCCAGGTCTGATCAACACCGCGCCGGCACCCGCCGGCGCGTTCGTATCCGGGGGAGCGATGACGAGCAACCTGATCCTGTGGCCGGCCGTGGTCCTGGTCGCGCTGACCTTCGTGGTGGCGGTGGTGATGTACCGCCGGCGCGTGTCGGTGATGAAGCGCGAGCGCGTGCATCCGCAGTCGGTGGCACTGTCGGCGCAGATCGCGCAGCGGCTCACCGATACCCGCGCGTCCGACAACTACCGCAACCTGTTCGAACTGCCGGTGCTGTTCTACTTCGCGGTGGCCGTGGCGATGGCCGCGCGCGTGCAGGATCCATGGGTGCTGGGCCTGGCCTGGGCCTTCGTCGGCCTGCGTATCGTGCACAGCGTGATCCAGTGCGGCTCCAACAAGGTCATGCATCGCTTCCAGGTGTTCATCGCCGGCTTTTTCGTGCTGGCGTTGCTGTGGATCCGCCTGGCCTGGTACCTGTTCCTGGTATGAGCACACCTCACGACAGCGCGCCCGCCGACAAGCCCAAGCCCGACGACGAGGCCGAGTTCCGCCGCCTGCGCTGGCGCTGCCGGCGCGGCATGCGCGAGTTGGACCAGCTGCTCGAGCGCTGGCTCGATCGCGAATGGCGGCAATCCCCGACGGCGGAGCGCGCGGTCTTCCTGCGGCTGCTGGACAGCGAGGACGATAGGCTGTGGAAATGGTTCCTCGGCCACCAACGCCCGGATGACGACGCGCTCGCCGCACTGGTCGACAGGATCCGCGCCCTGCCGCATTGACTGGCGGGCGTCGCGCTGGCCTTCGCTGGTTTTGGTCCTTCTGGGCATGCTTGCGCCAGTCGCGGTGCTGGCCAGCGAGCTGCCGCGCGCCGCGGCCTGGCTGCTGGCCGCGGCCACCGCGCTCCAGGGCCTGCATTCGGCGGCACGCGAGTGGCGCCAGGCGCCGCGCAGCCTGCTGTTCACCGCCGACGGCCGCGTGCTGGTCGACGATCAGGAAGTGACCGGGCTCCAGCTGCAGTGGCGCGGCCCGCTGGCCTTCCTCTCCTGGCGCGAGGCCGAAGGCCGCCACGGACGCCTGGCCTGGTGGCCCGACACCCTGCCGCCGCGCTGGCGCCGTGAACTGCGGCTGGCCGTCGACAGGCTGCCCACTGCGCGCGCCGGGCCATCGGTGGCACCATAGCGGCCTTACAGCCGGCGAGACCCGATGTTCAAACCACTACCTGTCGCCATCGGCCTGCGCTATCTCCGCGCCAAGCGCCGCAACGGCTTCATCTCCTTCATCTCGCTGGCCTCCATCCTCGGCATCGCCATTGGCGTGACCGCGCTGATCACCACGCTTGCGGTGATGAGCGGGTTCCAGCGCGAGATCCGCGACCGCATGCTGCAGATGACGCAGCACGCGACCGTCAGCGCGCACGGCGAGCCGATGCAGGACTGGCAGCAGGCGGTCGATGCCGCCGTGGCCGACCCGCGAGTGGCCGGGGCCGCGCCCTATATCTCCACCGAAGCGCTGCTCTCGGGCAAGCGCCGCGAGCCCGCCATGGTCCGCGGCATCACCCCCGCGGACGAGGCCAAGGTCTCGGTGCTGGGCGAGCGCATGGTCGAAGGCAGCCTGGATACGCTGACCCCGCGCAGCTACAACATCGTGCTCGGCCGCGAGCTGGCGGCGTGGCTGGGCGTGCGTACCGGCGACAGCGTGGTGGTCACCACCGACTTCCAGGCCACGCCCATGGGCGCGGTGCCGCAGCTCAAGCGCTTCACCGTCAGCGGCGTGTTCGAGGCCGGCTACCAGGAGTTCGACAAGGGCCTGGCGGTGGTCAACATCCAGGACCTGCAGCGCCTGCTGCGCATGGGTGATGGCGTGACCGGCGTGCGCCTGCACATGCACGACATGGACCAGGCCTATGCCGTGGCGCGCGACCTGGCGCTGAAGCTCCAGGGCCCGTACATGGTCAGCGACTGGACGATGGAAAACGCGCACCTGTTCCGCGCGCTGAAGCTCGAGAAGACCATGATCGCGATCCTGCTGTCGCTGATCATCGCCATGGGCGCCTTCAACCTGGTGTCGTCGCAGGTGATGCTGGTGACCGACAAGCAGTCCGACATCGCCATCCTGCGCACCCTCGGGCTCACGCCGGGCGGGGTGATGCAGGTGTTCATGGTGCAGGGCTCGCTGATCGGCGTGTTCGGCACCGTGCTGGGCGTGGTCGGCGGCATCGCCCTGACGCTCAACCTCGAGCGCATCCTGCGTTTGATCGAGGCCGTGACCGGCGCCGAGCTGATGCCGGCCGACGTCTACTACATCACCGGGCTTCCGACCGAGCTGAGCGCGCGGGACATCGTGATCGTCGCCCTGGTCGCGCTGGCCATGGCCTTCCTGGCCACCATCTACCCGGCGCGGCGCGCGGCGCGCACCGACCCGGCGGAGGCGCTGCGCTATGAATGAGCCGAACGCGAAGGACGCCCGGATGCGCGCGGTTGCTGTATCGGGTGCCGGTGCCAGTGCCAGTGCCGGTGCCAGAGCCGGTGCCGTCGACGTGACGGAGCGCCATGCCGACGAAGTCGTCGGAGCCGGAGCCCTGGGCAAGACCTATGCCGAAGGCCGCATGCATACACCGGTCTTCGACGGGCTCGACCTGTCCGTGTCCGCCGGCGAGACGGTGGCGATCCTCGGCGCATCAGGCGCTGGCAAGAGCACGCTGCTGCACCTCCTGGGCGGCCTCGACACGCCCACCGCCGGCGAGGTCTATGTCACCGGCCAGCGCATGAGCGCGCTGTCGGACGCCGAGCGCGGCCGCCTGCGCAACCGCGCGCTGGGCTTCGTCTACCAGTTCCACCATCTGCTGCCCGAGTTCACCGCGCTCGAAAACGTCATCCTGCCGGTGCTGCTGTCGGGTGCCGGCGTAGCAGACGCGTCCGCGCGCGCCCGCACGCTGCTGGAATCGGTCGGCCTCGGCCATCGCCTTGAGCACAAACCGGGCGAACTCTCCGGTGGCGAACGCCAGCGCGCCGCCGTGGCCCGCGCCCTGGTCAACCGCCCCGCCTGCGTGCTCGGCGACGAACCCACCGGGAACCTCGACGAAAAGACTGCCGCCACCGTGTTCGAACTCATGCTTGAGCTCAACCGCGCCGAACGCACCAGCCTGGTCCTGGTCACCCATGACCGCCGCCTCGCCCGCAGGCTCGACCGCGTCCTCGAACTCCACGAAGGCAAGCTCCGCGAGATCCCCCCGGCCTCCGCCTGAAATCCCGCGACTCCTTCCCCCCGTCAGCTGCCTTTGCGGGAGCAACTGCCCTGGTGGGAACAGCTGCCTTTGTGGG